>NZ_JARKVC010000003.1 GCF_029851875.1 Actinomyces sp.
CGGGGGAGGGGACCTCGGTGTCGACCTTGTCGGTGGCGACCTCCAGCAGGGGCTCGTCGGCCTCGACGGTGTCACCGACGGCCTTGAGCCAGGAGGAGACGGTTCCCTCGGTCACGGACTCACCCAGAGCGGGCATCTTGACGGATTCAGACATCTGTCTTCCTTTGATCTCTTCTGCGCTACGCCGACGTGTCAGCCGTGGTTGTGCAGGGGCTTGCCGGCAAGCACCATAGCGGCCTCGCCGAGGGTCTCGTTCTGGGTGGGGTGGGCGTGGACGAGGGAGGCGACGTCGTCGGCGTCAGCCTCCCAGCTCACCATGAGCTGGCCCTCGCCGACCTGCTCACCCATGCGTGCGCCGATGGCGTGGAAGCCGAGGATCGGGCCGTCCTTGAGGGAGACGAGCTTGACAAAGCCCTGGGTACCCAGGATCTGGCTCTTGGCGTTGCCCGCGACGTTGAACTCGGCGGTGGCGATGGCGTCCTCGCCGTGGATCTCCTTGGCCCTGGCCTCGCTCAGGCCCACCGAGGCGATCTCGGGCTCGCAGAAGGTGACCTTGGGGACCTTGACGTCGTCGACCGGGGTCGGGCTCAGACCCGCGATCTTCTCCGCCACGACGATGCCCTGGGCGAAGCCGCGGTGGGCGAGCTGGACGCCGGGGACGATGTCACCCACCGCCCACACGCCGGGCACGTTGGTGCGGCCGTACTCGTCAGCCAGGACGAAGCCTCGGTCCATGGCCACGCCGACCTCTTCGTAGCCCAGGTCAGCGGTCGCCGGGCCGCGGCCGACGGCGATGAGCAGGAGCTCGGCGTCGTAGGACCTGCCGTCCTCGGTGTGGACGGTGACACCGCTGGCGGTGCGGTCCACGGAGGTGAACATCGTCTTGGTCCTGAAGGCGATCTTGCGCTTGCGGAAGGCGCGCTCGAGCTGCTTGGAGATGGCCTCGTCCTCGTTGGGGACCAGGCGGGGCAGGCCCTCGATGATGGTGACCTGGGTGCCGAGTGAGGCCCAGGCGGAGGCGAACTCCACACCGATGACCCCGCCGCCCAGGATGACGGCGGAGGAGGGGACGTGGTCAAGCTCAAGGGCCTGCTCGGAGGTGATGACCCTGTCGTCGATGGTCTGCCCGATGGTCCTGGAGAAGGAGCCGGAGGCCAGGACGACGTTCCTGCCGGTGACCGCCTTGCCGTCAACCTCGACGGTGGTGGGGGAGACCAGCCTGCCCCAGCCGGTGACGAGGTCGATCCCGCGCGAGGAGACCAGGCCCTGCAGGCCCTTGTACATCTTGGTGACGATACTGTCCTTGTAGGCGCCCACGGCCGCCATGTCGATGCCGCGCAGCTCGGCCTGGACACCCAGGGCGCCGGCCTCGCGGACGGCGTCGGCCGTCTCTGCGGCGTGCAGGATGGCCTTGGTGGGCACGCACCCGCGGTGGAGGCAGGTGCCGCCGACCTTGTCGGCCTCGATGAGGGCGACCTTGAGACCCAGCTGGGCCCCGCGCAGTGCTGCGGCGTAGCCGCCCGAGCCGGCGCCTAGGATGACCATGTCGTAGACGGTGTCTGTCACGAAAAACTCTCCTCAGTTCTGTCCATACGCCCAGTCGGGGTCCGGCACGCTGCACATTGTTTCACCTCCGCGGCTCTCGCACCCACCGAACAGAGGGCTCGGCCAGGACCAGGGTCCTGGCCGAGCCGTGAGAAGGGTCACCTCATGACGTGGCTGGTGACGCCGGGGCCTCCTAGCGGGCCATCGAGCGCAGCAGCTCGACCAGCGTGGCCACGCCGGCACCGGTGCCGCCGACGGGCACCCCGCCCCAGGGCGACTTCTCGTTGTAGGCCGGTCCTGCCACGTCCAGGTGCGCCCAGGGGACCTGGCCGACGAACTCGCGCAGGAAGAGGCCGGCCACGAGCATGCCGCCGGCGCGGTTGCCGACAGAGGCGTTGCGCAGCTGGGCGAAGGGGGAGTCGAGGTTGGCTCGCAGGTGCTCGGGCAGCGGCATGGCCCAGAAGGCCTCGCCGGCGGCGACGGCGGCACGGGTCACGGCCTGGCGCAGGGCCGGAGTGCCCATGACGCCGCTGACGCGCTCGCCCAGGGCCACGATCTGGGCTCCGGTGAGCGTGGCGACGTCGAGCACCGCGTCAGGCTCGTCCTCCACGGCCCGTGCCAGGGCGTCGGCCATGACCAGGCGGCCCTCGGCGTCGGTGTTCGTGATCTCCACGGTGGTGCCCCCGTACATCGAGACGATGTCGCTGGGACGCTGGGCGTCGGCGGTCGGCATGTTCTCCGCCAGCGCGAGCCAGGCGTCCACACGCACCTCCAGCCCCAGGCGGGCGGCGGCCACCACGGTGGCCAGCACGGTGGCCGCACCGGCCATGTCAGACTTCATCTCTGGCATGGAGGCCGGCGGCTTGAGGGACAGGCCACCGGAGTCGAAGGTGATGCCCTTGCCGATCAGTGCCACGCGGCGCTCCGGGGCGGAGGGCACCCAGCTCACGCGCACCAGGCGCGGCGGGTGGACCGACCCCTGGCCCACGCCCACGATCCCACCGAAGCCGCCCCGGGCCAGAGCGACCTCGTCCAGGACCTCAGTCTCCAGACCGTGCTCCTGGGCCAGGCGCTGGGCGAGCTCGGTGAAGGTCTGCGGGGTCAGACGGTTCGGGGGCTCGTTGACCAGGTCACGGGTCAGCCGCAGCGCTCCGCCCAGGACGCTGGCACGCGCCAGGGCCTGCTCGGCCCCCTCTCCGCTGAGGCTGGAGGCGATGAGGGCCTCAGCCAGCGCCGCCGTGGGCGCAGGAACGCGTGCCGCCCAGGAGTACCCGCCGGCGGCGGCGCCGCGGGCCACGGCCTCCAGGTCGCAGGTGTCGGCGGCGGGCAGGGCGAGCACGGCGGAGCCGGTCCCGGCCAGCTCGCTGACGGCGCGGGCCGCGGCTCGAGCGAGCACCCCGGCGCGCGTGCCGCCCAGGGCGACGGCGTCGGCGTCGGCCTGCGCGGCGAGCTCCAGGTCCGTGCCCGTGCCCACCACGAGCAGGGCGGCGGCAGTGAGCTCACCCAGGCCGTGGGAGTGCAGGCGCACGACCTCGTCCAGGCCCGCGGTGTAACCGAGTCCGGACAGTGCCTGCTCCAGGGCGGCCACGTCCAGGCCGGAGGTGTCGACGCCGTCGGTCAGCACCCGCGCGCGAGGCGAGGGTCCCGCCTGGCACGCGGCCGCTAGGACGATGGTCTGGGCCTGGACCTGGCTCGCAGGCAGGCCGGTGAGGGACAAGATGGTCTGGCTGGCGGTGCTGGGCGCGCTCTGTGTGGTGCTCACCCCGGCAATGGTAGTGTCCTGGGCCGCACAGTCGATGACGTGGCTGGGCACGACCGTGGCCGGCGCAGCGACCTGCGCCGGCGCGAGGTGAGGTTCAGGAGGACACAGGCACGATGGAGCGACCTGGAGCAACGTCGCGTCACGAGGCAGCGGGCGCCCAGCCCCTCGTGGTGCGTACCGTCGAGGACCATCGTCGTCCGGCGCGAGGCTGGAGCCGCCTGCTGGTGCTGGCCCTGGGAGCCCTCGGTGCCGTGGTGCTGGCGCCCTCGGCCGTGGACCTCATCCGCCGCCCCACCCAGGCTCCTGTGGTCGACTCCCTCAACGTGGTAGCCGGGATCCTCTACCTGCTGGCGGCCGTGTGCGTGGCCCACAACGGCCGGCGGATGCGCATGGTGGGGTGGATGAGCCTGACGGCCCTGCTCACCGGTGCCCTGCTCTTTGGTCTGCTGACCTGGACCGGCACGGCCCCTGGCCTGGCCTCCAGCGTGTGGGCCGACGGCGGACGCCGCCTCGCCTTCCTGCCTCTCCTCCTGCCGGCCGTGGCTGCGGTGTGGATGTGGATGAGCGACCCTCGGCGCATCGTCGTGGCTGCCGAGCGCATGGAGGAGCTGACCCGGCGCCAGTGCTGAGGAGCCGCGGCTTGCCTGCCGCCCACTGCGTAGGTTGGGCGTGTTCACCGCGTGATGCGTGCTGCTGCTCCCGGTAGGCCGCGTCGTGGTACGGGCGGGTGTCTCAGGCACAGAGCCAGCGCCACGAGTGCGGTCCCAGCACAGATCAGCGCGGCTGGCACGGCGTGCCACGGTGCTTCTGCCCAGTTCCACTGGACGCAGTGCCCACCTTGGTACCCGTAGCGCACAGGTGGCCACAGTGCGACAAGAGGGCCGACCCACGCCTGCTCGTCTCCCAGGACCTCACTGGCGATCAGGCCGAGAGAGAACCAGACCAGGAACGATCGTGCGTAGACAGCCAGACTGGCCCAGGACTGGGCGGGCAGGCAAGCGAAGAGCACGAGCCCGAGCAGCAGCGCGTACAGGCGGGTCAGCTGCCGCGCCCGCTGGACAGACCCTGGGCTCATGAGGTCGATGCCGGAGCAGGGGGAGCGTGCAGCCCCTGCCAGGATGCCAGCCCCTAGGGTGACGAGGACGTAGCGATAGCTCACTCGTGCTCCACTGGCACTGAGAATCAGGACGACGTCCCGGCTCATCATGTGGACCAGGCCAAGCGCTGCGATGACGAGACTCAGCCGCACCAGGTGCCTGCTGCGGACGTAGAGCGCAGCAGTCTTCACGGGGTGCACCACTGGCTGATCGCGTTCTGCGCCTGTTCCTGGCGCTGTGCCACCCACGTGGAGCGCAGGGCAGGGTCGTCTGAGGCGTGGACGCGCGCAACCTCGTCCCAGTCGGTCCCGATGGTGTCACTCATGCCCTCAGGGCGCTGCGTGCCTGTCAGCTCCATCTCCAGCAGGGCGGAGACCTCACCCACGGCCTTCATCCAGCGGCTGACTGCCTCGTCTCGCGGGGTGCACCGCTGCTCAGCCGTTCCGACGACCTGGACGGCCAGAGTCTCGGCGATGCTCGCGGCCAGGAACCGCGTGGACCCGTTGACGAGGGTGAAGTCTCCTCCGGGTTGGTCCTGACCGTAGAGGCCGTACTCCAGCAGCGGCGGTGGAGTGCTCAGATGATAGGCGTGGGCCAGTGCGTCCGCTCGCTGTGTGAGCTCTTCTACCTCTGGCAGGTAGGCGGCCTGGTCCGGCCACAGGCACACCTGGAGCTCCTCGCCGGTGCACAGTGGTGCCTCTGGCAGGGCGCGGGCGTGGACAACAGGGCCACAGACAGCGCAGACGGCTAAGGCTGCCGCGGCTGCGCAGGTCGTTCCAGCCAGGAGCAGGCGTTGGCTCCAGGAGGTCCATGCGCGGTCACGGCGGAGACAGTGGAGCGTCACAGGGGCTGTCAGAGCAGTCACTGTGACACCCAGAGCCTCCAGACAGGCTGACAGGACCCCTACGCCAGTCAGGGCGCGGTCAGGAGGACCGGCGAGAAAGAAACGGGTGAGTGCGGACGACGCTCCGTGGGGAAGCCAGAGGTGACGGCCAAAGACCAGGACTGCGGCGAGGGCTGGAGAGAACCACGCTGAACCGGGCAGCACACCAACCAGGCATCCGAAGGCCGCGCTGGTCCATGCCGTCAGGGCCGCCATGAGGAGGTAGCTGGGCCACAGGGTCCCTGGTACCTCATGGCCTGTGGTCCCTGCCAGGGCGGTCAACGCCCCGGCAAGCGGGACAAGAAGGGCTAACAGGCATGAGCTCATCAGGCCGAGGACATACCGGGAGCGCAGCAGAGTGCTCAGCGTGGAGGCTTCGTCCAGGACGCGTTGGCCGGTCCATCGTCGCTGTGCCCAGGCGGCTCCTGCCGCTGTGAGAGGGGCGAGGTAGACCCAAGGGCTGGTGATGGCAGCACTTGCCTCGGACCAGGACATGCGCCACGTGGAGTGCTCGAGCTGCATCAGAGCTACTTGCAGGACGACAAGAGCGGCTATCACAACGAGGAGGGGCGTGCGGCGCAGTGCGACCAGAAAGAGGCTGCGGGTGGCTCTCATCGCTCACCCACCAGCGTGAGGTAGGCGGCTTCAAGCCCGGCGGTGTCGCTCTGTCCTGCCAGGTCGGCGAGCGGGCCGGCAAAGCGCGTCGCACCCTGCTCAAGTACGAGCAGGTGGGTGGCCAGGGACGCGATGTCCTCCATGAGGTGGGAGGAGATGACGACGGCGGTGGACGACTGCACGTCGATGAGCTGGCGGAAGCGGACTCGCTGCAGTGGATCAAGACCGACGGTTGGCTCGTCGAGCAGGAGAAGAGCCGGCTGCTTGACCAGGCAGGTCGCCAGGGCCAGACGCTGGTAGGTCCCACCTGACATGCGTGAGACACGGAGCTGGCGAGCCTCGACAAGGTCAACTGCCTCCAGCGCCTGGATGACGCGCTCAGCACGTTCCGTCCTCGGGACCTGCGCCGCCCAGGCGGCGTACTCCACCATCTCCTGTGCCGTGAAGTGGGGGATGAGAGTGTTGTGCTGGGGCAGGTAGGCGATCTCCCTGCGAGCCTGTTCCGCGGCCCTAGCGTTGTCGACCACCATGTCCTGTATGCGGAGGTGACCGGCTGAGGGAGGGCGCAGACACGCCATGATGTCCATGAGGGTGGACTTTCCTGCTCCGTTGGGCCCGACGAGTCCGAGAACGTCACCTGGCCTCAGTGTCAGCGAGACGGGACGCAGGGCCGTGTGCCGCCCGTATCGGGCGGACACCTTGTCCAGTGAGACCACCGGTACCTGCCCCAGCACCTCACTCATCCGCGGTATCCCACGTAGGTGTTGTTGCTGGAGACCCCCAAGGCTGCCTGCGCAGCCAGCAAGGACACGAGAACGGCTGCCTCAGCCACTCGTTGCCGGGTCTCTTAGGTAGCAGCATGAGGACCTCTCCTTTGAGACGTCGTGGCCGACGGGACGGGTGCCCTTGATCGATGATCAGAGCAACGTGATCATAATGTGGGATTCGTCACTTGTCGAGAGGGGCGATCAGAGAGGGCGCTGATATGAGCACCGTGCCGCTAGCGCTTCTCACGCAGCCGGCGCTGCACGCGCGCGCCCAGCGAGGTGCGGCTGCTGGCAGCCTCCTGGGCCGCGTGCTGGTGGCGGTAGAGGCGACGGACCATGTCCTGCTGGGCGATCCAGCCGACGAGCTGCCACGAGGCCGCGTCGCCGCATTCGTCAGGGCGGCGCACGACTGGCAGGCCGTCGGCGTGGGTGCGTGAGAGATGGGCGAGGACGGCCGTGGCCTCCTCGTGCTCCTCGACCTGCTCGTGAGCCAGGGGCAGCTGCCCCAGCGTCCTCACGTCGCTGCCTCCAGGTTCCGTCAGCACCTGGGCGATCTGGACCGCGCTGACGCATCCCAGGAGGGTACCCAGGCTCCCGGCGCCAGGAGCGAGGGCGTCGTCGACCACGGGCAGCACCGAGGAGCCGGAGGCCTGGAGCACCCGCGCGGCGTGGCTGAGCCGGTCACTGGCCAGCAGCACGGCAGGCGGTGGCGTCATCAGGCGCCGGGCCGTGGCACGGCCGACCAGGGTCGAGGCGAGCGGGTCCTCGACGTCCTCCCCGCGACGGCGCAGCTCCTCGGTGTAGATCGTCGTGCGGGTCAGGAACCTGCTGGCGAAGGTGGCCAGCACGCTGGCCAGCATGAGCGGGGTGAGCAGTGAGTACTGCGAGGTCATCTCGATGATGAGGACGACGGCAGTGATCGGGGCCCGGGCGGCCCCGGTGAAGACCGCACCCATCCCGATGACGCCGAAGACCGCGGCGGCTGAGGGCTGGTCGGGGACGAGGGCCAGACCGAAGGCGGCTCCCAGGGCGCCCCCGATGAAGAGCGAGGGGGCGAAGACCCCGCCGGCGAAGCCCACCGCCAAGGTCAGGCACGTCGCCACGATCTTCAGGCTCATGAGCCCCAGCAGCGCCCAGGCGCTGTAGCCGCCGTCCAGGACGGTGACCAGGACCGCCGAGGACTCCCCGTAGGACTGCGGCCAGATCATGAGCAGACCACCGACCGCGACTCCTCCCAGCGCCGGCCGGGCCCAGGCCGGCAGGTGCGTGACCCTCCACAGCCAGGCTGCGGCGTCGGCCATGAGGTAGCGGCAGCGGGAGAAGACCACGCCGACGACGCCGCCGACCAGGCCCAGCAGGGCGACCCAGCCCAGCCGGGCGTCCCCAGCCAGGTCGAGCTCGGGCAGCGGCATCGTCACCGCCTCGCCGAGCACTTGGTGGGACAGCACCGTGGCCGACACGCAGGCCAGGACCACGAAGGCGAAGGCGTCAACCGTGAAGTCCAGGAGGATGACCTCCATGGCGAAGAAGGCCCCGGCCAGAGGCGCGTTGAAGGCCGCGGCCACCCCGGCCGCCGTGCCTGCTGCGGCCAGCATCCGCACCCACCGGCTCGGCAGCCCCAGCCGACGCCCGGCCAGGGAGGCGGTGGAGGCACCGAGCTCGGCGATGGGGCCCTCAGGGCCGACCGAGCCTCCACCACCGATGGTCAGGGCCGCGGCCACGACGCTGGCCGTGGCGGGGCGGGGAGCCATGGCGCCGTCGCCGCGGCGCGCTGACCAGATCACCCCGGCCACGCCGTGACCGGTAGGCGTAGGCCCCAACCACGCCATGAGCGGGCCGACGAGCAGGCCTGAGACGACCGGGGCCAGCAGGAGGAGGCAGCCCCCGGCGAAGGACAGCAGACCGCCTGCCGGGGCGGCGGCGTCGTGGCTGCCGGTCAGCACACGCGCCCAGGCGTCGATACCCAGCCGGAAGCAGATCGCGCCGGCCCCCGCCGCCAGGCCCACCAGGACGGCCAGGCTGTACAGGCCAGAGCGGTGGTAGCGCAGGACGGCCAGGGCGTCGGCTGCTGCTCGCTGGCGCAGACGGGGGCGGCCAGGCACCTGGGACGGCTCGTGCCCAGGCACCTGGCTCAGTCCTGCCCAGCGGGATCGAGGTTGTCCACGTGCACGGCGGTGCGCAGGTCCTCACCGGTGGGCAGGTGCCACACCTGGGTGTAGAAGCTGAGCTCGGCCTCCAGGGCACGGTGGATGTTGGAGGCCGAGCGGAAGCCGTGGCCCTCGCCCTGGAAGACCTCCAGCGCCACCGGCAGACCCTGGTCCGCTACCGCCCGGTAGAGGGTCGTGGCCTGCTCCACGGGCACGATCGGGTCCTCGCTGCCCTGCAGGAGCAGCAGCGGGGCGTGGATGTCGCTGACGTGGGAGATCGGGGAGCGCTCGGTCAGGACCGGGTCCTCGGTGTCCCTGGCCCCGACCAGGGTGTGGATGTAGCGAGACTCGAACTTGTGAGTCGTGCGAGCCATCTGCGACAGGTCGGTGACCCCGAAGCAGGAGGTGGCTGCAGAGAAGACGTCGGAGCGGATGAGGCTGGACAGCACGGTGAAGCCACCGGCTGAGGAGCCGCGCACCGCCATCCGGCTCGGGTCCACCAGGCCCTGCCCAGCCAGGTAGCGGGCGCCGCCTACCACGTCGTCGACGTCGACCAGCCCCCAGGCTCCGTTGAGGGCCTTGCGGTAGGAGCTCCCGTAGCCGGTCGAGCCGCGGTAGTTGACGTCGAGGTAGGCGAATCCCCGGCTGGTCCAGTACTGCACGCGCAGGTCGTAGCCGGGGCGCGAGGCCGCTGTCGGCCCGCCGTGGACGTTGACGATGAGCGGAGGGAGCTCACCGTCCGGCCCGGTGTAGCAGGCCGAGGCCGGAGGGTAGAAGAAGCCGTGCGCGGTGGCGCCGTCGCAGGTCGGCCAGGACACGGGCTCGGGGAAGGAGACGCCGATCGACTCCGGGTCCAGCTCGCCGGAGTCACGCAGCACCTGCACCCCGCCGTGGCCGACCTCGATGATCGCCGGCAGGCAGTGCTCGTTGCCGGCCAGCATGACGACCCGCCCGGAGGAGGACGAGGCGACGTTGCTCAGCGGCTGCCAGCCCACGTTCCACTCCTCCAGCTCGCCGTTGGCCAGACGGATGGTGCCCAGGTGCCACACCGCGTCGCGGGCCCAGGAGGCGATGAGGTGCTCGCCGTCCAGGACGTCGAAGTGGTGAGGCCCCAGCTGCCATGCCGGGAAGGTGAAGGTGGCCTCGGCCGGGTGGAGGGGACGGGTGCGCAGCTGCTGGGTCCACCCCTCGCGGTTGGTGCCGCGGCGCGGGAAGCCCTCGGTGCGGTAGAGGTTCCAGAAGCCTGAGCCGTTGGCGACGTGGACGAGGTCGCACTCCTCGGTCCAGCGCGGCTCGGACACGGAGTGGCCCTCGCCCCCGTCCAGCACGGTCTGGGAGCCGATGGTGCCGTCTGGCCGGAGGTCACCGACGTGGAGGACCGCCTCGTCCCAGGGCATCGAGGGGTGGTCCCAGGTGATCCAGGCCAGGTGCTCGCCGTCGGGGGAGAGAGCGGGGGAGGTGACGAAGTCCGTACCGGACACGAGCGTGCGCACGGGCGAGTCGTCACGTGCGGCCGAGCCGTCCAGCGGGACCGCCACAAGGGTGTTGACCGGCTCGCCGCCGCCGCGGTGGTCCTCGCGCACGGCGTAGACCAGGCCGCGGGCGGTGTCGATCTCCAGGTCCCCGTGACGCACGTCCCCGTAGATCGTCAGCGGCACCAGGCCACGCAGGCGGTGGTTGACGTCATAGCGGTAGAGCCGGCCGTCTGCGGCGTGGGAGACGACGATGATGCCCGAGTCGACGGCGTAGGCGCGCCCGCCGTACTCGTGGACGCCGGTGCGCACGTCCACCAGCTCGTCGGAGGGCGTCAGCGGCAGGACCTCTCCGACCTGGCCGTCACCGTCACGACGCAGCAGGACCTGGCGCCCGGCCTGGGAGGCACGCTGCTCGACCCAGTAGGTGTCCGGGCCGTCCACGCGCACCTGTGACAGCGTCACCGTGCGCGTGGTGATCGTGCCCGGCGAGATGGGCGAGGGCCAGGTGCCGAAGGGGGCGGTGGTGCTCATGGGGTGCTCCTGTCCGTGAGGCTGGTGCGTCGCGTCGGGCCGCGGTGAGGCTGCGTGACGCGCGCCATGCCACACCCTACGTGCTTGTGCGTCTCGTCGGTGACACACGGCGTGCCCGGCGGCAGCAGGTGCGGCCGCTGAGCGCCTATGCTGTGGTGCCTAGGTGCCGACCGCGCAGGCTGACCGTGCAGGCTGACTGTGCAGGTCGGCGGCCGTACCACAGGCACAGATGGCAGCCGCGGCAGCCACAGCAGCCTGCGCACACTCGCACGGTGCGTGGGCACAGGACCAGTCGGGAGGACGACGGCGATGAACCTGAGCACGCAGGCTCCCGGCTCGCGTCAGGACCGTCCGCGCCAGGGCGCGGGCACCGCCGCGCGCGAGGCCCTGCCGGCCACGCCGCTGCTGTCCTCGATCCGGCGCCCCGGCGACCTTCGTCGCCTGACGAGCGAGGACCTGGCCGCGCTGGCCGAGGAGATCCGGGCCTACCTGGTGGCCACGGTGGCCCGCACCGGCGGTCACCTGGGTCCTAACCTCGGTGTGGTGGAGCTGACGCTCGCGGTGCACCGGGTCTTCAGCTCGCCTCGCGACACCATTGTCTTCGACACCGGGCACCAGGCCTACGTCCACAAGCTGCTGACCGGACGCCAGGACTTCAGCCACCTGCGCGAGCGTGGCGGGCTCTCCGGCTACCCGGCGCGCTCGGAGTCGGTCCACGACGTGGTGGAGAACTCCCACGCCTCGACCGCCCTGTCCTGGGCCGACGGGATAGCCCGGGCCAACCACCTGGCCCACCGTGAGGACCGGCACGTGGTGGCGGTGATCGGCGACGGCGCCATGACCGGCGGCATGGCCTGGGAGGCCCTCAACAACATCGCGGACTCGGTGGACAAGCACCTGGTCGTCGTCGTCAACGACAACGGCCGCTCCTACGCCCCGACCATCGGAGGCCTCGCCCACCACCTGGACGCGCTGCGGACCAACCCTGGCTACGAGCGGATGCTGTCAACCGTCAGGAAGGGGCTGCTGAGCCAGGGGCCACCAGGACGTGCCGCCTACGACGCCCTGCACGGGCTCAAGCGGGGGCTGAAGGACGTGCTGGTGCCCTCCGCCTTCTTCGAGGACCTGGGGATCAAGTACACCGGCCCCGTGGACGGGCACGACGAGACGGCCCTTGAGTTCGCGCTCACCCGGGCCCGTGAGTACGCCGAGCCGGTCATCGTCCACGTCATCACGCAGAAGGGGCGTGGCTACACCCCGGCTGAGGAGGACGTGGCCGATCGTTTCCACGCGGTGGGCAGGATCCACCCGGAGACCGGGCTGCCGGTGGTGCCCGAGCGCTTCGGCTGGACCGCCGTCTTCGCTGAGGAGGTCCTGGAGCTGGCGCGCGGCGACGAGCGGATCGTGGGTGTCACGGCCGCCATGCAGCAGCCGGTCGGGCTCCAGCCCCTGGCCGACGCGATGCCCGAGCGCGTCATCGACGTCGGCATCGCTGAGCAGCACGCGCTCACGGCGGCTGCCGGCATGGCCTTTGCCGGCATGCACCCGGTGGTCGCGCTGTACGCCACCTTCCTCAACCGTGCCTTCGACCAGCTCCTCATGGACGTGGCCCTCCACCGGGCCGGGGTGACGGTGGTCCTGGACCGTGCGGGCCTGACCGGCACGGACGGTGCCAGCCACAACGGGACGTGGGACATGGCGCTGCTGTCTCACGTGCCAGGCCTGCGCCTGGCCGCGCCCCGCGACGAGCAGACCCTGCGCCAGGCGCTGCGCACGGCGGTGGAGACCCAGGACGGGCCGACCGTCCTGCGCTACGCCAAGGGGGCGCTTCCCGCGCCCCAGCCGGTCCTGCGCACGCTCGGCGGGCAGGACGACCCCTTCGAGGCGCTCGACGTGCTGGTCGACGCCACTGAAGGGCAGGCGCGCGGCGCCGTGGTCATCGTCGGTATCGGGGCGATGGCTCCTGCCGCCCTCCAGGCCGGTGCCCGGCTGGCTGAGCAGGGCGAGCCGGTCCTCGTGGTCAGCCCTCGCTGGGCGATCCCGGTGCCCCAGAACCTGGTCGACCTCGTCGCGCGCTCTCGCGGCGCCGTCGTCGTCGAGGACGGGCTGGTCGAGGGCGGTATCGGCTCCCAGCTGCGTGACGCGCTGGAGGACCGGTGGACCGGCCTGGAGGACGACGGCGAGGCTGCCGCGGCCGACGGGCGTCCTCCGCTCGTGGCGCGCGTCGGCGTGCCGCGTCGCTTCCTGGACACGGCCTCCCGCGACCAGCTGCTGGCTGACTTCGGGATGGACGCCGAGGGCGTTGCCGCTGCCGCGCGACGGGTCCTGCGTGGCGCGAGGGCCTGAGGGGCCGACGGGCCGCAAGGGGGACCTTTGCCCGCGCTGCCGCTGTCCGGCCTGCGCCGCCGACATGTGGGACTAAAGTCTGATTTGTCCTGTCATCGCGCTCCTAGCCCGAGGCTTGCGCCACGGAGCGCGGCGGCGGGGGAGTAGGACGGAGTGCCTAGTGATTCCCCTGTGAGTGATCCCACCGGTGTCGACCGTGTGAAAGGTTCACCTGGGCCACGCGGGCGCATACCCTGGTGCCGACGGCGCGAGGACGTGCCGCAGCGCCCCACAAGGGCGGACACCATCGGGTGGCCAACCGCCACCCACCTACAGGAGGGCACGGATGACCACCGAGGTCACAGCATCCGCCACCGCGGACGAGAGCACCAGCCGCGACGCATGGGAGGGGTTCGTCAAGGGCTCCTGGTCGCAGGGGATCGACGTCCGCGACTTCATCCAGCGCAACTACACCCCCTACGACGGCGACGCCTCGTTCCTTGCCGGTGCGACCGACAAGACCCTGCGCCTGTGGGACACCCTGGAGGAGAACTACCTCAAGGAGGAGCGCAAGGTCCGTATCCTCGACGTCGACACCCACACGCCGTCGGACATCGACGCCTTCCCGGCCGGCTACATCTCCGAGGACGACGACGTCGTCGTCGGCCTGCAGACCGACTCCCCGCTCAAGCGCGCCATGATGCCCAACGGCGGCTGGCGCATGGTGGCCCAGGCCATCAAGGAGGCGGGCAAGGAGATCGACCCTGAGGCCCAGAAGATCTTCACCCGCTACCGCAAGACCCACAACGACGCGGTCTTCGACATCTACACCCCGCGCATCCGTGCCGCCCGCTCCTCCCACATCATCACCGGCCTGCCCGACGCCTACGGCCGCGGCCGCATCATCGGCGACTACCGTCGCGTGGCCCTGTACGGCGTCGACTACCTCATCGAGGAGAAGCAGAAGGCCAAGGACGCCGTCGCGGACAAGCCCTTCTCCGAGCACTGGGCCCGCTACCGCGAGGAGCACGCCGAGCAGATCAAGGCCCTGAAGAAGCTCAAGGTCATGGCCGCCTCCTACGGCTATGACATCTCGGGCCCGGCCAAGGACGCCCACGAGGCCGTCCAGTGGACCTACTTCGCCTACCTGGCCTCCGTGAAGTCCCAGGACGGCGCCGCCATGTCCATCGGTCGCCTGTCGGCCTTCCTGGACATCTACTTCGAGCGCGACCTGCGTGAGGGAGTCATCGACGAGACCTACGCCCAGGAGCTCATCGACAACTTTGTCATGAAGCTGCGCATCACCCGCTTCCTGCGCACCACCGACTACGACCAGATCTTCTCCGGCGACCCCTACTGGGCCACCTGGTCTGACGCCGGCTTCGGTGAGGACGGCCGCCCGCTGGTGACCAAGACCTCCTTCCGTCTGCTGCAGACCCTGCGCAACCTCGGCCCGGCCCCTGAGCCGAACATCACGATCTTCTGGGACGAGAAGCTGCCGCAGGGCTACAAGGACTTCTGCGCGCTGATCTCGATCACGACCTCCTCCATCCAGTACGAGGCCGACGAGCAGATCCGCGAGCACTGGGGCGACGACGCCGCGATCGCCTGCTGCGTGTCCCCGATGCGCGTGGGCAAGCAGATGCAGTTCTTCGGCGCCCGCGTGAACTCCGCCAAGGCGCTGCTCTACGCCATCAACGGCGGTCGCGACGAGATGACCGGTAAGCAGGTCGTCACCGGCCTGCCCGGTATCGAGGGCGACGGCCCGCTGGACTTTGACGAGGTCTGGGACAAGTACGAGAAGATGCTCGACTGGGTGGTCGCCACCTACGTCGAGGCCCTCAACATCATCCACTACTGCCACGACCGCTACGCCTACGAGTCCATCGAGATGGCCCTGCACGACTCTGAGATCGTGCGCACCATGGGCTGCGGTATCGCTGGCCTGTCCATCGTGGCCGACTCGCTGTCCGCCATCAAGTACGCCAAGGTCACGCCTGTTCGCGACGAGACCGGCCTCGTGGTCGACTACGTCACTGAGGGTGACTTCCCGATCTACGGCAACGACGACGACCGCGCCGACGAGATCGCGGCCACCGTGGTCCACACGATCATGTCCAAGATCAAGGCTCAGCCTTTCTACCGTGACGCGATCCCGACCCAGTCGGTCCTGACGATCACCTCGAACGTCGTCTACGGCAAGGCCACCGGCTCCTTCCCGTCCGGGCACCAGAAGGGCACCCCCTTCGCCCCCGGTGCCAACCCGGAGAACGGCATGGACACCCACGGCATGGTGGCCTCCATGCTGAGCGTGGGCAAGCTGGACTACAACGACGCCCTCGACGGTATCTCTCTCACCAACACGATCACCCCGCAGGGCCTGGGCCGCACGCTGGAGGAGCGCGTGTCCAACCTCGTGGGCATCCTCGACGCGGGCTTCGTTCCCGAGGACTCCGTCGAGGCCTGATCCCTCATGCGTCCACTCGCCGGCCGGCTGGGCCGGCCGGCGGGCAGGACAACCACTCGACACTCGTGTCGAAACACACCACTTGAATGAAAGGGGCCACTCATGGCCACGTACGAAGAGCGCCTTGCCTCGATGAAGGCTCAGCGTGAGGACAACGGCGGCGTCAAGGGCCTGTACCACGCCAACATCAACGTCCTGGACCGCAACACCCTCGAGGACGCGATGGAGCACCCGGAGAACTACCCGAACCTCACCGTTCGCGTCTCCGGCTACGCCGTCAACTTCGTCAAGCTCACCCGCGAGCAGCAGCTTGACGTCCTCAACCGCACCTTCCACGCCGGCGCCTGAGCCGGCACGGGCGAAGGAGTCAGATGAGTACCACTGACACTTCTGCCCCTGCAGCATCGGGCGGCCGGGACCAGGACTTCCTGGCCCCGGCCGCCCGCTTGCGCGGGGCGGGTATCGGAGGACTTGAGGAGCTGACCGACATCGAGCGCTCGGACCGTCTGGCTCGCATGCGTGATGGCTCGCTCGGCTCGATCCACTCCTGGGAGCTGGTTACGGCGGTGGACGGCCCCGGCACACGGATGACCGTGTTCCTCAACGGCTGCCCGCTGCGCTGCCAGTACTGCCACAACCCGGACACCTTCCTCATGAAGGACGGCGAGCCGGTGGAGGCGGAGGAGCTGCTGCGGCGCATGAGGCGTTACAGGGGCGTCTTCCGCGCCTCCAAGGGCGGCATCACCCTGTCTGGCGGAGAGGTGCTGATGCAGCCTGCCTTTGCAGGGCGGCTGCTGGAGGGCGCCAAGAAGATGGGG
This sequence comes from Actinomyces sp., assembly GCF_029851875.1. GTDB lineage: Bacteria > Actinomycetota > Actinomycetes > Actinomycetales > Actinomycetaceae > Actinomyces. The sequence continues at coordinate 16,433 of NZ_JARKVC010000003.1, forward strand.
ATCCACACCTGCATCGACACCTCCGGGTTCCTGGGCGCCAACGCGAGCGACGAGATGCTGGACAACATCGACCTGGTGCTGCTCGACGTCAAGAGCGGCGACGAGGAGACCTACAAGCGCGTCACCGGGCGTCAGCTTGCCCCCACGATCGCCTTCGGCGACCGGCTGGCTGCCAGGGGCATTGAGATCTGGGCGCGCTTCGTGCTTGTGCCGGGGCTGACCGATGACCCCGGCAATATCGAGAAGGTCGCCCAGATCATTGAACGGTGGAAGGACGTTGTCTCTCGGGTCGAGGTCCTGCCTTTCCACCAGATGGGCACGGACAAGTGGGACGCGCTGGGGCTGAGCTACACCCTGCGCGAGGTCGCCCCGCCCTCGCCGGAGCTGGTGGAGTCCACCCGCGAGGTCTTCCGCGCCCACGGCTTCACCGTGCACTGAATCGGGTGCGCAGGGTGCTCGCGACGCTGAGGCCCAGGGCCCCGGAGCCGGGCCGCCACCAGCAGGAGCAGCCGACTGATGTGCGGGCGTGTTCTTCTCCCGTGCTGTTCTTGTCCCGGAGCTGTTCTTGAGCTGATGCTGTGCTGTTCTTGAGTTGTCCTCGTCTCGGAGCTGTTCTTGAGCTGTTCTCGTCTCGGAGCTGTTCTTGCGCGGTTCTTGTCCCGGAGCCGTTCTCGCCTTGCCCTCGTCCTGCCCTCAGGCGGTGGCAGCGTGCATCGGCGTGACGACGGCGTGCATCGGTGCGGTAGCGGCGTGCATCGGTGCGGTAGCGGCGTGCTTTGCGCTGGTCGGGGCGTGGATGTGATATGGCGGCGTGCGTGACTACGCTTCTACACACGCCCTGATATCTCAGGCACGCCTCGATTCCTTCCAAACACGCCGCAACCACATTGAAGCACGCCGCGATGGCCCCGAAGCACGCCGCTATCGACTTGTGTCTGTCTTCGGCGTTTCCGTCCCACTTCTCTGCGGGTAGAACGTCTTAGGAGATCGTGCCTAGCCAGGGACGGGGCCTGAGGGAAAGGTAGTGTCCTGACGGCACCCGGCGCATGACCTCCCCGATGACCTTCTGGGGGTCGCGTAGCTCTTCGGTGCGAACCCGCATGATGTCCCATCCTTGGCGTATCAAGGCGTCCTGACGTTTCTTCTCGTCATAGACGACCTTGGGGCCGGTGTACTTGCCCTGGCCGTCAAACTCGATGGCAAGCCTGAGCCCAGGAATCACAAGGTCGATGAAGTACTGGCAGTTCTCGGCGTCGACGCAGGTCTGCGCTACGGGCTCAGGAGTCCCGGCTGCGAGCAGGATGAAACGCAGCTCGCTCTCTCCCCAGGACTCGGACAACGGGTCCAGCAGGTCGAGCACACGCAGGGCTCGTTGCTTACCCCTGCGACGATGAAGACTCTCGATGCGTTTGCGCAGCTCTGCACGTACGCCGCCCCAACGGTCGCGGGCCTGCTCAGGTAGGAAACGGTCAGCTCCCACGATGATGCGGGCGAGCGAGTCTCCGATGACCAGTGCGTCGTGGGGGTCAAGGTCTGTCAGGCAGTCGATGAGCGTTGTGCGAAGGCTGGTCACCGGGAGACCCTTGACGGTCGTGACCTCACCGAGATCGGATCCGGTTCTCACGTGCCTGCGAAGACGGACCTGGCGTCCAGGCCGTGTGCCGGAGGGGACCCGGTTTCCGGCCGCAGGAAGATCAGTCACGAGCTGGCCGCCGACGAGGACGCGCGGCAGGTCCAGTGTGCTGTGGTGCTGATGCGTGCGTTGGACGGCGTGGACATCTGGTTCCTGCGAAGGCAGGGTGGCGCCGTGCAACAGCGCGGCTGACTCGTGCGAGAGCGCTACAACTGCAGGGTAGGCGTGGACCACCGCAGCGAGGCGTGCGAGTGAGACCTCTCGAAGCTGACGCCAGGTCGGTGGCGCCGCCGTGGGCAGGAGATAGCCTCCTCGGGCGAGACGTACCGCGTGCGCGGGAGGTCGGCCTAGCCAGCTCACGGGGGTGAGCACGGTTGGTAACGCAGATGTTGACTCGCTCATGGACACGGTCCTTGCCTCGTTGGTGCTGCCTGACACGAGCACGATGCACCGCGACGTACGGTGGTGCATCTCGGTCTTCTGAGGTCTGTGGACAGAGCTGTTACGAGGTCTGCCTGTGGAGCCCGGGCACGCTGCATCGGGGCGTGTATCTGCGGTGGCGGCGTGTTTCCAGGCCTTCAGGGCGTACTTGTGGCGTCGGGGCGTACCTGCAAGCGTTCCTGCCCACGCCCTCACATCAATAGCACGCCGCAACTTGATAGAAGCACGCCGCCACGTGTTGGAAGCACGCCGCGACCTGGATCAGGGCCTGTGAGGCCCGGATCAGGGCGTGTGAGACCTGGCTCCGACCCAGGAGCGGGGCGAATAACCTGAAGCCGCCCCGAATCAGGCCAGGGCGTCGGAGAGAGGGGCCGCAGTCTGCTCGACCTGCCACGGCCGCGCTCCCAGCTCCTCCAGACGCCGGGCCACCGCCATGACAGAGACGTCAGGCACGCGGCCAGCCGCCTCCTCCTCGCCGATCTGCCAGGCGAGGTGACGCTGCGTGTCCGGTGCGAGCAGCAGCTCCTGGGGCAGGCGCAGCTGCTCGGCGCGCTGGCGGACGGCGCCGCGCACCTCCTCCAGGGCGGTCGCCGCCTCGCCGTGGTGACGTGCCCACGAGCGCGGCTGAGGCAGCTCTCCCGGGGCGAGCGCGGCGTGCATCGCCGGCAGCTGGTCCTCAGGAAGCTCCAGCGCCTTCTCTACCGCGCGCCACCACACCTCCTGGTTGAGACGGGCCTGGCGGGAGGAGAACTCCTTGAGCGCGGCCAGCTTGCGCCTGGAGGTGGGACGAGCCACGGCCGCGGCGACGACGGCGCTGTGCGGCAGGACCTTCGACGGCGTGAGGTCCAGCTCGCGCGCCAGCTCCTCGCGTGCCGTCCACACCTCGCGCAGCACGGCCAGGGAGCGCGCGGAGCGCACGGCCCGCCCGGCCCGGGGTGTCTTGCGCCAGGGGTCGGTCTTGGCCGGACGCGGCGGGCGGGTGCGCTCGTACTCGAACTCTTGGCGAGCCCACTCGGCCTTGCCTGCCTCCTCCAGCTCGGTCTTGAGGGCCACGCGCAGGTCCGCCAGGAGCTCGACGTCGAGCGCGGCGTAAACGAGCCACGTGCGGGGAAGCGGACGGGTGGACCAGTCCGCGGCAGCGTGGTCCTTGGCCAGCCGCAGTCCCAGGGTCTCCTCGACGACGGCGCCCAGCCCGACCCGGGCCCGCCCCAGGAGCCGGGCGGCGAGCTCGGTGTCGAAGAGGGAACGGGGTCGCAGGCCGAGGGCACCCAGGCACGGCAGGTCCTGGTCGGCGGCGTGCAGGATCCACTCGGGGCCGTCCAGGGCAGCGGCCAACGCGGTCATGCCGCCAGCCGCGACCGGGTCGATCAGGAAGGTCCCGGCGCCCTCCCGGCGCAGCTGGACGAGGTAGGCGTCCTGTCCGTAGCGGAATCCCGAGGCCCGTTCGGCGTCGACGGCGACGGGCCCGCTGCCGGCGGCCAGGCGAGCGGCAGCCTGGGCCAGGAGCCCGGGGGAGTCGGTGACTGGTGGCAGCCCCTCGCGTGGCTGGACGTAGTCGCGGACCTGCGAGGGCGGGACGGGGTTGTCGGTGGTGCCTGGGCGGGCGGCGGGCAGGGGCTGGCAGGGGGACACGACGCTCACCTGCCAGCCAGGTGCAGCGAGGTCGCCAGCTCAGGCTCGTGGCCCGCGGCCAGGTGGATGAGCTCGTACCAGGCCTGCAGGTGCGGTCCCAAGTCCGGGGTGGTGGGTGACCAGGAGGCCCGGATCTCGGCGTGGGCGCAGGCGTCAGTGAGCTCCAGGCCCCCGAAGGTCTCGGACAGCACCCGGGTGACGGTGCCCACCAGCGCCCGGTGCCCGGCCCCGGCCGAGTCCAGTGCGTCCGCCAGCCAGGACCACACCGCCGAGCCGAGCAACGGGTCGGTGCCGACCTCGTCGTCGAGCCGGGCACGGGCCAGGACCACCAGGCGGAAGTCTCCGTCCCAGGCCTCCTGGCCCGCGGGGTCGTGCAGGACGACGAAGCGTCCGGAGGCCTCCGGGGCACCGTCGAGGGTGAGGGTGGTCTCTGCCGTCAGCGCGGCGGCGTAGGGCGCCATCCGTCGTGGGGCCGGGACCTCGTCGAGGATGAGCCCGCGCGCACGAGGGGCGTGGCGCAAGGACAGCAGCGCCTGCTCAAAGCGCTCCGGGATCGTCTCCTGACCCGTACGGGCGTCGAGCGGCGACGAGACGCTGGTGGTCGGCGTTGGGGTCACCGGCCCAGGCTAGCGGCGTACACGCCCCAGACGCCGGCTCCCACGCCGCCAGAGGGGACAGGCAGGCCCATGGGCTACAGTGAGCTGCCGGTGACGGCCAGTGTTGCCGGCGTCCGACAGTGGCGTGACCGTCGTGGAACGGAGTGTTCGAAGTATGGCTCCGCAGTTTCATCCTGTGCTTCTGGGGGCAGACACCCTCGGCTACTCCTATGCCCGGCAGTTCCACGAGGTCTACGGCATCACCTCGACCGTCCTGGCCTCGGCCGACATCCGCTACACCTCCACCAGCCGCTTCACGTCCTACACCGTCATTGACGGCCTGGACCAGGAGGAGACCCTGCTGCGTGCGCTGCGCGAGCAGGCTGCGCGGATCCCTGACGGCACTCGTCCCCTCGTGCTGTCAGGTGCCAGCGACTGGCACGCTCGCACGCTGGCCAGGAACCGGGCGGACCTGGAGTCCTGGGGGTACGCGGTCCCGGTCATCGGCTTCGACCTGCTGGACCGCCTGACGCAGAAGGACCGTTTCTACGCCCTGTGCCAGCGTCTGGGGATGCCCTACCCGCGCACCTGGGTCCTGCCCTTCGGTGACGTCGCGCAGGAGGTGTCCGACTCCGGGCTTGAGGTGCTCGGTGGCGTCGAGGACCTGCGGGGCGCGGACTTTCCCCTCGTCGTCAAGCCTTCGAACTCGGCGGACTGGCACTATGCCGACATTGAGGACAAGCACAAGGTCTACACGCTGGGCTCCTACGAGGAGCTGGCTCGTGTCAGCGCCCAGGTCGAGGCCTCGGGCTACCACCACAGCCTCATCATCCAGGAGGTGCTCTCGACGGCGGACACCTCCCTGCACACTCTCACGGTCTTCGCGGACGCTCACGGTGAGGTCCGCATGGCGGTCTCCGGTGACGTCGTCGTCCAGGACCGCTCAGCCACGGGTGTGGGCAACCCCCTGGTCATCCTGGGCGACCGCAGGCGCCAGGACCTGCTTGACCACGCACGCCGCTTCATCCGGGACACCGGCTACAGCGGCTACGCGAACTTCGACGTCATGGACGACGCGCAGGGCAACCCTCACTTCCTGGAGGTCAACACCCGCCCGGGCCGTAACTCCTACTACGTGACGCTGGCCGGATGCCCCTTCGTCCGGCCTGTGGTCGACCACTACGTCCTGGGGCTGGACGTAGCGACCTCGCTCAGCGCCGCCGAGCGCGCGGCGGACCGCCCCTTCCTCTTCTCGATGGTGCCTGCGGCCGTGGCCCTGCGCGAGGCGGGCGATCGCGCGCTGCGCAGCCGGCTGGAGCCCTTCTTCGCCCAGGGGACCTGGGCCAACCCTCTGCTCAACCACGAGGACCGCCTGGTCCAGCGGATGTGGGCGCGGATCAACTACTGGCACATGCGCGCCAAGTTCTGATCCTTCCACTCTCTCAGCCGGCGGCGGCCTCCCGGCTGCCGGTGGCCCTGGGCTGGGCAGGGACCGCGGCTAGCGTCCCGGACTCGCAGGTCGGTGCGGACAGGAAGGTCATGGAACGTGCCTCGACGGTGATGACCTCGCCAGCCGGGTGGGTCGAGCCCGGCTCGAGGTCGTCGGTCGGGGCCGTGTCCAGCTCGACGCGCCAGGCGGTGGCGTAGTCGGCCCCGGGCAGGGTGAACTCGATGTCGTCCGGCGAGGCGTTGATGAGGACGAGGAAGGAGTCGTCCGTCAGGCGCTGGCCGCGCTCGTCAGGCTCGGCGATCGCCCCGCCGTTGAGGAAGACGGCCACGGCGCGTGCGTACCAGGTGCCCCAGTCGTCATCGGTCATGCGCTCGCCCGAGGGGCGCAGCCAGGCGATCTCGCCCAGCGCGGACTCTCCGCCGTGCCCGGCGTCGCCGGAGAAGAAGCGACGACGGCGCATGACCGGGTGGTCGCGGCGTAGCCGGACCATCTGCCGGGTGAAGTCGTGGAGCTGCTTGGCCTCGTCATCCAGGTCCCAGCTCACCCAGCTGGTCTCGTTGTCCTGGCAGTAGGTGTTGTTGTTGCCGCCCTGGGTGCGCCCGATCTCGTCACCGTGGCAGATCATGGGCACGCCCTGGCTGAAGAGCACGGTGGCCAGGAAGTTGCGGACCTGACGACGGCGCAGGTCGAGCACCGCCGGGTCGTCGGTGGGGCCCTCGACCCCGCAGTTCCACGAGCGGTTGCTGGAGTCGCCGTCGGCACCGCCCTCACCGTTGGCCTCGTTGTGCTTGGAGTTGTAGGAGACCAGGTCGGCCAGGGTGAAGCCGTCGTGGGCGGTGACGAAGTTGATGCTGGCCACCGGGGTGCGTCCGGAGTGCTGGTACAGGTCGGAGGAGCCGGTCAGGCGCGAGGCGAACTCGCCCAGCGTCGAGGGCTCGCCACGCCAGAAGTCGCGGACGGTGTCGCGGTACCTGCCGTTCCACTCGCTCCACAGCTGGGGGAAGCCGCCGACCTGGTAGCCCCCTTCTCCTACGTCCCAGGGCTCGGCGATGAGCTTGACCTGGGAGAGGATCGGGTCCTGGTGGATGATGTCGAAGAAGGCGCTGAGCTTGTCGACCTCAGCGAACTGACGGGCCAGGGTCGAGGCCAGGTCGAAGCGGAAGCCGTCCACGTGCATGTCGGTGACCCAGTAGCGCAGCGAGTCCATGATGAGCTGGAGGACGGCGGGGGAGCGCATGAGCAGGGAGTTGCCCGTGCCGGTGGTGTCGAAGTAGTGCGCCCGGTCGTCGTCGACCAGCCGGTAGTAGGCGGCGTTGTCGATCCCGCGGAAGGACAGGGTGGGGCCCATGTGGTTGCCCTCGGCGGTGTGGTTGTAGACGACGTCGAGGATCACCTCGATGCCGGCCTCGTGCATCGCCTTGACCAGGGCCTTGAACTCCTGGACCTGCTGGCCGTCGCTGCCGTAGGCGGCGTAGGCGTTGTGCGGGGCGAAGAAGCCGATGGTGTTGTACCCCCAGTAGTTGGACAGCCCCTTGTCCTGCAGGTGGGTGTCGTTGACGAACTGGTGGACCGGCATGAGCTCGATCGCGGTGACGCCCAGGTCCGTGAGGTAGCTGATGACCGCCGGGTGGGCGAGGCCGGCGTAGGTCCCCCGCAGCTCCTCGGGCACAAGGGGGTGCAGGCGGGTCATGCCCTTGACGTGGGCCTCGTAGATGACGGTGTCGTGGTAGGCGTGAGCCGGGGGACGGTCGTGGCCCCAGTCGAAGAAGGGCGAGGTGACCACCGAGCGCATGGTGGCCGGGCCGGAGTCCTCCTCGTTGCGGGCGCAGGGGTCCTCGAAGCTGTAGGAGTACAGCGAGGGGGAGGGGGTCACGTGGCCCGAGATCGCCTTGGCGTAGGGGTCCAGCAGCAGCTTGGAGGCGTCGCACCGGTGCCCGGCGGCCGGGTCGTAGGGGCCGCTGACCCGGAACCCGTAGTGCTGGCCGGGGCCTACCGAGGGCAGGTAGCCGTGCCAGACGTTGGCGTCCACCTCAGTCAGCGCCACGCGGGTCTGGCGGCCCGCCTCGTCGAACAGGCACAGGTCCACGGCCTGGGCGACGGAGGAGAAGAGGGCGAAGTTCGTGCCCGACCCATCGAAGGTGGCACCCAGCGGGTAGGCCCTTCCGGGCCACACCTGTGGCGCCCAGGTCCCGGTGGCGGCAGTGGAAGACGACATGGGCCAAGCCTGTCACGTGTGAGGGCTGTGTGCAGCGGACCACGCGGCTAGGTGAGGAGTCACACTCACGGGAGTTGGTAGCTCGGTGAATGACCTGCTAACTTTTTCTCCGCACCCGCTCAAGGGTGCCATGCGGATGTGGCTCAGTTGGTAGAGCATCACCTTGCCAAGGTGAGGGTCGCGGGTTCGAGTCCCGTCATCCGCTCGGGCGATTGGCGCAGCGGGAGCGCGCTTCCCTGACACGGAAGAGGTCACTGGTTCGATCCCAGTATCGCCCACGACAGCTGCCCCGGACTCGTGTCCGGGGTTTTTCCTTGTCGGCTGCCACCGCGTCAGGAGAGGAAGCATGACCGCCAGGACCTCCCCCACCCGCCCCGACGTCCTGCCTGTGGTCCTGGGTGGGGACATCGGTGCCTACGCGTTGGCGCGCGAGCTGCACGAGGCGACCGGGCAACGGGTCACCCTCCTGTCGCCCAGCCCGGTCCAGGCCATCGCGCTCTCGTCCTACATCGACGTCGTGGACCAGGACTGCGCCGATGAGGCAGGGCTGCTGCGCGCGCTGCGGAGGCTGGTCCGGGGGCGCGGCCCACGCAGCGCCGTCGTCATCGCCAACACCGACTCTCTCGCCCGCTTCCTCGCCTGTCACCGTCACGAGCTGGAGCCGCAGTACGTCGTCCCCTTCCCCAGCCTGGAGGCGATGGACACGCTGAGCGACAAGGTGGCCTTCGCCCGCGCCTGCGCCGAGCACGGGCTGCGCACGCCGCGCCAGGTCGTGGTCCACGGGAGCCAGCTGGCGGCGGGGGACCCTGAGGTGGATCTCGCCTTCCCCCTCATCGGCAAGCCGGCCGTCGGCTCGGACTGGGACGCCCTGAGCTTCCCCTCCAAGCGCAAGATCTACGAGATCGACACACCTGACCAGCTGCGCCAGCTGTGGCAGGACCTGCGTGAGGCTGCCTTCAGCTCGACCTTCCTCGTTCAGGAGCGCATCCCGGGCCAGGACGACGCGATGCGCTCGGTGACGGCCTACGTGGCCTCCACCGGCCAGGTCACGATGATCGGCTCTGCCCGGGTGCTCCTGGAGGACCACGCGCCGAGCCTGATCGGCAACCCGGTCGCCATGATCACCGAGCCCTACCCCGGGCTGTGGGAGGGCGTGGAGTCCCTGCTCGCCTCCAGCGGGTACCGGGGGTTCGCCAACTTTGACGTCAAGGTCGACCCTCGCACGGGGCAGCCTGTCTTCTTCGAGGTCAACCCCCGCATCGGCCGCAACAGCTACTACATGGCCGCTGCCGGGGTCAATCCCATGGTGCCCATGATCCGTGATCTGGTGGACGGCTGCCCAGGAGAGCGCAGGGAGGTGCGCCGCGAGGTCCTCTACACCTTGGTGCCCATCCACCTCATCCTCCACCAGGTCCAGGACCGCCAGCTGCGCAGGCGCGTGCTGCGCCTGGCCCGGCGCGCCGTCGATCCTCTGCGCGACCCGGCCGAGAAGTCCCTGCGTCGCCGGGTGCTCCTGACCGCCCAGAGGCTCAACCACGACCGCAAGTTCCACCGCTACCGGCCCCGGCCCCTGCTGCGACGCGGGTAGGGCCCCTGAGGTTGGGGGGGGGTGACTCCTCCTCGGGGAGGATTGGTGGGGCTCCTGCGGCTGCCGTATCATGGGCCGGTCACTACGTGCCCGGAGGAGAGATCCTGATGCCCTCGTACCCTGCCTCTGCCGAGACGTCTGGGGGGGGGTCTTCCTCTGCCGAGACGGCGCGCCTGGTACCGCTTGATGCCCGCCAGATGCGGATCGCCGTCGGCTGCACCCCGGCCCCTGTCGAACAGCTTCAGGTCTGGGAGGCCTTCGAGGCCAGCCAGGAGCACCCGCTCTTCGGGCGCTACGCCTACACGATCGAGGACAAGCCGGTGGCTGTCCTCGCGCTCTACCGTTACGAGATCGCCGGCCAGTCCTACCTGTGGGCCAAGCACGGCCCGGTGTGGCTCAAGGAGCAGAGCCCGCAGCGGGAGGCTGAGCTACGGCGCCTGCTGGTGGCTGAGGTGCGCAGGCGCGAGCCCCGGATCGTCTTCATCCGGATGCACGCTCGCTTCCAGGCCCGCGACACCCACCCGCTCATGGCCTCCATCACCTACGACCGCACCTACGTCATCGACCTGCGACCTGGCACGCCGCAGGCCATCAGCCAGGCCATGCCGAAGGACGGGCGCCGCGGCGTGCGCCGGGCCGAGCGCGTGGCCCGTGAGGCGGGCTGCGTCATCGCCGAGGAGACCGGCCTGAGCCGTGAGCAGTTCGAGGAGGTCTACCAGGTCATGCTCGCGACAGCGCGACGTGACGGCTTCCGGCCCCATCCCTCACAGGTCTACTGGGACATGCTCACCCACCTGGGTCCTGAGCACGCCCGTCTGTTCGTGCTGCGCCGCGACGGCGTCCCGCATTGCTGGGACCTGGTGACGGTGTCGGGCAGGACGGCTGTGGCCTACTACGGGGCCTCGTCCGACGAGTCCCGGACCTTCCGCGGGGCCGAGGCGCTGGACTGGGCGGTGGCCTGCGCGATGGCGGCCGAGGGCAAGGAAGGCCTGGACCTCATGGGGGCGGAGTCCACACGCGTGCCCGAGCTGTACTCCGTGGGCCGTTACAAGAGGCGCTTCGCTCAGCACCCCACTGAGGTCGACGGCGCGTGGGACGTGCTGGTGCGGCCAGTGGCCTACCGCGCGCTCAGGGCCGCGCGCAAGGGCCGCCACCTGGTGCGCGAGCGCCTGGGGGTCTGAGAACGGGGACGGCAGGCTGTAGTCGGTATGATGCGCTGCGTACGCGCGAGCACCCGTACAGCCCGCGCCGCCTACCTGAAGGAGTACCCCGTGTCACCCCAGCCACTGACCATCACCCTCGACGGCGCCGAGCGCATCATCGAGGAGGGCACCACGGGAACGACCCTGTTCGAGGGCGACCGCGACGTCGTGGCCATGAAGGTTGACGGCGAGCCGTGGGACCTGTCCCGCCAGCTGCACGCAGGCGCCGTCGTCGAGCCCATCACGCTGGACAGCCAGGACGGCCTGGACATCCTGCGCCACAGCGCCACCCACGTCATGGCCCAGGCTGTCCAGGAGATCTTCCCCGACGTCAACCTCGGCATCGGCCCCTTCATCACCGACGGCTTCTACTACGACTTCGGCAACATCGACGCCGTGACCCCCGAGCTGCTCAAGGACATTGAGAAGCGCATGAGGCGCATCGTCAAGGAGGGGCAGGCCTTCGTCCGTCGCGAGATCAGCGAGGAGGAAGGACGCGTCGAGCTGGCCGACCAGCCCTACAAGCTCGAGCTTATCGACACCAAGGGCAAGGGCGCCGAGGCCTCGGCCAGCGTCGAGGTCGGCGCCGGGGGCCTGACGATCTACGACAACGTCCGTCGGGGCGGCGAGGTGGCCTGGAAGGACCTGTGCCGCGGCCCCCACCTGCCCTCTACCAGGCTCATCGGCCAGGGCTTCGCCCTGACCAAGTCCTCCTCGGCCTACTGGAAGGGCGACCAGCACGGCGACTCCCTCCAGCGCATCTACGGCACCGCCTGGGCCTCCAAGGAGGACCTCAAGGCCTACCAGACCCGCCTGGCCGAGGCTGCCAAGCGTGACCACCGCAAGCTGGGGGCCGAGCTGGACCTGTTCTCCTTCCCCGAGGAGATCGGGCCGGGCCTGGTCGTCTTCCATCCCAAGGGCGGCATGCTGCGCCACGAGATCGAGAAGTACGTCATCGAGCGTCACGAGCGGGCCGGCTTCGACTTTGTCCACACCCCGGAGATCACCAAGGCGGGGCTGTTCCACACCTCGGGCCACCTGCCCTACTACGCGGACACGATGTTCCCGCCGATGCTTGCCGACGAGGAGACCGACGCCCAGGGCCAGGTGACCAAGGCCGGTCAGGAGTACTACCTCAAGGCCATGAACTGCCCCATGCACAACCTCATCTTCCGCTCGCGCGGACGCTCCTACCGTGAGCTGCCGCTGCGGCTGTTCGAGATGGGGCACGACTACCGCTACGAGAAGTCCGGCGTGGTCCACGGCCTGACCCGTATGCGCGGCTTCACCCAGGACGACTCCCACACCTACTGCACGCGCGAGCAGGCCCCCCAGGAGATCAGGAAGCAGATCGAGTTCTTCATCTCGGTCCTCCAGGCCTTCGGACTCACCGACTTCTACCTCGAGCTCTCCACCCGTGACGAGGAGGGAGCCAAGAAGGACAAGTTCATCGGCTCCGACGAGGACTGGGAGGCTGCCACCCGCACCCTGTCCGAGGTCTGCGCCTCCACCGGCCTGGACCTGGTGCCCGACCCGGGCGGTGCCGCCTTCTACGGCCCCAAGGTCTCCGTCCAGGTCAAGGACGCCATCGGCCGCACCTGGCAGATGTCGACCATCCAGTACGACTTCAACCAGCCTGAGCGCTTCGACCTGGAGTACACCGCCGCCGACGGCTCCCACCAGCGCCCGATCATGCTGCACTCGGCCAAGCTCGGCAGCGTCGAGCGCTTCATCGGTGTGCTCACCGAGCACTACGCCGGAGCCTTCCCGGCCTGGCTGGCCCCGGTCCAGGTGCGTGTGGTCCCGGTGGCCGAGGCCTTCGACGACTACGTCACGCAGGTCGCCGCACGGCTGCGTGAGCGGGGCGTGCGCGTGGAGACGGACCTGTCCGACGACCGCTTCGGGAAGAAGATCCGCAACGCCTCGAAGGAGAAGATCCCCTTCGTCCTCATCGCCGGCGGCCAGGACGCTGAGGCTGGTGCCGTCTCCTTCCGCTTCCGCGACGGCGAGCAGACCAACGGCGTGCCCGTCGCCGAGGCGGTCGAGCACGTCGTCGACGTCATCACCCGGCGGGTCAACGACCCGGCAGGGGAGAGGCTCACCCGATGAGCGAGCACGCTGCGGCCAACGACGACGACGGCCGGGCAGGTCTGCAGGACCTGCCCGGCACCGTCGTGGACTCTCCCCTCGGAGCGCTCACGATCGAGGCCCCCTTCCAGCACCCTGACACCCCTGACCCCTTCGGCCGGTTGTGGACCCCGCACCGCATGGTCTACATCGGCGGCCAGGACAAGCCGGCAGACTCCTCCAGCCAGCAGTGTCCCTTCTGCGCCGCGCCAGGCCGCCAGGACGAGGACTCCCTCATCGTTCACCGCGGCGAGGGGGCCTACGTGCTGATGAACCTCTACCCCTACAACACCGGTCACCTGCTCGTGTGCCCCTACCGGCACCTGGCCGACTGGACCGAGGCCACTGCCGCCGAGCGCGCCGAGATCGGCGAGCTGACCGCCCGGGCCATGGAGGTGGTACGCCAGGTCAGCCACCCCCACGGCTTTAACCTGGGGATGAACCAGGGGCAGGTAGCTGGTGCCGGAATCGCGGCCCACCTCCACCAGCACATCGTGCCCCGGTGGACGGGGGACGCGAACTTCATGCCCATCATCGGCAAGACAAAGCCCGTGCCCCAGCTGCTGGGCGAGCAGCGCGAGCTGCTCGCGTCGGCGTGGAGCACCGACCTTCACGACCCCGCTCCCCGCTAACGCCCGCGGCGCCCGCCCCGCCCCGCCGTCGACCCACCCCGACCCCAAGGAAGACATGCTCGGACAGCACGGACGTGGCCTGACCAAGGCCCTGTTCACCACGCCCGCCCTCGCGATGGCGAAGGTGGGGATCACCCCCAACATGCTGACCGTGACCGGGACCCTCGCCTCGGTGACGGTGGCGGTGGCCACCCTGCCCCAGGGCCGTTTCCTCCTGGGACCGGTGCTGCTGGCCCTGGTGCTCGTGGCGGACTCCTTTGACGGCATCCTCGCCCGGGCCACCGGACGTACCTCGGTCTTCGGCGCCTTCCTGGACTCGACCCTGGACCGCCTGGCCGACGGCGCCGTCTTCGCCTCGCTGACGGCCTGGGCGGGGCTGCACCTGCCCGAGGGCACCCTGCGTACCCTCACCCTCAGCGCAGGCCTGGCCTGCGTGGTCCTCGCGGCCGTCGTGCCCTACGCCCGCGCCAGGGCGGAGTCGGTGGGCGCGACCGCCTCGACCGGGATCGCTGAGCGCACCGACCGGCTCATCGTGGCCCTGCTGGCCACCTTCGCGGTGGGCCTGGGAGCCCCGGAGTGGGTGCTGACGGCGGCCCTGACCGTCGTGGCTCTGGCATCCCTCGTCACGGTGGCCCAGCGTGTGCTCACGGTGCGCAGCCAGCTCCTGGAGCGCGGTGACGGCCGTGAGGGCCAGGCCGGCCAGGAGCACCGGCGGTGAGCCTGGGAGCCGAGGACCTCTACCGCCTGGCGTGGCGCTGGGTCCCGCGCCTGCCGACGCGGGTGGGTTACGGCCTCTTCCGCCTGGGGGCCGACGCCACCTGGGCGGTACAGCGGGTGTCTGGCTTCGCGGGCAACAGCCGCACCGGAGGCGTGCCTCAGCTGCGTCGCAACCTCGCCCGGCTGCTGCCGGCAGGGACCTCGCCAGGGGCGCTGGAGGCGGCGACGCGGGCAGGCATGCGCTCCTACACGCGCTACTTCTACGAGCTCTTCGCCCTGCGGGGCCTGAGCCCCCAGCAGGTGGACGCCCGGGTTCGTGCGGTCCTGGACCCCCGCCTGCAGGCGGACCTGGAGCGCGGCAGCATCGTGGTGGCCCTGGCCCACATGGGCAACTGGGACCTCGTGGGTGCCTGGGCCAGCCGTGTCCTGGCGCCGGTGCTCACCGTGGCCGAGAGGCTGGAGCCGGAGGACCTCTTCGAGCAGTTCGTGGCCTTCCGTCAGGGCCTGGGGATGCGGATCATCGGGCAGGCCCGCGGGCAGAAGGTCTTTGACGAGCTGGTCTCGGCCGCGGGGCAGGGGCGCTACGTCGTCGCGCTGCTGGCCGACCGGGACCTGTCCTCCTCAGGCATCGAGGTGGAGCTGGCGGGCCAGGTCGCGCACGTGGCGGCCGGTCCGGCGGCTGTCGCCAACCGCCTGGACCTGCCCCTGTACGTGGCTACCGTGTCCTACGAGCGCCTGCGAGGTGAGCGACGGCGTCGCGCGGGCGGGCCGTGGGGCGTCGAGCTGGCCCTGACCAAGGTGGAGCGTCCCCATGGTGAGCCCGCGGCCCGGACGGGTGAGGCGGCCAGCGCCAAGGCCCGTGACCGCCAGACGGTAGCGGCCTGGACACGCGCGTGGGCCGCGGCCCTGGAGCCTGGGCTGACCCGGCACGCGGTCGACTGGCACATGCTTCAGGCCGTCTTCGACGCCGACCTGGACCAGGAGCGTCTGGCCCGCTCCCGTGCGCGGGAGGCAGCGAGCCAGGCCTCGCGCACGCCTCGGGGCGGCCGCACGAGTGAGGAGGAGTCGTCGTCATGAGGATCGGGCTGGTGTGCCCTTACTCCATGGACGCCCACGGCGGCGTCCAGGTGCACGTGATGGACCTGGCCGGCGAGCTCATCCGCCGTGGGCACGAGGTACAGGTCCTGGCGCCGGCCTCGGCGGACCTGGAGCTGCCCGACTGGGTGACCAGCGCCGGCGACAGCGTGGCCATTCCCTACAACGGCTCGGTCGCCAGGCTCAACTTCGGCGCGCTGGTGGCACGGCGGGCCAGGCGCTGGCTCGAGGCCGGTGACTTCGACCTGGTCCACATCCATGAGCCCATCACCCCCAGCGTGGGGATGCTCGTCCTCCAGGCAGCCCAGGCGCCGGTCGTGGCGACCTTCCACGCCGCCATGGACCGCTCGATCGCTCGTGAGCTGGTCTCACCGGCCATGGCTCCCCTCCTGGAGCGGATCACCGCCCGGATCGCGGTCTCAGAGGAGGCCCGGCGCACCCTCGTCCACTTCCACGGCGGTGACGCCGTCGTCATCCCCAACGGCGTCAACGTCGCTCCCTTCGCCCAGGCCCCCGACGACGACCCGCGCTTCGTGGGCACCCCCCAGGCGCCCACGATCAGCTTCCTGGGGCGCCTGGACGAGCCTCGCAAGGGCCTGTCCGTCCTGGCCGGGGCGGTCCCGGCCGTGCTGGAGGCCGTGCCGGGGGCCCGCTTCCTCATCGCCGGCCGTGGCGAGGCCGGCGAGGTGCGCGAGCAGCTGGCGCCCTGGGGCGAGCACGTGACCTTCCTCGGCGGGGTCAGTGACGAGGACAAGGCCGCCATGCTGGCCTCCTCGACGTGCTACGTGGCGCCGCAGACAGGAGGCGAGTCCTTCGGGATCGTGCTCGTCGAGGCCATGGCGGCGGGCACCCACGTCATCGCCTCGGACCTGACCGCCTTCTCCGACGTCCTGGGACAGGGGCCCTACGGCGCGCTGTTCCGCAACGAGGACAGCCAGGACCTGGCGCGGGTCGTCGTGGACACCCTCACTGACACCGAGGCAGCCGCCTCCCGGCGCCAGGCGGCCGACGGCGTGGTCGGCCGCTACGACTGGTCGACGGTCACCGACGCCGTGCTCGACGTCTACGACATGGCGCTGTCCACGGCCCACGCGCGCGTGACGCCGGCGCGGGGCGCGCGTACGGTCGTGGGCCGCATCCGTGACGCCCTGGAGGTGGGGGAGCGATGAACCAGGTGGCAGCCGTCGCCGAGCAGACGGCGCACTGGCACCTGGCCGGCCTCGCGGCGGCGGTGACGGCGCTCGTCGTGCTCGTGGTCGGGTGGGTCCTGTACGCCCAGGCCCTGCGGGTCGACCGCCTGCACCGCCAGGTCCTGGGCTCGCGTGCGACCCTGGAGGCCCAGCTGGTCCACCGCGCCCAGGCAGCCGCGGAGATCGCCTCCCTGGGCCTGCTGGACCCGGCCTCGGCCCTTCTGGTGTCCCGGGCGGCGCACGAGGCGCTGGAGGCTGGCGGCCCCCTGGTCGACGACGGCCTGGACCCGCAGGAGGAGACCACCTCCCAGGTGCGCGGCGAGCACGACGCCCGCGGCCGTACCCGCGCGGCCGCGGAGTCCGACCTGTCCCGGGTCCTGCGCACGGTGCTGTCCGAGCCTGTCCGCCACGAGCTCGGACGCACCGGGGTCGGGCGCGAGGCCCTGGAGCGGCTGGACCGCAGCTCCTACCGCCTGGTCATCGCCCGCCGCTTCCACAACACCCACGTGGCCCAGGCTCGCCAGCTGCGCGCTCGCGCCCTGGTGCGCGTGGCCCACCTGGCCGGCCGTGCCCCGATGCCGGCCACCTTGGACATGGACGACGACGTCACGCCCCTGCCGGCGGACGGCCCGAGCCAGGACACAGGCCTGGCCCGCCAGACGCGACAGGCTCCCGGCGCGCGAGGCGGTGAGGAGACCCCGTGAGCCCTCGCCCCTCCACCGGCCTGCCCCGATCAGGCTGGTCCAGCCCCCAGGCGCTACGGCGTCGTCGTCTGCGCGACGTCGTGGCCTACCTCATCGCCGCCCTGGGCGGGGCGGGCCTGCTGGTCGTGCTCGCCGTCATCTACGCCCAGGCCGGCGACGCAGCCACCATGGTCTGGCCGGCCGTGCTCGCCCTGGTGCCCCTGGGCATCGTGCTGGTGGCGGTGCGGTGGATCGACCGGTGGGAGCCCGAGCCCGTCCCGGTCCTGCTCGTGGCCTTCCTGTGGGGCGCGGGAGTCGCCACGGTCATCTCCCTGGCGGTCAACACGACGGCGGCGGTCCTGGCGGGCTCCACCTCGGTGGCCAGCGGGGACCTGGTGGCCTCGGTCGTCTCCGCGCCCCTGATCGAGGAGGTGACCAAGGGGCTGGGCGTCCTCATCATCTTCCTGGTGTGGCGAGGCTCCTTCAACGGTCCGGTGGACGGGATCGTCTACGCCGCGGTGGTGGCGGCAGGCTTCGCCTTCGCCGAGAACATCCTCTACTTCGTCCAGCTGCGTGACCACCTCATGGCGACCTTCGTCATGAGGGCCGTCGCCTCCCCCTTCGCCCACGTCACCTTCACCGCGTGCACGGGTGTGGCGATCGGGCTCGCCTCGCGGATGCGCTCGCCCTCGGCCTGGCTGTGGACGACGCCGTGCGGCCTGGCGGGCGCCGTGGCGCTCCACGCGTTCTGGAACGGCGCGCTCTCGGCGGCCCCCTCCCTCTACCTGCTGGTGGAGGTTCCCTTCTTCCTGGCCTGCGTCGGCCTGGTGGTCTGGCTGCGCTGGAGCGAGCGCATGACGATGCGCCAGCGCCTGGCGGACTACGCCCGCTCCGGCTGGTACGAGCCGGCGGAGGTCACGATGATCACCACCGGCGCCGGCCGGGCGGCGGCCACGCGCTGGGCCAGGAAGCGCGGGCCGGTGGTCCAGGCCGCGATGAAGGACTTCCTGACTGCCTCTGCCAGCCTGGCCGCCCTGCGCCAGCAGGCGCTGGACGGGCACGCCGAGGATGACTACGCCGCTCAGGAGCGCCTGCTGCTGGAGCGGGTGCGCAGATCCAAGGAGGTGCTGGGACAAGGATGAGCCGGGCTGAGCTGACCCCGGACGGGCGTGACCCGCGGCTGGTTCCTCGCAACTGGCGTGAGCTGATCGACCCGGCGGGGGAGTGGCACCTGGACGCCGACGGGCTGCCTCGACGTCGCGGTGCCCGGGTCATCGCGTTGCGGACGGTGCCCAGGCCGGCGATCCTCCTGGTTGCGGGGCACGACCGCACCGACGCCGACCACTGGTGGTCCTTCACCCCCGGTGGCGGGGTCCAGGAGGGGGAGACCAGCCGCCAGGCCGCGGCGCGCGAGCTGGCGGAGGAGACCGGCATCGTCCTGGCGGACGGGGCGCTGAGCGGGCCCGTGCTCTACCGCGACAGCCGCTTCGACTTCAACCTGGTCACCGTCCGCCAGGACGAGGAGTTCTTCCTCGCGCTGCTGGACCCGCAGCAGGCAGAGGCCAGCGCCGACCCGGACGGCGAGATGGACCGCAGCGGCTGGACCGACCTGGAGCGTGAGGTCCTGGACTCCGTGCGCTGGTGGCCCTTGGAGGAGCTGGACAGCGCGGTCAGCCAGGGGATGACGGTCTACCCGACCCAGCTGCCCGAGCTGGCCCGCGAGCTCCTCACCGGCTGGAACGGGGTGGCCTGGTCGATCACGGAGTGGGACTGAGGTCCGCGCCCGGCGGGCTCGGGCGTACCATGCCGCCACCGAACAGCTGTCGCCGTGGGCCTGGCCCCACGGCCCGTCCCCGAGGACACCTATGAGCACCACGAGCCCGATCACCGGCACCCTGACGATCAAGCGCGGCATGGCTGACATGCTCAAGGGCGGCGTCATCATGGACGTCGTCACTCCCGAGCAGGCGCGCATCGCTGAGGACGCGGGCGCCGTGGCCGTCATGGCCCTGGAGCGTGTCCCCGCTGACATCCGGGCCCAGGGCGGTGTGGCCCGCATGTCCGACCCGGACCTCATCACGGGCATCATCGAGGCCGTCTCGATCCCGGTCATGGCCAAGGCCCGCATCGGCCACTTCGTCGAGGCGCAGGTCCTGCAGTCCCTCGGGGTGGACTACATTGACGAGTCCGAGGTGCTCACCCCGGCGGACTACTCCCACCACATCGACAAGCAGGCCTTCACCGTGCCCTTTGTCTGCGGCGCGACCAACCTGGGCGAGGCGTTGCGGCGTGTCACCGAGGGCGCGGCGATGATCCGCTCCAAGGGCGAGGCCGGTACCGGGGACGTGTCCAACGCGGTGACCCACATGCGCACCATCCGCGACGAGATCCGCCACCTGACCTCCCTGCCCGAGGACGAGCTCTACGTGGCCGCCAAGGAGCTGGGCGCTCCCTACGAGCTGGTGGCCGAGGTCGCGCGCACCGGCAGCCTGCCGGTCGTCCTGTTCACGGCGGGCGGCATCGCCACGCCGGCCGACGCGGCGATGATGATGCAGATGGGTGCCGAGGGCGTCTTCGTGGGCTCGGGCATCTTCAAGTCCGGAGACCCTGCCAAGCGCGCCGCCGCGATCGTGCGCGCCACGGCCCAGTTCGACGACCCTGGCGTCATCGCCGAGGTCTCGCGCGGCCTGGGCGAGGCCATGGTCGGCATCAACGTGGAGGACGTTCCGGCTCCGCACCGTCTGGCCGAGCGCGGCTGGTGAGAGGAGCGGTGGGCGGCCTGATGAGCCCGGCCGGCGGGCCTGGGAGGGCCCAGCAGCCCCAGTCAGCCACGCGGCGCACCGGCTCCAGCGTCCTGGGCAGGTACACCCCGCGCGCCCTCTTCCCGGCCGCCTCGCCTGCTGACTCGCGTCCGACGGTCGGTGTCCTGGCCCTGCAGGGGGACGTGCGCGAGCACGCCCTGGCGCTGGAGGCCTGCGGTGCCCGGGCCGTGGCCGTGCGCAGCGCGGCGCAGCTGTGCGGCGCCGACGGCGTGCGCCTGGACGGCCTGGTGCTGCCTGGTGGGGAGTCCACGACCATGGGCAGGCTCCTGGCCGCCTTCGACATGCTGGAGCCCGTGCGCGAGCTGGTAGGCGCCGGGGTCGCGGTCTACGGCTCGTGCGCGGGGATGATCATGCTGGCTGACCGCGTGGAGGCGGCCGCCTCGCACCAGCCCCTCATCGGCGGTATCGACATGACCGTGCGGCGCAACGCCTTCGGCCGGCAGGTCGACTCCTACGAGGAGGACCTGGTGGCTCCGGCCCTGGGAGCGGGCGAGGACCGTCCGCTGCGTGCGGTCTTCATCCGGGCGCCCTGGGTCGAGGAGGTCGGCGAGGGTGTGGAGGTCCTTGCCACAACCCGATCTGGCCGCGCCGGCGCGGGACGCTCCGGGACAGGCGGTAGGATCGTCGCGGTTCGTCAGGGACCGCTGCTTGCCACGTCCTTCCACCCTGAGGTCGGAAGCGATCACAGGGTCCATGACGTCTTTGTCGAGATGGTGAGGCACCGGTCCTAGGACCTGTGCCTCACAGGCCCTCGGTGCCTGCCTGGCGGGCGCCGACCTACCCAAGGAGCACATATGTCGGGACACTCCAAGTGGGCGACCACCAAGCACAAGAAGGCTGCGATTGACGCCAAGCGCGGCAAGCTCTTCGCTCGCCTGATCAAGAACATCGAGGTCGCTGCCCGCACCGGTGGCGGGGACCCCGCGGGTAACCCGACCCTGTTCGACGCCATCCAGAAGGCGAAGAAGAACTCCGTGCCGGCCGACAACATCACCCGCGCCGTCAAGCGCGGCAGCGGTGAGGAGGCTGGCGGCGCCGACTGGCAGACCATCATGTACGAGGGCTACGGGCCGGCCGGCGTGGCCTTCCTCGTGGAGTGCCTGACCGACAACCGCAACCGTGCTGCCTCGGACGTGCGTGTGGCCTTCACCCGCACCGGCGGCAACCTGGCGGACCCGGGGTCGGTCGCCTACAACTTCACCCGCAAGGGCGTGGTGGAGATCGCCAAGGCTGAGGGCGTCGACGAGGACTCCATCCTCATGGCGGTCCTTGAGGCCGGTGCCGAGGAGGTCGTCGAGGGACCGGAGTCCTTCGAGGTCCTGTGCGAGCCTACCGACCTCATCGCGGTGCGCAACGCCGTGACCGAGGCCGGCATGGAGTACGACTCCGCCGAGTCCCAGTTCGTGGCCGGTACCAAGGTCGAGGTGGACCTCGACGGCGCCCGCAAGGTGATGCGTCTCATCGACGCCCTGGAGGACCTCGACGACGTCCAGAACGTCTTCACCTCGGTGGACGTCTCCGCCGAGGTCGCTGCCCAGCTCGACGAGGACGAGGACTGAGCTGGCCGCCACGCTGAGCGGCCAGCCGGCTCGCTCTCCTCGCTCACGCACCGCCCAGGTCGCGCTCCAGCGGGTGCTCGGGGTTGACCCCGGGCTCACGCGGTGCGGCCTGGGCTGCGTTGACATCGACGCCAGGAGACAGGCACGTCTGGTCGAGGTCGGCGTCGTGCGCACCCCGCCGTCGGCCAGCCCCGAGCTGCGCCTGCTGACGATCGCCCAGGCGCTGGAGGACTGGATCGCCCGTCTGGGGCCCACGAGCGTGTCGGTCGAGCGTGTCTTCGCCCAGGACAACCTGCGATCGGTCATCTCGGTGGCCCAGGTCATGGGGGTGGTCATGGTGGCCGGGGCGCGTGCCGGGCTGGAGGTCGCCCAGCACACCCCGAGCGAGGCCAAGGCTGCGGTGACCGGCTCGGGGACCGCGGACAAGGCCCAGGTCCAGGCCATGGTCCAGCGCATCCTCGGGCTCGACGCCCCTCCTCGCCCCGCTGACGCGGCCGACGCCCTGGCCCAGGCGATCTGTCACGGCTGGCGCGGAGGCGGCACCGGGGTCGACGGAGGCACGGAGATGGTCTCCGCGGGAGGCTCGGTGCGTGTCAGCGCCCGCACTCCCGCCCAGCGCCAGTGGGCGCAGGCCCAGGCTGCTGCCAGGCGCACCGGCGCCGTCGACCCGCGCCGCGCCCGGCGCTGACGGCGACATCGTCCCGCCCGGCCTGCTACTGTCTGTACAGACGTTCGACCGTGAGAAGGAGAAGCCTGCATGATCGCCTCCCTGCGTGGCACGGTCCTCGACATCTCGCTGACCGGCGCCGTCATCGAGGTCGGTGGCGTGGGCATGGCCTTCCAGGCCACGCCGACCACCCTGGCCGGGCTGCGCGTGGGTGAGGAGGGCGTGGTCCACACCGAGCTCGTCGTGCGTGAGGACGCCTTGACGCTCTTCGGCTTCGCTGACGCCGACGAGCGCCAGTGCTTCCGGGTCCTGCTCGGGGCCAAGGGGGTCGGTGCCAGGCTGGCGCTGGCGATCCTGGCCGTGCACACCCCTGACGCCCTGCGGCGGGCGGTCGCCAGCCAGGACGTGGCGGCGCTCAGGCGGGTCCCGGGCCTGGGTCCCAAAGGGGCCCAGCGCGTCATCATCGACGTCGGGGACAAGCTGGGACCGCTCACCGGGCAGGACCTGGCCGCACACGAGCCACAGGTGCCGGCTGAGGCGGCCCAGGAGGCCAACCCTGACGTGGTCGCCGCCCTGGTCCAGCTGGGCTGGAACGAGGCGACGGCCCGCCAGGCCGTGGGCGCGGTGGAGAGAGCCGCCCAGGAGCAGGATGAGGTGCTCAGTGTCCCGGAGACGCTGCGGGCCTCGCTGCGCTGGCTCGGTGGTGGTCGCCGTGGCTGAGGAGGTCCCCGGCCGTCTCGTGGGCGGCGGGGCTGAGGAGTCCGAGCGCGCGGCCGAGGCGGCGCTGCGGCCTAAGCGGCTGGAGGACTTCGTGGGCCAGGAGGTGGTCCGCGGTCAGCTCTCGGTGGTGCTGCGTGCCGCGCTCTCACGCGGTACCACCCCTGACCACGTCCTGCTCTCGGGCCCCCCGGGGCTGGGCAAGACGACCCTGGCGATGATCATCGCCGCAGAGGTCGAGGGCTCTCTGCGGCTGACCAGCGGCCCGGCGATCCAGCACGCCGGGGACCTGGCGGCGATCCTGTCCTCCCTGGAGGAGGGCGACGTCCTCTTTATCGACGAGATCCACCGCCTGGCGCGTACGGCGGAGGAGATGCTGTACCTGGCCATGGAGGACTACCGGGTCGACGTCGTCGTGGGCAAGGGACCGGGTGCCACCTCGATCCCGCTGTCGCTTCCGCCCTTCACCGTCGTGGGCGCCACCACCCGCGCCGGCCTGCTTCCCGCCCCCCTGCGCGACCGCTTCGGCTTCACCGGCCACCTGGAGTACTACGGCCCCGCCGAGCTCTCGCGGATCCTGACCCGCTCGGCCGGGCTGCTGGGGGTACGGCTGGAGGCGCAGGCCGGTGCGGAGCTGGCCCGGCGCTCGCGCGGTACCCCGCGTATCGCCAACCGCCTGCTGCGCCGGGTCCAGGACTGGGCCGAGGTCCACGGCACTCCCGGGCACCTGGACCTGGAGGCGGCACGGGCCGCCCTGGAGGTCTTCGAGGTCGACGCCCTCGGGCTGGACCGCCTGGACCGCGCGGTCCTGGAGGCGCTGTGCACCCGCTTCGGGGGAGGCCCGGTGGGACTGACCACGCTGGCGGTGAGCGTGGGGGAGGAGCCGGAGACCGTGGAGACGGTGGCCGAGCCCTACCTCGTGCGTGAAGGCCTCGTGGTGCGCACGCCACGCGGTCGCAGCGCCACGGCTGCCGCCTACGAGCACCTGGGCCTGCAGCCGCCCGAGGGCGGGGCGACGCTGGTCTAGCGCTGCTCGCGCTCGGGCCCTCGCAGCCCCTTCGTGCTGCCCGCTACCTGGTGGCGAAGGACGCGCGGGCGGCGTGGCTCACAGTCTCAGCCGACGCTGACCGTACCGACTGACGCCGGATGTGGCCTAGACTCGGCGGGGTTGTCCCTGCCTGGGACTGCCTAGGACACTGTCACCCTCGAACGGAGGAGCCTGGATGCTCTGGATGCTCATCGTCATGGTCCTTGCCTTCTGGCTCATGTCGCGCTTCGCGCGCAGGCAGCAGGAGAAGATGACGGCCCAGCAGAACGCGCGCATCGAGGAGGCCATGGTCCCAGGCACCTGGGTGCGCACGCGCGCGGGCTTCTACGGCAAGGTCGTCGAGGTCGACGGCGAGGTCGTCACCCTGGCTACCGCCCTCGGAGACGAGTCGCTGTGGGCCAAGTCCTCCGTCCTGGGCGCTGAGGAGCCTCCCTTCGCCTCCGTGGAGGACGAGCCCGCCGAGCTGGTCGACGGCGAGGTCCTGGTCACCGACGAGGAGACCGAGGAGACGGCCGGAGAGCCCCAGACCGATCCTGAGCCGCTGGGCTCCGAGGCCGGCTCTCACGCCCCGGCCCGTGACCATCAGGACTGAGCCCCACCACTGCGAGGAAGAGACCGCGTGTCCAGCAAGCAGATCAAGCACCCGGGCCGAAGGCTCCTTGTGCTGCTCGTCGTCATCGCCATCGGCTACGCCGCACTGGCTGTCGGCGCCGCCACCCACCGCACCTCGATGACACCGGGACTGGCGCTCGACCTGGAGGGCGGCACCCAGATCATCCTGACACCGACCACCACGGACGGCTCGACCATCACCGACGAGGACGTCCAGCAGGCCATCGAGATCATCCGCCAGCGCGTGGACGCCTCAGGCGTGGCCGAGGCGCAGATCTCCCGCCAGGGCGGTCAGAACATCGTCGTCGCCCTGCCCGGCCAGCCCAGCCAGGAGACCCTGGAGCTCGTGCGCACCTCCGCGGTGCTGTACTTCCGCCCGGTCATCCGCATCATCCAGGGCTCGGCCACGGCGATCGCCGAGGCCCAGAACCAGTACCTCGCCCAGGCCGCGGCGAGCGCCTCGGCCTCCCCTGAGTCCACCCAGGCCACCCAGGCTGCCGACAGTGCCGCACCGAGCCAGGCTCCCGCCTCCCAGGAGCCGGCTGAGCAGCCCACCGAGGCGGCCACGCAGCAGGCGACGGCGGTGCCGACCGTGACT
This sequence comes from Actinomyces sp., assembly GCF_029851875.1. Lineage (GTDB taxonomy): Bacteria > Actinomycetota > Actinomycetes > Actinomycetales > Actinomycetaceae > Actinomyces. Next base: position 41,657 of record NZ_JARKVC010000003.1, read on the forward strand.
GCCGCGCAGGTCGCCCAGACCTACGCCGATGTCAACAAGGACGGCACGATCAGCTCCGACCCGCTGCCTGCGACCTCGGAGGACAGCTCCTCCGACCAGTGGATCACCGAGCAGATGATCTACGACGCCTACATGACTGACTGCAAGGCCGCGGACAACCTCACGGGCGTGAGCCAGGACCCGAGCAAGGCCGTCATCTCCTGCGCCAAGGACGGCTCGGGCGCCACCTACATCCTGGGCCCGGCCGATATCGCCGGTACCGACGTCGCGCGCGCGAGCTCGGGCCTGGAGACCACGAGCCAGGGCACGACGACGAACAAGTGGGTCGTCTCCCTGGAGTTCAACAAGAAGGGGACCGAGGAGTTCGCCGCGGTCTCCAAGCGCCTGCTGGCCTACCGCGACGCCGCGGCCGCCGCCTCCTCGACGAAGACCCCGGCGCCGTCGACCGACTCCCAGAAGGCCCAGTTCGCCATCGTGCTCGACGGCCTGACGCTCATGGCCTCCGGCTTCAGCAAGGACGTGACCGCCCCGATCACCGACGGTCGGGTGCAGATCTCGGGCAGCTTCACCCAGGCGCAGGCCAACACCCTGGCCAACCAGCTGTCCTTCGGCTCCCTGCCACTGACCTTCACCGTCCAGTCCGAGCAGCAGATCTCCGCCACGCTGGGCATCGAGCAGCTGCGCCACGGTCTCGTCGCGGGCCTGATCGGCTTCCTGCTCATCATCGTCTACCTGGCCTGGCAGTACCGGGGCCTGGCAGTGGTGGCGGTGACCTCCCTGGTCGCCGCAGCCTCAGTGACCTACCTGGCCATCGCGCTGCTGTCGTGGACCATGGGCTACCGCCTGTCGCTGGCGGGAGTGGCCGGACTCATCATCTCCATCGGTATCACGATGGACTCCTTCATCATCTACTTCGAGCGCATCCGCGACGAGGTCCGTCACGGACGCACGCTCGTGGCCGCCGTGGACGAGGGGTGGTCCCAGGCCCGTCAGACGATCATCGTCTCCGACGCCGTCAACCTCGTGGCCGCGGTCGTGCTCTACTTCCTCGCGGTCGGAGGCGTTCAGGGCTTCGCCTTCACCCTGGGCGTGACGACCGTCGTCGACCTGGCGGTCATCGTCTTGTTCACCCACCCGATGATGGTGTGGATCCTGCGTTTCCGCTTCTTCGGCCAGGGCCACCGGTGGTCGGGCCTGGACCCCGAGCACCTGGGAGCGCGCTCCTTGGCCGCCTACGGCAAGGCACGTCAGTCGGCGATCGACTCCGTGACCTCCTCGCTGGCGCGGCGCAAGGCCGAGGCACGTGCCCAGGCACGCCAGGCCCAGGACGAGCCGGGCCTGCGCGAGGGCCAGGAGGCTCACGCCGTCGAACCCGGTTCCACGAGCGCAGAGGAGGGTGAGGACAAGTGAGGAGCCTCGCCAGGCTAGGTAACGACCTCTACTCCGGGCGCACGTCGATCCCTTTCGTCGCGCGCCGCAGGATCTGGTACGTCGTGGCCCTGGTGGCCGTCGCGGTCTCGGCCGTGCTCGTGGTCAAGCCAGGTCTCAACCCCGGTATCGACTTCAAGGGCGGCACCGAGGTGACCGTCACCGGCGTCGCCTCCCCCTCGGAGGGACCGGCGAACGACGTCCTGAGCCAGGAGGGGATGTCCGCCTCCTCGTCGGTGACGACGATGGGCTCCTCCTCGGTGCGCGTGCAGACCACGGAGCTGACCAAGGAGCAGTCCGACTCCCTGGCCGCAGCCCTGGCCAAGGCCTATGACGTTGAGACCAGCGCCGTGTCGGCCACGACGATCGGCCCGACCTGGTCCTCGGACGTGACGGACAAGGCGCTGCGGGGCCTGGTCATCTTCTTCGTCCTGGTCGGAGCGCTGATCTGGGCCTACTTCCGTACCTGGAAGATGGCCGTGGCCGCGCTGCTGGCCCTGGTCCACGACATCGTCATCACCGTGGGCGTCTACGCGGCCTCGGGCTTCGAGGTCACCCCGGCCACCATTATCGGTGTGTTGACGATCCTGGGCTACTCGCTCTACGACACCGTCGTGGTCTTTGACAAGATTCGTGAGAACACCAAGGACTTCACCACGCAGACGCGCTCGACCTACGCCGAGCTGGCGAATCTCGCGGTCAACCAGACCTTCATCCGCTCGATCAACACCTCCGTCGTCGGTGTGCTGCCGGTCGCCTCGCTGCTGGTGGTCGGCGCCTTCATCCTGGGTGCCGGCACGCTGCGTGACATCGCGCTGACCCTGTTCATCGGCATGATCGCGGGAACGCTGTCCTCGATCTTCCTGGCCACGCCGCTGCTGGTGGACCTGCGACGCCGGGAGAAGGACGTGCGTGAGCAGGCCGCTCGCGTGGCCCGTGCCCGCGGTGAGCGCCTGGCCGAGGCAGGCGACGACCCGCAGGCCCTGGCGGCCCTGGCGGCGCAGCCTGCGGCGGCCCCGCTCACGCCGGGGCGTCACCTGGGCGTGGCCGCTCAACCCAAGAGGAAGAGGAAGCACTCATGACCACTCCTGAGCAGCCTGACCTGCCTGCGCTGCCCTCTGAGCTGTCCGCCCTGGTGCTGGACAACCTGCGTGAGGTCCCGGACTTCCCTGAGCCGGGGGTCCTCTTCCGCGACATCACGCCGTTGCTGGCTAACGGCGAGGCCTTTGCGCGCTTCGTCGACGGTCTGGCGACCCACTACCGCGGCCGCGTTGACGCCGTCGCCGGCCTGGAGTCGCGCGGCTTCATCCTGGCCGCCCCGCTGGCGGTCCACCTGGGGCTGCCGCTCATCGTCGTGCGCAAGGGCGGCAAGCTGCCCGGCCCGGTGCTGGGCGTGGACTACGAGCTGGAGTACGGCAGCGCCCGGATGGAGCTGCGTGCCGAGACGGTCGTGCCCGGCCAGCGGGTCCTGGTCATCGACGACGTCCTGGCTACGGGCGGGACGGCGGCAGCCTCGGTCACGCTGCTGGAGCAGGCTGGGGCCCAGGTGGTGGCCCTGTGCATGCTCCTGGAGCTGGCGGGGCTGGGCGGGCGCTCGAGGCTGGCCGGACGGCGGATCGACTCCGTGGTCACCTTCGCATCCTCCTGAGCACCCGGTCGCGGGCGCCGACGGCCCGGGCGCGGCTATGATCCGTTTATGACGGAGACGAGGAGCACCAACGACGCCGTTACCCAGAGCGTCGTCCCTGGCTCGCGCGTTCGCAGCCGTCTGGCCTGGTTCGGCTCGCGCGGGCACTCGACCCCACCGGCGATCGAGCCGCTGCTGCGCGCGCTGCGGGCGAACCACCCCAAGGCGGACACGAGCCTGATCGTGCGTGCCTACGAGGTGGCTCAGAAGGCGCACGAGGGCCAGCGGCGCAAGTCCGGCGAGCCCTACATCACCCACCCGGTCGCCGTGGCCACCATCCTGGCCGAGCTGGGGATGACGCCCCAGACACTGGCCGCCGCGCTGCTCCATGACACGGTCGAGGACACCGACTACACCCTGGATCGTCTGCGGGCCGACTTCGGCGACGAGATCGCCCTCCTGGTCGACGGCGTCACCAAGCTCGACAAGCTGCAGTACGGTGAGGCCGCGCAGGCCGAGACCGTGCGCAAGATGATCATCGCCATGTCCAAGGACATCCGCGTCCTGGTCATCAAGCTGGGGGACCGCCTCCACAACGCTCGTACCTGGAAGTACGTCTCAGCCGAGGGCTCGGCCCGCAAGGCGAAGGAGACCCTGGAGATCTACGCCCCGCTGGCTCACCGGCTGGGGATGAACACGATCAAGTGGGAGCTGGAGGACCGCTCCTTCAAGGCGCTGTATCCCGGCGTCTACGAGGAGATCGAGCACATGGTGGCCGAGCGGGCCCCTGCCCGCGAGGAGTACCTGCGCCAGGTGCGCCTGCAGATCGAGGAGGACCTGCGGGTCAACAAGATCAAGGGCACAGTCACCGGCCGGCCCAAGCACTACTACTCCGTGTACCAGAAGATGATCGTGCGCGGTAAGGACTTCGACGACATCTACGACCTGGTGGCGGTACGCGTCATCGTCGACACGGTCCAGGACTGCTACGCCGTGCTCGGTGCGCTGCACTCACGCTGGACGCCGATGTCGGGACGTTTCAAGGACTACATCGCGGTCCCGAAGTTCAACCTCTACCAGTCCCTGCACACCACCGTCATCGGCCCCGGCGGCAAGCCGGTCGAGATCCAGATCCGCACCCACGAGATGCACCGGATGGCCGAGTACGGCGTGGCGGCGCACTGGAAGTACAAGGAGGACCCCAACGCCACCGGGCCCAGCCCCGCAGGCGGGCGGGCCGTTGACGCCGACGCCGGGGAGATGGCCTGGCTGCGCCAGCTCGTGGACTGGCAGAAGGAGACCCAGGACCCGGCAGAGTTCCTTGACTCCCTGCGCTACGAGATGGCAGGCACCCAGGTCTACGTCTTCACCCCCAAGGGGGACGTGCTGGCGCTGCCCGGCAGGTCGACGCCGGTGGACTTCGCCTACGCGGTCCACACCGAGGTCGGGCACCGCACGGTGGGCGCCCGGGTCAACGGCCGGCTGGTGCCGCTGGACACCCAGCTGGAGAACGGGGACACGGTCGAGGTCTTCACCTCCAAGGCCCAGGGCGCGGGTCCCTCACGCGACTGGCTCAGCTTTGTGGGCTCGCCCAGGGCCCGCAACAAGATCCGTTCCTGGTTCTCCAAGGAGCGCCGTGAGGAGGCGATCGAGGAGGGCAAGTCCGCGATCGCACGCGCGATGCGCAAGAAGGACCTGCCCATCCAGCGCCTCATGAGCCACGACTCGCTGACGGACGTGGCCAAGACCCTGGACAAGGGGGACGTCGACGGCCTGTACGCGGCGGTCGGGGAGGGCCACGTCTCGGCCCAGCACGTGGTGGACACCCTGGTGGCCGCCATGGGCGGTGAGGCGGGGGCCGAGGAGACCCTGGCCGAGGGCGTGGTGCCCACGCGAGCCTCCTCCCACCGCAGCCCGCGCCAGACGGGCTCAGGCGTGGTCGTGGAGGGCATGGACGCCGGGGACGTCTACGTCAAGCTCGCGCGCTGCTGCACGCCGATGCCAGGTGACCCGATCATCGGCTTCATCACCCGCGGCTCGGGGATCTCGGTGCACCGCACCGACTGCCTCAACGTCGAGCAGCTCCAGCGCGAGCCAGAGCGCATGATCGACGTCCGCTGGGCCGACCACGCCCCCAGCGCCTACCTGGTCCAGGTCGAGGTCGAGGCGCTGGACCGTGGGGGACTGCTGGCGGACATCACGCGGGTCCTGGCGGACAACCACGTCAACCTCATGAGCGCCAACATCGGCACGAGCCGTGACCGGGTGGTGACGGGCCGCTTCGTCGTGGAGCTGGCCGAGGCCAGCCACCTGGACCACACCCTGGCCTCGCTGCGTCGTATCGACGGCGTCTTCGAGGCCCACCGGACGACCTCGACCTCACGCCGCCACTCCTGAGGGCGGGCGTCGGCACGCCTGGACAGGCGGGTCCCTCCGCCGTCGGCACGTCTAGCCGGGCGGGGCGTCGTAGACGGCGCGGATGATCTTTCGGGCCCGCGGACGTCCTACGCCGCAGGAGCCTCGGCACCGTTCCAGGGCTGCCAGCAGCGCGGCACGACGCGTGCCGCGCGAGGCGGCCCACAGCACGGCCTGGACCGCCTGGAGGGCGGGTGCCGTGCGCGCCAGGTCGACGACGGTGCGCTCGAGGGTGGTGCAGCGCTGGCCGGCGATCTCGGTGACGTCGACGGCAGGAAGCCTCACGCGCCGGGTCAGCGTGCGCGGCGTGTGGCCGCAGCGCTCAGGCGAGGCGACGACGATGACCTGGGGCGGGGCACCGCTGCCGTGGACCCACAGCGCCCCGGCACCGGTGAGGACGACTGAGGGCTGGAGGGCCGGGCGCAGGGCGTGCACGCGCTGGCGTGGCAGGACGAGGCGGTCGCGCGGCCACAGACGCCCTAGGACCTCCAGGGTCAGGAGCGGGTCGGTGCTCGCCTGCCTGAGCAGCCCGAGCTCCTGGTCACTCAGTGCCTCCACGGCCGCGGCGGTCACGGGTGGTGACCACCAGCGGTCGGCGGTGGGGTAGGGGCGTGGCTGCCGCCAGACCAGGGACGTCGTCGTCATGAGGACATGGTGGCCGCGTGGTGGGGCAGGGGCCAGCGGAAGGCGAGGCCCTGTGGACAACGGGTCCTGGTAGACGAGTGCCCTCGTGCGCTGTGGGCACAGCGCACGAGGGCACCCCGGGAGCCGGTCAGGCTCGAGCGGACAGACGCACCTGCTCCAGCCAGGCGCGGCGTGCGGTCAGGGCCGCCTCGGCCTCGGCGATCTTCTTGGAGTTGCCGGCGGCCTGCGCGGCCGCGAGGTCAGCCTCGAGCCCGGCGATGGAGTCCTCCAGCTGACCGGCCAGGCCCTCGGCACGGGCCTTGGTCTCCGGGTCGCTGCGGCGCCACTCGGCGTTCTCGGCCTCGCGGATGGCGTCCTCGACGGCGCGCATGCGTCCCTCGACGCGACGCACCGCGCCGCGCGGCACACGGCCCGCCTCCTCCCAGGCGTCCTGGATGGGACGCAGCGCCTTCTTAGCGGCCTTGACGTCCTTGACGGGCAGCAGGGCCTCGGCCCTGGCGACGAGGGCCTCCTTGACCTTGAGGTTCTCGGCGAGCTCGGCGTCCACGGCCGCGTCCTTGGCGTGGCGGGCGTCGAAGAAGACCTGCTGGGCGGCGCGGAAGCGCGCCCACAGGGCGTCGTCCTCCTTGCGCGAGGCGCGGCCGGCCTTCTTCCACTCCTCCATGAGCTCGCGGTACTTCTGGGAGGTACCAGCCCAGTCGGTGGAGCTCTGAAGCTCCTCGGCGCGCTTGATGAGCGCCTCCTTGGCGGCCTTGACCTTGGCCTGCCTGGCGTCCAGCTCGCTGAAGTACTGGCGACGGTGGCGGTCGAAGGTGGTGCGGGCGTGGCTGAAGCGCTTCCACAGGCCGTCCTCGGTGGGCCGGTCCAGGCGCGGGCCACGGCGCTGGGCGCCCTTCCACTGCTCCAGCAGCTCGCGCAGCTCGGCACCCGAGCTCTTCCACTGGGTGCGGGCCGGGTCCTGGGCGGCGATGGCCTCAGCGCGCTCGACCAGGGCGGTGCGGTCCTTCAGGGCCTGCTCCCTGGCCGCGGCGCGCTCGGCGGTCACGGCCTCACGGCGGTCGGCCGCCACGCCACGCAGGGCGGCGAAGCGGGCACGCAGCCCGTCCAGGTCACCCACGGCGGCGGGCTCCTTGAGGGACTCCTCGATGGAGGCCAGCGTGGAGTCGATCTCCCGCACCGACAGCTGGGGCAGACGCGTGGCGAACAGGTCCACCGTGGCCTTGAGGTCGAGGAAGCGACGGACGTAGAAGGCCATGGCCTCAGCGATCGGCGCGTCGGGGAACTGACCGACCTCACGCTCGGTGCCGCCGTCCTGGACGTAGACCTTGCCCTCGCCGTCCACACGTCCCCACTTGGCCGCGTCCATGGCCTCCTGCGGGTCGATCTCGGGCTCGGCCGGCGCGGCGGGGGCCGTCACGGAGGGGGCAGGCACGGTGGCGGGCGTGGGGGCGGCCGACGGCGTAGGACCGCTGGCCGCGGCCTGGCCTGTCTCGTCGGTGGGACGGGCTGGCTCGGCCGACTCGACGGGGTCGGCGCCCTGGGCGGCAGCCGGCTCGGCGGGAGCCGAGGAAACGGCCGCGGGCTCAGCGGCGGCCTCGGGCTCGGGGCTGGTGGGCTGGGGGTCGGTCGCCTGGGCGGCGACGGACTCGGTGACAGGCTCAGCAGCGCTGAGGGTCTCAGGCTGGGACGGCTCGAACTGCTCGGACTGCTCGGTCACGATGTGCTCCTTCAGTGGTTGACGGGGTCGGGCACGTGCGTGCCCTTTCCGTGTCCGCCCGGCCGAGGCCGGGTGATGGTGGTGCCGCAGGGCGACAGCGTCACGAGCCTACCCGTTAGGAGCGCCGGGCGGGTGGGCGGCGCCCCTCGTGGTGCCCAGGGCGAAAGCCGGCGAGGCTGAACGGGGTTTGCCGGACACCTGTCTTTCTAAATTCGTCCGGGCCCGGGCCCGGACGACCCGCCGGGGCCGCCGTCCCCAGGTGCGTGATCCCGGGGCAGAACAGGGCAGGAGAGCGCCTGTGGGCTCAATGCGCCACGCGAGTGGGACCTGCGACCTACGGTTGCCTCAGCAGGCGCAGGTCACCTACCTCGCTCCTTGAGTACTCGCGACCCGGAGGTTCCCATGGCACAGCTGCCAGCTCTCCTGGACTGGCCCGTCGTCCGTCAGGTCGTCTCCGGCGACTTCCTGGGACGTGGGCGCTCAGTCACCTCACCGACCACCAAGGCGCTCCAGGCCCGCACCGAGACCGCGGACCGGGTAGTGCGCTCGGTGTGCCCCTACTGCGCGGTGGGCTGCGGACAGCTCATCTACGTCAAGGACGACAAGATCATCCAGATCGAGGGAGACCCGGACTCCCCGATCAGCCGTGGACGGCTGTGCCCCAAGGGCTCGGCCTCCGAGCAGCTGGTCAACTCGCCCACCCGGGTCACCACGGTGCGCTACCGCCGCCCCTACTCCACCCAGTGGGAGGACCTGGACCAGGACACGGCGATCGACATGATCGCTGACCGCTACATCGACACCCGTCGCCGGACCTGGCAGGAGTCCGACGACGCCGGTCACACCGGCCTGCACCGCACCCTGGGCATCGCGCACCTGGGAGGTGCCGCCCTGGACAATGAGGAGAACTACCTCATGAAGAAGCTGTACACGGCTTCGGGTGTCATCCAGGTCGAGAACCAGGCGCGGATCTGTCACTCTGCCACCGTGCCCGGGCTGACCGGCTCCTTCGGGCGCGGAGGCTCGACGCTGTCCCTTCAGGACATCGCCAACGCCGACCTGGTCATCATCGAGGGCTCCAACTCCGCCGAGGCGCACCCGGTGGGCTTCCAGTGGGTCGTCGAGGCCCGCAAGCGCGGTGCCACGGTCATCCACATCGACCCCCGCTTCTCACGCACCTCCTCCCAGGCTGACAGGCACATCCCGATCCGCACCGGTAGCGACGTGGCCCTGCTGGGCGCCGTGATCAACCGGGTGCTGAGCGAGGACCTGTGGTTCAAGGACTACGTGCTCACCTTCACCAACGCCACCTCCGTCGTCTCGCAGCGCTACGCCGACCCTGAGGACCTGGACGGGCTCTTCTCCGGATACGACCCGGCCACCGGCACCTACGACGCCTCGACCTGGGAGTACGAGGCCGACGACGCGCTGGAGGGCGACCCGATGCGCCGCTCGCGCATCAGGACCGACCCGACGCTGACCAACCCCCGCTGCGTGCTCAACCTGCTGCGGCGTCACTTCGCCCGCTACACCCCCGAGCTCGTCCAGGAGGTCTGCGGTATCAGCCGCGAGGACCTGGACTACCTGGTCGACGCCGTCGTGGCGAACTCAGGCCGCGAGCGCACCACGACCTTCTGCTACGCCCTGGGCTGGACCCAGCACACCGGTGGCGCCCAGATGATCCGTGCCGCAGGCATCCTCCAGCTGCTCATGGGCAACATGGGGCGTCCGGGCGGAGGGATCATGGGACTGCGCGGGCACACCTCGATCCAGGGCTCGACCGACATCCCCACGCTCTTCCACATCCTGCCCGGCTACCTGCCCATGCCTGTGGCCGGGAGGTCGGACACGCTGGAGCACTACCTGGAGGGGGTGTCCTCGCCCGAGCAGAAGGGCAGCTGGGTGGCGGCCAAGGCCTACACGGTCAGCCTGCTCAAGGCCTGGTGGGGGCGCTCGGCCCAGCCGGGCAACGACTTCCGCTTCGGTGACCTGCCGCGCCTGACCGGGGCTCACGGGACCTACCAGACCGTGCTGCGGATGTTGGACGGCGGGGTCGAGGGCTACTTCGTCATCGGCCAGAACCCGGCGGTGGCCCAGGCGCACTCGCGCCTGCAGCGTCTGGCCCTCTCCAGGCTCAAGTGGCTGGTGGTGCGCGACCTGCGCGAGACCGAGACCGCGAGCTTCTGGCGCGACGCCCCGGAGATCGAGACCGGCGAGCTGTCCACCGAGGAGATCGGTACCGAGGTCTTCCTCATGCCCGCCGCCTCCCACGCCGAGAAGGCGGGCACCTTCACCAACACCCACCGCCTGGTCCAGTGGCGTCACAAGGCCGTGGACGCCCCGGGGGAGGGGATGTCGGACCTGCAGTTCTACTACCTGCTGGGCAAGCGCATCCAGGACAAGCTCGCGGGCTCCACCGACCCGATCGACCGCCTCCTGCTGGACATGACCTGGGACTACCCCACCGACGCCGAGGGGGAGATCGACCCGCAGTCCGTGGTGGCCGAGATCAACGGCTACCACCTGGAGGGGCAGAGGAAGGGGCAGCCTCTCAGCGTCTACGCCGACCTCAGGGACGACGGCTCGACCTCGGCGGGCTGCTGGCTCTACACCGGCGTCTACGCCGACGGCGTCAACCACGCGGCGCTGCGTCCTGACCGCGAGGACCAGGACGGCCCTCTGGCCCACAACTGGGCCTGGGCCTGGCCGGCGAACAACCGCATCATGTACAACCGTGCCTCGGCCGACGCCCAGGGCCGTCCCTGGTCCGAGCGCAAGAAGCTGGTGTGGTGGGACGAGCAGGCAGGGCGCTGGGTGGGCGACGACGTCCCGGACTTCCCGGTGACCAAGGCCCCGGACTACGTGGCTCCTCAGGGCGTGCACGGGCTGGCGGGCCTGGACGGGACGGACGCCTTCACCGCCCAGGCCGACGGCAAGGCCTGGCTCTTCTCCCCGCGGGGACTGGTGGACGGCCCCTTGCCGACCCACTACGAGCCGCAGGAGTCGCCCCTGGCCAACCCGCTGTACGAGCTTCAGGCCAACCCGACCCGGGAGAACTTCGACCGGGCTGACAACCTCTTCGCTCCCTCGGCCGACCAGCCCGGTGCACAGGTCTATCCCTACGTGCTCACCACCTACCGCCTCACCGAGCACTACACCTCCGGAGGCATGACCCGTACCCTGCCCTACCTCGCTGAGCTCCAGCCCGCCATGTTCTGCGAGGTTGACCGCCAGCTGGCTGCGGACCGGGGGCTGGAGAACGGGGGCTGGGCCACGCTCGTCTCGCCACGCGGCGTGATCGAGGCCCGCGTGCTGGTCACCGACCGCTTCACCCCGCTGGAGATCGGCGGGCGCACGGTCCACCAGATCGGTATGCCCTTCCACTGGGGCAACGGCACGACCTCGATCACGACCGGTGACTCGGCCAACGACCTGCTGGGCATCGTGCTGGACGCCAACACCCACATCCAGGACTCCAAGGCCTCGACGGTCGACATCCGTCCCGGCCGGCGTCCCACGGGCCCGGCGCGCCTGGAGCTCATGCGTGAGTACCAGCGCCGTGCGGGCCTGACCCCCATCACCGGCCAGGACCCGCTGGGGAGCCTGGTCACCGCATCCGGGAGCATCGCATGAGCATCTTTCGCAACCAGCTGCACGGCCCCACCGACCCGCTGCGCGACGTGGGGTACGGACGTGAGTACAAGCGCCAGGGCTTCTTCACCGACACCTCGGTCTGCATCGGGTGCAAGGCCTGCGAGGTGGCCTGCAAGGAGTGGAACCGGGTGCCGGCCCGGCAGGAGCACGAGCACGGCAACACCTTCTCCGGCAACTCCTTCGACAACACCTACCACCTGGGTGCCAACCAGTGGCGCCACGTGGCCTTCGTGGAGCAGACCGGGGAGCAGGTCGCTGCGGCCCGGCGCTCGGGCGTGGTGGCCCTGGGGATGCCGGGTCACCGGCCCGGCTGGGCCGAGTCCGGGGCGAGGACGGAGCAGAGCGAGCACGCACCTGGCGACCAGGCGGCGTCGGACTCTTCTGCCCAGCCCCAGGGCCTGCCGGCGGTGCGCTGGCTCATGGGCTCCGACGTGTGCAAGCACTGCACGCACGCCGGGTGCCTGGACGTGTGCCCCACCGGCGCGCTCTTCCGCAGCGAGTTCGGCTCCGTCGTCGTCCAGGCTGACGTGTGCAACGGCTGCGGCTACTGCGTGGCGGCCTGCCCCTTCGGCGTCATCGACCGCCGCGAGAAGGGCACGATCACCATCGGTGGGCACAGCGAGGAGGTCCCCGACGGCGGCTGCGCCCAGAAGTGCACCCTGTGCTACGACCGTCTCAAGGCAGGCAGGAGGCCGGCGTGCGCGACCAGCTGCCCCACGGAGTCCATCCAGTTCGGTGACCACGACGAGATGGTGCGCCGTGCCCGGGCCCGTCTGGCCGAGCTCCACGCCCAGGGACGCACCGAGGCCCGCCTGTACGGCGCCAACCCGCAGGACGGGGTGGGCGGTACCGGCTCGGTCTTCCTGCTCATGGACGAGCCTGAGGCCTACGGCCTGCCGCCGGACCCCGAGGTCCCCACGACTGACCTGGCCTCCATGTTCAACTTCGCCGGCGTCGCGGGCACGGCCATGATCGCCACGGCCCTCGGTATGTTCATCGCTCACGGGAGGCAGAAGTGACCCTCACCGACCTCGATTCCCTGCGCCCGCCCCTGCCTCCGCGTGGCGGGAGGAGACGACGCCGCAAGGGCGCTGGCCCAGACTGGGTGGTGCCGGAGGCGGACCTCACCTCCTACTACGGGCAGAACATCGTCAAGCCCGCTCCCTGGGAGGAGGAGATCGCACTCTACCTCTTCTTCGGCGGCATGGCGGCCGGCTCCGGGCTGATCGGGGCCGGTGCTGACATCACCCACCGCCACGGCCTGCGTCGCGTGGCGCGTATCGCCGGGCTCGGCTCGCTGGGCATCGGGGCCACGGCCCTGGTCATCGACCTGGGCCGGCCCGAGCGCTTCCTCAACATGATGCGCACCGCCAAGCTCACCAGCCCCATGAGCGTGGGCTCGTGGATCCTCACCGGATTCTCGGTCTTTACCGGGGGAGCCGCGGCCCTGGAGGTCGTCCAGCCCTGGCTGCCGCGCGAGTCGTGGTGGCGTGAGCTGGTGGACGTCTCCTCCATCTTCGCCTCGGCCGGAGCCGCCTTCTTCGCCCCGCCGCTGGCGGCCTACACGGCGGTGCTCTTCTCCGACACCGCCACGCCCCTGTGGCACCAGGCCTACCGCGAGATGCCCTTCCTCTTCGTGGCCTCGGGCCAGGGAGCGGGCTGCGGGCTCAACCTCCTGCTCAACAAGCCCAGCGAGACCGCCCCGGTGCGACGACTGGCCGCTGTAGCCGCTGCCTGTGACCTGGCAGCCGACCACATGATGGAGCGGCGCCTGGGGCAGGAGGGACGGCCCCTGCACGAGGGGCGGGCCGGGGCCCTGCACAAGGCCGCGAAGGTCCTGACGACCGTCGGCGGCCTCGGGGCGCTCCTGTCGCACCGCAGCCGGGCCGTGGCCGCTCTCAGCGGCGCCGCCCTCATCGCCGGCAGCGCCTGCACGCGCTTCGCGATCTACTACGCGGGGCTGGAGAGCGCCAAGGACCCGGTCTACACCGTGCGCCCCCAGCGCCGTCGCTTCCGTGACAAGCTGGCCCAGGGCCGCTCCGTGACCGAGCCGGGAGGCCAGTGGCCCGAGGACTCGATCTTCTGATGTCGAGGCTTGCGGTACGGCGTCGTATCCTGGCGATCGACGCCGACCACCCCTCCGGGTGGGGCCGGGTCGACACGCTCAGCGTCGAGGAGCCCCTGGAGATCCGGGTGGGTGGGCAGCCCTACACGGTGACGATGCGCACCCCCGGCCACGACGTCGAGCTCGCCCAGGGCCTGCTGGCGGCCGAGGGCGTCATCACCGCCCTGGAGGACGTGCGCACGGCACGCTACTGCGCGGGCTCAGTAAGGGACGACGCGAGCGGGCAGGCCGTCAACACCTACAACGTCCTGGACCTGCAGCTGGCTGCGGGGGTGGAGGTGCCGCGCGAGCGCCTGCGCCAGGTGGTCACCTCCTCGGCCTGCGGGGTGTGCGGGAGCCAGTCGATCGACCTGCTGCGCACCCGGGTGCCCTGGGACCTCGGGGCTGATGACGTGCGGGTGGGTGCGAGCGCGGTCCTGGCCATGCCTGGGGCGCTGCGTGAGGCGCAGAAGGTCTTCGCCTCCACCGGGGGCCTGCACGGGGTGGGGCTGTTCGACTCCTCGGGCCGGCTGCTCGTGGCCCGCGAGGACGTGGGACGGCACAACGCCACCGACAAGGTCGTGGGCTGGGCGATGCAGCAGGGTCTGCGGCCCGCGCGTGGCACGGTGCTCTTCGTCTCCGGACGCACCAGCTTCGAGCTGGCTCAGAAGGCCGCCATGGCCGGGGTCCCGGTCCTGGCCGGGATCAGCGCTCCTTCCTCGCTGGCCGTCGAGGTGGCCGAGGAGGTCGGGATCACGCTCATCGGCTTCGTCCGAGGGGCGCGGATGAACGTCTACACCCGCCCCGAGCGCGTCACGCTGCCCGGCTAGGCTGGGCACATGATCCTTGAGCGCACCCTCGCCGCCGTCTTCGGCGCGAACTGCTACGTGCTGGCAGCCGGGCCTGAGCGCCCTGCCCTCGTCGTCGACCCCGGTGCGGGTGCCGCACGCGGTGCCCTGGCGCTGATGCGCTCCCACCGTCTCACGCTGGGCGGGGTGCTGCTCACCCACGGCCACGCCGACCACGTCTGGGACGCCCAGCGGCTCATTGACGCCGCCCACGGTGAGGGGCTGCTCGCCAGCCAGGACGCGGTGACCGTGCCGGTCTACGTCCCCGAGCCGGACCGCTACCGCCTGGAGGACCCGGACCAGACCACCGGTATCCGTGCCGGCGGCATGACCTTCGCCCAGATGGCCGGTAGCGACTGGGAGGCGCCGGTGGACCTGCGGGTCGTGCCGCCCTCGGCCTTCACCCAGGCCTGGGAGGTCGTGCCGGGCGTCGCGCTGCAGGCCGTGGCCGCCCCGGGGCACTCAGAGGGCTCGAGCCTCTTCTTCCTCAACGCCCTCCTGGGGGACAACGACCTGCTCTACGAGGCAGAGGTCCTTGACGACCCCTCGACGGTGGAGGAGAAGCGCTACCTCATGGCGCTGAGCGGGGACGTCATCTTCAAAGGCAGCGTGGGCCGGACCGACCTGCCTGGGGGAGACCAGGTGCAGATGTGGGCCACGCTGCGCTTCCTGGCCCAGGCGGTTGACCCGGCCACGGTCCTGCTGCCCGGGCACGGAGCCGTGACGACCATGGAGCACGAGCACCGGGGCAACCCCTACCTGGCCGAGGCCAAGGTCCGCGGCGGGGACCGCCGGGCCTGAGACCAGGGGGCGCCAGGCCTGGGCTTTTGGGGGGGGCAGGCCTTTGGGCGTGCTTTGACACACTGGGGGCGTGCTTCCGCGGCGAGGGCGTACCTGGCAACGTCTGCAGACACGTCCTCTCAACGCACACACGCCCCCACGGCACGGATACACGCCGCGACCACCTCAAAACACGCCGCCACCCCAGACAAGCACGTCGCCATGGGGGCTGCGCCTCTTTGGCCCAGGCGGTTGACCCGGCCACGGTCCTGCTGCCCGGGCACGGGGCCGCTGCCTGGTGGCGGCGTTGCTAAAGCCGGTGGAGGTTCCTCCTGGCCAGCTTGGTGGCGTGTGTGGCTGCCTCTTATAGGCAGCAGGGTCGTGGCAGCGTGCTTCCACACACTGGGAGCGTGTATTCACACTATGGCGGCGTGTGTTCAATCGCTGGGGGCGTGGTTGCGTGGTGAGGGCGTACCTGGGAGTGTTTGCAGGCACGCCGTCTCAAGGCACACACGCCGCCAACGTGGGCAAGCACGCCCCAAGCACCAAAACACGCCGCCAACGTCGCAGCGGCGAGAGGCTCCTGCCGCCTCGGCGTCGCCAGACCTGACCGCTACACCGGCTATCCCACCAACAAGAACAATCAGGAACACGACAACCAGCCCCAAGCTCCCTCCTGTCCACCGCCATCCCACGGCGCCGCTCGCTACCCGTCCCGGCTGCTGCCACCCCGTAGCACGCGCCACGAGGCAGCGACGGACACCAGCAGATAACGACGAAGGCAACGGGATAGCGAAGGACACGCGGAGGGCGGTGGCAGCGCAGGCATGACGGACACCAACAGGCAGCGAAGGAGACCAGGGGAAGATCCGACGCTGCTGGCGTGCGTTCCCGCACCGTCCTCGCCCGGCTCATCGGACTCGTCAGAGTCGTGCTCGCGGCTCGTGTCGGGCTCATGGGAACGTGCCTTGCCGCATGAAGCGGCGTCCCGGCAGCCAGGACGTGCACAACAGACCTTGGTGCCCCAGTCGTCCAGACACGCTGCCACCAGGAAGCAGCCCACCCGGACCCCGGCAGGTACCGTCCTGTCTCCTCACTTTTGAGACATGCGGGTCTCAGTGGTTACGGGACAGGCGAGTGCCATGAGTGATGAGGTGGGTGAGGTCTTGTCTGGCGTGTGCCTGGGGCGAGTATGCGGTGCCGGCGTGGTGGGGGGGGGATGAGCCGTCTGGGTGCGTACCGGGCGCTGAGCACGCGCTGGTTACCGACCTGGGCCTGTGTGGGCTGAGACCCGTGCAGGGGGAAGAGCAGGTTGAGATCAGGGTCCGCGGCGGGGACCGTCTGCTGGCACAGCCCCTGGGCCCTCCGTCTGGAAGGCCCTCCTCCCTGACCTCTGGCGCCGTCCGGTTGCTCCGGGAAGGGGAGCCTGCAGGTCTTGCTCATGAGCGTGGATGTGCTGCTCCACGACCTGGCTGCGCTGAGGGGCCCGGGCACACCGACCGGACCCCTCAGCGTGTGCCTCCTTAGAGGACGCCGTCGCGGTGACGGATCTCAGTGACCCCCTGAGTAGGTGAGGAGGTCTTCACCAGCGAGGGGCTCCAGGTAGCCACGCCTGAGATTCTCAGGTTGTTGTTCTCTGTTCCCGCAGCCATGAAGTTGCCGACCTCGTTGGACCAGACCCAGTCGTTGGGGGTGATCTGGCGTGTCCACCCCATCACGTCGGCGTTGGAGTCGTAAAAGCGGGACCACCCAGCGACGCTGACCGTGGCGCCTGCCAAGGACTCACCCATCGCGTACCACCGGTTGAGCCGCTCGAGATAGGCCTCCTGGTAGCAGCTCTCGATCTCCTTGTCTCCTAGCTTCGGGTACCTGGCCTTGACGAGCTCGACAACCTTCTCCCAGGCCGGAGGAAAGAATCCCCGCACGCGCATCCCCTGAGCGACGTAGATTCTTCCGCCGGGAGCCGCGCCGTCACGGATGTGAGTGGCAGCGACGTTGACGTAGGCTCCAGCCCTGATCGGTGAGGAGACTGCCAGGGCGTACCCGTAGGCGCCGTTGGTGCCGGAGATGCACTCAGCGAGGTCCTCGCTCACCTCCGTAGGGCGCTGCGCGATGCGGCGGTAGGTCGTGGGGCTGTAGACGTCCAGCTGGCTTGATCCCCAGGACAGGTCACGGCGCCTGACATTCTGAGGAGAGCCGCACTGGCCTACGTACACGGCGTTACCACGCTGGGGGCTGTTGTCTCCGGCAGGGTTCCACGGCGTGTTGACAGGGCGCGCGTCAGTGCCGAACAAGTTGGTCAGACGGGTGCTGCGACTGAAGGTGGTGTTGACGGCGGGGGAGGTGTCCACATTCTTGTAGGCGAAGTCGATGCTCAGGGGGAACGTCGTGGAGTCGATGTTCTTTCTTCCCTGATTGGTCACGTGGACGGAGTGCTCTGCCAAAGCGCCGTTCGCGTGGACGGCGGAGTGGAAGCTGATGATGAAGTTGACGCCCGTGAGGTCGGGCATGCCCTGCTTGTAGCGAGAGAAGACGTTCTCGACGTCATCAGTGACGCTTGCCGGGCAGGACAGGGCGACAGCAGGAGCGGCAGCGGCCAGAGCAACTGCCGGGATGCTCCAGGCAGCGCCATGGGTGAGGGTTCGACGTGAGACTGCAGACACTGTGCTGCCTTTCGTTGTGCGCTCATGCTTGAGCGATCGCGCCCGTGAGCAGGTGAG
This sequence comes from Actinomyces sp., assembly GCF_029851875.1. Lineage (GTDB taxonomy): Bacteria > Actinomycetota > Actinomycetes > Actinomycetales > Actinomycetaceae > Actinomyces. Next base: position 59,595 of record NZ_JARKVC010000003.1, read on the forward strand.
AGGTGTGGGACTGCTCAACAGGATGTGATGAGGAAAGATTCTGTGTATCTCCAAGGTAAGACACGTGTCTCTCCGAAGTCACACGTTAGCTGTCCGGGGGGGGGGGCGCAAGAGACTGCTCTATGAGGATCCTCACTCGGAGCCAGTCGTCAGATCTGTAACACCTAGGGGCACGGCGCGCGTGGCAGGACACGGAGCCCACGGCCTGGGAGCCTGTGTGCCAGCCGTCGCCTCCACCGGTTAGGGAGCAGGGTGGTAGTAGGTGGTGAGGGCGGAGCCCCCACGGGCCGCAGTGACCTGGACGTAGACCTGGGAGGCTGTGGACACCAGCTCTGGGGCGTCACCCAGCGACGTGACCTTCTCTCCGAGCCTGGTCCACGTGCTGAGGTCACCCAGCGGGGAGGCGACGACCTCGACCTCGCTCCCTTGCAGAAGCACCAGGCAGACCTGGTCCCCGCAGAGCGCCGCCCTGGCGGAGGTCACACTAGCCGGCAGGGCCGACAGGTCGGCCCTCCGAAGGACCTGGCCTGCAGCGTCTCGTACGCACAGGCGCAGGTCCCCGCCGGACAGGTTCTGTGACAGGTCAAGGAAGCCCACTGCCGACTCGACGAGCCCCAGCGTCTTGCGTCCCTCGGGCTCGGTGAGCAGCGGGTCCCACACCCCTCCACGCAGCGCGGAGAAGGTACGGGTGCCCTTGCGGAAGTCCGTGGTGGCCAGGAGGGTCTGTCCGCCGCAGGAGACCAGCCACGGGGTGGTCAGGTAGGAGCCCGAGACCTTGCCGGCGGGTGTGAGGGAGGTGGCGTCACAGGACCAGACCAGGACCGTCGAGTCGCCCCCAGGAGCCCAGGCCACCAGGTAGGCCCGCGAGGCGGCTGTGGCGAGGAGCATGGGCTGGTTGAGGGACGCGTCGACCGACCCCACCGCGTTCCAGACGCCGTCTCGTAGGGCACTGACCGTGATGCGCCCCGTCTGCTGGCTCGCGACGGCCAGGAGGAGGCAGCCGTCCAGGACCGTCAGGGCGAGGTCGGAGGGGGCCTGAGGAGACGGGGACGGAGGCGTGCCCAGCGACTCCCACCGCGATCCTGACCACTGCTGGACGAGGACCTCCTGGGCGCCTGCAGCCGCCCGCACCGGGGTCTTGCCCTCAAGCAGGGCCAGGGCCCCGGCGCCTGCCTCCCGGCTGGTGCCCATCTGCTCCCACAGGCTGACCAAGGAGGTGTCCGCGCGGGTGAGGCGTAGCGTGATGGTGCCGGAGCCCTCGGCCAGGACCTCCACGTAGATGCCGGTGTTGCGCCCCTGGGAGTCCGTGACCGCGTTGAGCGTGGCAGCAAGGTCGAGGCTTCCGTAGGAGGGGCGGGACCTGTTGAGTGCGGCGGTGGCTGGCACCCGCCCGGAGACAGCGGTCTCGGAGGCGTCACGGAAGACGTAGACGGCGTCGTGGACCTGACCGTCCAGGGAGACGTTGGACCTGCCGGAGTGCTTGTTGTCGAAGGAGGTGTTGACTCGGTAGATGATCGCTCCGCTGCCGGGCAGCGAGTCGTCCAGCAGCCCCTGGTAGGAGGGCTGCTTGCGACGGTACTCCACGACGAAGGAGTCCTGAGGATCGAAGGGGGAGGGCAGGCGCACCGCCTGCAGGCCCCCGGAACCAGGGGCGTGCAGGGTAACCTCCTGGACCCTCTCCTCCTTCAGGACGGGGATCGAGGTCCATCCCAGCCACTCGCGCTCCTGGGCGAGCGGCCACGAACGGACTGCCTGCGCCATGACGGACCAGGTCCCGACCGGGACACCGCCCGTCTCCTGCCCGATCTGGCCGGCCCGGTACAGGTCTCCCAGACCCGCCGTGTGCAGGTACTCGTGCTTGGCTGTCTCGCCGCCAGCCCCGAGGAGGAAGAGGGAGTCCCCGGCGGACCACGACAGGGGCACGATCATGTAGTGGCCGTTGCCTCCCACCCTCAGCCCCTTGACCGAGCCGTATGGCTGCTGGCTGTTGTGAGGGACGAGGAACGGCCCGCTCTGGTAGGCGCTGGCCCCCTGTGGGAGCTGGACCACGATCGTGAGGTTGTCTACCGCGCCGTCACCGTCCAGGTCCCACCTGCTGGTGTCCGGGTCGAGCTCCTGCAGGGCCTGAAGAGTGTCTCGTACCAGCTCGTAGTCAGAGCTGCCGTCTGAGCCCCGGTACCCCTCCAGCGTGCCGGGCAGGGTGAGGTAGGTGACCGTGCTCTGGGTACCGTCTGGGTCCTGGGGGTAGACGGTCTCCACCTCCCAGCGTCCACCGGAGACCGTGCTCACGTAGCGGTCCAGAGGCAGCGACCGCGCTGAGACGTAGCTGACGCCGGTGTCCGAGAACTCCTGCTTGAGGGCCTGCCACTGGGTGCTCTTCCCGTCCGCCAGCAGGGCGTTCGCCCCGGTCGCCCCGTCGCCGCGCGGGTCCGAGGCGAAGCGGACGAGCACCACGACGTTGGAGCTTCCTGCGGGAGTGGGGATGACGGGGCGTGAGACAGCCAGGGCGCGGGCCGGCGCACCAACCGCCACCAGGGGAACGGACCAGGCACCTCCTGCCAGGACGGTACGGCGAGAGATCGAGGTGTTCCCGAGGAAAGAAGGCACGGTTCGTATTGTCGTCCCTCCTCCTCGCAGCGGCACGGGGAGCAGTCTCTGGCTCGTGCGACAATAGCCACATGTCGTCATCTGTACCTGCACGAGCCGCCCAGTCGACGCTCTCCGGCTTTCCTGAGTGGCTCCCGGCGGGCCGCGTCATCGAGCAGCACTTCATCGACACCCTGAGGCGCACCTTCGAGCTCCACGGCTACAGCGGGATCGAGACCCGCGCGGTAGAGCCCCTGACCCAGCTGACCAAGAAGGGGGAGACCTCCAAGGAGGTCTACCTGCTCTCCCGCCTGCAGGCAGGTCCTGCCGAGCGCGAGGCGCAGGCTGACCCCGCCAGGCAGCTCGGCCTGCACTTCGACCTCACGGTGCCCTTCGCCCGCTACGTCGTGGACAACGCCGGGATCCTGCACTTCCCGTTCAAGCGGTACCAGATCCAGAAGGTCTGGCGCGGTGAGCGCCCGCAGGAGGGGCGCTTCCGCGAGTTCTACCAGGTGGACATCGACGTCGTCGGCGACGGCACCCTGCCGCTGCACTACGACGTCGAGGCCCCGCTCATCATGCACGAGGCCCTGTCCGCCCTGCCGATCCCGGCCGTGACCATCCACGTGTCCAACCGCAAGGTCGCCCAGGGCTTCTACCAGTCCATCGGCATCAGCGACGACCAGCTCATCGAGGTCCTGCGCGTGGTGGACAAGCTCGACAAGATCGGCGGCGAGGCCGTGGCCGACGAGCTCGTGGACGCCGTGGGCACCACCCCCGCCCAGGCGCAGGCCGCCCTGCGCCTGGCCACGATCTGCTCCCCGGACCCGCAGGCCGTGCGTGAGGCGGTGCACCAGGCCCTTGACGGTGCTGGGCCCACCGAGCTGCTGTCCACCGGCCTGGACGAGCTGTCCGACCTGCTGGACACCGCGGCCCGACGCCGCCCTGGCGCGATCGTGGCGGACCTCAAGATCGCCCGGGGCCTGGACTACTACACCGGCACGGTCTACGAGTCCTTCATGGCCGGGGCCGAGGACCTGGGGTCGGTGTGCTCAGGCGGGCGCTACGACTCCCTGGCCTCCAACGGCAAGCGCACCTTCCCGGGCGTGGGCATCTCGATCGGTCTGTCGCGCCTGCTCTCGCGCGTCGTTGCCGACGATCTCGTTGAGGTCAGCCGGGCCGTGCCGACGGCCGTCCTCGTGGCGGTGAGCGACGAGGAGCACCGGGCGGCCTCGGACGCTGTGGCGGACGCACTGCGCCGCCGCGGCATCGCCACCGACGTGGCACCCACCGCGGCCAAGTTCGGCAAGCAGATCAAGTTCGCGGACAAGCGCGGGATCCCCTTCGTCTGGTTCCCCGGCGCCGACGGCGAGGGGGACTCCGTCAAGGACATCCGCTCCGGCGAGCAGACCCCGGCTGACGCGCGTACCTGGGTGCCTGCCGACCCACAGGACCTGCGTCCCCAGCTGCGGACGCCTAGCGCCTGACGGCGGCGGCGGCCGGTCCCGGTGAGGGCCGGCCGCCCCCCGGCGCGACAGGGCGT
>NZ_JARKVC010000009.1 GCF_029851875.1 Actinomyces sp.
ACGTAGTCCTTGCCCTCCATGCGCATCCTGCCGTGAGCACGCGCCTGCGCAACCGACCCCAGCTCCATCAGCTCGTCAAAGGAGATGACCTCAGCCTTGATAAAACCCCGCTCAAAGTCCGTGTGGATAACCCCAGCCGCCTGCGGCGCCGTCCACCCCTTACGGATCGTCCACGCCCGAGACTCTTTCTCACCAGCAGTCAGGTAGGTCTGCAGCCCCAGGGTGTCGAAGCCGACACGCGCCAGCTTGTCCAGCCCCGACTCCTCCTGGCCGTTGTCGTGCAGCATCTCCGCAGCCTCGTCGGGCTCAAGCTCCACCAGCTCCGCCTCGAACTGGGCGTCGAGGAAGATGGCCTCCGCCGGGGCCACCAGCTCGCGCAGCCGGGCCTGCCTGGCCTCGTCGTGCATGCCCTCGTCATCCATGTTGAACACGTAGATAAAGGGCTTGGTGGTCATGAGCTGGAAGGAGCGCAGCACCTCGGCGTCCAGCCCGGCCTTCTCAGCCGCGGCGGACAGCAGCGTGCCCTCCTCCAGGATCTTCAGCGCCGCCTGGGCGGTGGCCAGCACGGAGGCGTCGGTCTTCTTCCCGCGCACCTCCTTCTCCAGGCGCGGGATCGCCTTCTCCAGGGTCTGGATGTCAGCGAGCACCAGCTCGGTGGTGATGGTCTCGATGTCGCTGGCCGGCTCCACCTTGCCGTCCACGTGGACCACGTCCGGGTCGTCGAAGGCGCGGGTGACCATGCAGATGGCGTCAGCCTCGCGGATGTTGGCCAGGAACTGGTTGCCCAGGCCCTCGCCCTCGCTCGCACCACGCACGATGCCGGCGATGTCCACGAAGGACACCGTGGCCGGCACGGTCTTGACCGAGTGGAACATCTCGGCCAGGCGGTCCAGGCGCTCGTCCGGCAGCGGGACGATGCCCACGTTCGGCTCGATCGTGGCGAAGGGGTAGTTCGCCGCGAGGACGGTCGCCCGCGTCAGGGCGTTGAACAAGGTGGACTTGCCGACGTTGGGCAGCCCGACGATTCCGATGGTAAGAGCCACGGGGCAGAGTCTAGGTCAGGCTCGGGCCTGCCCGCCCCGTGACGACGACGGCGCACGCCTGGTAGCGCTCCCCACCTCCGGCAGGCCGAGCCACCCGCCTCAGCTGAACAGCCCACCGCCGCTGAGCAGCCTGGCCAGCACCCGCTCCAGCCCCAGCGCGTGGCGCATGTCCGCTGTCGCGTCCCCCCAGGTGAAGTAGAACTCCCCCGCGTGGTTGGCCAGCAGACCAGCCGCAAGCGCCGTCAGCACACAGGCCAGGCCCACCAGCAGCGTCCGCACGAGGACGCTTCCCAGGAACCCCGCCACGCCCCGGACCGACCCGCTCCCAGTGACCGGCTCGCGCTGCGCCGTCGTCGGATCGTCACGGCCCCGTGACAGGCGGCCGAGTCCGGGCCACCGGCTCGCACGACGGCGGCGCACGGCAAGCACCGAGGCCGCCAGTGCCGCTGCCCAGGCCAGGGCAGTCGTCCGCACCGCGTCCACCGGCAGGACGGCGTCCGCGATCCGCGCCGGCCCTCCACGGCCAGCATCCGGGGGGTCCGAGTCGCCCTGCCCCGTCGTGGAGGAGGAGGGTGCCACTCCCATCTTCTGCCCCCACCAGGTCAGCGCCTGCGGGAGGTGGGAGGACCACAGCGTCCAGGAGTGCCCACCGCTTGAGGGCGTCTCGATCTCGACCGAGTCGCTCGACGGCGCCGTCTCACGCAGGTTGCGTGCCACCTCCAGCGCGTCGCGGTCGTCCTGCGCCCCCAGGACCCACAGGTCGAGGGGCTGGTGGGCGTGCTGGGCAATGAGCGTGGACAGCGTGTTGCGACGGCGCAGCTCGGCCGAGGTGCTCATCCCGCCGACCAGCGGGACGTCGTAGCCGCCCATCATCATCGCCGAGCCGTAGACGTCTGAGCGCATGACCGCCGTCCACCCGGCGCAGAACCCGCCTGAGGACAGTCCCGCAAGCGCCCACTGGGCGCGGTCCTTGCTCGCGTTGGGGAAGCTGGCGCGGACCACCGCGGGGACGTCCTCCTGGATCCAGGTGCCGACCTTGGCGTGACCGACGACGTCGGCGCAGTCGGGGCTGGCCGTCTGCTGCTCGTCAGCGTTGAGGTCGGGGATGACGAAGATCGCCGGGGGCAGCACACCCGCGTCGATCGCGGCCTGCATGGCCTGGCCGGCCTTGAGGGCGTCCACCGTTCCCCAGGAGCTGCCCGGGACGCCGTGGAGAAAGACGATGACCGGGTAGGAGCGCTGGTCCGTTGGGGAGTAGCCTCGCGGCGTCCAGACCCAGACGGCCTGGGTGACGCCGCTGCGCGCCCCGGTGACGGTGGCCTTGAGGAACCCGTCCTCCGCAGGGGTGAAGTCCGCCGGAGACTGAGGAGGGGCTCCCTTCTGCGAGCCCTGGGCGCCGACGGGCGCGAGCCGTGCCTCGGTCTCGGAGTCCCGGGACGAGGCGAGGGCGGCCAGGTCTCCTACGCTCTGGACGAGTCCCAGAGAGGCGTTGACCCTCAGGCTCACGGCTCCCAGCACCAGGACCTGGCTGAGCAGGAGCGCGGCCACAGTGGTCGCCAGCAGGAGACGCGGGGCACGGCGCTGCCCTGGCCGCACGCGTACAGCCGCCAGGACGCCTGTCAGGACCACGGCGGCCACGGCGACCAGGAACACCGCGTGGACCAGGGACGGGGAGACCAGGGAGACATGCGTCAGCGCCTGAGACCCCAGTACTCGGGGAGGTGAGGCCAGTGCCGTGATCAGTGTCTCTCGCACACCCGGACTGTAGGCGCAGCGTCAGGGCCTGCCTACCCCTGGACGGAGGACACTGCGGGGCACGAGATCCTCCTCGTGGAGGAGAAGCAGGAGATTGTGTCGGTGGTCGGTGGCACGGTAGGCCCATGAGTACCTCTGCCTCCACCGTCCTGCTGCTGGTCATCAGCCTCCTGGCTGGCACCGTCCTCGGGTACGCCGTGGCCGTGGCCCGCCACGCCTCAGCCCGCGCCTGTGGACACGACGGCGCCGCCCACGCCCAGGCGGAGGCCGCCCAGTGGCGGGCTCGTGCCGAGGAGCTGTCCGCGCGGGCCCGGCTGGCGGAGGAACGGGCGGACCGGGACGGATCGGTCCTGCGTGCCCTGGCACCGGTGCGCAACCAGCTGGAGCAGGTCAGGGCGCGGGTCGAGCAGATGGAGCGCCAGCGCGCTGGGCAGCACGCCTCGCTGGCTGAGCAGCTGCGCGCCCGTGCCGAGGCTGAGCGCGAGCTCCTCCTGACGACGACGTCCCTCGCCTCAGCCCTGCGCTCGCGCTCCAGCCGCGGGCTGTGGGGTGAGGTGGAGCTGGCCCGTGTGCTGGAGATCAGCGGGATGATGCCGCACGTCGACTTCAGCGAGCAGCGCTCGGTCGGTTCAGTGCTCGCCTCACGCGCCAGCACCAGAACCTCCTCCGGGACGACGGCATCGCGGCCTGACGTCGTCATCCACCTGCCTGGTGACGGCTACCTAGCGCTTGACTCCAAGGCTCCGATGGACGCCTACCTGCGTGCCTGCGGCGTGGACGGCGAGCCAGCCAGCGCGCACACCGAGCGGCGCACACTCATGAAGGAGCACGCCAAGGCGCTACGCTCACACGTGGACCAGCTCGCAGCGCGCCGCTACGACCGCGCCCTAGGGTCCTCCCCCGAGCTCGTGGTCCTCTTTGTCCCCGCCGAGCCCGTGCTGGCGGCCGCCCTGGACGCCGACCCGACGCTCATGGACCACGCTCTGGAGCACGGGGTGGCACTGACCTCACCGGCGTCCCTGCTCTCTCTGCTGCGCGTGTGCGCGACCGCCTGGGCCAGGACAGCTGTCAGTGAGGACGCCCGCGAGCTCCTCGAGCTCGGACGAACTCTCTACGAGCGCCTTGGGACGGTGGCCGGTCACCTCGACGCCCTGGGCAGCACGCTGACCCGCAGCGTCTCGGCCTACAACCGCACCGTGGCCTCGATGGAGTCGCGCCTGCTCGTGACGGCGCGCTCCTTTGAGGCCCTCTCCTCGTCGGTGCCGTCTCCGCGAAGCGTCTCCCCCGACGACGCCCAGGTACGCTCCTTCGCGGCCCCGGAGCTCACAGCCGAGTCGGAGACCAGCGGCCACGGTGAGAATGATGGCTAACGGCCCTGGCTGCCACCATCCCGGTCGCGCGCGCCCGGGAGCCGCCGGGGTGGCCGCAGGCGCAGATGACGGCTTCAGCAGGTGTGGTCGGCTGCGGGCTCGCGGCGCCCGTGCCGCTCAGGAGCCTGCCCGGCCGCCGCCTTGAGGTCCGCACGCAGGTTCTTGGGCAGGGAGAAGGCGATCTTCTCCGTGGCCGTGCGCACCTGCTCGACGTCGTCGAACCCCAGCTCGCCCAGGCGTGAGACGACGTCACGCACCAGGATCTCCGGCACGCTCGCCCCGCTGGTCAGGCCCACGGTCCGTGCACCCTCCAGCCAGGCCGAGTCGATCTCGCTGGCGTCGTCCACCCGGTAGGAAGCCGGAGCGCCGGCTTCCAGGGCCACCTCCTTCAGCCGTACCGAGTTCGAGGAGTTGCCAGAGCCCACCACGATCATGACGTCAACCTGCGGCGCGATCGTCTTGACCGCCACCTGACGGTTCTGAGTGGCGTAGCAGATGTCGTCACTCGGGGGGTCGATCATGTGAGGGAAGCGCTCACGCAGGAGGCGGACTGTCTCCATCGTCTCGTCCACGCTGAGCGTGGTCTGGCTGATCCACACCACCTTCTGCGGGTCGCGGACCTGGACCTTGTCCACCTCGTGGGGGCCGTTGACCACCTGGATGTGCTCAGGAGCCTCTCCCTGGGTGCCCTCGACCTCCTCGTGGCCGGTGTGTCCGACGAGGATGATGTCGTAGTCGTCCTGGGCGAAGCGCACCGCCTGCTTGTGCACCTTGGTCACCAGCGGGCAGGTGGCGTCAATGGTCTGCAGGTGGCGAGCCTCGGCCTGAGCGTGGACGGCCGGGGAGACCCCGTGGGCGGAGAAGACCACACGCGCACCCTCAGGCACCTCGTCCGTCTCTGAGACGAAGATCGCGCCCCTCTTGGACAGAGCCTCGACCACGTACTTGTTGTGCACGATCTCCTTGCGCACGTAGATCGGCGTGCCGTAGTGCGCCAGCGCCTGCTCGACGGCGTCCACGGCCCGGTCCACGCCTGCGCAGTACCCGCGCGGGGCCGCCAGCAGGATGCGCTTGCCCTCGCCGTGGGCCTGCGACGGCTCGGCCACGGCCTGTGCCGGCTCAGTCACGGTCTGCGTTGGTGTCGTCACGTCCCCCACTGTGCCACAGCCGGGTCAAGGCTCCCAGAGATCCCGTGGCACAGTGGTACACGTGACAGACCAGCCCTCCCCTCTCCAGCAGGCTCGGGCAGACGCCCAACGAGCCAATCCGGCAACGGCTCGTGTGCCCGCCCGGCTCGCGCGCGAGACCACGGCTGACAACCCGTGGCCCCTGGCGCTGCTGTCCACCAAGATTGACGACTACGTCGCCAAGATGACCCCGGTATGGGTGGAGGCGCAGGTCGTTCAGCTCAACCGGCGTGCCGGCATGTCCTTCCTGACGCTACGAGACCTGTCCGCGGAGATCTCGCTGCGCGCCTCGATGTACCGCCGTGACCTCCTCGCCAGCGAGCAGGACATGGGAACCGAGCTGAGCGACGGCATGCGGGTGGTAGTCCACGGCCGCCCGACCTTCTGGACCCGCTCCGGCTCCTTCCAGCTCCAGGTGGACCAGATCCGCCTCGTCGGCACCGGCGACCTGCTGGCGCGCATCGAGCAGCTGCGGCGCGTGCTGGCCGCAGAGGGGCTCTTTGCCCCAGAACGCAAACGTCCTCTGCCCTTTCTGCCCCGCGTGGTCGGGCTGGTGTGCGGACGGGACGCCAAGGCTCGCGACGACGTCATCACCAACGCGCGCCTGCGTTGGCCGGGCCTGCCCTTCGAGGTACGCGAGGTTGCCGTGCAAGGAGTCCATGCCGTCAGCCAGGTCGGCGCGGCGATCGCGGAGCTGGACGCCCGCCCCGAGGTGGACGTCATCGTCGTCGCCCGCGGCGGTGGAAGCGTTGAGGACCTCCTCCCCTTCAGCGACGAGGGTCTTGTCCGTGCCGCCGCCATGTGCCGCACTCCCCTGGTCTCCGCCATCGGCCACGAGACCGACCGCCCCCTGCTCGACGACGTCGCCGACTACCGCGCCTCCACCCCCACCGACGCCGCGCGTCGCATCGTGCCGGACCTGGCCGAGGAGACCGTCGGCCTGGACCAGGCCCGCTCACGCGTGCGCACCGCGCTTGCTCGCAGGGTCAGCGAGGAGCAGACGCGTCTGGACCGCGTGCGTGAGCGCCCGGTCATGACCGATCCCACCGTCATCGTCCGGGACAAGGAGGCTGACCTGTCCCAGGGCCGCGAGCGTCTGCGCCGGGCGCTCGCCACAGCCCTGGACCTGGCCGGCGCCGACCTTCGCGCCGAGACCGCCAGGCTCACGGCCCTGTCCCCCCAGGGAGTACTCGACCGGGGCTACGCGATCCTGCGCAAGCCGGGCGTCGGCGTCCTCACCTCCAGCGAGGAGGTGACGAAGGGCGACCTCATTGAGGGCGTCCTGGCCCACGGACGGATGGTGGCTCAGGTCGTCGGGGCCACCAAGCCGGCCTCGGCCGTGCCGAAGGTCTGACGCCCCTCCACCCTGCCCGTGCAAGAATCAGCCCTATGAGCCTGACTCCAGACAGCTCCCCCTCCGCCGGTGACGCCAGTGCTGACGTCGCCTCCCTGTCCTACGAGCAGGCGCGCGAGGAGCTGGTGGGCGTCGTCCAGCGTCTTGAGGCGGGCCAGGTCCCGCTAGAGGACGCACTGAGCCTGTGGGAGCGCGGCGAGGCACTCGCCGCACGCTGCCAGGCCTGGCTGGACGAGGCCCGTCGTCGCCTGGACGCTGTGGCTCAGCGCGAGGACTCCCACCCCGGAGCCACTCACTAACACCCCTCTCACGTCACTGAAGGAACGCTTCTGCCCATGACCACTCACGCCACACCCGGCCCTAGCGGAACCGCACTCGTCATCGGCGAGGCCCTGGTCGACGTCGTCCTCAACGAGGGTGCCCAGCCGCAGGAGATCCCGGGCGGCTCGCCGGCCAACGTCGCCCTGGGCCTGGCACGGCTCGGCCGTGACGCCGAGCTCGACTGCTGGATCGGCAAGGACCCGCGTGGGCTCGCCGTGCGGGCACACCTGGAAGCCTCCGGGGTGCGCCTGACCCCCGGCTCAGACGAGGCGGAGCGGACCTCCACGGCCCAGGCCACGATCGGGGCCGACGGCGCCGCCACCTACCTCTTCGACCTGGACTGGAACCCGCCCTTCCCTGAGCTGGCCAGCGACCAGGCACCCGTGCTCGTCCACACCGGCTCGATCGCCGCGGTCCTCGCCCCCGGTACGGACACCGTCCGCCGCACACTGGAGACCTATCGAGCCACCTCCACCATCTGCTACGACCCCAATGCCCGCCCCCAGCTCATGGGTGAGCCGGACCAGGCCCGTGGCACGGTCGAGGACCTGGTCGCCCTGTCAGACCTGGTCAAGTGCTCGAACGAGGACATCGAGTGGCTCTACGGGGTGAGCTCCGGCTCGGACGAGGCCCTGGAGAAGGTCCTGCAGATCTGGCTCGGGCTGGGCGCGGCGCTCGTCGTCGTCACCCGTGGCAAGAGGGGCGCCCTTGCGCTGTCCGCCTCGGGAGCGCGTATCGAGGTTCCTGCCGACCCCAGCGTCGTCGTCGCGGACACGGTGGGCGCCGGCGACTCCTTCATGGGGGGCCTGGAGGACGGGCTGTGGAGCGAGGGGCTCGTCGGAGCCTCGCAGCGTGAGGCGCTGCGCGCCATCGACGCCAAGACCCTGGAGCGCGTGGTGCGCCACGCGGCTGCCATCGCTGACATCACGGTCTCGCGGGCCGGGGCCAACCCGCCCACTCGCGCTGAGCTCACCGAGGCCTGATCATCCGCCTCAGCGCACGGCCCTTAACCAGGAGCGGCCAGGAGTGCCCAGCCGGACGATCCGGCAGGGCCCTCCGGGCAGGTGGGCGCGCCCACAGGCGCGGGCAGCCGACTGATCAGGCCGGGCCGCCCACACCTCGACCCGTCACTTCTCACAGGCGACGCCGTCGCCGTCGCGGTCCAGCTTGGCGCTGTACCCCGGCTCTCCCTGATAGATCGGCGCCGCACCGGCAGCCCTCGCGGCCGCGCAATTGGGGTAGTAGGTGTTCGCAGCGGCTTGCTGTGCCGCGGCTTGTTGAGCTGCCGCCTGCTCTGCCGCGGCCTGCTGGGCAGCAGCCTCCGCTGCCGCCTGCTCAGCTGCTGCCTGCTCCGCGGCCGCCTGCTGGGCAGCAGCCTCCGCTGCCGCCTTCTCCGCGGCCGCCTGCTCGGCTGCGGCCTTCTCCGCTGCGGCCTTTTCCGCCGCCACCCGGGAGGCCTCAGCAGACGCCGATGCCCTCGCCTGAGCCTGCGCCGAGGCCGAGGCACGAGCCGCGGCAGCAGAGGCAGACGCTGACGCAGACGCCTCGGCCGCAGCCGTGTCCACGGCTGTGGCGCTTGCGCTGGCCTCAGCCGCGGTCTCATCACCGCCACCACATGCAGCCAGTCCAAGAAGGCTGACGGACAAGGCGCCGGCGATGGCGCTGCGCGCCACCACGGCCAAGCGGGAACGGGACGACGCGCGCCTCTGCGCGAGACTCTCAGCACGTGGACACAACGCTCGTGGACATGACACGGACATGCAGGTACCTCCCTAGGGACAGTCAGGGTGTGATCAGAGTAATACCGGCGTGGGCACTGCACCCAGGACCAAGGGCGCTGCACCCCGGCTCCCTCAGTAGAGCGGCACGTCGTCGAGCATGGTGGTCACCAGCTCGGCGATCTCACTGCGCTCGCTCCGCACCAGGTCGATGTGGGCGAACAGCGGGTTGCCCTTGAGCGACTCAACGACAGAGGCCACACCGTCCCACCTGCCCACACGCAGGTTGTCGCGCTGGGCGACGTCGTGAGTGAGCACCACCTTGGAGCCCTGCCCCACGCGAGACAGGACCGTGAGCAGGACGTTGCGTTCCAAGGACTGCGCCTCGTCGACGATGACGAAGGCGTCGTGGAAGGAGCGCCCCCGGATGTGGGTCAGGGGCAGGACCTCCAGCTGGTCAAGCTGGACGATCCGGTCAATGCGCTCCTGCGGGACCACGGAGGACAGGGTGTCGAAGACCGCCTCACTCCACGGCTGCATCTTCTCCGTCGCGTCGCCCGGCAGGAAGCCCAGCGTCTGGCCACCCACCGCGTACAACGGCCGGAAGACCAGGACCTTGCGGTGCTCGCGCCGAGTGACCACCGCGTCGATCCCGGCCGCGAGCGCGAGCGCGGACTTGCCTGTTCCTGCACGGCCTCCGAGGGAGACGATGCCGATCCGCGGGTTGAGCAGGTGGTCGATCGCCACCCGCTGCTCAGCCGAGCGTCCCCGCACCCCAAAGACCTCCCGATCAGGGCGCACCAGCCGCAGAGCGCCGTCAACCACCGTCGCCAGCGCGGAGCCGCGCGGGGAGGTGACGGTGACGCCGGTGTGCACCGGCTGGCGAGCGAGCTCGGCGCCGCCCTCGCCCTGTGCCAGGCTCTCCAGCTCCAGGGCTCCGGCCTCCCACAGCCCAGCCATCTCCTCAGCGGTCACTGACACCGCAGTCATGCCGGTGTAGCCAGAGTCGACGGCGAGCTGGGCCTTGTACTCCTCCGCGCGCAGGCCGACCGAGGCCGCCTTGATGCGCATAGGCAGGTCCTTGGAGACGACCGTGACGTCCTGTCCCTCCTCAGCCAGGCAGACGGCGGCGCACAGGATGCGCGTGTCGTTGTCCCCCAGACGCATTCCCACCGGCAGGACCGTGGGATCGGTGCCGTTGAGCTCAACCCGCAGGGTCCCGCCGTCGTCATTGAGAGGGACGGGGTGGTCCAGCCTGCCGTACCTGGCTCTCAGGGCGTCCAGCAGCCGCAGCGCCGAACGGGCGAAGTAGCCCAGCTCGGGGTCGTGACGCTTGCCCTCCAGCTCGGTGACGACGACGATCGGCAGCACCACCGCGTGCTCGTCGAAGCGGAAAATGGCGCGAGGGTCAGACAGGAGGACGGAGGTGTCCAGGACGTAGGTACGCATGAGGCGCGTCTCCGGTGTCGCGGCAGGCGCCCTGGTGGCCACCCACCTCTTGCCTCGACGTTACGCTCCTCACACTCGCCACCAGAGGTCAATCCGGGCAAAGGTCAGGCGAACACTGCGTAACGAGCCCGCTCAGCGCCTGCGAGCCCGAGCGCGAGGGGCTAACGGCCCAGACGGCGCTCCCGGCGCGAGTAGTCGCGCAAGGCGCGCAGGAAGTCGATGCGCCGGAAGTCCGGCCAGTAGACCTCGCAGAAGTAGTACTCAGAGTGCACCGACTGCCACAGCAGAAAGCCGGACAGGCGCTGCTCGCCCGAGGTGCGGATGACCAGGTCCGGATCAGGCTGCCCCTTGGTGTACAGGTGCTCAGTGATGTCCTCCTCGGACAGCGTGTCCGCCACCTCCTCCACGGTGGCCCCGGCGGCAGCCCGCTCGCGCAGGAGATCGCGGACCGCGTCAGCGATCTCCTGCCGTCCGCCGTAGCCGACGGCGATATTGACCTGGACCCGTCCGTCACCTGAGTCCGCCTCACCACCAGCCGGGTGCGTGGAGGCCACAGCCTGGCGCAGGCGCTCAGCCAGGGGAGCGGGCAGCAGGTCAACCGCTCCCACCAGCCGCAGGCTCCAGCGCTGCGCTGCCGCCAGGCTCTCAACTGCCTGGGCGATGATATCGAGGAGCGGGGAGAGCTCAGCGGGGTCACGTGAGAGGTTGTCCGTGGACAGCAGCCACAGGGTCACCACCCGGACCCCGGCGTCCTCGGCCCAGCCGAGGAACTCCTCGATCTTGTCCGCACCGCGCTTGTGCCCTTGAGAGGTGACGAAGCCCATCTGCTTGGCCCACCGACGGTTGCCGTCAAGGATGACGCCTACGTGCCCCGGTACCTGCTGCGGGTCAACCTGAGCAGCCAGGCGACGCTCGTAGATCTCGTAGACAAGATTGTCTCCGGCCACGCTCCCAGCCTTCCTTCTCCACGCCCGCCACGCGCCGGGCCGCCCAGCGACCTGGGCCTTGCGGCAACGGTAGCGCGTCGCCCCGTCGCGGCGTCTCACTATGAGCGTGACACGCTCGCCCCGCTACCCGCCCTCCCTCCCGCAGGAGTAACCTACGGATGCGTAACCTACGGAACCGTAGGTTACGTGTGCGGCGACGCTCCGCCGTCGTCGCCCGACCCCGACACCGAGGAGGCCACGGTGCCCAGGAAGACCACCACCCCGCAGCAGACGGCCGGCGTCGTGTCCAAGAACGTCGCCAGCACGGTCGGTTCCGTCAAGGAGGCCGCAGCCGGGGCGGTCCGCATGGTCAAGCCACGGCTGCGCGGATGGATCCACGCCTGCACCACGCCCCTGGCGCTTGCTGCGTGCATCGTCCTGACGGTCCTGGCACCCGGTGCCGCACGGAGCTGGGCCTGCGCCACCTACCTCGCCTGTTCCCTGCTGCTGTTCGGCAACTCAGGCATCTACCACCTGTCCAACGGCTACTGGCCGACCAAGGTCTCCACCGTCCTCCAGCGCTTCGACCACGCCAATATCTTCCTGCTCATCGCCGGGACCTACACACCCCTGTCCGTCTCCCTGCTCAGCCCGCGCACGGCGCTACTGGTCCTGGGCATCGTGTGGGGCGGCGCGGCAGCCGGCATCGCCACCTCGCTGGCGTGGCCGACGGCGCCACGCTGGTTCTCCACGCTGCTCTACATCCTGCTGGGATGGGTCGCGCTCTGGTTCCTGCCGCAGTTCTGGGTCACGGGCGGGGCAGCCATCGTGTGGCTGCTGGTGGCCGGCGGCGTGGTCTACACCGTCGGAGGAGTCGTCTACGCCCGCAAGCGTCCCGACCCCTTCCCGCGCTGGTTCGGCTTCCACGAGGTCTTCCACGTGTGCACGGTGGCAGCGTGGGCGTGCCAGTGCGTGGCCTGCTACCTCGCGGTGCTGGGATGAGACACGGGAGGGCACGCTCGCAGCGTGCCCTCCCGCCTGGGACAGCGGCCCCTGAGGGGCCTCAGAGCTTCTCAGGGCTCACAGGACCTTGACGTCGATAATCTCGGCCGTGATCTCCTTGCCGTGAGGAGTCTGGTAGGAGACGGCCTCGCCGGCCCTGTGCCCCATGAGGGCCTGACCCAGCGGAGCATCTGGGGAGAAGACCTTGACGCCCTGGGGGACGTCAGCCGTGATCTCCTGCCCCCCCAGGGCAAAGACCTGCTCCTTGGCACCGATCCTGGCAGTGACGATCGTGCCGGCCGAGACCGTGCCGTCGTCAGCAGCCTCGCCGATCTCCGCCCTCTCCAGCAGCTCGGTGAGCTGGGCGATGCGGGCCTCGTTGAGCGCCGCCTCCTCTCGCGCTGCGTGGTAGCCAGCGTTCTCACGCAGGTCACCCTCCTGGCGAGCAGCCTCGACGCGCTGGGCGATCTCCTTGCGGTCCACCTCCTGGCGCCGGGCCAGCTCAGCGGTGAGCCGGTCGTAGGCGTCCTTGGTGAGCCAGGTGCCCTGGCTGGTGGCCTCCGTGTCCTGGGCCATGACCACTCCTTGAAGTCGACGATTGAGATGGAGCCCCTCACTGTAGCCCACCGCCCCGCAGACGACGGCGCCGCCGCGCAGGCTCACAACGCGGACAGCCGCTCCACCGGACAGGCCATGAGGTAGTCCGTCTGGGCGTCAGCGCCCACCTGGAAGACGTGCTCACCAAAGCGCGTGAAGCCCATGCGCTCGTAGAAGGCCAGGGCCGCGAGGTTACGCTCCCACACCCCCAGCCAGAGCGAGGCCACGCCGCGCTCGCGGGCCTGGTCCGCCGCCAGCCTCATTAGCCTCGCCCCCAGCCCCTGACGCTTGTACGGCAGCCGGACGTAGATGCGCTGGACCTCCAAGGACGGCTGCGGGATGCGACCTTCCACCGGCTCGGTCTGCGCCCGGCCGACGTTGGTCTTGAGGTAGGCGGCCGGGACGCCGTCGACGCCGGCCAGCCAGTAGCTGCTCTGCGGGTCCGCAAGCTCGGCAGCAAGAACCTGCGGGCTGTAGGACCTGGCCAGGAAGGCCTCCATGTCCTGCGCCGTGTTGTCCTGGGCAAAGGTGTCCCGGAAGGTCTCAGCGCAGATCTGTGCGAGCAGGGCCGCGTCCTGCCTGGTACACCGCCGCACCTGAACCTGCGCCCCGTAGCCCGGCGTCGTCATCCTGCTCCCCTTCCCTACCACCAGGCCGCCCGTCCCAGGACTCGTCCCTCACGCCCCGCGGCCCGGAACGGTCACTGTAGTACCAGCTCTCTGCCGCCTGCCAGGCGCCACCTGCTGACCGGCTCCTCTCCGCCGTGGGCTGACCCCGCTCCTCCTCACAGTCTCACCTCCCAGCCACCCGGTAGCGTGCTCCCCATGACCAGCCAGCCTGCACGCAACACCCTCATTCCCGGCCGCGAGGAGACGCTGCTGCCCGAGCCCGGCGAGCACGCCGTCCTCGGCACGCCCCTGTCCGGCCCGTGGCCCGAGGGCACCGAGGTGATCTACCTGGCTGGCGGCTGCTTCTGGGGTGTCGAGCGCTTCGTGTGGCGCCAGCCCGGCGTCGTGTCCACAGCGGTGGGCTACATGGGCGGCACCACCCCGAACGCGACCTACCGCGAGGTCTGCACGGGACAGACTGGCCACGCAGAGACGGTCCGGGTGGCCTACGACCCCGCCGTCGTCGGCGTCGGCGCGCAGGCGCTGCTGCGCGCCTTCTGGGAGAACCACGACTCCACCCGGCTCAACCGCCACGGCAACGACATCGGCACCCAGTACCGCTCGGCGCTGTGGACCACGACGCCACAGCAAGCCGCTGCCGCCCGCGAGATCCGCGAGCTCTTCCAGGGCGAGCTCACCCGGCTCGGGATGGGCCAGTGCGTTACCACCATCGAGGCCGCTGCCTCCCTCTACGCCGACTTCGGCGGCCCCTTCTACCTGGCTGAGGAGTACCACCAGGGCTACCTGGCGAAGAACCCGGACGGCTACTGCAACCACGGCCCCAACGGCGTGACCTGCCCGGTGGGCGTCGCGAGTGTGCCCGCCCAGACCGACATCCTCGCCCCCGACGCCCTGGAGGGCTGAGACTGGGCTGCTGCGGGCCCTGCACGGGTGCGTACTCACTCATGGCCCTGCTCCTGTGCCAGGATCAGGGCCATGAGTGAGTACGCACGTACCTTCGGAGGACACGGCTACCGCGGTCGGGGCGATCACGGGTACCGAGGAGGCTCCGGTGGGCGCTGCAGCAACCAGGACAGCCAGCGCGACAGGGGCCGAGACCGCTACGGCTCACGCTCTGGCGAGCCGCGCCGTCGTTATGACGACGAGCCGCGCGACGGCGTGCTGGCCGACCTGGTCGGCCACCTCCACGCCCTCGACAACCGGTCCTACGCCGCCTACAAGGCGATCGTCGGCCGATACGCCGCCCCGGAGGGGTGGACCCTGCACGTCGACCGCGTCCAGCCTGACCCCTACGCCCCGCCCAGCCAGATCCGCCTCCTCGTGCCGGCGAGCCTGCCGAGCCTGGCCCTGCTCTCCGAGCACGAGCTCCTGGCCACCGCCGACCGTCGGCTCGCCCTGGCCGACTTCCTCACTCGTGAGCTGCACGCCGGCTTCAAGGGCACCAACCTGTCCGTCGCCGCACCCGGCCAGGAGATCCTTCAGCGTTCCAGCGTCGTCCTCACGGCAGGCCAGGAGGCCGGGTCGGAGCAGGCCGGCAGCGCCCCATGGACCATCGAGATCCGTGCACGCGTGGCGCTGCCTGCCCACGGCCGCTCCGTCCAGGGGCACGAGGCCTCCCGGATCTTCAGCCGCGACCTGACCCGCGAGGTGGGTGCCGCCCTGGACCTGACCGGGCAGCGGGCCGAGCGCCTTCTGGCCCACGTCGCCGTCCTGGAGGACCACCGCGCTCTGAGAGAGGCGGTCACGGCCAACGGCTGGGTGGCCTTCCTCGCTGACGGCTCGCTGCTGCCCCGCCGTTCCGGTGTGAGCGACGAGCCCATGCGCTCTGGCGGCCTGCCCCTGACCGCTCCGGAGTCGCTGGCTGCCACGGTGTCCCTTCCTCACGCGGGCGCGGTGCGCGGCACCGTGATCGGATCCGGTGTCACGCTCATCGTGGGCGGCGGGTACCACGGCAAGTCGACTCTGCTGTCAGCGATCGAGCGGGGTGTCTACCCGCACGTGCCCGGTGACGGCCGCGAGCTGGTGGCCACCGTGCCCGACGCCGTCAAGGTACGCGCCGCAGACGGTCGCGCCGTGACCGGGGTGGACCTGACTCCCTTCATCTCCCACCTGCCTGGGGACCGCGACACCGCCTGCTTCACCACGAAGAACGCCTCAGGCTCGACCTCCCAGGCAGCCTCTCTCATCGAGGCGGTGGAGGCCGGCGCCAGCGCCCTGCTGCTGGACGAGGACACCTCTGCGACCAACCTGCTCATCCGCGACCGACGCATGCGAGCCCTCGTGGCTGACGATCGCGAGCCGATCACGCCGCTGGTCGACCGCGTCAGCGCCCTGGTCGAGCAGCGGGGTGTCTCCACGGTCCTGGTCATGGGCGGTTCCGGCGACTACCTCGACGTGGCCGACCGCGTGCTGCTGCTGGACTCCTACCAGCTGCGTGACGCCACCCAGGCCGCGGCCGCCGTCGTCGCCGACCAACCACGCCAGGCCACGGCGCTGGCGGACTTTGCCGAGCCTGCCGCCCGCGTGCCCCTGCCGGCGCCTGAGCGCACGCAGCGCGGTCCGGTACGCACACGTTCACGCGGCACCCAGGCGCTGACGCTCGACCGTGAGGAGATCGACGTCGCCGACGTGGCCGGGATCCTCGACCCAGGGCAGGCCGAGGCGATCGCCTTCTGTGTGCGGGCCCTGCTGGAGCAGCGCTTCGACGGCGAGTCCTCCCTGGCCCGGTGCCTGGAGGACCTCGAGGCGCTCCTGGACGAGGAGGGCCTGGACGCCGTGGCCGCCCCTGGCCAGCGGCCGGCCTTCTTCGCCCGCCCACGCATGGTTGACGTCGCCGCGGCCGTCAACCGCTACCGCAGCCTGGAGCTGGCCTGACCGCTTAGCCCGCGCAGGACCATCCAGGCCTCTCACGACCGCCGGCGCCTCGTCCGACCACGGCAGTGACGTCACTGCC
>NZ_JARKVC010000010.1 GCF_029851875.1 Actinomyces sp.
CCGGGCACAAGTGGTCTGACTCGTGCCCGGCCGCCCGCCCCGTGAGACCACTTTGCTCATCCGATGAGATGTGGGTGAAAATGGAGTATGCGCGTGCATAACTTCTCAGCAGGACCCGCCCAGCTCCCCCTTCCCGTTCTTGAGCAGGCCTCCGCCGAGTTCACCAGCTGGCGAGGTTCCGGAATGAGCGTCCTCGAGGTCTCTCACCGCGGCAAGGACTTCACCGAGTGTGCTGCTGACGCCGAGGCCACGATCCGTCGCCTGGCCGGAGTCCCGGACGACTACGCCGTGCTCTTCCTCGCCGGTGGCGCCACCGGCCAGTTCTCCGCTATCCCCGGCAACCTCACCCAGCGCGGAGACACGATCGCCTACCTCAACACGGGTCAGTGGTCGAAGAAGGCCATCAAGGAGGCCACTCGTCAGGGCCTTGACGTCAAGGTCGTTGCCGACGAGGCCGACTCCTCTTACACCACGACCCCCGCTCCCGGTTCCTTTACCGTCCCTGCCCGGGCCAAGTACCTCGGCTACTGCGCCAACGAGACCATCGGCGGCGTCGCCATGCCCTACGTGCCCACCGAGGAGGCTGCGGGCGTGCCGATCGTGGCCGACGTGTCCTCCATGTACCTCTCGCGCCCTGTTGACGTCACCAAGTTCGGCGTCATCTTCGGTGGTGCCCAGAAGAATCTCGGCCCAGCCGGTATGGACATCTCCATCATTCGCCGCGACCTCATGGGTCACGCCCGCTCGGACGTCCCGGCCATCTGGGACTGGCAGGTCATGGCGGACAACGACTCCATGCTCAACACCCCGCCCACCTTCTCCATCTACCTGCTCGGTCTCATCCTGCACTGGATCGAGGACGAGGGCGGTCTGGAAGCGATGGCGCAGCGCAATGACGCCAAGGCCGCGCGCCTGTACGAGGCCATCGACTCCTCCGGCTTCTACCACAACCCGGTCGAGCCCGGCTCGCGCTCAGCAATGAACGTCCCCTTCACGCTGGCTGACTCCTCCCTCGATGCCGACTTCCTCGCCGGCGCCAGTGCTGCCGGGCTCGTCAACCTCAAGGGACACCGCAGCGTCGGCGGCATGCGCGCCTCGATCTACAACGCCATGACGGACGAGGGTGTGAGCGCCCTCATCGACTACATGGCTGAGTTCGAGCGCACTCGCGGATGAGCATGAGGTGAGCCGACGGCGATGCCTGCCTGCGCCGTCGGCTCACCCCGGCCCGTGGCTACCTGAGCACGGGAACCGGAAGACGGTTTCCTGTGTGTTTCCTACGTGACTGTTCCACCCTGATTCACTACGCCTGCAAGCCGCCAGCACCGGAAGGACCATTATGACCAAGCTGCGCGTCAAGACCCTCAATGCCATTTCCGCCAGCGGACTGACCCGGTTCCCTGCCGAGAGCTACGAGGTTGGAGAGGGTGTGGAGTCTCCCGACGCCTTGCTCGTGCGATCGGCCAAGCTGCACGACACCCCGATCCCCGAGTCCGTCCAGGCCATCGCCCGCGCCGGCGCCGGGACGAACAACATCCCTGTAGCCGAGATGACCAAGCGTGGTGTCCCTGTCTTCAACACCCCGGGTGCCAACGCCAACGCGGTCAAGGAGCTGGTCCTGGCCGGTCTGTTCATCACCTCGCGCAACCTCATCCCCGCTGCCCGCTTTGCCCACGAGCTCTCGGGGACCGACGCCGAGATCGCCAAGGCGGTGGAGGCCGGCAAGAAGCAGTTCGTCGGTTTTGAGCTGCCGGGGAAGACCCTCGGTGTCATCGGCCTGGGGGCGATTGGCGTGCGCGTGGCCAACGCGGCGCTCGGGCTCGGCCTGAAGGTGGTGGGCTACGACCCAGCCATCTCCGTGGACCATGCCTGGAACCTGTCGGCTGAGGTTGAGCGTGCGGAGTCGATGGAGGAGGTCTTCAAGCGGGCTGACATCCTCACGGTCCACGTTCCCCTCATTGACGCTACGCGTGGTCTCGTCTCTACCCAGCGCCTGGCGCTGATGAAGCACTCAGCAGTCATTCTCAACTTCGCCCGCCCCGAGATCGTGGACGAGACAGCGATTGTCTCCGCCCTCGACCAGGACTACCTGGCTGGTTATGTCTGCGACTTCCCGTCGACGGCGGTTCACAAGCACCCCAAGTGCATCTCGCTACCTCACCTGGGCGCTTCCACCAAGGAGGCAGAGCGCAACTGCGCCGTCATGGCGGTGGATGAGCTGCGTGGCTTCCTGGAGGACGGCCAGATTCACAACTCGGTCAACTTCCCTGAGGCGGTCATGGCGCGTGAGCCAGGTACCTTCCGCCTGCTCATCGTCAACAAGAACGTGCCGAACGTGGTTGGTCAGGTCTCCACGATCGTCGCCCAGCGCGGACACAACATCGCCAACCTTCTTAACCGCTCGCGTGGTGAGCTGGCGGTGACTCTTGTTGACGTTGACGGTGAGGCGGATGCTCGGCTGGCTGAGGAGGTCCGCGGGATCGACGGCGTCCAGAGCGTACGCCTGATCCCCGCGCGAGCCTGAGACTGTGTGCGGGTGTGATCTCCTCGTGGGCCTGATGCCCATGAGGGCCTGAGAGGGCGTGCTTCCAGCACGGGGGCGTGGATCCGTGCCGTGGCGGCGTGCATCTATGTCGTGGCGGCGTGGGTGAAATCTGAGGGCGTGTCCTGATGCGTTGAGGGACACGCCCCCAGTGTCTTAACACGCCGCGACTAGGTGGAAGTACGCCGCCATCAGATGAATCCACGCCCCCACCTGGCCGGAGCACGCCCCGCTCAGGTGGGAGCACGCCTGCCTGGGCGAAAACACGCCGCGACTGGGCGAAAACACGCCCCGGCCAGGCGAAAGCACGCCGCCAAGGCTTCACAGAAAGGGTTCTCATCCTCTACTATCTAGTAACTACTAGATAGGCGGCGAGGGCGCCGCAGGAGGTCACCATGACAAGCCCGATGACGAGCTCCGCGAACCGTCTCCTGTTCGGCGCGGCCTACTACGACGAGTACACCCCTGCCTCGGCGGGCGAGGACCGCCTCGAGCGCGACATGCAGATGATGGTCGAGGCTGGCTTCACCACGATCCGCATCGCCGAGTTCACCTGGGGCACCTGGAACCCCGCGCCCGGCGTCTTTGACTTCACCCACGTCGACCGCGCGATTGACGCCGCGGCCACCCATGGCCTGGACGTCATCATCGGCACCCCCACCGCCGCGGTGCCCACCTGGCTCGCCGCCCGCCACCCCGAGGTCATGGGCGTCAGCGCCCAGGGGACCCCCAACGGGTACGGTCCGCGCCAGAACATGGACATCACCGCCCCGGCCTACCGCTACTACGGCGAGCAGGCCATCCGCGCGCTCGTGGCCCACACCGCACCGCGGGACAACGTCGTCGGCTTTCAGCTCGACAACGAGACGAAGTACTACGACGCCTACAACGTCGACATCCAACGCGCCTTTGTCGACTCCCTCAAGGAGCGCTTCGGCGGGGACCTCGACGCCCTCAACGCCGCCTACGGCCTGAACTACTGGGCCAACCGGGTCAACGCCTGGGAAGAGTTCCCGGACGTCGCCCAGACGGTCAACGCCTCCCTGGCCGCCGCCTTCGACGCCTTTCGCCGCTCGCTGGTCACCGACTTCCTCCTGTGGCAGCGCGCCATCGTGGATGACTACCGCCGCGAGGACCAGTTCGTCACCCAGAACTTCGACTACGAGTGGCGCGGCTACTCCTTCGGGATCCAGCCCGCCGTCGACCACTTCAAGGCGGCCGAGGCCGTCACCCTGGCCGGGGTCGACATCTACCACCCCACCGAGGACCAGCTCACCGGCAAGGAGATCGCCTTTGGCGGGGACATCAACCGCGCCCTCAAGGACGGCGCTCCCTACCTGGTCCTGGAGACCGAGGCCCAGGGGCAGATGGGCTGGCTGCCCTACCCCGGTCAGCTGCGCCTGCAGGCATACTCCCACCTGGCCTCTGGCGCCATGGGCGTCATGTACTGGCACTGGGGATCGATCCACAACTCCTTCGAGACCTACTGGAAGGGCCTGGTCTCCCAGGACTACTCCGCCAACCCCACCTACCTGGAGGCTGCTCGCTTCGGCGCGGAGGTCAAGGAGCACGCCGCGTCGCTGGCGGGGCTGACCAAGTGCAACAAGATCGCCGTCATGGTCTCCAACGAGGCCTACACGGCCCTGGAGTGGTTCTCCATCGACTCCGGCTTCCCACGCCGTGTCAGCGGTGGCGGCGCCAGCTACAACGACGTCTTCCGCCTAGTCTACGACGCCCTCTTCGAGGCCAACCTCGAGGCTGACATCGTGCCCGCTGACGCCCCGGCCGAGCGTCTGGCCCGCTACGACGTCCTGCTCACCCCGGCCCTGTACGTCACACCCCAGGAGACCATCGCCAACCTGCGTTCCTTCGTTGAGGGCGGAGGCCACCTGGTGACCACCTTCCGCACTGCCGTCGCCGATGAGAACGTCCAGGTCTTCACTGACCGCCAGCCCCACGGACTGTCCGACCTGCTCGGTCTGGGCACCGACCAGTTCACGCGGCCCGACGGCGTCCGCCTGGCCCCTGCGGGCGCTCTTGCCGCCGCCCTTCCTGAGGGCACGGACCTGGGGCTGACACACTTCATGGAGCTGATGACCCCGATAGAGGGGGTCGACGACGTCGAGGTCCTGGCGACCTACGACCACCACGCCTGGTCCGGCCCGGCGATCGCGACCCGCGCCGTCGGTTCCGGCTCCGTCACCCACCTGGCTACCTGGGCCAGCCCCGAGGTGGTGCGCGCCGTCGTCACGCTCGTGGCTGAGCGAGCGGGCGTGACGGACTGGGCCGGCGAGCTTGCCGGCCAGGTGACCGTGCGCAAGGGCGTCAACGGCGCCGGCCGCTCGCTGGCCTACTTCCTGCGCTACAGCCACGTGCCCGTCACCCTCACCCTCCCGGTAGGCGGCACCGACGTGCTGGGCACCCTCGGCGAGGCCGGTGCCCTTGTGCCGGCGGGCACCACCATGACGCTGCCCGGCTGGGGGGTGCTCGCCCTGGAGGGGGAGCAGGCCTGAGCCCACGGGTGGCCCTCGTCAGCCACGACGACGGCGACCAGTGGCCTGCCACTGCGCAGGAACCTCATCCGTACCCGGGCCAGAGCGGCCCGGGACCACTGCAAGGACGCACGAGACAGACAAGGAGACTTCCATGACCTCACAGCCCACCTGGGTCGTCACGACCGAGCACGAGTCCTGGTCCACGCCCGACACGGGTGTGGAGATCACCCCGATGGACGAGTTCCCCGGCGCCCTCATCCAGACTGACAAGCCTGCTCAGGAGATCGAGGGCTTCGGCGTGTGCTTCAACGAGCTGGGCTGGACCTCACTGGCCCGCCTGACACAGGCTGAGCGTACCGAGATCCTTACCGAGATCTTCTCCCCCCAGGGCGGCAACGCCTCGGTGTGCCGCATGCCCGTGGGCGCCAACGACTTCTCGGTCGACTGGTACTCCTATGACGAGACGCCCGGCGACTTTGAGCTGAGGGACTTCTCCGTCGAGCACGACGAGGCTACGCTCGTGCCCTTCATCAGGGCTGCCCAGGCCGTGCGAGGCGACCTGCGCCTGTGGGCCTCGCCGTGGTGCCCGCCGACCTGGATGAAGACCAACGGTCACTACGCCTGTGCGGCCCCGAACCCGCTGGTGACCCAGGCCCGTTTCGACAACGGGCTCACCCCGGACCGTGCCGTCCCCGAGGGCACTGACGGCTTCATCCTCGACGAGGAGTACCTGGACGCCTACGCCCGCTACTTCGGCAAGTTCGTCGACGCCTACGCCGAGCGCGGCATCGACATCTCCATGGTCATGCCGCAGAACGAGTTCAACTCTGACCAGGTCTTCCCCTCGTGCACCTGGACCCCGGCGGGCCTGGCTCGCTTCCTGCGCCACCTCGTGCCAGAGATGAGCAAGCGTGACGTCGAGGTCTTCCTCGGCACCATGGAGCGCCCCGACGAGCAGCTGGTCGAGGAGGTCCTGGCGGATCCCGAGATCGGGGACAAGATCCGTGGTGTCGGCTTCCAGTGGGCCGGCAAGGGCGCGGTGCCCTACATCCACCGCGCCCACCCCGAGCTCAAGATCTACCAGAGCGAACAGGAGTGTGGTGACGGCAAGAACGACTGGCGCTACGCCCGCTACGCCTGGACGATGATGCGCCATTACCTCAACCACGGCGCCAACGTCTACGACTACTGGAACCTCTCCCTGGAGAAGGGCGGTGTCTCGCGCTGGGGCTGGAGCCAGAACTCCTTCGTCACGGTGGACCCGGTAGCGGCCACCTACACCTTCAACTACGAGTACTACATCTGGAAGCACCTGGCTCACTTCGTCCAGCGCGGTGCCCGCTTCCTGCCGACCCTGTCCTACACCGGCTACGAGAACGTGCTGTCCTTCGCTAACCCGGACGGATCGATCGTCATCGCGGCCCACAACGACATGACCAACCCGATGCCGATCGTCTTCGGGGTCCGTAACAGGCTCGTCAAGGCCACGCTCCCGGCCGACTCGGTCTCCACGATCCACGTGCCGGCCGAGCTGCTGGCCTGACCCGGGGCCTGACCAGGGAGCAGCGTGGGCGGGCCGGAACGGTGAGGCCAGCGTTCCGGCCCGCAGCGTCGTCCTCAGCGGTAACCGTCCCACGCAGGCGAGGGGAAGAGCAGCGGCTCCCAGCGCGCCCACTCCTGGCGCAGTGAGACCGCGGGTCTGCGGAAGGATCGGATCTGAGCCCCGTCCATCGCCTCGATCGCCATCTCCACCAGCGGTCGCATGCTTGACCAGCCGCCCTGGTCGTGGACGTGGGGCGGCAGGCGCCAGGTGAACCGGGAGTAGAAGTCCCAGACCTGGTCGGGCCGGTTGATGAAGCGCTCATAGGCCGGGTGCTCGGGGTCGGTCGCCTCCACGCCGAGCGTCATGTACAGGCCCATGAGCTGGGGGCGGGCCTCGTTGAAGGCCACGAGGTAGCGGAAGTAGGCCGGCAGGCTGATGCCCTCGGGGTGGGTGGCAGCCGGGTCCCCGGAGTCGATGAAGTCCTGGGGGGTGCCCTGGCGGTCATAGCGCTGGTCCAGGAGCAGCTCCAGCAGCCCGTTCTTGGTGCCGATGTAGTGCAGCAGACCGGCCTGGGTGATGCCGACGGCGTCGGCCACCTCCTGCAGGGACAGTCCGCTAAAGCCGTGGCGGGCCACGAGGTCGGTGGCGACCTGGACGATCTGCTCGCGTCGCTGCTCGGCAGTGAGACGGACGCGCTTGGTGCGGCTGGTGGTCATGATGGCTTTCTGGGTCGGCAGGAGCGGGGAGACGACGACGGCGGCCCCGCCAAGCGGAGCCGCCGTGCCTGAGATCCGGTGCAGGTCAGCGCACGGACCTGATCAGGAGGATCGAGACGCAGCCCGCCAGCGCGAAGGCGATCGAGATCGGGAAGACCAGCATGTAGCTTCCGCCCTGCGCCGATACTACCGAGGCGGTGATGAGTGGACCGCACATCTGGCCGAGCGTCGTGGACATGTTGAGGATGCCCAGGTCCTTGCCTGCCTCCTCGGGGTTGGGCAGGACGTCGACGTTGAGGGCCTGGTCGACGGCGCCGTAGACGGCGTAGCCGAAACCGGCGATGAGGGCGAACAGGTACATGCCGGTGGTGGTGGGCATCAGCCAGGGCATGGCCACACCGACGGCGAAGCAGACCGAGGCGAAGACGACCGGCACCTTACGGCGGCGCAGCAGGTCGGAGATCGGCCCGGAGATGAAACCGCCGACCAGGCCAGCGACCATGATGATGGAGTTCGTCAGCGCCACGGTCGCGGCCACCTGGCCGGCGGACAGGGCCTGGCCGGACTCCTTGAGGTGGTCCTGGATGATGTAGAGCTGGTAGGCGTTGATCATCTGGTAGGACAGCAGCATCGTGAAACGGCCGATGAAGGCCTTCCAGAAGTCCCCAGCGCCGCGGATGGGCGGGACGAAGGACATCAGGACGTCCTTGAAGGAGGAGGCCGGGGCCTCAAGCTCCTTGGCCGAGCCCTCTCGGGGCCACAGCAGGACGGCCGCGATACCGGACACGCCCATGAAGACGCCGCCGAGCACGAAGCCGGAGGTCGAGGCGGCGTCGCCCTTGATGAAGCCGGCGGCGATGATGGCACCCAGTGGGTAGCCGATGGAGGCACCCACGCCCCAGAAGGTGGACATGGTGCCGCGGACGGCCTCGGGAACGCGGTCAGACAGGACGGCGACGGCGGGGGCGAGCATCATGTTCAGCCCCACCATGCACAGGCAGTAGTCGACAGTCAGCCACAGGGTGGAGTCGATCAGACCCACGCCCAGCAGGGTGAGGCCACCGAGCAGGCCACCGGCCACCACCCAGGGCGTGCGCCGCCCCAGGCGGGAGCGGGTGCGGTCGGAGAAGTTGCCGAAGACGAGGTTGGACACCAGGGAGACCACCGCGGTGATCGCGCTGATGGAGGCCAGCAGCGCGTTGGGGTCCGCCACGCCCAGGTCCTTCAGGCGCTGGGGCAGCAGCACGGTGGCAACCATGCTCAGGCCCAGAGCCCACAGCACCGAGATCGACAGGAACCCGGCCGCGAAGCGCAGGAAGGTTCCTCGTGCCAGGGACGCAGTGGTCTCGGGCGCAGCCTGGGGGGACGCGCTCGTGACCGTGGTCATCGTGGAGTCACTTGGCTTCGATGCCATGACACCTGCTCTTTCAGAGGGCCGCATTCATTGCGGCACAGGGCGGTACAGAGATATCTACTATCTAGTAGATAGTTGGTAACGGTAGTAGCGGGGCCTGACGGCGTCAATGCGGTGCGGCGTGCGTGGTATCACGTCGGCTCGTGGTGCGGGTGCCGGGCGTGGGCGACGTGGGAGGCTGTTCCTATGCGCCTGACCGAGGACCTCAAGGACCTTGCCTCTGTCCGAGCCTTTCGGCTGCTGCTCGCCGTCAGGCTCGTGTCCCAGAGCGGTGACGGCATGGTCCAGGCAGGGCTGGCCACCCTCTTCTTCTTCCAGCCCCAGAACATGACCACCGCCAGCGGGGTCGCCTGGGCGCTGGTGGTCATGCTGCTGCCCTTCAGCATCGTCGGCCCTGTCGCCGGGCCCTTCATCGACCGCTGGCGGCGGCGCGACACCCTCGTGGTCGGCAACCTCCTGCGCGCCGGCCTCATTGCCGTCACCGCCCTGGTCCTGCGCCAGTGGGGGATCGGGGCGGCCGTCTACGTCCTGGTCCTCGTGGCGCTCGGGATCAACCGCTTCCTGCTGTCGGTACTGTCTGCAGGCCTGCCTCAGGTCATTGATCACAGGCGTCTGCTGGTGGCCAACTCCCTCGTACCCACCCTGGGCGGGGCGGCGACGGCGATTGGTGCCGTGATCGGCGTCGTCCTGCGCCTGGTCCTGCCAGCCGGAGGCGTGCAGGACAGCGCGAGCCTGGCCTGCGCCGTCGTCCTGTACGTGGGCGCCGCCGCGGTGGTGGCTCGGCTCGGGCGTGAGGGGCTGGGGCCGCAGCGCCGCCAGCAGGGGAAGGGACTGGGGCGGGCGCTGGTTCGGACGGTCGGGGACCTGGCCGACGCCGTGCGCTACCTGGTCCGGCGCGGGACTCCGGGGCTGGCACTGAGCACCATGGCCCTGCACCGCTTCGTCTACGGCATGGAGCTCATCACCCTCATCCTCACCTCTCGCAACCTCCTGGCCCCCGGTGGCGACGCCGATGCGGGCCTGGCCGTCTTCGGCACCCTCATGGGGGCGATGGTGGCAGGCCACGGTCTGTCCGTGCTGCTTACCCCACTGGCTCACGAGCGGATCGCGCCCTCGACGTGGATCGTGTGCTGCCTGCTGGGAGGCACGGTGGGCCAGCTCGTCCTCGTGATCACGCACCAGCAGCTGGCGATGACGATCGGCATCTTCATCTTCGGCGTGGGTGTGCAGGGTGCGAAGATCGCCGTCGACACGATCGTCCAGGCCGACACTGACGACGCCTACCGAGGCCGGGCCTTCTCCATCTACGACGTCCTGTTCAACACCGCCGAGTGCGCGGCGGCCGGCGTGGCGGTCCTCGTGCTGCCAGACACCGGCTGGTCGCGGGCCGTCCAGGCCCTGCTCGTGGTCTTCGTGTGGTGCGTGGCCGCGTGGTACGGCCGCGGGGTGCGGCGTCTAGGAGGCCGGCCGCGGCACGTGACAGGACTGGCGGGCCTGGAGGGCTCGGAGGGTTTGGGGCGGGCCTGATCCCTCCAGGTTGGCGCGTTTTGCTGGTATATGGCGCACATGGCATCAATCTTGCTGGCTCATCTGAATAAAGTGATTGACACAAGGACAGGGAAGCTCACCAGGAACAAGCCCAACCTCATCCACGGGAGCTTCCACCGCAATCGAGACTCAGGAAGACCTCATGGCACTTGCACTGATCACCGGCTCGTACGGCGGGCTCGGCACCGAGTTTGTCAACCTGCACGCAGCCCGCGGCGGCGACCTGATCCTGGTCGGCCGCAGCCAGAAGAAGCTGGACGAACAGGCTGCCCAGGTCGAAAAGACCTACGGAGTCAAGGCCTACACCATCGCTGCCGACCTTTCTGTCGCTGAGTCTGCTCAGCAGATTTTTGACGACTGCGACAAGCGGGGTCTCCTGCCTGACTACATCATCAACAACGCCGGCTTTGGCGGCCAGGGAGACTTCGCTCGCGAGCGCTCCATGGAGCAGGACCTGTCCATGATCGCTGTCAATATCGAGACCCCCACCCGTCTGCTCAAGCTCTTCCTGCCCGAGATGATCAAGCGCGGTTCCGGCAAGGTCCTCAACGTCTCCTCTACCGCAGCCAGCACCCCGGGGCCCCTGCAAGCGGTCTACTACGCCACCAAGGCCTACGTCACCAGCTGGTCCAACGCTCTGTGGCGAGAGGTTCAGGGCACCGGCGTGACCGTCTCCTGCCTCATGCCCGGTGCCATGGCTACCGGTTTTGCTGCCGCCGGCGGCTTGGACGACACCAAGCTCTTCGCCAACGCGGTCTCACCAGCTCAGGTGGCCAAGGAAGGTTATGAGGGCATGCTCAAGGGCAAGATCAACGTCGTTTCTGGCCTGGTCGCCTGGCAGCGTCCCCTGATCGGGCTCTCACCCCTGATGCCCCGCAAGGCCATGCTCAACTTTGTCTACGACCAGCAGATCGCTGGCAGCGCAGGGAAGTAGACCCTGAACGGCTCTTGAGAGTGACTGCCTCATGAAGAACTATCTGCTGGATGGCAGCTTTCCCCAGCTTTTCGCGGCAGCCGGACTGAACCCGGAGGAGGTGCTTCGGCTGGCTCAGCTGCCTGAGGACCTTTTCAGCAAGCCTGAACCAGCGGTCTCGGGAGCGGGCTACCTGCGTCTGCTAGAGGCTGTCGGGCAGCTGGCTCCCACCGATGACATGGCTGTCACCCTGGCCACTCAGGAGGGCGTTGAGCAGTTTAGTCCTCCTATTTTCGCGGCCTACTGTTCTCGTGACGGAGCCAGCTGTATCGCGCGTCTGTCAGAGCTGAAGCCACTGATTGGCCCAGTGCGTTATCGTCTGGAGACCTTGGGGCCCGAAGCCGCCCTCTACATTGAGAGTGACGAGGTTGGGACTCAGCTTCCACGCTTTGTGGTGGAGGGGGAGATCGCCTTGATCCTGCATGTGATGAGATCTGCCACCAAGCAGAAGATCACCCCGGTGAGGATTGAGTCGGTGCAGCCTGTGAGTGCCGCCCTCGAGAGGCTCGCCGGGATACCGGTGGCGGTGAGCGGGGTGAACGCTGTGACCTTCACGGTCAAGGACCTCGCCATCCCATTCATCTCTCGCAACGAGAGCATGTGGAGCTACTTCGAGCCTGAGCTGAGGCGTCGTCTGTCTCAGCTGGAGGTGGACGACTCAACCGCAGCCCGCGTCCGTGCGGCCTTGGTCGAGCTTCTGCCGACTGGTGAGACCAGCATCGAGGATGCGGCTCGTCGGCTGGCTGTCAGCAGCCGGACGCTGCAACGGCGCCTGGCTGAGGAGGACACGACCTTCAGCAAGCAGCTGAGCCATGTCCGCCTTTTGCTGGCCAAGCAGTACCTGGCTTCTCCGCATATGAGCACGGACTCCATCGCCTTCATGCTGGGCTACCAGGAGGCCAACAGCTTCGTGCGCGCCTTTACTCTCTGGACTGGTAGGACACCCTCTGACTACCGGGCAGAAAAGACCCACTGACACTCTTTGTCCTGAGACAGGACGAATTTACTTTCACTCTGTGGGCGACACAGCTTCTAGGAACCTCAACGGAAGGTTCTCAGGTTTTGTCGTCCGACATCATTTTTCATCCTTGAGATAGGGATGAAGCTGTCGAAAGGAGAACACTGATGACTCAGCTGCTGACCCATTACATCGACGGTGCCTGGGTGCGGGACTGGTCCGGAGACACCAGGAACCTGACCAATCCTGCCACCGAGCAAGTCACCGATCCCGTGGCCCTGGCAGGGGTGGCTGAGGTAGACGCCGCCGTGGCGGCTGCCCGTCGGGCCTTCACCACCTACTCCGTCTCCTCTGTCCAGGAGCGTCGCGAGCTGCTGGAGCGGATCTCTGAACAGCTCGAGGCTCGGGCTGAGGACCTAGCGGCAGCCGTCACCCTAGACATGGGTATGCCTCTGGCGGGCTCTCGAATTGCCGTGAGCGCAGCCCAGATGCAGTTTGCCTCCATGGCTCAGCTGCTGGATACCTACGACTTCACTGCTGACACTGGTCACGTCATCATCCAGAAGGAGGCCATTGGCGTCGCCGCCTTGATTCCGCCGTGGAATTAC
Source organism: Actinomyces sp. (assembly GCF_029851875.1). Lineage (GTDB taxonomy): Bacteria > Actinomycetota > Actinomycetes > Actinomycetales > Actinomycetaceae > Actinomyces. The sequence continues at coordinate 12,798 of NZ_JARKVC010000010.1, forward strand.
CCGGCCCTGCAGATGGCGGAGAAGGTTGCCCCTGCTCTGGCGGCCGGTTGCACCATGATCCTTAAGCCGGCAGAGATCACCTCCCACGCCGGTGTGGTCTTTGCCGAGGTCATGGATGCTGCCGGAGTCCCGGCCGGTGTCTTCAATCTGCTGGTGGGCAAGGGCTCTACCGTCGGTGACGCTCTTTCGAAGCATCCCGGCGTCGATATCGTGGCCTTCACCGGTTCAACTGCTGTGGGTATCCAGGTGCAGAAGGACGCGGCTGATACCGTCAAGCGAGTCACCTTGGAGCTGGGCGGAAAGTCAGCACATATCGTCCTGGAAGACGCTGACATGGACCTGGCCGTCGCTACCGCTGTTCAAGGCGTGATGTCTAACTCTGGACAGACCTGCGCTGCTCCCACCCGGACCTTTGTCCCGGCTTCCCGCCTCGAGGAGTTCCTGACCAAGGCCAAGGCCTCTGTCGAGGCACTGACCGTGGGTGACCCCCTGTCCGGCAAGGACCTGGGGCCGGTGGCGAACGCGACCCAGTTCAAGACCGTCCAGAAGTACATTCAGATCGGTCTGGACGAGGGCGCCACCCTTCAGACCGGTGGCCTGGGTAAGCCTGAGGGTCTGGACGCGGGCTACTTTGTCCGCCCGACCATCTTCAGCGGAGTGACTAATGACATGCGGATTGCTCAGGAGGAGATCTTCGGCCCGGTCATGTCCGTGATCAGCTACGAGGACGTGGACCAGGCTGTCGCCGAGGCCAACGACAGCCCCTACGGTCTAGCCGGATACGTGACCGGTACCGACCTGGAGGCCGCCCGAGAGGTCGCCTCCCGGATGCGGGTCGGACAGATCGTGATCAACTCGCCCATTCCTTCTCTGGAAGCCCCCTTCGGTGGCTACAAGATGTCAGGCAATGGCCGCATCTGGGGTGAGCACGGTCTTGAAGAGTACCTGGAGACGAAGGCGCTGGTCGGCCAGCTCTCCCATGAGTAGCACCCCGTTCCCCTCGTCCCAGGCCGGGGAGGCTGGTGGTTGACGGCAGTCAGCCTCAGCGTGACGAGCGGATCCTGACCGGTGCCCACCTTCTGAAGGTGGGCACCGGTCTGTCGTCTCAGGGTGAAGGGCGGGACCGAGCGGAGGCTGGCCCACCTGAACGTGGGTTGATGCGCTGCGCGGTCAGCCCCCGAGACTCCTCACCATGGGCAAACCTGCATCGGCGTCAAGTGTCTCCATGTGCAGAGTGTCTTGCCTCCGACACCCTGTTCGGCTCCTTGATCAACGACCGCTCTGCGAACCTGTCTAGCTGGCGTCCGCATGGGGCTTGACCCTCACGTGGTGTGAGACGGCAGAGTCGAGGTCGTGAATGATCGCGCTAGAAGGAAGAAGGGCGTGGCTGACGACGCTGAGCTCACGGTCGGACAGGCCGCACGGCTGGTCGGGGTGTCTGTACGCACCCTGCACCACTGGGACGAGATCGGGCTGGTCAGCCCGTCAGCCCGCTCGAAGGTCGGTTACCGCCTCTACGGCAGTGACGACGTCGCCCGCATCCACCAGGTCCTCGTCTATCGGGAGACCGGCATGGGGCTAAGCGACATCGCTGTTGTCCTCGCTGATCCCTCGACGCGGACTGAGACGCATCTCCTGCGACAGCGGGAGCTGCTGACCCGACGCATCGCTCACCTGACCCGCATGGTGCGGGCAGTGGACACGATGATGGAGAAGACGATGACAGGACAGACGCTGAGCACCCAGCAGCGCACCGAGATCTTCGGCCAGGACTGGGACCCGGCCTGGGAGGAGGAGGCTGAGCGGCGCTGGGGAGACACTGACGACTGGAAGGTCGCCACCCGGCGCCTGGCCTCGCAGAGCAAGGACGAGCTGGCGGCGGCCAAGGAACACATGGAGCAGGTTGAGGAGCGCCTGGCGCAGGCCCTGCGTGAAGGCGTCGAGCCCGGCAGCGAGCGGGCCAATGCGCTCGCGGAGGAGCATCGGGCGTCGCTGAGCTGGTTCGACGTGACACGTTCCAAGCACGTGCTCATCGCGTGCGGATACGTGGACGCCCCTCGCTTCACGGCTCACTACGACGAGCGCGAGCCGGGACTAGCCCGATGGCTCAAGGACGTCGTCGACGCCAACGCCGCCGCCTACGGCATCGACCCGGCTACTGCCCAGTGGGAGTAGCCGGGGCGTGTGCTTGATGAACGGGCCTGACGCCGAGCGCATATTCGTCATACGATATATGTCATGGGAAAGCGAGTGATCGGGGGGCGGCCTGTCTCAGATGCGCAGGTCCAGGCCTGGGCTGATGAGGCGGAGGCTGGCTACGACGTCGAGGAGCTGTGCCGACGCTGGGGGCGTCCTCCGCGTGCCGACCAGGCGGCGCGCGTGGTGGCTACTCGCTTTACTGACGCCGAGTTGGAGCACCTGATGGATCGCGCGAGGCGTGAGGGCATGGATCGTTCGGCTGCGATTCGGGCGGCGGTGCGTCAGTGGGCTGACGCCTCATGATCGTTGCGCCGTCAGCCCGTAAACATGGCATCCGAGACGAGGACGCCATCGCAGCGGCGCGCTCGGTGCTGGTGGGTGGTCCGCTGGACAAGGAGAACCCACAGCGTGAATTGCGCATCGGACTTGATACGGCGGGGAGACTTCTCGAGATCGTTGTGCTGCTGTGGGATGACGGCGAAGTTGAGATCATCCATGCAATGAAGGCACGGGCTGAGTATCGGCGGCTACTGCCCTGAAGGCATGTCGATATGCAGACTTCTTGAGCGCAGGTCGTCAGCCCGGTGCGATTGGAACGTGCTCTCGCTGATGAGACCGGCCCTTGGTGATTGGGCGCGCCTCCCGAGAACTGGGAGACACGCCCCAGTCACCAGAGCACGGTCTTGTGGCCCAGAGGCTGTTTTCGTCGCATCTCTCAGGTCGCAGGAACGGCGGTGGCCTGTGCATAGAGGGCGAAGAGATGGGCGACGATGGCGCGCTCCTTCTCTTCGTTGCTGGCCTGGGCGGGGAGGTTCAGGCCGTAGGCCTGCTCGACGGCGTGGTCGAGGTCGCGGTGCGCGGCTGTGAGTGCCGGGTAGAGGAAGTCGTTGTCTGGGTCGTACAGGTCTGCCAGGCTCGCCCCCGCGTACTGTGTCCGAGCATCAAGCACGGTCTGGGCGCAGCGTTCGATTTCGGCGCGTTGGGTATCGGTGGCTTTCGGCCAGACCAAGGTGTTGTAGACGATCGTGTTGGCGTAGTTGTAATCGGACTTCAATCGTCCGGCGACAACGCGCATCCAGGCGTTGTGGACTCGGGACATGAGGATTCCAAAGATATCGAGGCGATCAGTGGGGATGAAGTAGAGCTTGTTCCCAGGAATCATGCCGTTGCGTACGAATCCCATCGGAATATACCGACGACGTTCCGATGAGACCGCGGGAACTGCGATGTAGACCGGACCAGGTTCGCGGATCTCGTCAAAGAGCCACGGTGTCTCTGCCTTCTTGCGTGTGGCAGCCTTAGCTGAGGCCTCGCGCATTGCCTTCACGGCCAGCACGCGCTCACGGGTGAGAGGCATCTTCGCGATTTCCTGCGGTGGACAATCCAGCAACCATAGGCAGTAACGGTCTTGCCCTTTGATGAACTCCGCGCCCATTGAGAACGGGCGAATCCATTGTTCCGACTCAGGTTCATGGTTTACGAGCGCGGCTTTCTCATCAGCTGTGAGAAGGAGATGCCCCGCATCGGTCGGTTGGCAACCACGTGACATCGCCGGAACATCACCCAAGGGCTGACTTCGACGCTCAATGAAGGCATCCAGTGCGTCCACAAGGTAGGCGTTGATATGCGAGACCTCACGTACGGACGTGGCTTCGCCGTCGTGCTCGAAGAGAAGCCGCATGCCGGAGGCGCGGTAGCTGAAGCCCACGATGACGACGTGCACATGCGCTTGGTCGGAGGCCTCGTTGCCCCAGACGAAGCTGCGGTGCGCGAAGGTGATCTCTACGCCGTCGTCAAACATCGGCTTCCAGATCGGGGCGACCTGCTGACCCTGACAGATCGAGTTCGTGGAGACGAAGGCGGTCTGGGCTGCTGTGCCGCGCATGTACTGTGCCGCCTTGACGTACCAACAGGCCACGTAGTCCACCGTCTTAACCTTGCCGAAGAGTCGGGTGCGGTCGGCATTCTGCTCCGGCGTGAGATTTGAGTAGCCAATGAACGGTGGATTGCCCATGACGTAAGAGCAGCGATCGGCCGGAAGGACGTCGTTCCAATCCATGTCGAGGGCGTTGCCCTCCACGATCGTGGCGGCGTCCCGCAGCGGCAGGTCCTCAACTTCGCGCTGGATGATCTCTGCTGTCTCGGCGTTGGCCTGGAGCTCGGCGATCCACAGCGCGGTGCGTGCGACGGAGGCGGCGAAGTCGTTGATCTCAATGCCGTGAAACTGAGCGAGCTGGACCTTGATCGCGGACTTTCCCACGCCTTCGAACTCCAGCGCCGTCTGTGGGCCCTGGAGAACAGAGAGCACCTTGTTCTCCAGGCGTCGCAGGCAGATGAAGGTCTCGGTGAGGAAGTTGCCGCTGCCGGCAGCCGGGTCCAGGAAAGTGAGTGACGCCAGCTTTTCCTGGTAGCGGCGTAGACGGGTCTTACGTGTGCGCTCGGTGACGGTGGTGTCGGCCAGGATCTCCTCAAGCTCTGCCGTCAGTGCGTCGAGAAACAATGGATCGATGACGCGGTGGATGTTCTGCGGGCTCGTGTAGTGCATCCCGCCCGCGCGTCGGGTCTCCGGGTTCAGCGTGGACTCGAAGACGCCGCCAAAAACGGTTGGAGAGATCCCAGACCAGTCCACACCGGTGGAGACCTCATATACCAGCAGGTCACAGATCTCCGGAGTGAGCTGAGGAATCTCGATAGGTTCCGCGAAGAGCCCACCGTTGACGTAGGGGAAGCGGGACAGCTCAGAGGACAAGTAAGCGCTGCGTACCTCGTTCGGGGTGTCGAGGACGGAGAACAGGTCCAGCAGCGCCTGTCTCATCTGGGGCGGGCCGAAGCTGCGCAGATAGATACCAAAGGCATCCTTGGGGAAGAGGCCCGCGTCCTCTGCATAGAGACAGAAGACCAGTCGTACGCACAGGACGTTGAGATCGTGCCAGTGGTCGTCTCCGGCAGTGCGGTACTGCTCATGGAGTGCGTCGCGCAGCTCTCCGATGACTTCACCGGCTTGGACCGAGACCTGGCGTTCGCGTTCTGACCGGGATCGCGAGGGATCAATAAGAAAGTCGAGGAGGTGATACTGCTCGGCCAGCTCCGCCAAGGTGAAGGAGATGTAATTGTGCTCCGGGTCCTCGCGGCGCAGGTCGTGGATACGGAAGCACTCGAAGTTGCAGACGACGATAAAGTCAGGGCGCTGCGGGTTGGGCAAGCTGTCTGCGTAGCGCTTGGCCTGCTGGTAGGGGGTGACCATGCTGCCCTGCCGAGGCTCAGGCTTGTCGAGGTCGATATGGGAGGCTTTTTGCTCCACGAGTGTGCGGGCCTCAGGAATGAGGACGTCAATAAACCCTCCGGCAGAGGTCTTCTGCTCGAAGAATGCGGCGGTGGCTGCTCCCTCGATCCCGACGACACTGCCAAGCAGATCTATCCAAAAGGACTGGGTCTCACCCTTCTCGTATCCGTGACCGCTCCAGCGTTGCGAAAAGGCTCTCGCAGCTAAGCGCTGGTCGTTGAGGTGAGGCTTGTGCCCAGCCGCTGGGGGGGGGTCTTTGTTGCAGGGGTCACGATGTGAAGCATACGGTGCGCCACCACATCTTTCGGGCAGCTCGTTCGTGGGCGCCGGTGTGGGACAAGCGGAACTGGCACCCATGGGCCGTGCCTTCGCCGATGAGACCGGCTTGTGGTAACTGGGGCGTGCATCCCAGCTCTTGGGATGCACGCCCCAACCGTGAAAGCACGGTCTCGTGGTCTGGTGGCTGTTACTTACCGTCCACCGGCTCACCCGCGGCGAGCTCGGGCTGGAGGCCGAGGGTGCCCACGAGGCTCTCACGGTAAGCAGGTGAGGTGACCTCCTCCAGCCACGCGCGTGCTGCCTCCAGCCGGCCGTCGATGTCCAGGCGGTCGGACACGACCTGGTTGCCCTGGGTCTCCACGAAGCGCGCCAGGGCGCGGATCGAGGACTCAGCCTGCTTACGATCGCGCTCCACCTTGGCGTCCAGACGCTCGGCGTACCACTGCGAGGCCAGGATGTTCTCCCGCTCGAACAGGGCACGGAACTGCGGGCTCGCCAGCGTCCATCCCTCGGCCGAGGTACCGGAGTACATGATCTCCAGCAGCGCCCGGATGGGCGGCACGGCCTGGGAGATCGAGCCGTCGTCAACGTAGTGCTTGGCCACCACCTGGTGCGTGGTGACGATGACGTCGACGGAGTCGGCAAAGACCTCGGGGTCCTGCAGCTCGGGCCTGAGCATGGCCTCGGTGAAGACGACGTCGGGGTGGAGGAAGATGCGGCCGAAGAAGTTTGAGGCGAAGGCCTTGTTCATGCGGTAGCCAAGCCGCGAGGCCTGGACCGTGCGGCCACCGAGCTCGTAGTCCTCCAGCTTCTCCAGGTAGCCGGCCTCAAGGAGGTGGTGGGCGTCGCGCTCCTCGGGCTCCATCCGGGAGAAGACCTCGGGGATGAGCATGGAGATGTCGTGGGCCACCGCCACCTTGGGGCCGATGTACCCGGCAGAGGACAGCCAGCCGTCATAGCCGCTCAGGGCGTAGGACAGCAGGGCCGCGTTGAGGTCGTAGACCGGGGGCAGGGCGTTGAAGGGCGACTTCGTCAGAGCGCCCTCGCTGCCGGCTCCCGTGGTCGAGGGCGACTTGCCGGTCATCGAGGAGATGAACTCCATGAACAGCTCGGGCAGCTCCATGAAGTGCAGCGGGTTGTACGCGCACAGGGCCGGCACGCCCTCCTCCGGCGGGTTGTTGCGTCGCCCGGCCGCCACGATGTCCACACTGTGCCGGATCGGCTCGTCCAGCGGGATGTCAGAGAACAGGTGCGTGGCCAGATCGGCCAGATGAGCCTCCTGCGGGCGTGCGATGTCCGGGCGCACCTGCAGGTAGCGCGGGTTCTTGGTGGGAGCACCGCCCACGATGCGCGGGTTGGCGGTGGAGACCCAGTAGGTCTGCTGGTCGGGGTCCCCAGAGTCCTCGATCGCCGCGGCGCGGCGGACAAGGTCCTGCATCGGCTCAGTGAACTGGGACAGCCCCGGGGCGTCGTCGACCATGGCCCGCGCGTCAGCCGACGTGAGCGGGGCGTAGTTGGAGAGGAACAGCCCGGTGCCGGACATGTCGAGCTCGGTCTGCTTGTCGTAACCACGCACGATCGCGTCGTCGGGCCGCTGGAAGAGCAGCGACTCGGCGTTGGTGACGTACTTGCGTGACAGGCCGACGTTGAAGGCCGGCTCGTCGGCGCTGGCCGGAGCCACGGTCGAGGCGGTGATGTCGTCCTCGGTCTGGACCTTGGCCGCCGCGGCGAAGTCCGGGCGCAGGGAGAACAGCCGCCAGGAGCCGTCCTCCTCGAAGCCTACGCGCAGCATGTTGATCTTGACGGTGTCCCCGTCCAGGCGCACCGCGTTGCCGGGGCGACCGTTCATGATGCTCACCGAGAAGTGCGAGCGCCAGTCCTCGCCCCACTCCGGGCGGTAGTAGCGCTTGACGGTGAAGATGAGCTCCTTGATGTGGGCCGGGATCGACTCCAGGAAGGCGTTGTACTCCTCGGTGTACATCGCCGAGGGGGTCAGCAGCTTGATGACGCTGCCCAGCGAGCGGCGCTCGGACAAGATGTGGCGGTGGTGAGCGGACTCGTTGGCCTTGTCCACGAAGCGGTGGGTGTAGTCACCGTCGAAGATCCGCTGCACGGCGTCCAGGTCGGCCTCCAGGTCACCGACGTAGGCCTCGCCGAAGACGAAGGCGTCCAGGATCGACTTGGAGATCTCCGACTTGCCGCCGCCGGAGACGGTGGCCGGCTTGTGGAGCTGGGTGTGCCACGGGGCGGTACCGATCATGTGCCACTGCTTGGGGCTGCCCACGGCCGCCTTACAGTGCACCTGGTATCCCGACGGCGTGATGTAGGTCTTGCCCGCGCGCATCGGGATCGACCGCTCCTCGCCGTCGGCCTGCCAGGTGATGGTCTGGGTGAGCATGGAGTAGAAGGCGCCACCCGGCACGAGGACGACCGAGTCGTCGGTCAGGTCCAGTGCGTGCCCCTCGGCCTGGAGCTCGAAACGGCCAGGGTTGAGCTTGAGCACGTGAGCGAGCGTGCGGGAGGCAGGGGTGTGCACGTCGTGGAACTCGCGGCCCAGGTCGTAGCGAGGGAAGGCGACGGCACCGCCGGCGTGCTCCTCCTCGACGCAGCCGAAGAGGTTGGCCGAGTACCCGATCTGGGTCTTGACCTCCTTCTTGCAGTAGCCGAAGTAGTTGTCCGCGATGACGGTGACGATGACGCCCCGCTCGTCGCGGGCCACCAGCTTGAAGGCCTTGCCCTCGTTGTAGAGCTCGCCCTCGTCCTTCCAGCACATGCCGTCGCGACGCTGACGCTCGGTGGCCTCCTCCCAGCGGGGCAGGCCGAGTTCCTTCTTGGTCAGGGTGTTGAGGTGCGGTGCGAGGATGACGCAGCCGGTGTGACCGGTCCAGCCCTCTGGCGCCAGCGAGGCGTCGTTCTCCGGCAGGAAGGGGTCGCCGGCGTTGCCAAAGATGCCTTCGACGAAGTCGAGGTTGGAGACCAGGCCACCAGGGGCGATGAAGCGGATCTCCATGCGGCGCTCGGCAGAGAAGCCGGTGACCTCGGGGACGACGACGGGGCGCAGCAGCAGTGAGACGAAGCAGCGGGCGGGCTCGTCCTGGGTGGAGGCCCATGGCAGGGTGAGCAGGTCCTGCGGGGCGTCGACGGCGGCCGCCAGGATCCGGGCGAAGACGTCACGTGGGACGGCCTTCTTGTCGTCCGGGATGGGCAGGCCGCCCTCGGCCACGTGGAAGACGCCAGCAGTGGTGCGTCGGTCGTTACGCGGGTTGTGCAGCACGCCCTGCAGAGTGCGGTAGCTCTCGACGTAGGGGGAGGTGAAGCTGGTGGAGTCCAGCGGAAGCGACAGCGCGCGTGCGAGGCCGGGCTGGTCGAGGACGAAGGTGTCGGCCGGCAGGTGCGGGTGGAGCTCAGCGTCCTCGAGGTAGGAGTCGAGGAAGGCCTGGATGCGGCGGTCAGCAGCGCACAGGCGACCGGACAGGCGCCGGCTCATCTCGCGCTGGCGCGCGAGGATCGGGGACATGAGGCGATCAGTGACCGGATCGCCGGCTCCCTCAGGAGCAGGAAGGCCTAGCAGGTCCAGTCGCAGCGCGATGGCGGAGTTGAAAGCGGCGTCCTGGTTGGCAGGAGCAGTCGCAGCGTCGGCGCGCCGCGTGGTGCGGATCATGTCCATGCATAGACCCTATCGGTTCACCTGCCTGCCCGCACAGGGACGGTTGGTCCCGCGGCGTTTCGTGGCCTTCAGGACGCAGCCGGCGCCTGCCCGCACAGGGCCAGGTGGCCTGCACCAGGGCGGGGAGTGAGGAAGACGGTGACCAGCTGTCCGAGGTCTTCGACCTGCCCCTCATCCCCTGATGCTCCTGGGCAGGCCGCGGCCCGGTCGCCACGCGTGCGTGGCTGCCTCGCGCTGAAGCCTGACAGGTTCCTGGACGTGCCTCCGGACCATGTCACAGGCGCCGCATGCTGTTCTCCTCGCTCTGGTGTGGTCATACTGGACAGCAGCCTGAGGCGGCGTGATGCCGTCTCAGCCAGTGTCCGCGGACAGAAACGAGGAGCGCGTGGCAGACAGCGCGAGGCCCAACGGTTCCAGCCGCCGAGGCGGCAAGCTCGCTGAGGCGGCCAGGAACGGCAGGCAGGACGGCGGTCGTGGCCGCCGCTCAGGCTCGTCACGGTCGTCCTCCCGGTCGGCCAGCAGCCCAGCCCGCCGGGAGACGCGCAGCGTCCGGGCCGGGGCCGCAGGAGCGTCGTCGGACAGCAGGAAACGGCTGCTGAACTACCCGCGTGCCGGCAAGGGACCGGTCCGCCGGTGGCTGCCCAGCTGGAGATTCGTGCTCGGGGCCTTCCTGCTCATGATCGCGGCGATGGCGACCACCTTCGTCATCGCCTACAACGTCATCAAGATCCCTGCACCCAGCGAGTTCGCCCAGGCGCAGTCCACTACCGTCTACTACGCGGACGGTCAGACCAAGATGGGCACCTTTGCGGAGGTCAACCGCACCATCATCGACGCCTCAACGCTGCCGGACTACGTCGGCAACGCCGTCATCGCCTCGGAGGACCGCACCTTCTACACCAACAACGGTGTGGACCCCAAGGGCATCGCGCGCGCCTTCTGGAACAACCTGCGCGGCGGCGCGACCCAGGGCGCCTCGACGCTGACCCAGCAGTACATCAAGAACTACTACGTGGACACCACCAGCTCCTACGTGGGCAAGTTCAAGCAGGCCATCATGGCCATCAAGATCGACCGTGAGATGTCCAAGCAGGACATCCTCGACTCCTATCTCAACACGGTCTACTTCGGACGCGGTGCCTACGGCATCGAGGCTGCTGCACAGGCCTTCTTCGGCCACAGCGCCAGCGAGCTGACGGTCTCGGAGTCCGCGCTGCTGGCCGGCATCATGCCCGCCCCCAGCGCCTGGGACCCCGCGGTGGACCCGGAGCAGGCCCAGGTGCGTTTCCAGCGCGTGCTGGACTTCATGCTCGCCGACGGCTACATCACCCAGTCTGAGTACGACTCCGCGGCCATGCCTGAGACCACCACGCAGCAGGCTGACGAGGTCTACGCCGGGCCCAACGGGTACATCCTGCAGCTGGTGCGCTCCGAGCTCGTGGCCAAGGCCGGCCTGACCACTGAGCAGATCGACACCGGCGGCTACCGCATCACGACGACGATCAGCAAGACGGACCAGGACGCGGCCGTGGCTGCCGTCCAGGCGCTGCCGGAGGGGCACTCGGAGAACCTGCGTGCCGCGCTGGTGTCCATCGACGCCACCAACGGCGGCGTCCTGGCCCTGTACGGAGGAGCGGACTACCTCACCAGCCAGGTCAACTCCGCCACGGACGCCGTGGCCCAGGCCGGCTCGACCTTCAAGCCCTTCGCCCTGGTGGGTGCGCTGGAGAACGGGGCGACCCTGTCCAACGGGTACAGCGGCTCCTCGCCCATGACGATCGAGGGCGCGACCTTCCAGAACTACGGCAACATCTCCTACGGCTGGTCCAACCTTGTCACGGCCACGGCCTACTCGATCAACACGCCCTACGTCCAGCTCAACCGGGACCTGGGTCCGCAGGTGACCAGTGACGTCGCGGTGCGTGCCGGCTACCCGAAGGACACGATGGGCCTGGACGCCACGCTCCAGAACGTCCTGGGCTCGGCCTCCCCGCACACGATCGATATCGCCACGGCCTACGCCACCTTTGCTGCCCAGGGCACCAGGCACGACACCCACGTGGTGGCCCAGGTGACTAACGCCGGCGGGGACGTGGCCTACACCGCCAACACCACCGGTGAGAAGGTCTTCTCCGACGAGGTCATGGCGGACGCCACCTACGCCATGCAGCAGGTGGTGAACGAGGGGTCGGGCAGGACCGCCAGGTCGCTCGGGCGGCCGGTCGCCGCCAAGACCGGCTCGTCCTCGGAGAACAAGTCCGCCCAGTTCGTGGGCTTCACCCCGCAGGTCGCCACCGCGGTCACGCTCTACCAGACCGGTGCGGACGGCTCGGAGGAGTCGATCACCCCGTGGGGCAGCTACGACGAGATCACGGGGTCGACCTATCCGGCCGACATCTTCACCCAGTACATGACCACCGCCCTGGCGGAGCTTCCGGTCGCTGAGTTCCCGCAGCGCACCTCAGGCTCCTACAAGCGAGGCAGCCTCTACGGCACCGCGGCTCCCCAGGAGGAGTACACGCCGCAGGAGGAGTACGTCGAGCCTGAGGAGGAAGAGGAGCAGCAGCCCGAGGAGGGCTCGGACACCTCAGGGGGGTCGGAGCCCGCCCAGCCGGATCCGGCTCCGGTCGTCACCCTGGAACCTGCCCCGGATCCCACCCAGGGCGGCGGTGAGGAGGCTCCCGGCCAAGGCGGGGGCGCAGTCCCCCGAGGCAACGGCTAGCACGACGGCGCAGCCTGCCTGAGCGGGCGAGTCACCACGGCCCCACGTGTCCGACGGCACGTGGGGCCGTCGTCGTCCCGCCTTCCGCGCCGGGGTCGGCTCCGGTAGGCTCGTGGACTGGCTGCGCCGTCTGGCAACCTGCCGGTGGGGCAACCGACACGCATCACCCTCCTGTCACGGAAAGACCGTGACCGCCACAGACCAGAGGAGGTGGGTACCAAGCATGCGTCACTACGAGATCATGATCATCCTCGAGCCCGAGACCGACGAGCGCACCGTCGCTGCGTCCCTCGAGAAGCTGCTGCAGGTCGTTCCCAGCAACGGGGGCACCGTCGACAAGGTCGACGTCTGGGGCAAGCGCCGTCTTGCGTACGACATCAAGAAGAAGTCCGAGGGCTTCTACATCGTCGTCGACATGACCACCACGCCCGAGATCGCCCAGGAGCTTGACCGCCAGCTCGGCCTCAACGAGACCGTCCTGCGCACCAAGCTGCTGCGCCCCGAGGCCTGAGCCCGGGTCAGGGAACGGAGACACGCATGGCTGGTGACACCGTCATCACGATCATCGGGAACCTCACTGCGGACCCGGAGATGCGCTTCACCCCCTCGGGTGCGGCCGTAGCGTCCTTCACGATCGCCTCGACCCCGCGCACCTTCAACCGCCAGGCGAACGAGTGGCAGGACGGCGAGACGCTGTTCATGCGCTGCTCGATCTGGCGTGACGCGGCTGAGAACGTCGCGGAGTCCCTGACCAAGGGCACGCGCGTGATCGCGCAGGGCCGTCTCCAGCAGCGTTCCTACACCGACCGCGAGGGTCAGCAGCGCACCGTGGTGGAGATGCAGGTCGACGAGATCGGCCCCTCCCTGCGCTACGCCAAGGCTCAGGTCACCCGGCAGTCGCGCGGCGGTGGCCAGGGCGGCTTCGGCGGCGGGGCCCCGCAGGGGCAGGGCGGCTACAACAACGCCGGCCAGGGTAACCAGGGTGGCTACAACGCCAACCAGGGTGGTTACAACGGTGGCGGCCAGCAGCCGAGCTACAACGCTCCTGCCGGCGGTGCCGTGGACGACCCGTGGGCCACGGGCGGCGGCACCTCCTTCGGTGACGAGCCCCCGTTCTGATCCCGAGCCCGGATCCCGTTCCCTTCTCGCGCGGCACGCGCTGCGCACCACACACCATCTCGTATGAGCGCCACGGGCGCTCGATAGCAAGGAGTACCACCATGGCGAAGCCTCAGCTTCGTAAGCCGAAGAAGAAGATCGGCCCGGTGAAGGCCATCAAGGTCGGCACCATCGACTACAAGGACACCGCCACCCTGCGGAAGTTCATCTCAGACCGCGGCAAGATCCGTGCCCGCCGCGTCACCGGCGTCTCCGTCCAGGAGCAGCGCAAGATCGCCAAGGCCGTGAAGAACGCCCGCGAGATGGCCCTCCTGCCCTACTCGAGCTCTGCTCGCTGATCGGAGGCTGCGGATATGACCACCAAGCTCATCCTCACCCACGACGTCAGCCACCTCGGTGCCGCCGGCGAGGTCGTCGAGGTCAAGGACGGCTACGCCCGTAACTACCTCCTGCCCCGCAAGCTGGCCACTCCGTGGACCAAGGGCGCCCAGCGGCAGATCGACCAGATGGCCGAGGCTCGCCGCAAGCGCGCCATCGACTCCCTGGAGCAGGCCCAGACCGCTCGTGCCTGGCTGCGCGAGAACGTCGTGACCGTCTCCGCCACCGCCGGTGCCAACGGCCGCCTCTTCGGCGCCGTCACCACCGCGGACCTGGCTGACGCCGTCAAGGCCGCCGGCGGCCCGGCGCTCGACCGCCGCAAGATCGAGGTCGTTCCCCCGATCAAGTCCACCGGTCGCCACAGCGCGACTGTGCGTCTGCACACCGACGTCGTTGCTCCCCTCGAGGTCAACGTCGTCGCCGCTCGCTGAGCGCCCCTGACTCGGCGACGCTGAGCCTGGACCTGAGGGCCCGCCACCGTCACAGGTGGTGGGCCCTCAGTCTGTCTGGCTGCGGTGGCTCCTAGCGACGCCAGGCGTCGGTGCGGGCGCGCAGACCGGTGGCTAGACCCCTGGCCGCCATGAAGACCCAGGCGAAGCCGACCCACAGGGCGACCAGGCCGGCGGTTCCGGGACCGAGGAGGCCACGTCCGACCGCGATCGCCACAGGCAGGTAGGGCACGAGGGTGACCAGACCCGCACGGGCGAGGTAGCGGCCGTCGCCAGCGCCCATGAGTACGCCGTCAAAGAGGAAGACGGCACCGGCCAGCGGCATCGCGGAGGCGGTGACGATGAGAGCGGGCCGGGCTGCGGCAACGACGGCAGGATCAGAGGAGAACAGGTGCGGCAGCCAGGGAGAGGCCGCCGCCAGGACGAGCCCGATCACCGCGCCGGTAGCCAGGCCCCAGGCCAGGCACCGGCGCAGGACGGCGTCGACGTTGAGCGGCTGGGCGGACGTGGCGTTCGCCGTCGAGGCGCGGTCAGCCCCGGCCTCCGCCTGCCCGAGAGCAGTGCCGATGAGCGCCTGGGCGGCGATGGCCAGGGCGTCCAGCGCAAAGGCGGAGAAGCTCCACAGGGAGCTGACGACCTGGTGGGCTGCGAGCGGCACCTGGCCCAGCGCCGTCGCCGCCCACACCGTGGTGAGGATGGCCACGCGCAGGGACAGCGTGCGCACCAGCAGGGGCAGGCCGGTGCCCAGCGAGGTGCCCAGGCCCGCCCGGTGCGGCCGGAGAGACACCTGGGCCTGGCGGGCCGCGCGGGTGACCGGCAGGGCCAGTGCCACCGCCATGAGGCTCTGGCTGATCGCGGTCCCGGCTCCCGAGCCGGCGATCCCGGTGTGCAGTGCGTAGAGAAAGGTGGCGTTGAGGGCCACGTTGGTCACCGCACCGGCAGCGGCGACGACGAAGGGCGTGCGGGTGTCGAGCAGTCCGCGCAGGGTGCCGGTGGCGGCAAAGACGATGAGCATGCCCGGCAGACCGGGGGCGGAGGCGCGCAGGTAGGCCACGGCTGCGTCGGCCAGCTCGCCGCGGGCACCGAGGGCCTGGGTGACCCAGGGGGACAGGAGCCACAGCAGCAGGCAGGCAGCAGTCCCCAGGATCGCGGCCAGCCACAGGCCGTCGACGCCCGCGCGCAGCCCGCCTGCACGGTCGCCGGCCCCGAAGCGGCGGGCGGTGGTCGCCGTCGTCGCGTAGGCCAGGAAGACGAACAGGCCGACGGCGGTGGTCAGCAGCGTCGAGGCCAGGGACAGACCTGCCAGGCTCGTGGCGCCGAGATGACCGACCATCGCGGAGTCGATGAGCACGAAGAGGGGCTCGGCGACCAAGGCCCCGAGGGCAGGCAGGGCGAGGGAGAGGATCTGGCGGTTCAGCCCTGTGGGGGCTGAGGGGCGGTGGCGGGTCATCGGTAGCGCAGGTGGTGGTCGGCGGGAGGACGTGAGGTGGCCATGGCGGGCCTGCAGTCTCTCACGGCAGCCTTACGGCACCTGGGAATCTCATCCTCGCCTTGAGGTCTATCCACAGAATGAGCTGGTTATCCACATCTTTGCAGGGTAGTCGCGAACTTGGTGAACCACAGGGGTGGTCGCCGACTTTTCGTTGCAGGAGCAAGGGGAGTGGTTTACGCCTCCACAAGGGGGCTCATGTTGCCCCCAGAGTTATCCACATATCTGGCCCCTCTCTCACCCAGGAAGCAGGGGGTGCTCCACAGCAGTAGGGTGGGGTGTCCACATCAGGTGCGGCTCGAGCGTTTGCGACTGGCGCAGCTGCTGGTTAGGGTCACGCGCGCGGCGTGCTGCCCGTACTGACGGTCCGCGGTCGTCGCGGCGCGATCGTGTGGTGCCGAGGTCGGTCAGGAGCAGCGGATGACGGAGATGGATCCGGCAATCGAGCCGGTGGGTGACGAGCGGCAGGGTCGCGAGCGTGCCGGGCGCTGGGACGAGGGCGAGGGACCGGTGCCTCGCGCACGTCGCGAGGGCGGCTTGGGGCGTGGTGACGCCTCGGGCTCTGGCGGAGCCCGTTTCGATGGTGTCTTCGACCGTGTCCCGCCTCAGGACCTCGCCGCTGAGATGGCGACCCTAGGTGGCATGCTCATGAGCAAGGAAGCCATCACCGACGTCATTGAGGTGCTGCGTGGACCGGAGTTCTACAAACCGGCTCACGAGATGATCTTCGATGCCATCGTCGAGGTCTACAACCGCTCCCAGCCTGCTGACGCCCTGCTCGTGGGGGACGAGCTGGCCAAGCGCGGCGAGCTGGAGCTCGTCGGCGGCGCCCCCTACCTTGCTGACCTTATGGGGCAGGTGCCCACGGCAGCCAATGCCGGCTACTACGCCCGCATCGTCAAGGAGAAGTCCCTCATGCGCGGCCTGGTGCAGGCCGGAACGCGGATCACCCAGCTGGGCTACACCACCGACGCCGGGGACATCGATGAGCTCGTGACGATGGCGGAGGCCGAGGTCTACGCCGTCGCCCACCGGGAGGGGGAGCGGGAGGACTACTCCGCCGTCGGCGAGCTGCTCAACGACGCCAATATGGAGATCGAGGCCGGCCAGTCGCGCGAGCACGGTCAGATGACTGGCGTGGCCACGGGCTTCGCTGAGCTCGACGAGCTGACGGGCGGCCTCAAGGGCGGGCAGATGATCATCGTCGCGGCGCGTCCGGCTATGGGTAAGTCGACCCTCGCCGTCGACTTCTGCCGCTCGGCCTCGATCCACGCTCGGGACCACAGCGGCAACCCCTTTACCAGCTGCTACTTCTCCCTGGAGATGGGCCGCATGGAGCTGATGATGCGCATCCTCTCCGCCGAGTCGGGGGTGGAGATGACCAAGCTGCGCGGCGGCAAGTCGATGGATGACCGTGACTGGAAGGACGTCGCCTCGGTCTACCACCAGGTCAGTGAGGCGCCTCTGTTCATTGACGACTCCCCGAACCTGACGATGCCGGAGATCCGCTCCAAGGCGCTGCGGCTCAAGCAGCAGCAGGGTCTGGGACTCATGGTCATCGACTACCTCCAGCTCATGAGCTCAGGCAAGCGCGTGGAGTCGCGTCAGCAGGAGGTCAGTGAGTTCTCCCGTTCGCTCAAGCTCCTGGCCAAGGAGCTGGACATCCCGGTGGTCGCCGTGGCTCAGCTCAACCGTGGTCCCGAGCAGCGCACTGGCAACAAGCCGCAGATGTCCGACCTGCGTGAGTCTGGCTCGCTGGAGCAGGACGCGGACATCATCATGCTGCTGCACCGCCCGGAGTACTACCAGCCCGAGGAGCGTCCCGGCGAGGCGGACATCATCGTGGCCAAGCACCGTAACGGCTCGACCCGCACGATCCCCGTGGCCTTCCAGGGACACCTGTCCCGCTTTGCCAACATGGCCCGGGACATGGCTCCGGAGCCGGAGTACTGATCAGCGCGGGGACCGCACCGGGTCCCTGGTTGACTTCTCTCAGGGGCGTCCCGGTCGGGGTGCCTAACGGTCCTTGGTTTCCCGCGGTATCGCGCCAAATGTTGATTTAGCCTACCCCTAAATCAACCAGGTTTCGTCAAAAGACGGAACGCTGGTTGATTTACGGACGGGGCGACTGCAGGTGGCTGGTGCGTCAGGTTACGGGGGTCTCACTGACGCCCGTAACGTCCTTGGTAGACGCAGTCGAAGGGGGCGTTGCCGTGCATCCGGTTCTCGATGGAGGAGACGACGACGTCCTTAGCCGTGCGGCAGGCCTCGAGCGGGCTGGCGCCCTTGGCTAGCTCGGCCGTGATGGCAGCGGCCAGCGTGCAGCCGGCACCGGAGACCCGCTCCTGGCCGATGGCAGGGACCTCAAGGACCTCCAGGGTCTGGCCGTCGTAGAAGACGTCCAGGGCGGTGCCGGTTCCCAGGAGGGTGCCAGCCTTGGCGAGCACGTTCGGCACGCCGTGGTCGTGGATCCGCTTGGCGGCGTCCTTGAGGGCGGCCACCGTGGTGATCTCCTCGACGCCGGCCAGCACCTGGGTCTCAAAGAGGTTGGGGGTGGTGATGGTGGCGTAGGGCAGGACCTTCTCGCGCAGGGCGTTGTCAATGTCCAGGGCGGCGCCCGCCTCCTGGCCCTTGCAGATGAGGACGGGGTCGACGACGACGTTGGGGAAGCGGTACTGCCCCAGGGCGTCGGCGACGGTCTCGATGGTGGGGATCGTGCCGAGCATGCCGATCTTGACGGCGTCGATGTCGCCGTGCACGCCGACGGCGGCCTCGATCTGGTCAGCCAGGACCTGGGGCTCGATCGCGTGGAGGCGGTGAGCGAAGTCGTTCTCGGGGTCGAAGGAGACGATGCAGGTCAGCAACACGCAGCCGAAGACGCCGAGCTGGGCAAAGGTCTTGAGGTCAGTCTGGGCGCCGGCGCCTCCGGAGGCCTCAGAACCGGCGATAGCCAGGGCGATGGGCGGGTTGGTGGGGCGGACGGTCGCGTGGGTGGCAGTCATAGGTGAAGCCTGCCCCCTGGCTGGCGTGCGCACGTGGTGGTTGCCCGCGTGTCTCGCCTGCTTCGGTGTCGTATCAGGCCCTGAACAGTCGATCCCCGTGCTCCCCGCAATGGGATCGACTGTTCAGGGCCGGAAGTGAAGTGATGGGACAGGTGCCCGCCGCGGCTGTCAGGCGCTGGCGACGGCGAAGCGCGCGCCTCGGTGGGTGTCCGCCTCAGCCTCGTCAACGAGCGCGATGGCCATGTCTGCGGCGGAGAGGGTCTCACCAGCAGGCGTGTCAGCGGCTGTGACGTAGGAGCCCGAGGAGGCTGGCACCGGGTAGGCCGGGGCGGGGGAGACCAGGGTCCAGGCGATCGAGCTGCCAGCCTCACGGAAGAGCTCCAGGACCTCGGAGAAGGCCAGGGCCTCGCTGCGGTAGGCCTCAGGGAAGGCCGGGTCGTCCACGAGGCGCTTGCCAGATGCGTCCAGGAGTGAGCCGGCGCCGCCGACGACCACGAGGCGGCCGGTGGGGCGGGCGTTGATGAGGGCCTTGAAGGCGTCGATCACCGGCTGGGGCGAGCCGCCGGTGCGGTCAGGGGAGACGGCGATGATCGTGGCGTCGGCCTGGTTGACCAGGTCCACGACGGCGGCGGTGTCGCCCAGGTTGGCGGCGACGGCGTGCGTGGCGCCCTCGGGCTTCGTGCCGGAGCGGGAGACGGAGGTGACCTCGTGGCCGCGGCGAGCGGCCTCAGCGACGGCGGCCGATCCGGTGGCGCCGGTTCCTCCGATGACGGTGATCTTCATGGTGACTCCTCGTGTGTCAGATACGGGCCGTGGCCCGGGTCGGTGGGTGGCGTCTCGGGTGTCGCCGAGGCGCTCGCGATGACTTCATGATATGTTTTAGATAGTAGGTACCTCAACGTAACTAAGGGTATGGTCTATGACACACGAAGCGCCGCTTGTCACCTTCGACGTGCTCTCGCCCCAGTGCCCCTCGCGCACGGTGCTGCGCCACGTCGTCGATCGCTGGACACCGCTGGTCGTCGTCGTCCTGTCCGACGGACCGCGTCGCTTCAGCGAGCTGCGCCGTGAGGTCGGGGGTGTGACCCCTAAGGTCCTCACCGAGACCCTGCGGTCGATGGAGCGCGACGGGCTCGTGGTGCGCAGCCAGACTCCCGGGGTCCCGCCACGGGTGGACTACGAGCTGACTGAGCTCGGCCGCAGCCTGACCGGACCGCTGACGGCTCTGCGTGACTGGGCGCAGGACCATGCTGGGCAGGTGCTGGCGCACCGCGAGAAGCACGACGCCGCGCAGTAGCGTGAGGTGGTGACGTGAGCGTGGTGGCGCGCGCCAAGGTGCAGATCGAAGTGCGACGACGTCACTGCATGACGGCGGCGTGCTTCCCAGGTATGGGCGTGCTTCCAGGGTGTGGCGGCGTGTTTCCACGGTGCCGTGGCGTGCGTGGGATGTGAGGGCGTTCGTCAGGACGTTTGTAGACACGCCGTCAAGATGGAAGTACGCCGCCCTAGGGTGTAAATACGCCTTCTCGAGGCGTAGGCACGCCCCTAGGGTGTAAGTACGCCTTCTCAGGGTTGTAGGCACGCTCCCAGAATGTATCTACGCCCTCAGGACGTAGACACGCCGCGAAAGGTCTGGTGCGAAAGGCCTGGGAGGCAGGAGGTGGCACACGTCGCCTCGTGGCCCGCTGCGCGAGCGTGTTTGCTCGCCTGGCCCCATCAGCGAGCAAAATCGGCGACTATAGAGGTATGAGTGCCACCACATCTTCTGCTGCCGAGACCAGCCCAGCCGTCTACGGCCTGCCGCCTGCGGTGTGGGACGCCGTTAGTCCGGCCCTGAAGGGCATGGGTGCCACCAGGCGAGAGGTCTTCTGCTCACGCCTGAAGCACTGGTACCCCGACCTTGTGGACGGCCTGACCACCCTGTACGGCGAGAAGGCCGAGGACACGGCCGCCCACCTGGTTGCCAAGGCCGCTCGGGCCTACGCCGAGCGTTCAGGTGAGCTGCGCCGCCTCGACCTGGAGCGCACGCTTGACCCGCTGTGGGCCCAGGACCCCTCGCGGATCGGCTACGCCGCCTACACCGAGCGCTTCGCTGGTGACCTGCGCGGGGTCGAGGAGCGCATCCCCTACCTGCGGGAACTGGGCGTCACCTACCTCCACCTCATGCCGCTGCTGACTCCGCGCCCGGGTGACTCCGACGGCGGGTACGCCGTTGCTGACTACCGCAGCGTGCGTGCAGACCTCGGGGACATGGGGGACCTGGAGCACCTGACGGGAGCGCTGCGCCGCGAGGGAATCAGCCTTGTCGTCGACCTCGTGCTCAACCACGTGGCCCGCGAGCACGAGTGGGCCCAGCGTGCCCGCGGCGGCGAGGAACGCTACCGCGACTACTTCTACATCTTCCCTGACCGCACCGAGCCGGACGCCTACGAGCAGACTCTTCCCGAGATCTTCCCGGACTTCGCCCCCGGAAGCTTTACCTGGGACGAGGAGGCCGAGGGCTGGGTGTGGACCACCTTCAACTCCTTCCAGTGGGACGTCAACTGGCGCAACCCCGACGTCATGGAGGAGTACGCCCAGATCATCCTGGACCTGGCCAACCGGGGCGTGGAGGTCCTGCGCCTGGACGCCATCGCCTTCACCATCAAGCGCAAGGGCACGGACTGCCAGGGCCAGCCTGAGGTCCACGCGATCACCGAGGTGCTCAAGGCCCTGACCCGCATCGCCTGCCCCGCCGTGGATCTCAAGGCGGAGGCGATCGTGGCGCCGACAGAGCTCCTGCAGTACCTGGGCCAGGGCAAGTACACCGGCAAGGTCTCTGACCTGGCCTACCACAACTCCCTCATGGTGCAGGTGTGGTCGATGCTGGCCTCGAAGAACGTCCGCCTGGCCGCCCGGGCCCTGTCCGCGCTGCCGGTGGAACCGTCCAGCGCCACCTGGATCACCTACATCCGTTGCCACGACGACATCGGCTGGGCGATCGACGACGCCGACGCCGAGGCAGTGGGCCTCAACGGCTACTGGCACCGCCAGTTCCTGGCTGACTGGTACCGCGGTGTCTACCCCATGTCTGACGCTCGCGGTCTGGTCTTCCAGTACAACCCCGTCACCCAGGACAGACGCGTCTGCGGGACCGCCGCCTCGCTCATCGGCATCGAGGCGGCTGCCGAGGCGGTGGCCGGGATCGGGGAGGAGACCCCCGCCTGGCGCGAGGAGGAGCTGCGTGGCTGGCTCGCCCAGCGTCTGGACGCCCTACGCCTGGCCAACGCCATCATCTACGGCTGGGGAGGTGTTCCGGTGCTGTGGAGCGGCGACGAGCTCGGCCAGCTCAACGACCCGAACTGGGACACCGAGCCGGGCCATGAGGCGGACTCACGCTGGGTCGGTCGCCCGGTCCTCAGCGAGGAGGCCGTGGCCCAGCGTCACGATCCCACGACGATCCCCGGTCGGGTCTTCGGCGACCTGGTGCACCTGGGCAAGGTGCGTGCCAGCCTGCCGCAGCTCGGGGCTGAGGTGCGCACCGTCGTCGCCCCGGTGGATGACGACGGCGTGCTGGTCACGGTGCGTGAGCACCCACGCGGCAGCTTCGTCGGCGTCTACAACGTCACCGGCGACTGGCGGGCGCTCCCGGCCTGGCGCCTGGCGGAGTACGGGGTCCTCGGGGCCGTTGACGTCCTGACGGACACGGTCCCGGCGGGTGCGGCGAGCCTGGAGGGCAACGGCGACGGCATGGTCCCGGTGCCGCCCTTCGCGGCCTGGTGGCTCGTGCGCTCGACGGACTGACTCCCGGCAGCGCGGGGGAGTGCCGCGCGCAGGTCGAGGCGTGCATGATGGGCTCATGACCGCCGACGCCGTCGACACGACCCTGCACCCCACCGCCCTGGACGCCGCGACACCGGCCGCCCTGCTGGCGGGAGAGATCACTGCCGAGGAGGCCTCGCGCCCGCTGAGCGTCTTCGACCTCATGCGCATCGGCATCGGCCCTTCCTCCTCGCACACCGTGGGGCCGATGCGTGCCGGACGTGCTTTCGCTGCGGAGCTGGCCGACGTCGTCGCCGCTGACACCGCCGTGAGGGACCTGCTCGCCCCTGGTGACGTGGCTGGGCACGATTCCTCACCGGCGTCCTCTCACGGTGACGGCCAGTGCACCGAGCCGGTCACTCGCCTCACCGTCGAGCTCTACGGCTCCCTGGGTGCCACTGGCCGCGGCCACGCCACCGACCGCGCCGTCGTCATGGGTCTGGCTGGCTACGAGCCGGAGAGCGTGCCCAGCCAGGTCTGCGAGAACCTCATGGAGCAGGTCGAGGACAGGGGCGTCCTGGAGGCAGGGGAGGTGGGCTGCGTCCCCTTCGCCCCCTCCTCTGACATCCACTTCCTGCCCGGACGCGTCCTGCCCTACCACGTCAACGGCCTGACCCTGACCGCCTACTGCGCCGCCGGCGGTGAGATCCTGCGGCGCACCTACTACTCCGTGGGCGGTGGCTTCGTGATGGAGGACGTCGGCAAGCCCGGTTCTCCCTCGATCCGTGCCCTGGCCACCACGGTGGTCGCCCAGGCCCACGCCACCCCGGCGCCCTACTCCTTCTCCTCCTCGGCCGAGCTGCTGGAGATCTGCGCCCGCGAGGGACTGCGCGTGTCTGAGGTCGTCATGGCCAACGAGGTCTCGGTGCGCGAGGAGAGTGAGGTCCTGAGCTACCTCGACCGCCTGCGCCAGACCATGACCGCCTGCATCGAGGCCGGCATGGCAGCGGACGGGACGCTGCCGGGCGGGCTGGGGGTGCGTCGTCGGGCCAAGGGCCTGCACGAGCGCCTGCTGGCTCAGGCCAGCGGGCCGGCGGCCGCCTTCACGATGGCTGATCCTCTGCGCGGCATGGACTGGGTGGACCTGTTCGCGCTCGCGGTCAACGAGGAGAACGCCGCAGGGCGGCGCGTGGTCACTGCCCCCACCAACGGCGCGGCCGGGATCGTACCGGCGGTCCTGCGTTACTACGAGCAGTTCATTCCCGGGGCTGACGACGACGGTGCTCGTCGTTTCCTCCTGGCTGCCACCGCTGTGGGGGCGCTGATCAAGACCAACGCCTCCATCGCCGGGGCCGAGGTGGGCTGCCAGGGTGAGGTGGGATCGGCCTCGTCCATGGCGGCGGCAGGACTCGCTGAGGCCCTGGGGGGTACGCCGGCGCAGGTCGAGAACGCTGCGGAGATCGCCATGGAGCACAACCTCGGCCTCACCTGTGACCCGGTGGGCGGTCTGGTCCAGATCCCCTGCATCGAGCGCAACGCGGTGGCTGCGGTCAAGGCGATCAACGCCGCGCGGATGGCGCTGTGGGGCGAGGGCCGTCATCAGGTCAGCCTGGACACCGTCATCGAGACCATGCGCCAGACCGGCGAGGACATGCTCGCCAAGTACAAGGAGACCTCGCGCGGGGGACTGGCCGTCAACGTCGTCGAGTGCTGAGTGCTGGACGGAGGGCCACAGCCATCACCAGGTTTTGCGCTACACGCCAACCTGGCAGGATGCCGCCCGTGACTAGCTCGACCCACGCAACCGCACCGACCGGCCCCAGCCCCGCCCGGACCGCTGAGGTCCCGACTCGTCAGTGGTGGAAGGACGCCGTCGTCTACCAGATCTACCCGCGTTCCTTCGCGGACGCGGACGGCAACGGCATCGGTGACCTCGCTGGTGTCACCAGCCGTGTCCCCTACCTGGCCCGGCTCGGCGTGGACGCCGTGTGGCTCTCTCCCTTCTATCCCTCTGCCCTGGCCGACGGCGGCTACGACGTTGACGACTACCGCGACGTGGCTCCACAGATCGGCACGCTGGAGGACTTCGACACCATGGTCGCTGCCCTCCACGAGGCCGGGATCCGGGTCATTGTCGACCTGGTCCCCAACCACACCTCCAACCGCCACGCCTGGTTCCGTGCTGCGCTGGCCGGTGGGCCGGACGCCCCCGAGCGCCGGCTCTACCACTTCTACGAGGGTCGAGGTGAAGGGGGTGTCGAGCCTCCCAGTGACTGGCGCTCCTTGTTCGGTGGCCTCATCTGGGAGCGGGTGGAGGACAGGGCGCAGGACGGCACGCCTCTGACCGGCCCCGGCACGAACCGCCCCTATCAGTGGTACCTGCACGTCTTCGCTCCTGAGCAGCCTGACCTGAACTGGGCCAACCCGGCGGTTGGCGAGGACTTTGAGGACACGCTGCGCTTCTGGTGCGACCGTGGGGTCGACGGCTTCCGTGTGGACGTGGCCCATGGCATGACCAAGGACATGGGGCAGCTGGAGCGCCCCTTCGCGCAGATGCCCTACTGGCCGCTGCCTGACGACGGCTCCCATGCTCTGTTCGATCGCGACGAGGTCCACGAGGTCTATGCCCGGTGGCGCACGGTCCTGGACTCCTACGACCCGCCGCGCTTCGCTGTGGCTGAGGCCGGCGTCCACCCTGCGCGCCGCGCGCGCTACGCCGCCTCGATCGGCCAGGCCTTCAACTTCCAGCTCCAGGACGCTGACTTCACAGCGCCCTCCTACGCCTGGGCGATCGACGCCGGCCTGGCGGATGAGGCTGCCTGCGGCTCGACCACCTGGGTGCTGGGCTGTCACGACACCTTCCGGGTAGCCACGCGCTACGGCTTCGATCCCGAGGAGAAGGTGGTTGAGCAGGTGCGCGCTGAGCACGACCAGGCCCATGACGCGGGTGCGGGGGCGGACGGCACGCCGGCTGGGCGCCAGATGCGTCTGTCGCGCCTGTGGGTCCTGGCCGACGGCGGGTCCCCGGCTCATGACGCTGCGCTGGGGGAGCAGCGGGCCCGCGCGGGCGCCGTGCTCACGATGGCCTTGCCGGGGTGCATGTACGTCTACCAGGGGGACGAGCTCGGTCTGCCCGAGGTACCCGACGTCCCGGAGGACCGGCTGCAGGACCCCATCGCCCTGCGCAACCGCGCGGTGGAGAAGGGGCGCGACGGCTGCCGTGTCCCGCTGCCCTGGAGCGCGGCGGGCGCGAGCTACGGTTTCGGGCCCGACGACGGAGCCGAGCCCCACCTGCCTCAGCCGGCGGGGTGGGGGAGCCACGCCGTCGACGTCGAGGAGGAGGACTCCGGCTCGACCCTGGCGTTGTACCGGCGTGGGCTGGCGCTGCGTCGCCAGCTGTGGGGCGCGGCCAACCGGGAGCCGCTGAGGTGGCTGCGCCGCGACGAGCACGTCCTGGGCTTCGCGCGCGGCGAGGTTGAGTGCTGGACGGCCTTTGACCGGGACGCTGAGCTGCCCGTGGGTGAGGTGCTGCTGGCCAGCGGGCCGCTCGCGGAGGACGCCGCGGCGGGGCGCGGTGGCGTGCTGCCTGCGGCGACGACGGTCTGGCTGCGCCGGGCCTGAGACTCGGCGTCGTCGACCTCCTCGGGGGCGACCGACCGCCAGTGCCCGGTCCGACCACTGGATTCACGCGAATCAGGTGGTCGGACCGGGCACTGGCGGTCCGTCGGGGATCTGATGGTCGGTGGAGGTCAGCGTGGGCCCATCTGGCCGCCCAGGCCGCCTTGGCCGGGCTGTCCCGGGCCTCCCATGCCCGTCGACAGTGTCGAGGCGGTGCTGGTGGATGAGCCGCCCGACGTCGTCGCTACCGTGTACTCGGTGCCCTCGGTCAGGCCGAGGACGGTGATGTGGTCCGAGGAGATCGTCGAGGTCAGCGTCCAGCTCGTCCCGTCCGTGCTCGTCACGGTGATGGTGTCCCCGACGGCGACGCTCGGCGAGCCGGTGACGCCGACGACGTCGGACTCGCCGTTGACGTCGACGGCGCCGTCCATGGAGCCGGTCGAGCCGGCGACCACGACCTGGCCGCCGGTGATCGAGGCCGAGCCGTTGGAGTCGATGCCGTCGGAGCCGGCGTAGTCGATCTGGACGCTGCCGCCCGTGATCGTCAGGTAGGCACCGTCGTCGGACTCGGAGTCGGCGTTCTCGTAGCCCTCGATCGTGTAGTCCCCGTTGGTGGCATTGATGCCGTCGTCGCCTGAGGCGATGGTGAGCGTGCCCCCCGAGACGGTGACGAAGGCGCCCTGGAGGCCTTCGTCCGCCGCGTCGACAGCGACAGTCCCAGAGTCCTGGGAGTAGGCGACACCGGCGTTGACGCCCTTGGGCTTGACCGAGTCGTCGGTGGAGGACTCGGCCTCGGAGCCCGCGGGGGCGGCCTGCTGTCCTGGCTGGGACTGGGCGGTGGAGGCGTTGGACTGTCCACCGCCGGCGATGACGGACAGCGTCGTGCCGTCCACGGTGACGTCGGTGGTGGCTGAGACACCGTCGTCACCGGAGGTGATGGCGATCTCGGCCTCGCCCAGGGCGACGAAGCCCTTGGTCTCGTCATCGTCCTCCGTGGACTTCAGGCCATCGCCCCCGGCCGTGACGGTCAGGGAGCCGCCGGAGACCAGCAGCCAGTCCTTCCCTCGGACGCCGTCGTCGGTGGCGGTGACGGTGATGGTGGGTGAACCGGTGATCGCCAGTCCGTTCTTGGAGGACAGGGCGTCATTGTTGTTGCCGGTCACGGTCAGGGAGCCGGTGCCGGTGATGGTGAGCGTGTCAGAGGAGAAGAGGGTGGCGGTGGGGGCGTCCTCGCTCGTGTCTGTGTAGCTCTGGCCGTCCGTGAGGGTGTTCTCGGTGCCGTCGGCCAGGACGACGACGGCGCTGCCCGCGTCCTGGACGTCGATTGCCGGTCCGTCGGCGTTGGTGATGGTGGCGCCGTCCAGGACGAGGTGGACCTCGGCGTCGGCGGCGTTGACGACGACCTCGCCGTCGTCAAGGCTGCCGGTCAGGACAAAGGTTCCTGAGCCGGTGATGGTGACGGTGGAGCCGTCCACGCTCACGGACTCTGCCGCGTCGCCGGAGACGGAGGCGGAGTCGCCGCCCAGGGTGATGGTGGTGGCAGAGGCGGTGTCCCAGGAGCCGGACTGTTCCGCGGAGGTGGCTGCGGCGACCGCCTCCGCGGTGTCGGCGTTGGCCGCCAGGACATCGCTCACGCTGGCGCCGATCGAGGCCTGGCGTACCGCGGAGGAGATCGTGGTCCACGCGGTGGAGGAGGACTCGTCCGACGCGGAGGAGGCTGAGGTCGCTGAGGCTGAGTCCGTGGTGGCAGCGGAGCCGCAGGCAGCGCTCAGGGCGATGGCGGTGGCGAACGCGAGGGTGCCGCTGACGCGTTGTGTACGACGGCGAGGACCGAGGCTGGAGGCGCCGTGGCGGCTGAAGGGGTTCTTCATGGTGTCTCCTGTGTCACTGAGGTGATGATGTGGTGAATCGGGCTGTGTGCCGGGCAGGGGAGCAGCGGCTTCACGCGGCTGCCAGCTCCCGGCGGAGTACACGGCTCCACTTGTTTGACGGCAGCTGCGGGTGCAGTGCTGCCATCCCGGTGGCGTACTTCGAGATCGTTGTTGGTCGGTACCCGGTGCCCCACAGCCAGCGGTCAGCCGGCGAGGGCGTGGCCGGGTTCTTCGTCTCGACCACCACGAGACCGTGCGCCGTGCGGCGCGTCCCGCGGCCGCCGTCGGGCAGGGTCTCCTGCCACGCCAGGCGCGTGTCCAGCGTGAGGCGAGCGTCGTCGCCTGGCAGCAGCAGGGTGCTGCGCGCGTACGTGGTGGCCATGACCGGCTCCAGGTGGTGGGCGGATGCGGGCGTGATCCCGGCCTCGTCCAGGCGCTGGGCGACGAAGGCACGTCCACGCGCTGTGAGGCGATCAGCGTCGTCGGCCCCGTAGGGCACCCGCTTCTTGACGGTCGCGCCACGTGCGCCGCGGGTCTTGACCTCCAGGAAGGTCAGCCCGGAGTCGAGGTAGCTGCGTGTGCGGACCTTGAAACGACGACGGCGCTTGCGGGCAGCCGCCAGGTAGCTCTCCAGTCCGGGGGTGTCGAAGTAGGTGGAGGCGTAGGAGAAGCTGCGCGTGCCCTCGATCTCGAGCACTCGTGCGCGCGGTGCGAGAGCCTGCACGAGTCCCTGGGCCACGTGGGCCGGCACGAGGTACTTGCGGTCGACGCGGGTGAGAAGGCTCGCGGCCGCGTTGAGCGCCTCGAGCGAGATCGGGTGTAGGTCGTCGGTTCTGAGCATCTCCATGGCGGCTCCTCGCACTAGGCGGCCGGGTGGGCGGTGCGCGGCTGGTAGGACCGTGGGACGTCAGTGAGCCGGGTCGGCGTGGTCCACGGCTCGCCCGCGGTCGCCGTCGTGGCGGAGGGGGCGCAGAGCGACGGCGTGGCGGCGGAGGCGGCGCGAGAGGTCAGGACCTTGTACCGCACGTCCACCACCGTGGTGTCGTTGACCAGGTCGAGACGCTGGACCTCCATGGAGCGGACCTGTGCGCCAAGCAGGTTCTCCAGGTGACTGCGCAGGGCAGCCTCGTCGGCGAGGGCGCGGTCCAGCATGATGACCTGGTGTTGGTGACGCGGCAGCAGCCGTGGACTGTCGACGACGGCCAGTGCGACCACGATGAGTCCCATGAGCATCGCAACCAGTGGCAGCGAGGCAGTCTGGATGCCGCCGAGCAGGCCGATGGCGAGGGCCGCGAAGAAGTAGGCGATCTCGCCCTGGGAGATCTCCGCCGAGCGCAGGCGGATGATGGACAGGACCCCGAAGAGCCCGAGCCCCAGGCCTGCTCCCACCGAGGCGGAGGACAGCAGGAGAGTGACCGCCAGGACGCCGACGTTGACGCCGACGTAGGCGGCCAGCAGGTCCTTACGTCCGTGGCGCGGCAGGTAGAGGGCGCCGACGAGGACCGCGAGGGAGATGAGGTCGACGCCGATATGGGCGAGCGTTGTCAGGCTCATGGACTGGCTCCTCGAGTCGTAGTGGTGATGACCTGAGTGAACGAGACAAGTCCGTGAGATTGCTGTGAAGGATGTATGACCTGTGTGTGGACTGAGTGGGGGTCTGGTGGGTGCGAGGTGGCTGCGAGCCGATCGGCGGGTGGGTCCCGGCTGCCGCCTCAGCCCTGCCTGTGGAGGAAGCCGAGCCTCTCCAGGGCCTGCTCGACGGCGTCCAGCGCCTCCTCGCTCTCGGCCTCGATGGTGTGGGTGTGCCAGCCGTCGGTCAGGGTGCACAGGGGGGTGGCACCCGGTGCCCGGTTCAGGCGGGTGAGAAAGTCTTCGAGGTCCTCGTGTGAGCGGATGAGCAGGTCAACGGTGATCTGTCCGTACAGACCGTGCTCGATCGAGGTGTCCAGCACCGTCCCTCCGGCTGCCAGGACAGCCCGCAGCTCGGCGGCCGTCTCGCTGCTGCTGTGACGCACCGTGACTGAGCGCCTGGGTGCGTGAGACGGGCGGACCAGGACGTATCCGCGGTTGGTGGCGCGTACGGGGTGTCCTGCGGCCCGCAGGAGGGCCACGTCGCCGACGACGATCTGGCGGGAGACGCCCATCTCCTCGCCGAGCGTGGCGGCGGGCAGGGGCGCGCTGGCTCGGGAGAGCCGGGTGAGGATCGCC
Organism: Actinomyces sp.; assembly: GCF_029851875.1. Lineage (GTDB taxonomy): Bacteria > Actinomycetota > Actinomycetes > Actinomycetales > Actinomycetaceae > Actinomyces. The sequence continues at coordinate 42,823 of NZ_JARKVC010000010.1, forward strand.
TCACGTCGTTGAGCAGCCTCCATGTCCTCCTCCTTGCTCGGCTGTGAGGCCGATGTGGGGTGCGGTGAGATGTGTGGAACGTAGCACGGTGGGTCTGCGGTGTGGGATGTGGGCGACACGCCGAGGCTGCGGGTGTGAGCAAGGTGGTCTTGCCGAGCTTGTCCCCAGGGTGGGGACAGCGGGGGTGGGGGCGGGGTGGGGGCCTGTGGGTTGGGTGCAGGAATGTGTGTCGTACCCCCAGGAGACGATGGTTCTGCCGTTTCACGGACCTGGGAGCAGGTGCTGGTGAGGGGCGTCGGGGCTGCTCCTGGGGCGCTTGCCCACAGGGGTGCGTGAGCTGTCCACAGGAAGGAAGGTTGTGATGCACAGTGACACACCGGCCACATCATCTTGGGGTGATGGCGTGCCTCTACCCCAAGGGGTAGTGTCTTGCCCCGCGAGGTGCTCTTGCCCTCCCGCGAACTACACCCGTGTGCTTACACCGTTGGAATCCCGCCAGGGTGCCCCTCAGTCAGGCCCGCGGAACCACATTGACCACCCGTCCAGACCAGAGCCAGGAAGTGACTGATATGGCGATCACCGTCTACAGCAAACCCAACTGCGTCCAGTGCAACGCCACCTACCGTGCCCTGGACAAGGCCGGCCTGGAGTACTCCACGGTGGACATCTCGGTGGACGTCGAGGCTCTGGAGCAGGTCAAGGCTCTTGGCTACGCCCAGGCACCGGTCGTCATGGCTGGTGGGGACCACTGGTCTGGCTTCCGCCCGGACAAGATCAAGACCCTGGCCTCCGCTGTCGAGGCCGTCGCGATCTGAGACGGGGCGACCCACAGCCGTGAGCGCCTCGACCACGCAGAGCGAGGCTGCGTCGTCCGCCCCACTCACCACAGGGACTGGGGCCCACCACGCCCCC
>NZ_JARKVC010000016.1 GCF_029851875.1 Actinomyces sp.
GGGGGCGCGTCCTGCACCGGACGCGCCCCCACGAGGCATGTCCTCCTGCCCGCGGGCCGTGACCGTGTCCGAGGCTGCGCACACGGACGCCGCTGCGCCCCTGACTGAGCGGCCCGGTCGTGCATGATGGAGCAGTGACTCACGTACCGCACTCCCACTCCGGCCCGCTCGCCCTGGCGCCAGGGGAGTCCCGGCGCGTGCGGACGGTGCTGGCGGCCGTCGTCGTCCCCCTGGTCCTGGCCACGCTCATCGGCGTCGTCCTGCTGTGGCCCGGCCGCGTGGAGGTCATGGGGTCCCAGCCCTTCGTGGCCGAGGGCGCCAGCATGGCCACGGCCCGTGTCACCGCCACGCAGGTCTCCTCCTGCGCTGAGGCCTTCGCGAGCCTGGGCGGGGCCAACGACGGCTCGCTCCTGGCCGACGCGGTGTGCGCCGAGATCACCTCGGGCGAGGGAAGCGGCCTCGTGGTCCCCGTCCACGTACCTGCCGAGTCCCTGCCGGCGGCGCAGGTCGGGGACCGGATACGGGTCATGTACACCGCCCAGGCGCTGGCTGGCGGGACTCCTTACGTCTTCGTCGACTACGACCGGCAGCTGCCGGTGGGTGCCCTCGCCGTGGTCTACCTCGTGCTCGTCGTGGCCGTGGCCGGGCTCAAGGGCCTGCGTGCCGTCATCGGCCTGGTGGCGGCCACCGGCGTGCTCCTGCGCTTCATGATCCCGGCGCTGCTCGCGCTGCACCCCCCGCTCCTGGTCACCCTCGTGGGCTCGGCCGCCATGATGCTGCTGGCCGTCTACGTCGCCCACGGCATCAGCGTGCGCACGACGACGGCGCTGCTGGGCACGCTGGCCGGCGTCGTCATCACCGTGGTACTGGCCCTGTGGGGCGTGGACGCCGCCGGCCTCACCGGCGCGGTGGGCGATGACGCCCTGACGCTCACCGCCGTCGTACCGGGGCTGAGCCTGACGGCGCTGCTGACCTGCGGGATGGTGATCGCCGGGCTCGGCGTCCTCAACGACGTCACGATCACCCAGGCCTCGGCCGTGTGGGAGCTGCACGCCGCCAACCCCGCGCTCAGCCGGGCGCGGCTGCTGACCGGCGGGATGCGCATCGGCCGCGACCACATCGCCTCGACCGTCTACACCCTGGCCTTCGCCTATGCGGGCACCGCCCTGCCGCTCATCCTGGCGGCCGCCCTCATCGACCGCTCCGTGGTGGACACGCTGCTCAGCGGTGAGATCGCCGAGGAGATCGTGCGCACGCTGGTCTCCTCGATCGGGCTGGTGCTTGCCATCCCGGCGACGACGGCGATCGCGGCTGCCCTGTGCGCGCCCAGCCGGCGGGAGGAGGGACAGGCGGGCAGTGAGGCAGGATCAGCCTCCAGAGACGTCTGACTCGGCCTGGAGCAGCAGCGTGCGCTGCTCCTGGCTGAGGTAGGGCGAGTCCAGCCAGCCGTCGGGCAGGTGCGGGCGCCTGGGCGTGCCCGCCCGCCCGCGTGGTCCCTCGATGGCCTGGCCGGGGTAGGGCACCTGCTCGGGCAGGCGCGCGCGCACGGCTGAGAGAGCGGCGTCAAGCTCGGCGAGCGTGGAGACCTTCATCAGCTCACCGCGGGCCTGGCCACCCACGGGATACCCCTTCAGGTACCAGCCGATGTGCTTGCGCAGGTCCCGCACGCCACGGTCCTCACCGAGCTCGTCGGTCAGCAGGCGCCCGTGGGCGCGGATCGTGGCGACCACGGCGTCCAGGTCCGGCCGGGTGCGCTCGGCGGAGCCGGACAGGGCGTGGACGATGTCCGCCAGCAGCCAGGGGCGGCCCTGGCAGCCCCGGCCCACGACCACGCCGTCGCAGCCCGTCTGCCTCATCATCTCCAGGGCGTGGTCACCGGTCCAGACGTCTCCGTTGCCCAGCACGGGGACCCGGCAGGCCTCCTTCAGCCGCGCGATGGCGGACCAGTCGGCCTGGCCTGCGTAGTGCTGGTGAGCCGTGCGCCCGTGCAGCGCGAGCGCCGCGACGCCGGCGGCCTGGGCGGCCCGGGCGGCGTCGAGGTAGGTCTCGTGCTCCTCGTCGACGCCGATGCGCATCTTGACGGTTACCGGCACCTCGCGCTCGCGCCGGCCCCGGCGGGCCCCGTCCTCGGCACCGCGCACGACCTCACGCAGGATCGCGTGCAGGAGGTCCTTCTTCCACGGCAGCGCGGCCCCGCCGCCCTTGCGGGTCACCTTGGGCACCGGGCAGCCGAAGTTGAGGTCGATGTGGTCAGCCAGGTCCTCCTCGACGAGGATCCGGGCCGCCTGCCCGGCGACGGCAGGGTCCACCCCGTAGAGCTGGATCGAGCGCACGCGCTCGGCAGGGTCGGTGCGCACCATGGCCAGGGTCTTCTCATTGCGCTCGACCAGCGCGCGCGTGGTGACCATCTCGGTGACGTACAGGCCCGCTGGAGCGAGCAGGCCGCCGTCGCTGGTGGGCAGCGGGCCCGGGGCCTGCGGGCGCGCTGCCTCGGGCAGGGCGCTCTCACCCTGCTCGCGGCACAGACGGCGGAAGGAGGCGTTGGTGACGCCGGCCATCGGGGCGAGCTCGACGGGCACGCCCACCGTGATCGGGCCGATGCGCAGCGGGCTGACGTCGAGCGGGGCAGGCTCGGCAGGTCGCGGGGCGGGGGCGTGCGTCACGCGCACACTCTGGCACACGTAGGCTGGTCGCCGTGAGTGGTGTGAGGAACGACGGCGCCCTTGTGCCCCCGACGGCGCTGGTCACCGGCGCCTCCCGCGGCATCGGGGCCGCGGTGGCCGGGGCGCTGAGGCAGGCCGGGTACGCGGTGGTGGGCTGGTCGCGCAGCGGCACGGCGCCCGACGGCGTGGCGGGACGCAGCGTTGACGTCACCGACGCTCGCGCGGTGCAGGCCGCGGCGGCGCAGCTGGAGCGAGCCGGGGGAGCGGAGGTCCTGGTGTGCGCCGCCGGGGTAGCCGTGGACGCGCTGGCGATGCGCACGAGCGACGAGACCTGGCAGACCACGGTGGAGACCAACCTCACCGGTGCCTTCACGGCTGTGCGTGCGCTCCTGCCTGGCATGCTGCGCCGACGCAGCGGCCGGATCGTCCTGGTCTCCTCCGTCGTCGCTGCGCGCGGGGGCCGGGGACTGGCCGCCTACGGTGCCTCCAAGGGCGGGGTCGAGGGGCTCACGCGCAGCCTGGCCCGAGAGGTCGCGCCCCGGGGGGTGAGGGTCAACGCCGTGGCCCCCGGTTTCGTGGACACGGAGATGACAGCCGGTCTGAGCCAGCCCGCGCGCGAGTCCTACCTCGCCCAGATCCCGATGGGCCGCCTGGGGCAGGCCGAGGAGGTCGCCGCTGTCGCCTGCTTCCTGGCCAGCCGGGAGGCCTCCTACGTCACGGGCGCCATCGTGCCGGTGGACGGCGGGATGGGGATGGGACGATGACGGATCTGCTGGCCGGGCGCACGGTGCTGGTCACCGGTGTGCTGCGTCCCTCCTCGATCGCGACCGCCGTGGCACGCCAGGCGGCTGCGCAGGGCGCCCGCCTGGTGCTGAGCTCGCCGCCACGAGCGGTGCGCGTGACGCAGCAGGTCGCAGCCGGCGCAGGCCTGGGCGAGGTCCCGGTGCTGGCGCTGGACCTGACCGACGCCGAGGCGCTGAGCGGCCTGGAGGCGCAGCTGCGCCGCCGGGGTGCGCAGAACCTGGACGGGGTGGTCCACTCGGTTGCCCAGGCGGCGCCCAGCCTGCTCGGGGACCGTCTGAGCCCAGGCGGCTCGGCAGCCCCTGGCGCCGAGGGTGCCCAGGCTCGGCCAAGCGCTCCTGACCTCGCTTCCTGGCAGTCGGACCTGGAGCGCGCGCTCACGGTCTCGGTGACCTCCCTGCCGGCGCTGGTGGGCGCGGTGGGCCCGCTCCTCGGACCCGGCTCAGCGGTGCTGGCCCTCACCTTCGAGTCGGGCAGGGTCGTGCCCGGCTACGGCTGGATGGGGCCGCTCAAGGCGGCGCTGGAGGCCAGCGTGAGGGGCCTGGCGCTCGAGCAGGGCCGCCGCGGGGTCCGTGTCAACGCCCTGTCTGCCGGGCCGCTGCGCACGACGGCGGGGGGCGCGGTCCCCGGTTTCGACCAGCTGGCCCAGGCGTGGGAGAGTCGGGCGCCGCTGGGCTGGGACGCAGGAGACCCGGGCAGCGTGGCACGCACAGCCGTGGCCCTGCTCTCCGACTGGCTGCCCGCCACGACCGGCCAGGTCCTGCGCGCCGACGGTGGGGCCAGCCTGCTGTGACCACCGCCCTGGCGACCTCTGACGCGTGGGGGCTCGCGTATCCTGGCCGGGTGACTGAGAACGCTGTGAGCGCTGACGAGCCCGTGACGAGCCAGCCGGGGGCCGGGCGCACCCTGGTGCTCGTGCGCCACTCCAAGGCCGCCCGTGGCATGAGCGACGCCGAGCGGCCGCTGACCGAGCACGGCGAGCAGATGGCCGCTGACCTGGCTCAGCAGCTGGGCAGCCGGGTCGCCGGCCTTGACCTCCTGCTCGTCTCCCCGGCAGCGCGCACCCGCGCCACGGCCCGGCCGCTGCGCGAGCGGCTGCGCCCCCAGGACACCCGGGTCGAGGACTCCCTCTACATGGGCAGCTCCGCCAGGGTCCTGGACCAGCTGAGGGTGCTGGACGACGATCTGCGCAGCGTCGTCGTGGTCGGTCACGAGCCCACCACCTCGATCCTGGCCTACGAGCTGGACGACGGGAGGAGCGACCTAGCTCAGCAGATCGAGTTCGGCATCCCACCGGCCACGGCGCTCGTGCTCACGGTCCCGGTCTCCTGGTCCGAGCTGGGCCCCGGCCGGGCCCGGCTGACCGAGATCCTTGTCACCGGCTGAGCGGCAGCAGCTCCAGGACGGCGCGCAGGTCGCGGACGTGGACGGCCGCCGGCGCCTGCTCGACGACGACCGGCTTGGCGCAGAAGGCCACCCCCAGGCCGGCGGCGGCGATCATGCCCAGGTCGTTGGCGCCGTCGCCCACCGCGACCGTGCGGGCGAGCTCGACGCCGTCCTCCTGGGCCCACGCGCGCAGGCAGCGCACCTTCTCCTGCCGGTCCACGACCCGGCCCAGGACCTGGCCGGTCAGGCAGCCGTCACGGACCTCCAGGCGATTGGCGGCCACGTGGTCGATCCCCAGACGCGCGGCCAGCGGGACCACCACCTCCTCAAAGCCCCCGGAGACCACGCCTACCCGGCAGCCACGTGCGTGCAGCTCGCTGATGAGCTCGACCGCGCCACAGGTGGGACGCAGCTCGCCCAGCACGTCGGCAAAGACCGTCTCCGGCACGCCGCGCAGCGTGGCCACACGCTCACGCAGGGAGGCGGCGAAGTCCAGCTCCCCGCGCATGGCCCTGGCTGTGACCGCGGCGACCTGCTCGCGGGTGCCGGCCCGCTCGGCGATGAGCTCGATGACCTCCTGCTCGATGAGCGTGGAGTCCACGTCCATGACGAGCAGACCAGGACCCGCCTGCGCCAGCAGGCCGGTGGCACGGGCGCCTGAGACTCGGGCAGGGGAGGAGGCCTGGGTGCTGGGCTCGTTGCTCATGGGGCGATGCTAACGGCCCTGCCGCGCTGTAGGGCGGGGGGAGGGCAGCGTGAGACGCCAGGGCCGATCAGCGCGTGACGGTCTGCCCCTTGGCGACCACGGTGATCCCCGACTCGGTGACGGTAAAGCCACGCTCCCGGTCGTGCTCGGGGTCGATACCGACCATCGCGCCCTCCTCGACGTGGACGTACTTGTCCAGGATGGCGCGGCTGACCACGGTGTTGCGTCCCACGTTCACCCCGTCCATGAGCACGGACTCGCGCACCGAGGACCAGGAGTTGACACGCACACCCGGGGAGAGCACCGAGGAGATGACCTCGCCACCGGAGACGATGACGCCGGGGGAGACGATCGAGTCCACCGCGTGGCCCAGGCGCTCGTGGTGGCCGTAGACGAACTTGGCCGGCGGCATGGAGTTGGTGTACCCGGCGAACAGCGGCCAGCGGTCGTTGTAGAGGTTGAAGACCGGGGTGACCGAGATAAGGTCCTGGTGGGCGTCGTAGAAGGCGTCCACGGTCCCCACGTCGCGCCAGTAGTCGCGGTCGCGCTCGGAGGCGCCGGGGACCTCGTTGTCCTTGAAGTCGTAGACGCCGGCTGCCCCACGCGCCACGAACCAGGGGACGATGTTGCCGCCCATGTCGTGCTTGGAGGACTCCTCCGCGGCGTCGACGGTCACCGCCTCCAGGAGAGCGTCGGCGTTCATGATGTAGTTGCCCATCGAGGCCAGGACCTCGTCCGGGGAGTCAGGCAGGCCCGGGGTGGACTCGGGCTTCTCCACGAAGGCCTTGATCCTGCCCTTGTCCGCAGGGTCGGTCTCGATGACGCCGAACTGGTTGGCCAGGGCCCTGGGCTGACGGATGCCGGCCACGGTGCACGGCAGGCCGGAGGCGATGTGGTGCTCCAGCATCTGGGAGAAGTCCATGCGGTAGATGTTGTCCGCGCCGGTGATGACCACGTAGTCCGGCCGCTCGTCGTCGAGCAGGTTGAGGGACTGGTAGATGGCGTCGGCGCTGCCCAGGAACCAGTGCTTGCCCACGCGCTGCTGGGCGGGCACGGGGGCGATGTAGTTGCCCAGCATGTCGCTCATCCGCCAGGTCTTGGCGATGTGGCGGTCCAGCGAGTGGGACTTGTACTGGGTGAGCACAACCACCTTGAGGAAGCCGGAGTTGATCATGTTCGACAGGGAGAAGTCGATGAGCCGGTAGATGCCGCCGAAGGGCACCGCCGGCTTGGCGCGGTCAACCGTCAGGGGCATCAGGCGCTTGCCTTCGCCGCCGGCGAGGATGATTGCGAGGACTCGTGGGTAGGCCATGGGGCCAGCGTAGAGGGCCCGGCAGCACCTAGGTGGGCAAATGGCACCACAGGATCGCTCACGGTTCTTGCCCGGACGAAAGCGGCGTGGCGCGGCGAGCGAGCCGATACCGTCTGGGGAGAGGGCCGACGGCGTCGCCTGCCACCCGCACGGCCGCTCGCCACCCGGTACCTAACCCACCTACCTAACCCACTTGGCACCCGCAGTGCCCCACGAGGAAGAGATTGAGGACCATGAGGGTCGATCTGCTGACCAAGGAGTACCCGCCCTTCATCTACGGCGGCGCCGGCGTCCACGTCAACGAGCTGGCCAAGGTCCTGCGTCCCCTGGCGCAGGTGCGCGTGCACGCCTTCGGCGGTCCGCGCCAGCCCGGCACCCAGGGGGCCGACCCCGGGGTCACCGGCTACGCCGAGCTGCCCGAGCTGGCCGGCGCCAACGCGGCGCTGCGGACCTTCGGGGTGGACCTGACGATGGTGACGGACGTGGAGGGAGCCGACATCGTCCACTCCCACACCTGGTACGCCAACCTGGCCGGTCACCTGGCTGGCTTGCTGCACGGCATCCCTCACGTGGTCTCGGCCCACTCCCTGGAGCCCATGCGCCCGTGGAAGGCGGAGCAGCTTGGCGGCGGCTACGCCTTGTCCTCCTGGGCCGAGGCCCAGGCCTACGAGGGGGCCAGCGCCGTCATCGCCGTCTCCCACGGCATGCGCGAGGACATCCTGCGCTCCTACCCGGGTGTGGACCCGGAGCGGGTCAAGGTGGTCCACAACGGCATCGACCTGGCTGACTGGGCCCGCCCCACCGATCCTTCCTTCGAGGACCTGGCCGCGCAGGTGCGCGAGCGCTTCGGGATCCAGGTCGGCCGGCCCACGATCGTCTTCGTCGGCCGGATCACCCGGCAGAAAGGCCTGCCCCACCTGCTGCGCGCCGTCGCCCACCTGCCTGAACAGGTCCAGGTGGTCCTGTGCGCCGGCGCGCCGGACACGCCGGAGATCAAGGCGGAGGTGGATGAGGCCGTCGCCGCGCTCCAGGGCTCACGCACCGGCGTCATCCTCATCGAGGAGATGCTGCCCCACCGTGAGCTGCAGGCCGTGCTGGCCTCCTCCGACGTCTTCGTGTGCCCCTCGGTCTACGAGCCGCTGGGCATCGTCAACCTGGAGGCGATGGCGATGGGTCTGCCGGTGGTCGGCTCGGCCACCGGTGGCATCCCGGACGTCATCGTCGACGGCGAGACCGGTTACCTCGTGCCCGTCGACCAGCTGACCGACGGCACCGGGACACCGACGCACCCCGAGCGCTTCGCCGCCGACCTGGCCGAGCGTCTGACCGCGCTGGTCACGGACACCGAGCTGGCGGCCCGGATGGGGGCGGCGGCCCGGCGACGGGTGGAGGAGCACTTCTCCTGGTCGGCCATCGCCACCCAGACCATGGCCGTCTACGAGTGGGCGCTGGCCCACCCCAAGGGCTGAGCCTGCCCGCGCCCCAGGGAGGCAGGCCTCTACGGCCTGCCTCCCGGATCAGACGGTTGGATCCCAGCTCTCGGTCGCCGCGGCCACGCCCTGGCGTGCCGTAGCCAGCAAGGGGCGCAGGACCTGCCGTCGTCGCTCGGCCTGTGCCAGCGTCGCCGCGGCGCCGTCGTCGCTCAGAGCACGCTCGCAGATCGCCGACAGCCTCAGGGACCGCTCCAGCAGCTCACGGCGGCGAGGCTCCAGCGACGGTGGGACGAGCCGGGGGTCGAGGACCGCGGTGATGAGGTCGGTGAGCTCCTCAGCCAGGTCGGGGCGCTCGCGAGCCAGGTCCAGCTCGGTCAGCGCCGCGATGGCCTCCTCGGTGGCCTGGTAGGTGGCGCGCCGTGCGTGGGCCGCGTCGAAGGGCGGGACGAGGGCGGTGAGCTCCTCGGCGTGCCAGCGCACCGAGGCCCCTGAGGGCTCAGGGACCAGCAGCAGGCGCCGGGAGGCGGTCTCGACCACGACGCCCTCGCCAGCCTCCAGCGCGGCCGCCAGACCAGGGAGGGGGTCGGCTGGGCTCGGCAGGACCGCGGCGCAGCGGCGCAGCGCCCCGGCCCGCGCCAGCCAGCTCTCCAGGCTCAGGAGCCCAGGACCGCCAGGTCCGTGGTCCGCCACCTCGTGCACGGCGTCAGGACCCTGGACCAGGGCCAGGCCGATGGAGGAGGGAAAGGGCGCCCACAGGGCGAGCAGGACGCTGACGGGAAGATCCAGAGGGGACATGGGCGCGAGGCTAACGAGGAAGGTCTGCTCGCACGAGCTGTCCCACGCCCTGGCAGGTGTGGGACTCAGGTCACGTTCGCACGATAGGGTGGGGCCATGACCAGCGTGCTGCACCTCGACGACGTCTGCCTCCACCGTGGCAGGCACCAGATCCTGTCCCACGTGACCTGGAGCGTCACCGAGGGACAGCACTGGGTGCTGCTGGGCCCCAACGGCGCGGGCAAGACCACGGTCTCCCGTATCGCCGCAGCCAGGCTCTTTCCCTCCTCAGGCACGGTGGACGTGCTCGGCGAGCGCATGGGGCGTGTGGACGTCACCGAGCTGCGTCCGCGCATCGGGCTGACCTCCTCGGCGCTGGCGCAGTCCGTGCTGGACAGCGAGACCGTGGAGTCCGTGGTCCTCTCGGCGTCCTACGGGAAGATCGGTGTGTGGCGCGAGGAGTACGACGACTTCGACGTCGAGCGTGCTCGGGCCCTGCTGGGCGCGCTCGGGGTCCAGGACCTGGCCGACCGCCGCTGGGGGAGCCTGTCCTCGGGCGAGCGCAAGCGCGTGGAGATCGCACGCGCCCTCATGCCCGACCCTGAGCTGCTCATCCTGGACGAGCCGGCCTCGGGCCTGGACGTGGCAGGACGTGAGCTGCTGCTGGCGGCCCTGAGCGAGATCATCTCGGCGCCGGGTTCCCCCACCATGGTGCTGGTGACCCACCACCTGGAGGAGATCCCGGTCGGCTTCACCCACGCCCTGGCCCTGCGCGAGGGCGTGATCGCGGGGCACGGCACGCTGGAGGAGGTCCTGACCGACCAGGTCATGTCCACCACCTTTGGCCTGCCCCTGGAGGTCACGGTGGACCGCGGCCGGTACGCCGCACGTGGCAAGGACCTGCTGGGCGCCCGCTCAGGCAGGCACTGAGACAGACACTGAACACACGCACGAGCGAGCAAGGAGGCCCTGATGGACTGGTTGTGGTGGGTAGGAGGCGCCCTCGTCCTGGGGGTGGTTGAGACCCTGACAGTGGACCTGACCTTCCTCATGTTCGCCGGGGGAGCGCTCGGTGCGGCGGCGACGGCGGCGCTTGGCGGCCCCTTCTGGCTGCAGGTGGTCGTCTTCGCCCTCGTCTCGACGCTGCTGCTCGTCCTGGTCCGCCCCTGGGCCAAGCGGCACCTGCGGGCGACGACGCCTGACATGCGGACCAACGCCGAGGCCCTGGTGGGCCGTGAGGCGGTCGCCCTCACCGTCGTCGACACCCACGGCGGACGAGTACGGCTGGGAGGTGAGGAGTGGAGCGCACGTCTGGCTGACCCTGACCCGGCGCGTCCTGGTTCCCAGGAGCGGCTGGTCACCGGTGCCCAGGTGCGCGTCGTCGCCATCGACGGGGCCGTCGCCGTCGTCCAGCCCGTGTGAGGCCTGTGAGGCTGCTGCCCTGACCCTCTCGACCTCACTGCCTGACCACCCAGCTACCTGAAAGGCTTGTCATGAGCTCGCTCGCGGGACTGCAGATCGTCCCCGTCATCGTCCTGGCCCTCGTGGCCCTGTTCGTCATCGTCGCCATCGCCAAGGCGGTGCGGATCGTGCCGCAGTCCTACGCGATCATCGTGGAGCGCCTGGGCAAGTTCCAGGCCGAGTACGGCGCTGGCATGCACTTCCTGGTCCCCTTCATCGACCGGGTGCGCTCCACGGTGGACCTGCGTGAGCAGGTCGTCTCCTTCCCGCCCCAGCCGGTGATCACCTCTGACAACCTCGTGGTGTCCATCGACTCGGTCATCTACTACCAGGTCACCGACCCCAAGCGCGCCACCTACGAGATCGCCAGCTACCTGCAGGCGATCGAGCAGCTGACCGTGACGACCTTGCGTAACGTCATCGGCGCCATGGACCTGGAGCAGACGCTCACCAGCCGCGACCAGATCAACGGACAGCTGCGCGGGGTGCTGGACCAGGCTACCGGACGCTGGGGCATCCGCGTCTCCAACGTCGAGCTGAAGTCGATCGACCCGCCGGCCTCCATCCAGGGTGCCATGGAGCAGCAGATGCGTGCTGAGCGCGACCGCCGGGCGGCGATCCTCACCGCCGAGGGCGTCAAGCAGTCCCAGATCCTCACCGCCGAGGGTGACAAGCAGTCTGCGATCCTGCGTGCCGAGGGCCAGGCCCAGTCCGCGATCCTCAAGGCCCAGGGCGAGTCCCGGGCCATCCTGCAGGTCTTTGACGCCATCCACCGGGGCAACGCCGACCCCAAGCTGCTGGCCTACCAGTACCTGCAGACCCTGCCCAAGATCGCCAACGGCTCCTCGTCCAAGATGTGGATCGTACCCACCGAGTTCACCGCGGCCCTGGACGGGATCGCCGGTGCCCTGGGCGGAAAGTCAGGCGGCTCGCCGTCGGGGTCGCAGGAGGACGAGCAGGCCGGCGTGGACGTCTCCGGCCTGGACGACGCCCTGTCCATCGCCTCGGACCTGGCTACCACCAGCCTCCAGGCTCCGGAGGAGGCCCTGGCCCAGGCTCGTGGCGAGGCGGCCTCTGCCACGCAGGAGGCCGAGGAAGGACGTTCCTGAGGACTGGTGCCTCAGGCTGCTGACGAAGCAGCCTGAGGCGAGAGGGGCGTGTGCCTCGCTGATCATGCTGTAATATGCCGCGCGCTGCCACGGCGCCGTGCTGTGGCACGTCTTGTCCTTGATCAGATGTCGAAGGGAACATCATGCTGCCCGAGATCGCCAAACGATCCGCCACCACCATGCTGGTATTCGGTGTCTTCAGTGTGCTGTGGGGTCTTCTTCTTGTAGCCAACCCCGGCGTGTCAGCGGCGGCGCTCGCTGTCTTCTGGGGCGCCTTCGCGCTCGTCGACGGGGTGGCGACCCTCGTCCTCGCCTTCCAGGAGAAGACCAACCGCGGCTGGAACATCGCCTCCGGGGTCCTGGGCCTCATCGCTGGTCTCATCGTCATGGTGAACCCGGGCACGGGACTCGTCGTTGCTGGCTGGACCTTCGGCTTCTGGCTGATCTTCCGCGGTATCGCCCAGATCTCCGTGATCGCTCGCGCCCTGTCCGGCTCCGACAAGGTCTTCACCGTCATCGGTGCGATCCTGTGGATCATCGCCGGTGTCCTCGCCATCGTCTTCCCGGCGATGAGCGCCATCACCTTCGTGTGGGTCCTGGGCGTCCTTGCCATCGTCTGGGGCGCCCAGCTCGTCTTCTCAGGCATCCGTACCCAGCGTCTTGCCAAGGACCTGGAGAAGGAGCGCGAGGAGCGCGTCGTTGACGCTCCGGTTGCCGACGTGCCGGCTCAGGACTGAGAGACAGCACCCTCATCGGGCGGGCTCGCCTACCCTCGGGCCCGCCCGATCGCCATCCACTGCCGGCCCAGGAGAGAGGCGAGATGCCTGAGACACTGACGAGCAGCGCACGCCCGAGGGCCTCGGCTCGTCCCACCACCAGGACCTATGCGACCGCGACAGGCTACGGCGCCCTGGCAGGGGTCGTCACGGCGCTCACCTTCCTCCTCATGAAGGCCCTGGAGCACGCGCTCTGGCAGGGGCGTGAGGGTTTCTGGACCACGTGGGGCATCATCATGACCGGCGGCGTCCTCGTCGCGCTGCTGCGCCCCTACAGCCTCGAGGCCGATCTGCCGGCCCAGCTTGAGCTGCGTGGTGAGAGCCACCAGTGGAAGCGCGTCGCCGTCCTCGGGCTGTCGGCGGTCATCGCTGTGGGGTGCGGAGGAGCGATCGGCCCCGAGGCGGGACTGATCGCCGTGGTCACTGAGATGTCTGTGCTCGTGTCCTACCGGATTCGCCTGTCTGAGACCCAGGCGGCTCTGCTGCGCGAGTCCGCACAGGCTGCGGCGCTGTCTGGCTTCTACGGCGCACCACCGGCGGGCGCGGTGATCCAGGAGGAGGACGCGCGTCCTTCACGCCTGCCCGTCTACACCGCTTCCCTCGCCGGCTTTGTCACCTTCCTGCTGACCTACCGCCTGCTGGGTGGGCATCCTCACCCGATCACCTTCCCGGAAGGCAGCACGGACCCGGTGGTGGACCTGCTCTCCTTCGTCCCTGCCCTTGCAGGAGCGGCACTGGGCTACCTCTATCTGGTCGTGAAGCGTGTCCTGCGCGACACGCTCGCCCTTGTGCCCCGGGCACGGTGGCAGACCATCGTCGGCACGCTGGTGCTGGCGACACTTCTTGCCTTCTTCCCCGTCCTGCGTTTCTCCGGCCACGACGACTTCGGCGTCATCCCCGCCTACGCAGCAGCCGAAGGAGGGGCTCTTGTCCTGCTCGCCCTTGGCAAGGCTGTGGCGACCTCGTTGTCCCTGGCCTCCGGGTGGCGCGGTGGAGACGTCTTCCCCCTGATGCTCGCTGGTGCGGCCGCTGGTGCGGCTGTGGTACCTGCGGTGCCCTCGCTCGGTCTGCCGGCCGCCATGGTGGCCGGCATGTGCGCCGCCTCCGTCATCGCGCTGGGCAAGCCGGTGGCTGTCTTCGTCCTTCTCCTGTTCCTGGTGCCTTCCGGCAGCCTCGTGGTCCTTGTCGTGGCCACGCTCGTGTCGGCGCTGGCCTCGAGGCTCGTTCCCGCGCGCCTGGCTCCTGCACACTGAGGACACCCCCGTACCTCTCAACGGAAAGGCTGCTGCGTGATCATCCACCTGGAGCACGCTGGTGACCAACGCCTTGCTGACTACACCCGCCTGACGGACGTGGCACTGCGGCGCACGCTCGAGACGCAGCGCGGCCTCTACATGGCAGAGTCCTCGAAGGTCATCCGGCGGGCGGTCGCTGCTGGGCACGCACCGCGCTCCTTCCTCATGGCCCCGCGCTGGTACGAGGACCTGAGCGAGACGATCGCCGCTGCCCCGGGCACGCAGGGGCAGGCCGACGGCGGCCCGGTCCCTGTGTTCCTGGCCCCGGAGGATCTCTTGGAGTCCGTCACAGGCTTCCACCTGCACCGTGGTGCTCTTGCCGCGATGCACCGCCCGAGGCTTCCGGGTGTCGCTGAGCTGCTCGCCGGCCTGGGGGAGGGGGCACGCCGTGTCGCCGTCCTTGAGGACCTCGTTGACCACACGAACGTGGGGGCGGCCTTCCGCAGCGCCGCAGCGCTGGGAGTCGACGCGGTCCTCGTGACCCCGCGGTGCGCGGACCCGCTGTACCGACGCAGTGTCCGGGTCTCGATGGGGACGGTCTTTCAGGTGCCCTGGACGCGTCTGCCCCAGTGGCCCGACCTTGAGGACCTGCACGCATCCGGTTACACCGTGGCTGCCCTGGCGCTGTCAGACGACTCAGTCTCTCTCGACCAGTTCTCCTCATCGACGGCGTGCCAGGAGGAGGGGTCGCGCGTCGCCGTCGTCCTGGGCACAGAGGGCGATGGCCTGGCGCGGCGCACCATCGCTGCGGCTGACGCGGTCGTCCGTATTCCCATGGCCGGGGCGGTGGACTCTCTCAACGTGGCCGCAGCGGCCGCTGTCGCCTTCTGGGAGCTGCGCAGGCCCAGCACGCCAGGAGCATAGGGCTGGGCACCCGGCTGTCCTGGCCTCACCCGTCTGGGGCCTGTGGCAGCAGCAGAGGGGGTGGCCCGGTGCGTCGGCACCGGGCCACCCCCTGTCAGGGCGTCAGGCCCCGGTGAGGCTCACTCGCTCTTGGCGGTGACCCGCAGCAGCGGGGCGCCGGAGGTGACCTCGCCGGAGGCGATGAGCTCGACGTCGGCGAAGGCGGCGGTGTTGGTGACCAGCACCGGGGTGGTCAGCGGGTAGCCGGCCTCCTCGACGAGCGCACGGTCCACGCGGACCAGCTCCTGGCCGGCCTCGACCCGGTCGCCCTGGCTGACCCGGACGTCAAAGCCCCTGCCCTCCAGGTTGACGGTGTCGATGCCCACGTGGACCAGGATCTCCACGCCGTTGTCCAGGGCGATGCCGTAGGCGTGGCCGGAGGAGGGAGCCACCACCACGGTGCCTGCGGCCGGAGCCGTGACGACGACGTCGCCGGCAGGGTCGATGCCGGCGCCCTTGCCCAGCGCCCCGGAGGCGAAGACCGGGTCCGCGACCTCCTCGACCGCCATGACCGTGCCGGACAAGGGCGCCACCAGCTCGGTGACGGTGCCGGGCACCAGGGCAGCCTTGAGGCCGGCGGCAGGCTCTGCAGGTGCCGTCGCGGGCGCGGCGGTGCCGGTGTGTGGGGCAGCGGTCTGAGCCGTCTCCTCGGCGGCCGTGGCCCGGCTGGCCTCCAGGGCGGCGTCAGCCTCGTTCTCGGCGGCGACGGCGTCGACCTCGGCGCGGTCCTCGGGCGTGCGGTAGTCCGAGATGACGACGAGCACCATGGCGGTGAAGAAGGCCGCCAGGACGCTGACGGCGTAGACCGGGATGTTGGAGAAGGCCGGGATGGTCAGCAGGGAGGTGAACACGAAGGCGTTGGTGGTCACGCCACCGAAGACGCCCTGGATGACACCGCCGACCACGCAGCCCACGAGCAGGCGCGGGTAGATGCGCTTGTAGCGCAGGTGGATGCCGTACAGGCTCGGCTCGGAGATGCCACCCACCAGACCGGCGAACAGGGCGCCGGTGGCGGTCACGCGCATGTCCTTCTCCCTGTGCCGCACGGCCAGGACCAGGACTCCGGCGGTGGCGCCGAAGCAGGCGAAGTTCCAGGCGCCCATGGGGCCCTGGATGAAGTCGAAGCCGTTCTGCTGGATGTTGAGCAGCATGACGGCGTTGATCGGCCAGTGCAGGCCCAGCGGCACCATGAAGGGGTAGGCCAGCGGGATGAGCAGGCAGAAGATGAAGGGGCTGATGTTGTTGATCGCCAGCAGGACCTTGGACAGGCCCGCGCCCACGTACACGCCGATCGGGCCCAGGACGAAGCTCGTGAGCGGGATCATGATGAGCATGGCGATGAAGGGCACGAAGATGAGCTGGACGTCGGCGGGGACAACCTTTTTCAGCCACGTGGTCAGCGGGCCCAGCACCGCTGCCATGAGCAGGGGCGGGAAGACCTGGGAGTTGTAGTCGAAGATCGTCAGCGGCAGGTGCCCGAAGAGGGTGACCTGTGTGATCTCGGAGCCCAGGAAGGTGATCTGTCGGGCGGCGTCGGTCTGGCCCAGCGTGGCAAAGCCCGGCAGCATGGTGAAGCCCATGACCGCGAAGCCGACCCACGGGTCCGCCCCCAGCTTCTTGGAGGCGTTGTAGGCGACCATGAGGGGCAGGAAGTAGAACACCGCCCGCCAGGTGAGGTTGAGGTAGGCCCAGGTGGGCTCCAGGGTGACGCGCGAGTCCGCCCAGTTCCCGATGACGCCCAGGGTGCCCATGAGCGCCATGAAGGTGATGAAGATCGAGGCGCCCAGCAGCGCGCCGATGAGCGGGCGGAAGGAGTCGGAGAGGAACTCGAAGAAGGAGTCCACCCAGGCCAGCCGTCCACGGATACCGCTGGCGCGAGCGGCTGCCTTGATCTCGTCGTTGCTCTGGGCGGCCGAGCCCGCCCTGGCACCGGCGTCCTTCATCGCGGGCAGGGCCATGATCGACTCGTACACCGACTGCACGGTGCCGCCGATGATGATCTGGTACCGGTTGCCCGACTGCGGGACGGCGCCCATGACTCCCGGGATCTTCTCCACGGTCGGGGTGTCGACGACCGAGGCGTCGTTGAGCTCAAAGCGCAGCCGGGTGGCGCAGTGGGTGAGGTGGGCGATGTTGCCCGGGCCTCCGACGGCGTCAAGGATCGCCTCGGGGCTCGAGGTGGTGGTTGCCATGACAGTTTCTCCAGCAGGTGGGGCAGGATCGAGGACGCGCTGAACGGGTGCCAGCGCACCAGTGAGGGTATCTGAAGACGATGTGAACGGCCCGGGCTCCACAGGTGCTCCCCGCGACAGGGCAGTGAGCGACCGTCCACAGGCGCCCTGCAGCGAGCCGGCCAGATGGGGCACGGTAGTGGCGACGGCGGCACCCGGTCGCCGCGCACGCTCAAGGAGGAGCCATGTCAGTACACACCTCAGCACCCACCAGCTCCAGGCGGTCCGCGCCAGGAGACCGCCCGGCTGAGGAGGAGGGCATCTACGGCCCACGGGGATGGAGCGTGCGCGCCGGGGTCTGGGAGGTCCTGGCCGGTGCGCGTGACGAGCTGCGCTCCACCACGATCCCGGGACGCTTCGGGCTTGCTCCGCAGGGAGGTATCGACGCGGACGGACCGGTCGACGACTACACCCCCTTCCACGACATGGGACCGTCGGCTGCCAGGCGCCTGCTGGAGATCCTGCCGGCCGGCCAGCTGGAGGACCGGCAGAACCTGGGGCCCAGCCTGGGCAGCCTCCTGCGTGCCTGCGCCTCGGCCTCGGGCCGGGTGAGGCTGTCGGGCTACGGCATCGGTCCCCAGCGCAGCGACGAGCGCGTGACGGTGGAGGCGCTGTGGGTAGCCGACCCGGACCTGATGGAGCTGGAGATCTACGAGGACCATGAAGAGGGATGCTGCTGCCAGCAGGTGTGGCAGGAGGTGGAGGAACGCTACGGCCTGGACTCCCGGGCCCGCCCTGACGAGATCACGGTGGTCCGGCGTCAGTGGACCTGGGGAGAGCCGGGGACCTGGCTGTGGTGGGACTGACCTGGCGGCGCACCCTGCTCCACCCCGTAGCATGGCGTGGTGATCAACGTCCAGGACCTCACCATGCGTATCGGCGCCCGTCAGCTCGTCGCGGGAGCCACCTACCGCGTGGACAAGGGGATGCGCGTCGGACTGGTCGGACGCAACGGTGCCGGCAAGACGACCATGACCAAGCTGCTCGCCGCCCAGTCGGTGGCGCAGGGCACCTCGCGCACCGTTGCCGACGCCGACGAGCGCCACGGCCTGGAGGCGGTGGAGTACGAGGGCACCATCAGCTGCAACGGCTCGGTGGGCTACCTGCCCCAGGACACCAAGGTCGGCGACCTCACAGAGATCGCACGCGACCGGATCCTGTCCGCCCGTGGGATCGACGCCCTGCTGGCGCGTATCCGCAAGGCCGAGGAGAGGATCTCCACCACCAGCGGCGACGCCCAGGCCAAGGCCCTGGACCGCTACACCCGGCTCGACCACGAGTTCACCATGGCGGGCGGGTACGCCGCGGCCTCGGAGGCAGCGCGCATCTCGGCTGCGCTGGGCCTGCCGGACAGGGTCCTGGACCAGGAGATCGGGACCCTGTCCGGTGGTCAGCGACGGCGCGTGGAGCTGGCCCGGGTGCTGTTCCAGCAGCCGGACACCCTCCTGCTGGACGAGCCGACCAACCACCTGGACCACGACTCGGTCCTGTGGCTGCGTGACCACCTGCGCACCTATGCCGGTGGCTTCATCGTCATCTCTCACGACGTCGAGCTGTTGCGTGACACCGTCAACCAGGTGATGTACCTGGACGCCAACCGCGGGGTGCTGGACGTCTACCACCTGGGGTGGGACGGCTACCTGCGCCAGCGTGCCGAGGACGAGGCCCGCCGTCGTAAGGAGCGGGCCAACGCCGAGAAGAAGGCCGCTGCCCTGCGCGCTCAGGGAGAGAAGATGCGTGCCAAGGCGACCAAGGCCGTGGCCGCCCAGCAGATGCTGCGACGTGCTGAGCGCCTGATGGAGGGGCTGGAGGAGGAGCGCGCGGCGGAGAAGGTCGCCCACCTGCGCTTCCCTGACCCCGCGCCCTGCGGCAGGACGCCCCTGCGCGCCACGGGGCTGTCGAAGGCCTACGGCTCGCTGGAGGTCTTCGCCGGGGTGGACCTGGCCATCGACCGAGGCAGCCGGGTGGTGGTCCTCGGGCTCAACGGCGCCGGAAAGACGACCCTGCTGCGGCTGCTGGCAGGAGCGGAGCAGCCGGACTCAGGCGAGGTGATCGCCGGGCACGGGCTCAAGATCGGCTACTACGCCCAGGAGCACGAGACCATTGACACCTCGCGCACGGTTGTGGAGAACCTGCGCTCGGCCGCGCCTGAGATGGATGACACGCAGGTACGCAGCGTGCTGGGCTCCTTCCTCTTCTCCGGTGCCGACGCGGACAAGCCGGCTGCCGTGCTCTCAGGCGGGGAGAAGACCCGCCTGGCCCTGGCGGTCCTGGTGGTCTCCTCGGCCAACGTGCTCCTCCTGGACGAGCCGACCAACAACCTCGACCCGGCCAGCCGCGAGGAGATCCTGCGGGCACTGGGGACCTTCACGGGCGCCGTCGTCCTGGTCACGCACGATGAGGGGGCGGTCGAGGCGCTGAACCCTGACCGGGTGCTCCTGCTGCCGGATGGTGACGAGGACCTGTGGAGCCAGGACTACCTCGAGCTGGTCACCCTGGCCTGAGCCCCGCTGTCCGGCGTCCTGCCGCGCCTGACGGTGAGTGCCGTCACGTGGGGCGAGGCAGTGGCAGGACGTAGGGTGGGCGGGAACAAGTCGCTGCGCCGCGCTGTTGGCACAGGCGGTCCGTGGCACCTGCTGCGGAAGCGACCCTAAACGAGGAGAAGACCATGGCCGAGACAACCCTCACCGACGCCCCCCAGACCGAGGTGCCCGAGCACGAGGTCGTCCTCACCCAGGTGGCCGCCGACAAGGTAGCGAGCCTGCTGGCCCAGGAGGGCCGTGACGACCTGCGTCTGCGCGTGGCCGTGCAGCCCGGAGGCTGCTCGGGCCTGGTCTACCAGCTCTACTTCGACGAGCGCCTGCTGGACGGGGACGCCGTGCGCGCCTTCCCGACCGGCTCGCAGGAGATGAGCGAGGTCGAGGTCGTCGTCGACCGCATGAGCGTGCCCTACCTGTCTGGCGCGACCATCGACTTCGCCGACTCCATCGAGAAGCAGGGCTTCACCATCGACAACCCGAACGCCGTGGGCACCTGCGCCTGCGGCGAGTCCTTCCACTGAGCCCGGCCGCTCGGACCTCGTCTCACCAACGTCTAGGAGACCACGTGCGTCGCACGCCACTGACTCTGTCCGCTCTCGCCCTCACCGCCTGCCTGACGCTGGCCGGGTGCTCGGGCTCCTCCTCAGGCCAGGCCAGCGCCTCGGCCTCAGCCACGGCCACGGCTCCCGCGCTCCAGGAGTGCTCCAGCCTGACCATCGACAAGGACTCTGAGGCCCTGCCGACCGTCGACGGCGAGGCCGGCAGCCAGCCGACCCTGACCTGGAGCGGCAAGGAGGCACCGGCCAACCTCACGGTCAAGACCCTGAGCCAGGGCAGCGGCGCCGAGGTCAAGGCAGGCGACTACGTCACGGTCAGCTATGCCGGCTGGCAGTGGGGATCCGACAAGGTCTTCGACTCCTCCTACCAGCGTGGCGCCGTGGCGACCTTCGGCCTTGACCAGGTCATCACCGGATGGCGCTGCGGACTGGTGGGGCTGCACGTGGGTGACCGTGTCGTCATGTCGATTCCCGCAGGCCAGGCCTACGGCGACTCCTCCTCCAACGGCGTGTCCGGGCCGCTGGTCTTCGTCGTCGAGATCGCTGGGACGAGCTCGTCCGACGAGCTGGCGGCAGGCACGGCCGGGGCGACCATGGAGGGTGAGCAGGCCCTGACCGACCGGGGTGTCACGGTCAGCGGGGACCTGGGCGGGGCGGCCACGATCAGTGTCAACGACGGTGCCGCGGAGCCGACCGAGGTGGAGACCATTGTCGTGGCTCGTGGCAGCGGGGCGCAGATCACGGCTGAGTCCTCGCTGCTGGTGCACATGGCCTTTACCTCCTGGGACGGCTCCTCCAGCCAGTCGACCTGGGAGGCGCGTCGGCCTCAGACGGTCTCGATGGCGAACGCGCCGGGCCTGGCCGGCCTGGTCGGCCTGCCGGTGGGCTCGCGCGTCGTCGTCCTGGTCCCGGCCTCGGCCGGCGGGAACGGCGCCGCCTCGGCGCCTGCCCAGGCCTACGTCGTCGACGTGGAGCGGGCGCTCTGAGGGCGCGCCCCTCGGCGCGGACCCGCGCCGATGCGAGACACAGGGACGGGGCTGGTCACCACGGCGTGGTGGTGACCAGCCCCGTCCCTGTCACGCCGGGCCGGGCCGGGCTCAGCGCACGATGAGGCCTGCGGCCTGGGAGGTTGCGGTGGCCAGACGCCCGGCGACGTCCTGCCAGCTGACGATGTTCCAGATGGCCTTGAGGTAGTCGGCCTTGACGTTGAGGTAGTCGAGGTAGAAGGCGTGCTCCCACATGTCCACCTGGAACAGCGGGATGGTGCCCACCGGGACGTTGCCCTGCTGGTCAAAGAGCTGGAAGGTCACCAGCCTGCCGGACAGCGAGTCGTAGGCGAGCACGGACCAGCCCGAGCCCTGGATGCCCAGCGCGTTGGCGGTGAACTGCGCCTTGAGGTTCGCGAAGGAGCCGAAGGAGTCCTTGACGGCCTCGGCCAGCTCGCCCTCGGGCTCGCCGCCTCCGTCGGGGGAGAGGTTCTTCCAGAAGATCGAGTGGTTGAGGTGACCGCCGAGATTGAAGGCCAGGTTCTTCTCCAGCAGGTTGATCGCGCTGTGGTCGCCGGCCTCACGAGCGGCCTGAAGCCCCTCCAGCGCGGCGTTGGCGCCTGCGACGTAGGCGGCGTGGTGCTTGTCGTGGTGGAGCTCCATGATCCTGCCCGAGATGTGGGGCTCCAGAGCGGCGTAGTCGTAGGGAAGCTCAGGGAGGGTGTACACGGCCATGACTGACCTGCCTTTCGTTGGGCGACGACCTCGGTTCGATAGAACGAACTGAGGTGTTGAACGCTATTGATCATAGTCTGTGATGGTCGCAGGTGCCAGGGGCTGATCAGTGATTACACTGACCGCGCAACCCACGGCGCCCCACGCGCCGTAGGCACCCGCCCGCACGGCATCAGCCCGCACCATCCGGAGGAACTATGACCGACCAGGACGCCACCACCCGCCTTGAGCTCCTCGTCTTCTCCGACGACGCCAGCGTGCGCCAGGAGGTCGTCACCGGCGTCGGCCGTCGCCCCGCCAAGGGCCTTCCCCTGGTGAGCTGGACCGAGGCGGCCACGGCTGAGGGCGTGCGCCTGGCGATCAAGGACCGTGCGGCGCAGGGCCTGGAGCCCTTCGACCTGCTCGTGCTCGACGCGGAGGCCAAGAAGCTGGGAGGCATGGGACTGGCCCACGAGCTGCTCACCGAGCTGGACGTGCGTCCGCCGGTCCTGCTCCTGACGGCCCGCCCCCAGGACGCCTGGCTGTCGGCCTGGGCCCGGGCCCAGGCCGTCGTCCCCCGTCCGCTGGACCCCATGAGCCTGCAGGAAGGCGTGACCAAGGCTCTCCAGGCCCGCTCAGGTGCCGTCGTCGCGGCGGGCTGAGCCCGCTCCTAGTCGCGCGAGGCCAGGACCTTGCGGTAGCGCGCTGCGCTGCCCACCGGCCAGGTGAGGACCTCGCTGTCGCCCTCGACCTCGACCAGTCGGGCGCCGTTGTCGAGCACCCAGTCAGCGAGCACCAGGGTCTCCTCCACGCTCGTGTCCTGCCCGACCCGTGCCGGCTGGCGGACCACCTGGGCGGTGGCGCGCAGCGAGGCGACCACAGGCCGCGGGTCGGCGCCCGGAGACGTCAGCGCGGACCCCGCCAGCCGTCCCCAGCGCACGCAGACCAGCTCCCAGCCACCGCCGCTGCGCCGCCTGGCCGCGATGAGGTGCGGGCAGGTCAGCAAGGGACGTACCTGGTCCGCCCGTCGTGCCGCCGCCAGCAGGCTGCGCAGGCGCGCGGTCCAGGTACCTGCCTCCTCGTAGCGCTCGGCCGCCGAGAGCCGGGCGACCTGCTCCAGCACCGGCACCGCGATGAGATCGACCTGGCCCGCCAGCGCCTGAAGGATCTCCTGGCTGCGCGCCGCCTGGTCCTGCCAGGCACGCAGCCCGAGCGCCGACTCCACAGCCCGCTGGGCCTGCGTGAGCGAGATGCGGGAGCTGAAGGGGCCTACGGCGCTGACCACCTCGCTCGTGGGCAGCACCGTGGTCCCGGCCAGGTGGGGGTGGGGGCCTCCTACCAGGTGGAGCCAGGGCTGGCGGCGCGGGGAGCGTGAGCGACGGTTGACCGGCGGGTCAAGCTCGGCGATGAGCCTGAGCTCACGCACGCGCGCCTCGACCTCGGTGGGTGTGGGGACCGCGCGCACCTGCACGGTGGTGTCGAGCATCTGGGCCACCCGCGTGCGCTTCTCGGCGGCGGTGAAGTAGGAGCGCACCCGCCGACGCAGGTCGACGGCGCTGCCTACGTAGAGCACCTGCCCGGATGCGGACAGGAACTGGTAGACCCCGGGGGTGGAGGGCAGGCCCTGGGCCAGGTGGCTCTTGGCCCGACGCCTGGCAGGCACCGGGTCCGTGGCTGTGGCCAGGTCCTCCAGGTGCGTCACCCCCAGGGGAGCGAGCGCCTCCAGCGCGCCGTGGAGGACGTCGACGGTGGCACGGGCGTCATCCAGCGCGCGGTGCGTGGGCCTGGTGGGGGACCCGACGAAGGAGGCCAGCGTGGCCAGGCGGTGGTTGGGAACCTCGCTGCGTGTCCACGCCCGCCGGGACAGGGCGAGGGTGTCCAGGACGCGGGGCTCGTGCCAGTCCACGTCGAGGGCGCGCGCCGCCCCGCGCAGGTGGCCGACGTCGAAGCGGGCGTTGTGCGCCACCAGCACGGTCTCCTCCTCCCACAGCCGTGCCCACTGCAGGAACTCCTCCAGGGCCTGGCGCACGGGCGGGGCGCCGGCCACCATGGCGTTGGTGATCCCGGTGAGCACGGTGATCTGGGCGGGGACGGCTCGTCCGGGGTTGACCAGGGTGGACAGCTCGTCCTCGACCTGCCCGCCGCGCACGCGCAGGGCGCCGATCTCGGTCAGGGCGTCGGGGCCCGGCCCGGCTCCGGTGGTCTCCAGGTCGACCACGACGAAGGTCACCTCGTGCAGGGGTGTGCCCATGGTCTCGAAGGAGGCCTGGGTGGCGCCGGCGGACGCGGAGGACGGAATCTCGGAGGCGGCCACGCTCTGAGGCTAGACTCGACCAGACGGCCGGTCCAGGACCGCGCTGTCTGAGCTGTCTGACCCAGTACAGGAGGTCCCGTGGGATACCGAGGCATCAAGGCGGCAGTCGGCCCGGCCATGGAGATTCTGTACCAGCCGTGGATCCGCGGCGAGGAGAACATCCCCGCCCAGGGCCCGGCGATCCTGGCCTCCAACCACCTGGCGGTCATCGACTCCTTCTTCCTGCCGCTGCTCATCGACCGCGAGGTCGCCTTCATCGGCAAGTCCGACTACTTCACGGGCAAGGGCGTCAAGGGCTGGGCCGTGAAGAGCTTCATGACCGCCGTGGGCACCATCCCGGTGGACCGCTCGGGCGGGCAGGCCTCCCAGGCGGCGCTCCAGGCGGGGATCGACCGGCTGCGCGCCGGCGAGCTCTTCGGCATCTACCCCGAGGGCACCCGCAGCCCTGACGGCAGGCTGTACCGCGGCAAGACAGGGGTGGCGCGTGTGGCGCTGGCCACGGGCGCGCCAGTGGTCCCGGTAGCCATGATCGGCTCCAACCTTGCCCAGCCCATCGGGCAGGCAGTGCCCTCGACCCGCCACCGGGTGGGCATCGTCATCGGTGAGCCGATGGACTTCACCCGCTACACCGGTCTGGAGAACGACCGCTTCGTGCTGCGCTCGATCACCGACGAGATCATGTACTGCCTCATGGCGCTGTCCGGCCAGGAGTACGTGGACCTGTACGCCGCTGACGTGAAGAAGGCCATGGACGCCGAGCACGCCAGCGCCGAGCAGGTCGTGGAGCAGATGCTGGCCGAGCAGGCGCAGCGGCGCCCGGCCGCGGCCCCGGTGGCGGCCCCCGGCGGCCGCCCCGCTCCTGAGCTCGTGGTCCCCGAGCCTCCCCAGGAGCCGACGGCGCAGCCGGGTCCTTCGTCCGAGGAGTAGGTGGCGCGGGGGCCGCGTAGGATGGGGCCGGTGCGGCCTGGTCCGCGCCCTGCCGTCCCGTGGCACGTGCCCGGGGCGGGTCACCGTCACCTCATCCGAAAGGTTCTCGATGTCGATCCGTCGCGTCGCCCTGCTCACCGCGGGCGGTTTCGCCCCCTGCCTGTCCGCCGCTGTCGGCGACCTTATCGAGCGCTACACCGAGGTCGCTCCTGAGGTCGAGATCATCGCCTACCAGTACGGCTACCACGGTCTGCTCACCGGCAGCTACATCGTCATCGACGAGGAGGGCCGCAAGAACGCCGGCATCCTGCGCGAGTTCGGCGGCTCGCCGATCGGTAACTCGCGCGTGAAGCTCACCAACGCCAAGAACCTGGTCGAGCGCGGCCTGGTGGCTGAGGGCGTCAACCCCCTGGAGTTTGCCGCCGAGCAGCTGCGCAAGGACGGCGTCGACGTCCTGCACACCATCGGTGGGGACGACACCAACACCACCGCCGCCGACCTGGCCGCCTACCTGGCCGAGCACGACTACGAGCTCACCGTCGTGGGCCTGCCCAAGACCATCGACAACGACATCATCCCGATCCGTCAGTCGCTGGGTGCCTGGTCCGCCGCCGAGGAGGGCGCCGGCTTCGCCTTCAACGTCATCGGTGAGCACCGTTCCAACCCCCGCATGCTCATCATCCACGAGTGCATGGGCCGTAACTGCGGCTACCTCACGGCTGAGACCGCCAAGCGCTACCACGAGCTGCTGGGCACCAAGAAGTGGGCTCCTTCGCTGGGCCTGACCCGTGAGCGCTGGGACGTCCACGCCGTCTTCGTCCCCGAGATGAAGATCGACATCGAGGCCGAGGCTGCGCGTCTGAAGACCATCATGGACGAGCAGGGCAACGTCAACATCTTCCTGTCCGAGGGCGCTGGCGTGCCCGAGATCATCGCGGAGATGGAGGCTCGCGGCGAGGAGGTCCAGCGTGACCCCTTCGGCCACGTCAAGCTCGACACCATCAACCCCGGCCAGTGGTTCGCCAAGCGCTTCGCCAGCCTCATCGGCGCCGAGAAGGTCATGGTGCAGAAGTCCGGCTACTACTCGCGTGCCACCAACGCCAACGCCGAGGACCTGGACCTCATCAAGTCCATGTGCGACCTGGCTGTGGAGTGCGCCCTGCGCGGCGAGTCCGGCGTCATCGGCCAGGACGAGGAGAACGGTGACCGGCTGAGCGCGATCGCCTTCCCACGGATCGCCGGTGCCAAGCCCTTCGACATCACCCAGGGATGGTTCACCGGGCTCATGGCCGAGCTGGGCCAGAGCGTCGAGCCGGCCGAGGCCGCTCCCGAGCACTGAGCTCGACGCGCGGCTCGACGGGCGTGAGGTGACGGGTCCCCAGGCTCTGCCTTCGCTCTTCCAGGCCCCTGCGTCCCGCTGGACGGCGGGAGGCAGGGGCCTGTCCTGTGGGGCACGTATGATGCCCCTCGTGATGAATGAGCTCGACGCACCCCGGACCGCAGCCAGCTGGCGAGAGCGCCCCGCCGCCCAGCAGCCGCCCTATCCGGACGCCGAGGCGCTGGCCGCCGCCGCCGCTGACCTGCGCAGCCGGCCGCCGCTCGTCTTCGCCGGTGAGGTGGACTCCCTGCGCGAGAAGATGGCCGACGCCAGCCGCGGTCACGCCTTCGTGCTCATGGGCGGTGACTGCGCCGAGTCCTTTCATGACAACACCGCCAACAACATCCGTCTCAAGCTGCAGACCATCCTCCAGATGGCGGCGGTGCTCACCTACGGCGCCTCGACCCCCGTCATCAAGATCGGTCGGATGGCCGGCCAGTACGCCAAGCCACGCAGCGCGGACACGGAGACCCGTGACGGGGTCACCCTGCCCTCCTACCGTGGTGACTGCGTCAACGACCACGCCTTCACCCCCGCCGCCCGCGTCCCGGACCCGCAGCGCATGGTCGAGGCCTACCTGCGCGCGGGCACGACCTTGAACCTCATCCGCTCCTTCACCATGGGTGGCTACGCCGACCTGCGTGAGGTCCACTCCTGGAACAGGGGCTTCACGGACAACCCGGCTTACAAGCGCTTTGAGTCCTTCGCCGAGGAGATCGACCGCGCCATGCGCTTCATGGAGGCCGCGGGCGTGGACTTCGAGGCCCTGCGCCAGGTCGACTTCTACGCCGCGCACGAGGCCCTGCTCCTGGAGTACGAGGACGCCATGATCCGTGAGGACTCGCGCTCGGGCCGTCTGTACGACACCTCGGCGCACCTGCTGTGGGTCGGCGAGCGTACCCGTGGGCCACGTGACGCCCACGTGGCGCTCCTGGAGGGCGTGCACAACCCCGTGGGCGTCAAGGTCGGCCCCGCCACCACGACGCAGGACCTGATCGATCTCATCGACCGCCTCAACCCGCAGGGCGATCCTGGGCGGCTGACCTTCATCACACGCATGGGCGCGGCCCGCGTCCGCGAGGTCCTGCCCGCTCTGGTCGAGGCGGTGCGCCGGGACGGACGGCCGGTGACCTGGGTGACTGACCCGATGCACGGCAACACGATCACCGCGGACAACGGCTACAAGACCCGTCGCTTCGACACGATCATGGATGAGCTGCGAGGCTTCTTCGAGGTCCACCGTGAGCTGGGGACGGTACCGGGGGGTATCCACGTCGAGCTCACCGGCGACGACGTCACCGAGGTCCTTGGCGGCGGGGAGCACATTGACGAGCGTCGCCTGGCTGAGCGCTACGAGACCCTCGTCGACCCGCGCCTGAACCACCAGCAGTCTCTGGAGATGGCCTTCGAGGTCGCGGAGATGCTGCGGCAGTGAGCCAGGGCAGTCAGACCACGTAGAGCGTGACCGTGGATCCCTTGCGCACGCTCGTCCCCGCGGCCGGGTCGGTGGAGCGGGCGGTCGCGAAGAACCCGCCCAGGATCCGGTTGACGCTCACCACGAGGCCTGCGGCCTCAAGCGCGGCCTTGGCCTCAGCCTCGCTCTTGGAGACGACCTCGGGGACCGTGACCATCTCAGGTCCCTTGGAGACGACGACGCTGACGGAGTCTCCGTAGAAGTAGCCCTTGGCCCCGGCGGCAGGGTCGGAGGAGACGACCAGGCCCGCCGCGACGTCGTCGGAGAACTCCTCTGAGGAGCCAGACAGCGTCAGGCCCGCCTGCTCGATGGCGGCCGTCGCCTCCTCAAGGCTCTTGCCGGTCACGTCAGGCACCGTGGCGGGGCGACGCCCCTTGGACACGACCATCGCCACGGCCGAGGAGTGGTTGACCATCTCGCCCGCAGCCGGGACGGAGGAGATGATGTCGCCGGCTGCGACGTCGTCGGAGAAGTCCTGCGTCACTGCCCCCACGCTCAGCCCGGCCTCCTCAACGGCCTTCTCAGCCTCCGCCTGGGGCCTGCCGACGACGTCGGGAACCTCCTTCTGCTCCACCCCGCGTGAGATGACGGCGCTCACCGCGGTCCCCACGCGCACCGAGCTGCCGGGGGCGGGGGCGGCGGAGATGATGCTTCCGGCCGGCACGGTGTCGGAGTAGTCGCGGCCGGGCGAGCCCCACTCCAGCTCGGCGCCCACGAGCGCCTCACGGGCCTGCTCCTCGCTCAGCCCCACGATGTCAGGGACAGTGACCCGCCGGCCCGGGCCCAGGGCGAAGTACCAGGCACCTGTGCCACCGCCGGCCAGGAGCACCAGGGCAGCGGCGCCGAGCACGGCACGGCGTCGCGTGCGGCGAGCGCCAGCCACCAGGGCGGTCTCCTGCGACTGGGCCACGGCCGCCTCACGCGCGAGCGCACGGGTGGCCTCGCCGCCGATGGAGCCGACGGGCAGGGAGACGGTGCGGGTTCCTGCGTCGCTGCGGCCTGCGCCGTCGTCACCGCGCCGCGTCGCCAGCTCCTCCTCGGACAGGGAGTCCAGGACCTCTCGCAGCGCTGACAGGGCGGCGTCGGCGTCTGCCAGGCGTGAGGAGCTCTCACGCCTGGTCATGGCGGCCGTGAGCCCGTCCACGCTCGGTGCCAGGCCAGGGACGAGGAGCGAGGGGGCTGGCACGTCCTCGTGGACGGTGCGATAGGCCACCTGGATGGGGGAGTCGGCGGTGAAGGGCTGGACCCCGGTGAGCAGCTCGTAGAGGACGACGCCCACGGAGAAGACGTCAGCCCGCGGCGTGGCCACGCCCTCGGTGATGAGCTCAGGAGCCAGGTAGGCGACCGTGCCCAGGATGTTGCCGGTGGTCGTCTGGGTCGCCTCGGTGATCGCGCGGGCCAGGCCGAAGTCAGCGACCTTGGCGACCGATCCGTCAGCGGGCAGCAGCACGTTCTCCGGCTTGACGTCACGGTGGATGAGCCCGGCGCGGTGAGCGGCTCCCAGGGGACGCAGGACCTGGGCCGTGATCTCCAGGGCCCTCTTGACGCTGACGGGACCCGAGGAGAGCAGGACGCGCAGGTTCGAGCCCTCGACGAGCTCCATGACCAGGTAGGCCAGGCCGTCGACGGTGCCCTGGTCGTAGACGGCGACGACGCCAGGGTTGGACAGGCGCGCGGCTGCCCGTGCCTCGCGGCGGAAACGGGCGACGAAGTCAGGGGAGTCAGCCAGGTGGGCGTGCATCACCTTCAGCGCGACGCGGCGCTCCAGGCGCCGGTCACGGGCGACGTAGACGGTGGCCATCCCTCCACGTGCGACGCGGTCGACGATCTCGTAGCGAGAGTCGACCAGGCGACCGATGAGGGGATCTGTGACCACGCGGCGAGTCTACGATGCCCGGGGGCGATCGGCCTGAAGCGACGCGGACAGCGCGACGCGGGCGCCTCAGGCCTGGCGCGTGCCCAGGGCCTGGGCCACCTGCGTCAGGGCCTGGCGGCTGGGCTCAGGGAGCTCGGTGTCGGGGACCTGGGCCAGGGCCGCGTGGGCCGCCTCCAGGTGCGCCGCGATCTCCTCCTCGTGGGCCTGGACCGCTCCGCACTGGCGCATGAGCTCGCAGGCCTGGTCAATGGCCTGCCGGGGGGCCTCGCGGTTGGCCAGGACCGAGCGCAGCAGCTCACGTCCCTCCTGGTCGGTGCGCTGCCAGGTCAGGGCGAGCAGGACCGTGCGCTTGCCCTCACGCAGGTCGTCGCCCACCGGCTTGCCGGTCACCTGCGGGTCACCGAGGACGCCGAGAAGGTCGTCACGCAGCTGGAAGGCGATCCCGACCTCCTGGCCGAAGGCCGCCAGCCGGTCGGCCAGGGCAGAGCCAGGGCGGACCCCGGCCAGCACGGCCCCGATGAGCAGGGGGTACATGACCGAGTACCTCGCCGACTTGCGGCGGACGACGCCCAGGGCGTTGCGGTGCATGGCCTGGGCGGCCTGGGCGGGGTCCTCCTCGGCAGGCGCCAGCGGCAGGACCTCGCTGCGCAGGTCCAGGTACTGCCCGACGGCGACCTCGCTGGTCATCTGGTCAAGGGCCTGACGCGCAGCCTGGGCGGCAGCAGGGCTCACGCTCGGGTCGGCGACCGCGTTGCCCATCTCCTCCCCGCAGGCGGACAGCAGCAGGTCCCCGAGCAGGATGGCGCCGGAGGTGCCGAAGGCCAGCGGGTCGGTGAGCCAGCCGTGGTCGCGGTGCACCTGTGCCAGACGGCGGTGGGCCGTCATCTCGCCGCGACGGGTCAGGGCGGCGTCGATGACGTCGTCGTGCACGAGGGCACTGGCCTGGTAGAGCTCCAGCGCGGCGCCGGTGGAGGCGACCAGAGGGCCGGACAGCAGCGCGGTGCGCGCCTGGCCGCGGGTGTACAGCGCGATCCCGAGCCCGGCCAGGAGGGCGCGCACACGCTTGCCCCCGTTGAGAAGGACCTCGGCGGCCCCGAGAAGCTCGGTCCTCGCCTCACCCAGGTCCTCGAAGCGGGCTCGGCGCTCGTCCAGGACCTGGTGCAGCCGGGCGTCGACGCCGGCGCGGACCAGACGGGTCGTGTCAGACAGGTCGCTCATGGGAATAAACGCTACACTTGAGCGGTTGCCTGCAGCGTCAGTAGGGAGCAGTCACCCCATCGGCACCGGCTCCCGCCTGAGACGTCCGCCCACGTGAAAGGAAATCCGTGGCTACTTCCACAGCTACGCGTCACCGTGACCTTGGTGATGACGACCTCGACACCGCCGAGGACCACGAGGACTTCGACCTTGACGAGGACGAGGAGTTCGGCGACGAGGCTGACGACCTTGAGGAGGGCTCTGAGACGGAGGCTGACGACGAGGACGAGCCCGAGTCGGAGCCGGCCCCGGAGCTGCGTGACTACTACCTGGACGTGACGCTGGAGGAGGACGGCGACGGCTCCAAGCGCCACCCCTTCAACAGCCCGGCCTCCCTCAAGGGCGTGCGTCTGGCCCCTGGCGCCACGCTGTACGTGCGCTCGCGCACGACGGTCGAGGGCCTGGAGATCAGCGGTGACGGCACCCTGGACGACCCGATCACCCTGGCGCCCTACGGCCACGGCCCGGTGCCTCGCTTCGTCGTGCCTGACGAGGAGGAGCCGGTTGTCGCCCGTGACTTCCTGACCCACAACGGCTACATCTTCCGAGGCTGGGTCATCAAGGGCATCAAGATGAGCCCCTCGATCGCCGCCCTGACCGGTGAGCTGGAGCGTATGCGCCGCGAGGAGGCCGAGAAGGCGGCGGCCAAGAAGTCGGGCAAGCGCAGGTCCTCCTCCAAGGAGAAGGACGGTTCCTACACCGTCTCGGACTCCGACGAGGGCGACGAGCCCGCGCAGAAGGTCGTCACCGCCGGTGCGACGGCCGACCCGGTCAAGGACTACCTCAAGCAGATCGGTAAGGTCGCCCTGCTCAACGCTGCCGAGGAGGTCGAGCTGGCCAAGCGGATCGAGGCGGGCATGTACGCCGAGTACCTGCTGGGCACCGAGGGCAACGACCTGGACGCGAGGTACCGCCGTGAGCTCCACTGGATCTCCAACGACGGCCAGCGCGCCAAGAACCACCTGCTGGAGGCCAACCTCCGCCTCGTGGTCTCCCTGGCCAAGCGCTACACCGGTCGCGGCATGCTCTTCCTCGACCTCATCCAGGAAGGCAACCTGGGCCTGATCCGCGCGGTGGAGAAGTTCGACTACACCAAGGGCTTCAAGTTCTCCACCTACGCCACCTGGTGGATCCGCCAGGCCATCACCCGCGCGATGGCGGACCAGGCTCGCACGATCCGTATCCCGGTCCACATGGTCGAGGTCATCAACAAGTTGGCCCGCGTCCAGCGTCAGATGCTTCAGGACCTGGGCCGCGAGCCCACTCCGGAGGAGCTGGCCGTCGAGCTGGACATGACGCCCGAGAAGGTCATCGAGGTCCAGAAGTACGGTCGTGAGCCGATTTCGCTGCACACCCCGCTCGGCGAGGACGGCGACAGCGAGTTCGGTGACCTCATTGAGGACTCTGAGGCTGTGGTGCCGGCTGACGCGGTGAGCTTCACGCTCCTGCAGGAGCAGCTGCACGCGGTCCTCGACACCCTCTCCGAGCGCGAGGCCGGCGTGGTGTCCATGCGTTTCGGTCTGACCGACGGCCAGCCCAAGACCCTGGACGAGATCGGCAAGGTCTACGGCGTGACGCGTGAGCGCATCCGCCAGATCGAGTCCAAGACCATGTCGAAGCTGCGTCACCCCTCGCGCAGCCAGGTGCTGCGCGACTACCTGGACTGAGTGGACGGGGCACGACGGCGGGGGCGCCCCCCCCTGTGGGGGGCGGGCCCCCCCGCCGGAGGT
>NZ_JARKVC010000019.1 GCF_029851875.1 Actinomyces sp.
CCTGGACAACCTGGGGCACATCGAGGCCCTTGGCGATCAGAAGAGGTAAGAATTCTCTGATCATGCCCGGGACCTCGAGCCCCACCCGGACCAGGTCCCCCGCCTACACCACCTGATCCACCCTCAAGCTCGAAGAACCCTCCTCTCGTCAGCGCCGAATCCTGGGGGCGTTTCCGAACCAACCTCGACGCCAACAACACCCGCGGTGACCGGCCCCAGAAGTACGACCACCACCTCAAAAGCACTCTGTACCGCACTCGCGGAGCCACGCTCATGATCGAACGCCCCCGTGACAAGACCGGGGACCGCTACGAGTACTTCACCTGCTCCAGACGCCGACGCAAGACCACCACATGCACCCGCTCCACAATCCTCGCCGAACGCATCGAAGCTGAGATCGAACACACCTACCAGCAGAACTCGCTCACCGAAACCGAAGCAGCCCACGTGCGCAAGGTCCTCAACGACGTATTCGGCCAACTCGAAAACTCCAGCGAGGACGAACACATATTTCTCACCGCCCAGCGCGACAAGCCCGAAGCCAAACGGCTCAAACTCGTCCAAGCCCACTACGCCGACGCGATCCCGCTCGACCTCCTCAAGCGCGAACAAGACCGCATCCGAACACCCAGATCCAAGACAGACAAACCCACCAGTACCAGCACGCGCCCTACCCGATGGAGCACTACCCCCACCCCCAGAAGAAGACCTCTGGGCCTGCACACACTGGACCAGACGAACCAGTCAGCACTCCACGACACGCCGCCCTCAAGCAGCACGTTCGCGCTGACAGTCCCTGACTGGAACGTGCCTACCACAGCAGCTAGCGCCTGGCCGACGCGTACGTGCGCTACACCCACACGCAGGGCACGCACCAACCTCTCAGGCACGTTCCCATCGCTAAAGCGCCGTGCAGGAGCCCTCCCCTAGGCTCTCAGACTCCCAGCCCCCATGAACCACAGCAACACAAAAACCCAGGCTCGCAGCCTGGGCTCTTATGATCGTGGAGCTAGGGGGATTCGAACCCCCGACCTCTTCCATGCCATGGAAGCGCGCTACCAACTGCGCCATAGCCCCGAAGGGAGACCGCTGAGAACAACCGTTCTGAGCAGATCGTGGAGCTAGGGGGATTCGAACCCCCGACCTCTTCCATGCCATGGAAGCGCGCTACCAACTGCGCCATAGCCCCGTCACGGGCGTCCACCCTCGCGGGCGACGCGGATAACTCTAAGGAAGAAGGCCCACGCGGAGCAAATCTGCACCACGTGCGGTACCTCACCCTCAAGCCAGGAACGCCCCGTTCGTCCTCTGTACCTGCTCGCCTGCTCCAGCGGCACCGCCCTCCTGCCTACCTCCCGCGTTCCAGCACACGAGGGTCCACCCAGGCGTGCGAGAAGCCGAGCGCAGCACGGCGTGGTGGCAGTTGTCCAGGCCCCGCAGCCCGAACCAGCCCCCCGGGTCCAGGCCCAGCAGGTACGTGGTACCCAGAGTGATCGCGGCCCCGTGGGCCACCACGACGACGGGGCCTCGCCCCGCATCCGCGGCCTGCCCCGCATCCGCGGTCCGCCCGGCGCCGTCCACGCCCTGGGCCGCCGACTGCTGCTCAGCCAGGCGCTTCAGCGCACGCCCCACGCGCTGGGCCGTGTGCGCACGCGTCTCCACGTCCAGCCCTTCTGGATCCTGTCCCGCACGCCAGCGGGCGTACTGATCAGGCCACCTGGCCTGGATCTCCTCGCGGGCCAGCCCCTCCCACTGCCCGAAGCCGCGCTCGACCAGCGCCTCGTCGCTCTCCACCGGCAGCCCGGTCAGCGCCGCCAGGCACGCCGCCGTCGACCGGGCACGCTCAAGCGGCGAGGAGACGATCCGGCTCGGGGACAAGACTGCCAAGGCCGGCGCCGCAGCACGCGCCTGCGCCAGCCCCGTCTCGTTGAGACAGATGTCGACCTGTCCCTGCACGCGCCCGGCGACGTTGTAGTCCGTCAGCCCGTGGCGCCACAGGATGAGCTCGCTCACCGCACTGAGTCGGTCGCGCCGCCTTCAGAGGCGCCTGAGCCTGCCACGACGTCAGCGGGCAGCTCCACGAGCGGGCAGTCCTTCCACAGCCGCTCCAGGGCGTAGAACTCGCGGTCCTCGGCCTGCTGGACGTGGACGACGACGTCGCCGTAGTCGACCAGCACCCAGTGCGCCTCCTCGAAGCCCTCGCGCAGCCTGCGCCTGGCTCCGGCCTTGATCATGGCCTCGTCAACGGCGTCGACGACGGCACGCACCTGCCGGTCGTTGGCGGCGGAGACCACGAGGAAGACGTCGGTCAGCGCCAGGCGCTCAGAGACGTCGATCGCGATGATCTCCTCGGCCTTACGGTCAGCGGCCGCGCGCGCGGCGGCGATCGTCAGCTCAACTGCTTCGGGGGTGGCAGGCACGTGTCTTCTCCGTGTCGGGGGCGGTGGTCAGGTAGCCGGTCAGGCCATCAGCAGCGACAGCTGCTCAGGGGACAGCAGGTTCTCAAGCCCCGGCGCGGCGCTGGTACCTGTGTTGCGCCCGAGGTAGAACCACAGGAGGGTCCCCACCACCAGCACGACCACGAGGACGAGCAGCGCGACCAGGAGGTGGTGGGTCAGCGGGCGGCCCTGCCGCCCTTCGTCCTCGGACTCCCTGGCGCTGGGGGTCTCCGCCCAGTCGGGCTGGGGCGCGTGGGTCCAGACGTCCTGCTCAGCAGAGGCAGCACGGTGGGAGTGGTGCTCCGACGCCGTGGCGGGCACCTGTACGACCTGCGTAGAGGCAGGCGAGGCGTCATCCTGTCGCAGGGCCTTCCACTGCGGGGTCTCGATGGTCTGCCCCTCCCCCATCACCTGCACGGCACTGAGCTCGCCGGTGGAGGCGTCCACGGTCCGTACTCCCTGCACCGAGGCGGGAATGCGCACGATGGGACGGCGCGTCGGCGTCGTCGGAGCAGCAGGCTCAGGCGACGACGGCGTGGCAGCCTCCTCAGCCGAGGCCGGCGAGGTCTCCTGCACGGCAGGCTCGGCAGGCTCGGCAGGGCTGGAGGGGGTGAGGGCAGGCTGCACCGGGGCAGCCGGGGCACTGGGGGCCGGTGCTGGCGCGGCCGGGGTCCTGACCTCACCGTGGGAGAGCGCGGCACTCGCCTGCGTAGGCTGGGCGGCACGGTCCAGAACCGATCGGCGCTCAGGAACGGAGGCCGGCTCGAGCGAGACGGGACTCGTCGAGGTCGGCACCGCGTCAGGCCGGTCAGCCGCAGGCAGGACGCCCGTGGCCACCTGAGCAAGAGCCTCCTTCTCGGCGGTGTCCGGTCCCGACGTCGTCCAGGGACTCACCTCAGCGGCGGCAGGCTCCGGTGAGGGCGCGGACTCCGGCGCCCGGTCCTCAACCGGGACCGAGGCATGGGTCCCAGTGGCGGACAGCGAGGGGACGTCGACGTCAGGCTGGTCCGCCAGCGGGTCCTGCAGCGCCTTGGCCTGCTCCAGGGTGATCTCCCCAGCCTCGATCGCTGCGCGCAGGGCCTCGGCCTCCTCACGCAGGCGCCTGAGCTCGCGCCGGGTCAGCAGCGGCTGCTGGCCGGTGAGCAGAGCCTCGCGCTCAGCCTGGCGCTCTGCCTGTCGGATCGCTCGCCGGGAGCGACGTGGCGCAGCACCGTCCGCCTGATCCAGGTGACCAGCCTCGCTGTGCTCACTCACCGTTGTTCTCCTTCCGAAGAGACTGCGACCGCGCCACGCGCGCTGTCATGGAGGGCGTCGGCCCTGCTTGCTGACTCACACGATAGAGCCCGTACTTACGGATGTACTGCACCACCCCGTCAGGAACGAGGTACCACACCGGTGCCCCACGCCCTACGCGGTTGCGACAGTCAGTTGAAGAGATCGCCATCGCCGGCACCTCGACCAGCGAGACCCCGTCCTCAGGCAGGCCAGGATCGGTGAGCACGTGACCGGGACGGGTCACACCGACCAGGTGCGCCATGTTGAAGATCTCCTGGTTGTCCTTCCAGGTCAGGATCTGCGCCAGAGCGTCTGCACCGGTGATGAAGAACAGCTCAGCACCAGGATACTCGGCGGCAATGTCCCGCAAGGTATCGATCGTGTAGGTGGTCCCGCCCCGGTCGATATCCACCCGCGAGACCGTGAAGCGGTTGTTTGAGGCTGTGGCGATCACCGTCATGAGGTAGCGGTGCTCGGCCGCTGAGACCCGCCGGTCCCGCTTGAAGGGCTGGGCCCAGGTGGGCACGAAGATGACCTCGTCCAGGTCAAAGACGTTCTGGACCTCGGAGGCCGCCACGAGGTGACCGTGGTGGATCGGGTCGAAGGTGCCACCCATGATGCCGATGCGCAGAGGTCGGCAGCCCTGGTCCACGTGTCTTCCTCCCGCTTCAGCCAGGTCCGTCAGACCTGCTGTGCTGCTCGATTCCACCGCGCCGGACGCGCGGACGGCCCCATCCTGCCACGAAGCGCCCTCAAGGGCGCACATGCCCCTCTCCCTCGACGAGCCACTGAGTGGTGGTCAGGGCTGCCAGGCCCATCGGACCGCGCGCGTGCAGCCTCTGGGTAGAGATGCCCAGCTCTGCCCCCAGGCCCAGCTGGCCCCCGTCGGTAAAGCGCGTGGAGGCGTTGACCATGACGACGGCGGAGTCGACTCCCGCGGTGAAGCGGCGCACCACCGCCAGGTCCTGGGCCAGGACGGCCTCGGTGTGCCCGGTGGAGTAGCGGCGGATGTGCTCGGTGGCCGCCTCGACGTCGTCAACCACCCGCACGGCCAGGTCCAGGCTGCCGTACTCGGTCGCCCAGTCCTCCTGGCTCGCCGCCACGAGCAGCCGGCTCGCACCGAGCGCATCGGCG
Source organism: Actinomyces sp. (assembly GCF_029851875.1). Taxonomy (GTDB): domain Bacteria; phylum Actinomycetota; class Actinomycetes; order Actinomycetales; family Actinomycetaceae; genus Actinomyces. The sequence continues at coordinate 4,848 of NZ_JARKVC010000019.1, forward strand.
TCCTGCTGAAGCAGCTGGCGCGTGGTGTCGTCGGCGTGCAGGACCACGCCACGCTCCCACAGCGCGCGAGCGGCCTGAGGCAGGTAGGCGCCGGCCACCTGCCGGTGGACCAGGAGCGTCTCGGCGGCGTTGCACACCCCCACGCGCTGGGTCTTGGCGTTGACGATGATCGCCACCGCCTCCTCCAGCACCGCCGAGGCGTCGACGTAGACGTGGCAGTTTCCTGAGCCCGTCTCGATCACCGGCACCGTGGAGGAGTCCACCACGGCCTTGATGAGCCCTGCCCCGCCCCGCGGGACCAGGACGTCGACGAGCCCTCGCGCCTGCATGAGCGCGCTGGCCCCGGCGCGCCCGGCCGGGTCCACCGTGGCCACCAGCTCAGGCGGCAGCCCGGCCGCCGCGAGCGCACCGCGCAAGGCCTCCACGATCGCCGCGTTGGTCTGCTCGGCAGCGTGCCCGCCGCGCAGCAGGACCGCGTTGCCGGACTTCAGCGCCAGGGCCGCCACGTCCACGGTGACGTTGGGACGGGCCTCGTAGATGACGCCGACGACGCCCAGCGGCACGCGCTGGCGACGCACCCTCAGCCCGTTGGGCAGGGTCTGGCCGTCGACCACCTGACCAACCGGGTCCGGCAGGCTCGCCACCTCATGGAGGCCGGAGGCGATCCCCCCAAGACGCTCCGTGGTCAGGGCAAGGCGGTCGACCAGCCCCTCCTTCATCCCCTCGAGGCGTGCACGCTCCAGGTCGACGGCGTTGGCCGCCAGGATCGCAGGCTCGTGCTCAAGCAGGGTCAGGGCCATCGTGGCCAGGGCAGCGTCCTTGACCTCACGGGTCGCTCTGGCGACCTCGCGCTGGGCCGTGCGCGCCGAGCGAGCGAGCGCGGCGACGAGGTCAGTGGCCTGGGAGGGATCGAGGGTGGCGTCCGCAGTCATGGGCCCACCCTAGAAGACATGCGCCACACAGCCGAAACACCGGGTGGCGCCCCTGCCCGGCGCAGGGGAGGCAGCCAGAGCGCGCGAGGCCAGGCCTCAGGCCCCGAGCCCGTGAGGCAGCTCGGCGAGGTCATCGCGGTGGACCACAGGAGCCACGTGGTCGGGGGCCTCTCCCCCGCTGCGACGCGCCTGCAGGACCTCCTCCAGCTCCGCGGAGGCGTAACGGCAGATGCCTCGCGCCAGCACGCCGTCGGGCCCCACGACCTCCACGACCGCACCTGACTCGAAGTCCCCGGCCACCCCGGTGACCCCGGGCAGCAGCAGAGACTTCTTGCCGACCGTCAGCGCCCGGGCGGCACCGGCGTCAACGAGCACCCGCCCCTCGGGCACCGAGGCGTGCGCCATCCACAGCCGGCGGCTGGGACGGTGCGGCCCGGTGGCCGAGAACCAGGTCCCCAGGTCCGCCGGGACGCCGTCGGGCCCCAGCAGCCTCGCGGCGTCGTCAGCGCTGGCAATGACGGTGTCCGTGCCCGAGGCGCAGGCGATGGTGGCCGCCTGCAGCTTGGTGCGCATGCCTCCCGTGCCCAGGGCGGAACCGCGCGTGTCGACGTCGACGCCTTCCAGGTGCGCGACGCCGGGGACGTAGCGGATCGGCGTGGCTCCCGGCGTCCCGGGCCTGGCCGTCCACATCCCGTCGACGTCGGTCAGCAGCACCAGGACGTCGGCACTGACCAGGTGGGCCACGAGCGCGGCCAGGTGGTCGTTGTCCCCCAGGCTGAACTCCGCGTTGGCCACAGCGTCGTTCTCGTTGACCACCGGCACCGCCCCCATGGACAGCAGGGCGTCAAAGGTGGCGCGCACGGTGCGGTAGTGACGTCGTACCGCCACGTCCTGGGCCGTCAGCAGCACCTGGGCCGTGACCTGGCCGTAGGCGCTCATCGCTGTCTGCCAGCGGGAGACGAGCCGGCCCTGGCCCACGCTGGCCGCCGCCTGGAGCAGGCGCAGCTCGCTGGGGCGCTCGTCCATCCCCAGCGCCGGCAGCCCAGCCGCCACCGCACCGGAGGAGACCAGGACGACGTCGTGCCCGCGCCCGCGCAGGCTGGCGATGAGCCGGGTGAGGATGTCGATCCGGTTGAGGTCGAGCCCACCGTCCTCACGGGTGAGGGAAGAGGATCCCACCTTGAGCACCAGCCGCCCACCGGCTGGCAGCGCGGTGGGGCGGGTCCTCGCGGCGTGCCCGGTGCCCTGCGTGCTCACTGGCGCTCCTCGTCCCAGGAGGGATCCGTCCACAGGCCCTCGGCAGCCTCCTGGCGCAGCTGGCGCCGTGCCTCCTCCTTGGCGTCCATGGAGGCGTGGTACTGCTCGCGACGCTCGACGTTGGTACGACGGTGGTAGTCCTCCACGCGCACGTCCGTCCCACGCGCCCCCAGCAGCTCGGCCCCGGCAGTCACGGTGGGCTCCCAGGTGAACAGGACACCGCCCTCGACCTCGCCGATGAGCACGGAGTCACCGGCGTGGGCACCAGCGCGCACCAGCTCCTCCTCCACACCGGCGGTGGCCAGCCGGTCGGCGAGGTAGCCCACTGCCTCGTTGTTGGTGAAGTCGGTCTGACGCACCCAGCGCTCCGGCTTGTCTCCTCGCACCTGGTACACCTGCCCCTCGCTGGGGTGCTGGATGAGCGCGACGCGGGCCACAGCCTCACGACCACGCCGTCCCACAGCAGCAGGACGGATGACCGGACGCTGTGGGGCCTCGATCTCAGGCTGGGCGGCGCGGGCCTCCTCAACCAGCCCGGCCAGCGCGAAGGACAGCTCCCGCAGCCCCGTGTGGGCGACGGCGGAGACGGTGAGGACCTGCAGGCCCCGCGCCTGGATGTCCTCGCGCACGAAGTCGGCCAGCTCCTCGGCCTCCGGAACGTCCACCTTGTTCAGGACGACCACGCGCGGCCGCTCCATGAGCGGGACCCGCCCGGTCAGGGACGGGTCAGACTCCGCACGGCCCAGGCCGGCCGCGTAGGCGGCCAGCTCCGCCTCGATGGTCTCCAGGTCGCTGAGCGGGTCCCGTCCCGGCTCCAGCGTGGCGCAGTCCAGGACGTGGACGATCACCGCGCAGCGCTCGATGTGCCGCAGGAAGTCCAGCCCCAGGCCCTTGCCCTGCGAGGCGCCGGGGATGAGTCCGGGCACGTCAGCGATCGTGTACCGGGTGGCACCAGCCTCCACCACGCCCAGGTTCGGGACGAGGGTGGTGAAGGGGTAGTCAGCGATCTTGGGGCGGGCGGCGCTCATGGCGGCGATGAGGGAGGACTTGCCGGCACTGGGGTAGCCCACCAGGGCCACGTCCGCGATGGTCTTCAGCTCCAGGACCACGTCCAGGCGGTCCCCCGGCTCGCCCAGCAGGTGGAAGCCGGGCGCGCGCCGCTTGGAGGAGGCCAGGGAGAAGTTGCCGCGGCCACCGGTCCCACCGGCTGCCACCACGACCCGGTTGCCTGCCTCAACGAGGTCCGCCAGGACCTCACCCTCGGGTGTCTTGACCACGGTGCCGGTGGGCACCGGCAGGACCAGGTCCTCGCCGTCGACCCCTCGGCGCCAGCTCCCCATGCCCGGGGTACCGCCCTTCGCGCTGCGGTGGGGCGAGCGGTGGTAGCTCAGCAGCGTGGTGACGTCCGGGTCAGCCACGAGGACGACGTCACCTCCGTGACCGCCGTCACCGCCGTCGGGGCCGGCCAACGACTTGAACTTCTCACGGTGGACCGAGGTGCAGCCGTTGCCGCCGTCGCCTCCAGCCACGTGGAGGACCACTCGGTCGATGAAGCTGGGCATGTCTCCTCCTGGGGGCGACGGCGGGGCGCGGCTGGCAGCGTCAGTCGCGCGAGGCTGTGGTCAAGGTCAGGTTAGACGCTGCGAGGGCGGACGGCCGAAGCCGTTCGCCCTCGCGAAAGCGTGGTGTGCTGGAGGCTCAGGCCTCGGCAGCCACGACGTTGACGACCTTGCGGCCGCGGTAGGTGCCGAACTCAACGTTGCCGGCGGCAGTGGCGAACAGGGTGTCGTCGTTGCCGCGGCCGACGTTGCGACCGGGGTGGAAGTGGGTGCCGCGCTGGCGAACGATGATCTCGCCGGCGCCGACGAACTGGCCGCCGAAGCGCTTGACGCCCAGACGCTGAGCGTTGGAGTCACGGCCGTTGCGGGAGGAACCAAGACCCTTCTTGTGTGCCATGTCAGGCTTCTTTCTGTCGAGCTGATGCGTTCAGGATGCCGCGCGGGCGGTCACTTGATCGCGGTGACCTTGACGGCCGTCAGCTGGGCGCGGTGGCCCTGGCGCTTGCGGAAGCCCGTCTTGTTCTTGAACTTGAGGATGTTGATCTTGGGGCCCTTCTCGTCGCCGATGATCTCGGCCTTGACGGAGGACTTGGCCAGGTCGGCAGCAGCGGTGGTCACCGCGTCGCCGTCCACAAGCATGACGGGGGCGAGGGTGACCTCGTCGCCGATCTCACCGGCAAGCTTGTCGACAACCACGACGTCGCCGACGGAGACCTTCTCCTGACGGCCGCCGGCCTTGACGATCGCGTAGACCACTTGAATGCTCATCTCTGTCGAAATCTTCGGGCACACCCTGTCAGCGCGTAGCGCCTGGCGGGGCGTGCCTCCCGGGCAAGGTGCGAGACGCACCGGCGGACTACTTTATGCGATCCGCCTTGGCTGGCCAACCTGAGCAGGCCCGTGACGGCTGTGTTCTTCCGCACGGTCCCGCCAGGACGGTCACCGTCCGGGCAGCCGGCTCAGTCCTCGGAGCGACTGTCCCCCTGGGGCGCGGAGTCCTGGGAACCGGGAGCCTCGGCCTGCTCAGCCGCGTCCTTGTGAGCGTGCTCAGCCGCAGCCGCGATCTGGGCCAGCGCCCCGCGCACCGCAGCACGCGTGGCGTCGTCCGCGACGTCGTCGGCGTCCGGGCCCTTGCGTCCCCGGCCGCGCGACCTGCCCGACTCGCCCTCACCCTTGGCACGGCGGCCCTTGGACGTGCTGCGCGAGGCTGAGGCAGACATGTCCGCCTGCTGGTTCTCCACGGGGCTGTCGTGGACGATGAAGCCGCGCCCGCCACAGCACTCACACGGGGTGGAGAAGGCCTCGACCAGGCCCTGCCCCACACGCTTACGGGTCATCTGCACCAGGCCCAGGCTCGTGACCTCGGTGACCTGGTGCCGGGTGCGGTCGCGCCCCAGGCACTCCACCAGGCGACGCAGCACGAGGTCACGGTTGGACTCCAGCACCATGTCGACGAAGTCGATGACGACCATGCCGCCGATGTCTCGCAGACGCAGCTGCCGGACGATCTCCTCCGCCGCCTCGATGTTGTTGCGGGTGACGGTCTCCTCCAGCGTGCCGCCGGCACCGGTGAAGCGCCCGGTGTTGACGTCGATGACGGTCATGGCCTCGGTGCGGTCGATGATGAGCGTGCCACCGCTGGGCAGCCAGACCTTGCGGTCGAAGCCCTTGGCCAGCTGCTCGTCGATGCGGTGGGCGCTGAAGACGTCCTCCGGGCTCACCCAGTGCTCCAGGCGGTCGGCCAGGTCCGGGCTGAGCTCAGTGACGTACTCGGAGATGGTCTTCCAGGCGTCGGGCCCCTGGACGATGAGCCTGCGGAAGTCCTCGTTGAAGACGTCACGCACCACGCGCACGGCGAGCTCGGGCTCGCCCTTGAGCAGGACGGGGGCGCGGCCGGAGCCGGAGAGGACCTGCTTGGACCTCTTGTCGATCGCCGCCCACTGGGTGGCCAGGCGCTCGACGTCGGCCCGCAGCTGCTCCTCGCTGGCCCCCTCGGCGGCGGTGCGCACGATGACGCCGGCGTCGTCGGGGACGATGCGCTTGAGGATCCCCTTGAGGCGGTGACGCTCAGTGTCCGGGAGCTTGCGCGAGATACCGGTCATGGTGCCGCCGGGCACGAGGACGAGGTAGCGCCCGGCCAGGGTGATCTGGCTGGTCAGGCGTGCTCCCTTGTGGCCGATCGGGTCCTTGGTGACCTGGACCAGGACCGTGTCCCCGCTCTTGAGGGCGTCCTCGATCCGACGGGGCTTGCCCTCCATGCCAGCGGCGTCCCAGTTGACCTCACCGGCGTACAGGACGGCGTTGCGCCCCTTGCCCAGGTCCACGAAGGCGGCCTCCATGGACGGCAGGACGTTCTGGACCCGGCCGACGTAGACGTTGCCGACCATCGAGGTCTGGGTGTGGCGGGCGACGTAGTGCTCAACGAGCATCCCGTCCTCCAGGACGGCGATCTGGTTGAGGCCGTCCTGCTCGCGCACGATCATCTGGCGGTCCACCGACTCCCGGCGCGCGAGGAACTCCGCCTCGGTCACGATCGGACGACGCCGGCCGGCGGCCCTGCCCTCACGGCGGCGCTGGCGCTTGGCCTCCAGACGGGTCGACCCCTTGAGAGCCGTCACCTCGTCACGCACGTCACGACCAGAGTCTGAACGGGAGCGAGAGCGACGACGCCGACGCCGACGGGAGCCGGCCGGGCTCTCCTCGCCCGCGGTCTCAGAGGACTCACCGGCCTGCTCCGCCTGAGGCTCGGAGTCCTCGTGCTCCTCGCGAGCGGCAGCCTCCTCAGGCTCCTGGCTCTCCTCAGCCTCGGAGGAGACCTCGGCGCGAGAGCGGGAACGACGTCCGCGCCCGCCACGGCGGCGCTTGCGGCGCCCGCTCGTGGAGTCCTCCTGGTCCTCCTGGTCCTGGCCCTCCTGGGAGGCGTCGTCAGACGAGGCAGGCGCGGCGACCTCCTCGGGCTCCGGGGCGTGCTCGGGGGCCGCCTGGGCAGCCGTGGCCTTGCGACGACGGCGCCCACGCCTGGCCGGCCGGCTCTCCTCGGCCTGCGGCTGAGACGGGGAGACGTCAGCAGGGGCCTGCCGGTCCTCGTCGTCCTCCTGCGGCTCAGGAGCGGCCGCCGGGGCCGCCTGGGCGGCCGTGGCCTTGCGACGACGGCGGGCACGCGCGGGGTCCGGGGCCTGGAAGAGGAGCGAGGCTGCCGGGAGGAAGGGCTCGGGGTCCTCATCCTGCTCCTGCGCAGGATCCTCGTCCTCCTCGGTGGGCTCGGCGTCGTCCTCGTCCCCCTCGTCCCGCTCAGCCTGGTCGGCCGAGGCTGTGGAGGGGGCCGAGGCGGCGGAGCGCGCCGAGTCCGGCTGCGTCGTCGGCGCAGCCACCTCCTCGGCGGCCGTCTCCTCGTCGACAGCCTCCTCGACGCCCTCAGGCGCCACGATGGTCTCGACCACCGGAGCAGCGTCCGAGGCTGCCTGGACAGCCGTGACCCGGCGGCGACGGCGCGTCGTGCTCCGGGAGCGGGAGACGACCTCCTCCTCGTCCTGAGACGAGGAGGCCGCAGGGGCCTGCGAGGCCGGAGCAGCCGCAACGGCCTCATCCTCAGGGCGCGGGGCCGGGGCAGGTGCGGACTGGGTGGCAGTCGCCTTGCGCGAACGACGCGGACGGCGCGCGGTGGCGCCGGCCGCTGGCTCGGTGGCAGCGGCGGCCTGCGCCGTCGTCCGCGCATCGGGCTGAGCCGGCTCCACCTGCTCGGGAAGGTCGGCGTCAACGGTCTGGGCCACAGCCTTGGCCTTGGCCGAGGCCGCGGTCCTGCGGGTGGTCGTGGTCTTGGACCGGGTGGCGGTCTTGCGCGAGCGCGTCGTCGTGCGGCGGGTGCGCGCGGCGGGAGCCTTGGCGGGCTCCTCGGCGGCAGGTTCCTGCGCGACCGGCTCCTGGGCCCCCTGAGGCTCCTGCTCGGCAGACAGCTCGACCGGGCCGTGGTCTGAGGTTGTGGTCATGGTGCGATGCACTCTCCGGGCACCGCGGTTCTCGCCGTACCTACGAGACCGCGGCACGGTCATGCTCCGAGGCGGAGCAGAAAGTCTGCGTATACGCCTTGCGACGCCGGCCGCCGTCGTCACCCTCACGCGCCGGGACCGCAGCAGCGCTCAAGGCGGCGCAAGGCTCCCGGACGGGGTGGACCACGAGGTTCGGACACCGGGAGCCGGTACGTGACACCCGGGGCCACGGCGAGTATCCCACACTCCTCGCCTCCCACCCACCTCACGACCGCTCTAGCCCCATCGCCTCCAGCGGAATCGCCCGGCCCACCAAGGACCCCTCAACCCGGGACTAAAGTCCCGACCACCATCGCGCCCAAAGTCCCAGGGGCCGAAAAGTGCGCTCCTACCTGACAGAAGTCAGGCAAGCGTCACAACACTGGCGTACCAACGATGCCGCTTTGACGACACTGCGTCACACCGACCGCTACACTTGACCTGTGTCACCGTGACCTCGGTCCCGGCCGCCCTATTGAAGTCATCACTCCCTACGAAAGGTGGCGCTGGTGGTTCTCACACCCTTGGCGCTGGACTCCCTCGATCTTGCTCGTTGGCAGTTCGGCATCACGACCGTCTACCACTTCATCCTCGTCCCCCTGACCATTGGTCTGGCACCGCTCGTGGCGTTGATGGAGACCCTCTACAACCGCACCGGCAACAAGCAGTGGCTCGTGGCGACGAAGTTCTTCGGGAAGATCCTCCTGATCAACTTCGCCCTGGGCGTCGCCACCGGCATCGTCCAGGAGTTCCAGTTCGGTATGAACTGGTCTGAGTACTCCCGCTTCGTCGGCAACATCTTCGGTGCGCCGCTGGCCTTCGAGGCCCTCCTCGCCTTCTTCCTTGAGTCCACCTTCATGGGCCTGTGGATCTTCGGCTGGGACCGCCTGTCCCCCAGGCTGCACAACCTGTGCATCTGGATGATGGCGATCGGCGTCAACATCTCCGCCCTGTTCATCCTGGGGGCCAACTCCTGGATGCAGCACCCGGTGGGCGCCAAGATCGACCCTGACACCGGCCGGGCCGTCCTGGACGGCGTGGGCGGCTTCTTCGCCGTCCTGGGCAACCCCCTGCTGTGGACCACCTTCTTCCACACCATCACCACCTCCTTCCTGGTGGCTGGCGCCATCATCCTGGGCGTGTCCGTGTGGTGGATGACCAAGGCCGCCAAGGCCAAGCAGGACTTCGAGGCGCGTCAGCAGTGGCGCCGCATGACCCGCTTCGGCGCGATCACCATGGTCATCGCCGGCGTGCTGTGCATGTTCTCCGGCCACTTCCAGGGCCAGCTGGTCGTCAAGGAGCAGCCTGCCAAGATGGCGGCCGCCGAGATGCTGTGCGAGACCGCGCAGGGCGCCGGCTTCACCGTCGCGGCCTTCGGCTCCTGCGAGGACGGCAGCGCCAGCCACATCGTCACCATCCCGAAGGTCTACTCCTTCATGGCTACCAACGACCCCAACGCCGAGGTCATGGGCCTGAAGGAGGCCCAGGAGCTGTACGCCAGCAATTACGGAGCCACGGACGTGGCCGGCAACACGATCGACTACACCCCCGACGAGATGACGACCTTCTGGACCTTCCGCGCGATGATCGTGCTGGGCGGCCTGAGCGTCCTCATCGGGCTGGTGTCCCTGTGGCTCATCCGCAAGGACCGGCTCATCACCTCCTCGGGCTACGGCAAGCTGGCCCTGTGGTCGATGGGCCTGCCCTTCCTGGCCTCCACCTTCGGCTGGATCTTTGCTGAGATCGGCCGTCAGCCCTGGGTCGTCGCCCCCAACCTCGCCTCCTTCGAGGCCGGTGACCCCGTCGCTCAGGTCTACATGCTGACCCAGAACGGCGTGTCGACCGTCGTCTCCTCAGGCACTGTCCTGACCTCGATGGTCATCTTCACCCTCCTGTACGCCGCCCTCGGCGTCGTCTGGTTCATGCTCCTGCGCCGTTACATCCGCGAGGGTGTGCGCACGCAGACGGAGCAGAGCCCGGCGGCCTCGCAGGAGGCCGGCCAGGCCGCTCCTGCTCTGTCCTTCGAGTACTGAGCCGAGAGAAGAGAGAACACACCATGACGCTGCTTTCCATCCTCTGGTTCATCCTCATCGCCGTCCTGTGGATCGGCTACCTCACCCTTGAGGGCTTCGACTTCGGTGTCGGCATGCTGCTCAAGGTCCTCGGCCGCAACGAGCAGGAGCGCCGAGCCATGATGAGGACCATCGGCCCGCACTGGGACGGCAACGAGGTCTGGCTGCTCACCGCTGGCGGCGCCACCTTCGCCGCCTTCCCGGAGTGGTACGGCACCCTCTTCTCCGGCGCCTACCTGGTCCTCTTCCTCATCCTGCTGTGCCTGATCGTCCGCATCTGCGCCATCGAGTGGCGCAGCAAGATCAACTCCCAGAAGTGGCGCGACAGCTGGGACTGGGCGCACACCGTCTCCACCTGGCTGCCCTCCATCCTGTGGGGTGCCGCCTTCGCCAACCTGGTCCAGGGCATGAAGATCGAGGTCGTCGAGGTTGCCACCGGCAACGTCGTCCCGGCCGCGGACGTCCCCTCCGAGACCCTCCTGGCTGGTGCCTCCCACGAGCTGACCGGCGGCTTCTTCAGCCTGCTGACCCCCTTCACCATCCTGGGTGGCCTGGTCACCTGCTCGCTGTTCCTGACCCACGGTGCGCTCTACACCGCTCTCAAGACCGCTGGTGACCTGTCGGCTCGCGCCGAGGCCTTCGCCCGTAAGTCCGCGATCGTCTCCACGGCACTGACCGCCGTGTGGGCCCTGTGGGCTCAGCTGGCCTACTCGCTCAACGCCCTTGCCTGGATCCCGCTGCTCGTGGCCGCGGTCTTCCTCATCGCCTCGCTGCTCATGACCTGGGCCGGGCGTCAGGGCTGGGCCTTCTCCCTTCACTTCGGTGGGATCGCCTTCGCTGTCGTCTTCATCTTCTCGGCCATGGCGCCCAACGTCATGCGCTCGTCGATCGACGACGCCTACTCCCTCACGATCGCCCAGGCCGCCTCTGACGACGTCACCCTGGCGATCATGACGGTCGCCGCGGTCATCTTCGTGCCGGTCGTGCTCTTCTACACGATCTGGGGCTACAAGGTCTTCTCCCAGCGCGTCAACGCCGAGAAGATCGACCCCAACGAGGGAGGTCTGCACCCGACCAAGGTGCGTGACTCCGCCCAGCCGGAGGCCGCCGTCGGCTACTGACGGACCTCGCAGCCTCCCGGGCCCTGCCCTGGAGCCGCAACAAGGCGGACCCGCCCGTCATCCAGCTCGGCTGGGTGGCGGGCGGGTTCCTTTTACCCTCGCTTCAGGCCCTGAACAGTCGATTCCATTGCGGGGAGCGTGGGAGGCGACTGTTCAGGGCCTGAAGCGAGGAGATGACAGCCACCCCACGTGGACAAGGACCAGGGTCCTACCCCACTATCCTGGGACGGTGAAGCCACTGGACCCCCGACTCATGCGCTACGCACGCTCGGCACGGCGCTACATCGTGCTCACCGCCGTCACCGGGCTGGCCACCGCCGTCCTCGTCGTCGCTCAGGCCTTCCTCATCTCCCGGGTCATCTCTCCTGTCATCACCGGCGAGGCGACGACGTCCCAGGTCCTGCCCCTGGTCGGAGCGCTCGCCGTCGTCGTCCTCCTGCGCGCCCTCGTGCTCCTTGTCCAGGAGGCCCGTGCGCACCGGGCGGCTACCGACACCGTCATCGAGCTGCGCCGGCTGGTCATCGAGCGTGCTGCCGCACTGGGACCACGCTGGCAGTCCTCCCACGGCGCGCAGACGACGACGCTGCTCACCCGCGGCATGGACGACCTGGAGCCCTACTTCACCCGCTACCTGCCCCAGCTGCTCATGGCTGCCACCGTCACGCCGCTGACCGGCCTGGTCATGCTGCTCCAGGACGTTCCCTCCACGATCGCGGTGGTCCTGACCATCCCGCTCATCCCGGTCTTCATGATCCTCATCGGCAAGATGACCCAGCAGCACTCCGCCGCCCGGCTGGAGGCGATGGAGCGTCTGGGCGCCCAGGTTCTCGACCTCATCGCCGGCCTTCCTACGCTCAAGGCCCTGGGACGCGAGATCGGGCCGGGGCGGCGGGTGCGCGAGCTGGGACGGGCGTACAACCGCACCACGATGGCGACGCTGCGCGTGGCCTTCCTCTCCGGCGCCGTCCTGGAGTTCCTCACCACGCTGTCGGTGGCCATCATCGCCGTCGAAGTCGGCTTCCGGCTGCTGTTCGGTCACATGGACCTGGCCACCGGGCTGCTCGTCATCATGATCGCGCCTGAGGTCTACCAGCCCCTGCGCCAGGTCGGCTTCCAGTTCCACGCCTCGGCCAACGGCGTGGCCGCGGCGCAGGCGGTCTTCGAGGTCCTGGAGACCCCCGCCCCCGGCTCCGGCACGCTGCCCGCTCCCCGGCTTGAGGAGGCCAGCATCGAGCTGGAGCACCTGAGCGTCGCCGCTCGCGGCGCCTGGGCTCCCCACGACCTGAGCGCCACGATCCGTCCCGGTCGCCTCACGGCACTGTCCGGGCCCTCCGGCGCCGGAAAGACCACGACCTCCCAGGTCCTGCTCCGGCTCCTGGAGCCGCAGAAGGGCCGTGTGCGCGTCATCAGCGCCGACGGCGCCACCCAGGACCTGGCCCAGACCGATCCCACGAGCTGGTGGCGGCAGGTCTCCTGGGTTCCTCAGCGTCCCGTCCTCCTGCCTGGCACCGTCCTCTCCAACCTCATGCCCACCACCGACGCCTGCGCCCCGGCCCACAGCGGCGCCGACAGCGTCCCCGTGCCCAGCCAGGTACTGGAAGCCGCCCGGGTCACCGGACTCGACGAGGTCATCGACTCCCTGCCCCAGGGCTGGCACACCCCCGTCGGCCACGCGGGAGCCGGCTTGTCCATCGGTCAGCGCCAGCGCCTGGCACTGACCCGCTCCCTCGTGTCCACCGCTCCCCTGGTGGTCATGGACGAGCCCACCGCGCACCTGGACGCCGCCAGCGAGGCGCACGTCCTGGACGCCCTGACGGCGCTGCGTGCCTCAGGACGCACCGTCGTCGTCATCGCCCACCGACCCAGCGTCCTGGCCCTGGCCGACGACGTCATCACCGTCTCCTGCGCTCCCACGGCCGAGGCTGGGCTGACAGCCGAGGACGGTGGGCGCGCTGGCTCACGCCCCGGTACCACCGCCCTCACCGACGCTGAGGAGGTCACCCGATGAGCCTGTTCCTTCACCGTGACGAGCGCCGTGCGCTGCGGCGAGCCCTGTCCCTGCTGGAGCTCGACGGCGGCCGCGTCGCCCTGTCCGTGCTCACCGGCGCACTCGGCCTGACCTCGGCCGTCGCCCTGTCCGGTGTCGCCGCCTGGCTCATCGCCCGTGCCTCCCAGATGCCCGACGTCGTGGCCCTGGGAGTGGCCCCCGTCCTGGTACGCCTGTTCGGTGTCTCCCGCTCGGTGCTGCGCTACTGCGAGCGCCTGGTCTCCCACGACACCGCGCTGCGCGGGATGAACGCCCTGCGGACCCACCTGTACGAGATCCTGGCCTCCTCGCGCACTGACACGGTGGCGAGCCTGCGCCGTGGAGACGTGCTCTCCCGTGTGGGCACCGACGTCGACGCCGTCGGGGACCTCGTGGTCCGGGGATTCCTGCCCGCCGGGGTGGCGGCCACGGTCGGCCTGGTCACGAGCGTGGCGATCGGCCTGGTCTGCTGGCCGGCCGGGCTCGTCCTGGCTGCTTGCCTCGTCCTGGCTGGCGTGCTGGGTCCGATGGCCACGATCCGCTCGGCCCGCGCTGCCGAGCTCGCCCGGCAGGAGCAGGCCACGGACCTGTCCGCGATAGCGCTGACCGCGATCAACGGCGGCAGCGAGCTGAGCGTGGCCGGGCGGATGCCCCGCCTGCTGGCTGACCTGGACCGGGTCGAGCAGCACCTGGCCGCGACCCGGGACAAGGCCGCCAGGCCTGCCGCGGTGGCGGCGGCCGTTGACACCCTGGCCATGGGGCTGGCTGTGCTCGGGGCCGTCCTGGTGGGCCTGCCTGCCGTCGCGGCCGGGACCCTGGGGCCGGTCTGGCTCGCCGTCATCGTCCTGGTCCCGCTGTCCGCCTTCGAGGCGACCGCCAACCTCGGACCGGCCTCGGTCCAGCTGGTCACCTCCGCCGGCGCCGCCGTGCGCATCATCGAGCTGATCGACCGCGCCGAGGCCACAGCGCTGCCGACGCCCGGCCCCTCCCAGGCCGCCCGGCCCCGGCTGCCAGCGCCTCGCGAGGGGAGGACCCGGCTGCGTGCCCGCGGCCTGGCCGTGGGGTGGCCCGGTGGTCCAGTCGTGGCCGAGGGTATCGACCTCGACCTGGGTCCGGGTGACCGCCTGGCGGTGGTGGGGCCCTCTGGCATCGGCAAGACGACCCTGCTGCTCACCCTGGCCGGGTTGCTTCCTCCGCGCGCGGGCGAGCTGACCCTGGACGGCGTCGTGCCCTGGTCCGTGCCCCGCGACCAGGTGGCGCAGAGAGTCACCCTCACCCAGGAGGACGCTCATGTCTTTGACACCTCCGTCCTGGAGAACCTGCGCGTGGCCCGCGGCACCCTCACGCCCCAGGAGGCCGCCGCGCTGCTCCAGCGCGCTGGCCTGGGCGCGTGGCTGTCCACGCTGCCCCAGGGCCTGGACACCGTCGTCGGCACCGACGCCACCGCGCTGTCAGGCGGGGAGCGCCGTCGTCTGCTGCTGGCGCGAGCGCTGGCAGCACCGGCTCCCCTCATGCTCCTGGACGAGCCGGGCGAGCACCTGGACACCGCGACCGCTGACGAGCTGGTGGAGGACCTGCTCACAGCGGACTCCTCCCGCGGGGTCCTGCTCGTCACCCACCGCCTGAGCGCTCTGGACTGCGCCCAGGAGGTCCTGGTCCTGGGGACCGAGGCCTGCGGAGCGGCGCGCGTGCGGGCCCGTGGCACCCACGCCTGGCTGAGCGAGCACGACGAGGGCTACCGTTGGTCGCTGGAGCAGGAAGGAGCGGGAGGTGTCTGAGCAGCACGCACCGCAGCACGGATCCGGTGTCATGGTGCCGGGGATGCCCTCCCCCGACCTGCTCATGTCCCTGCCCTCCGTGCCCAGCCCGGAGGACTCCTCGACCCTGGGCGCGCCGACCTACACCGTGCACCTGGACGCGCTGGGGTCCACCAGGAGCCACCGGGTCGCCCACCCGCTGGAGGAGACCACGGTCGAGCTGCTGCGCGCGGCCCTACGACTGACCAGCTCCTTGCGCGTGCCTGACGCCCTGAGCCGCCTGGTGGACTCCGCCTGCTCACTGACCGGCGCGACCTGGGGAACGATCGCCGTCGAGGACCGTTTCCGCACCACCGGGCAACCCAGCGACCCGGTCACCGCCGGATCCGCCACCACCTCGCCCGAGCACCTCCAGGCGCTGCTGGGCACGGCCACCTCGGAGCAGGAGGTCGTCGTCGTCAACGAGCTCATGGGCTCGTCTGCCTTCACCGGCGCGATCGAGGGCGAGGACCCGGGCTCCGTGCTCTCCGCCCCTCTCAAGGTCCATGACCGGGTCTACGGGCGGCTCTACCTGTGTGACAAGCCAGGCGGCTTCGGCCCCACCGACGTCACGACGGTAGCCATGCTCGCTGAGGCCGCAGCCGTCGCCGTGGAGAACTCACGCCTGTACCGGGTCGCCCGCAGCCGCGAGCAGTGGATGGCGGTCTCCCAGGAGCTGACGACGATGCTCCTGTCCGGCGCCGAGCAGGACGACGCCCTGACCCTCATTGCCGGGCGGGTGCGTGAGGTCGCCCACGCGGACACTGCTGCCCTGGTCCTGCCCAGCGTCGGCGAGACCTGGGTGTGCGAGATCGCTGACGGCGCCCACGGTGCTGACCTCATCGGCACCTACTTCCCGCCCGAGGGACGCGCCCTACAGACCCTGTCCAACCAGACCGGGCTCATCATCCCCTCGCTGCACGAGCTGTGGGAGGACTCCCAGCTCCAGGTCGAGGCCCTGGCCCGCTTCGGTCCGGCCCTCTACGCCCCGATGATCTACCGCGGCAAGGGTGTGGGGGTCATGCTGCTCCTGCGCGAGGAGGGGGCCCCGCTCTTCACCGCCCAGGACCTGGAGATCGCTGAGCTCGTCTCGGGGCAGGCGACCATGGCCTTCGAGCTGGCTGACGCCCAGCACGCGGAGGAGATGGCGCTCCTGCTGGGCGAGCGCAACCGGATCGGCCGGGACCTGCACGACCTGGCGATCCAGCAGCTCTTCGCCACCGGGATGCAGATCACGGCAGCCAGGGACCGTCTCAAGGCAGCCTCAGAGCAGGCAGGAGCCAGCCGGGTGGACGTCGACGCCGTGTGCCAGGTGCTGGAGTCCTCGCTGGCGGCCATCGACGACTCAGTCCGCCAGATCCGCTCCATCGTCCGCTCGCTGCGTGACCGGGACGAGGACGTCAGCCTCGTTGAGCGGCTGCGCCGGGAGGCCTCCCTGGCTCGCACCTCGCTGGGCTACGCTCCTTCCCTGCTACTGAGCGTGGACGGTCGTGGGCTCGCCCAGGCACCTCGCGAGGCCGAGGACGAGCTGATCGACGCCGTCGACGCCGCGGTGGAGCCTGACATCGCTGACGACATGGTGGCCGTGGTGCGTGAGGGGCTGAGCAACGTGGCCCGCCACGCCCACGCCTCCTCGGTGACCATCGACATCAGGCTCGAGGGCGTGCTGCCGGCTGGCTGCCTGGTGCCCGAGCCGGGGCAGGAGGAGTCCGACGACGACGCGACGGGCGGCTCCGCGTCCGTCTCCTTCTGCGACGCTCCCGTCGTCGAGATCGTGTGCCGTGACGACGGCGTGGGGGTCGACCCCTCGGTCACGCGCCGCTCAGGAACCGCCAACATGGCCGAGCGCGCCCGCCGTCACGGCGGCACCTTCGTCATCGGGCCACGAGCCAGGTCCGACGGCGGGCGCCGCGGGACCTGCTTCACCTGGAGGGTTCCGCTGTCCGAGCCGGTTCACCCGCCCCACGACCAGGTGCCCGGGTAGACGTGTGGCCGCCCTGGCTGGGGCGGCCACA
>NZ_JARKVC010000033.1 GCF_029851875.1 Actinomyces sp.
CGTGCTCGGACGCATGTTCGACGGCATCGAGTACCGAGGCAGGCTGCAGGAGCACGTCGAGCAGCTCGCCGAGCTCTCCGGCGTACCGGTGTGGAACGGCCTGACAGACCAGTGGCACCCCACCCAGATGCTGTGCGACAGCCTGACGATGATCGAGCACGCGGGCAAGCCCGCCGGCGAGATCTCCTACGCCTACGTGGGGGACGCCCGCTTTAACATGGGGCGCTCTCTGCTGGTCAACGGAGCCATGATCGGTGCCGACGTGCGTGTCGTCGCCCCCCGGGCCCTGTGGCCGGACGAGGAGTGCGTCGCCCAGGCCCGCCAGGTGGCCGCCCGCACCGGCGCCCGGGTCACGGTGACCGAGTCGGTGGCGCAGGGGGTGGCCGGGGTCGACTTCGTCC
The DNA here is from genome assembly GCF_029851875.1 of Actinomyces sp. Lineage (GTDB taxonomy): Bacteria > Actinomycetota > Actinomycetes > Actinomycetales > Actinomycetaceae > Actinomyces. The sequence continues at coordinate 402 of NZ_JARKVC010000033.1, forward strand.
ACACCGACGTGTGGGTCTCCATGGGTGATCCCAAGGAGGTGTGGGACGAGCGCATCGCCCTGCTGCGGCCCTACCAGGTCAACGCCTCCCTCATGGAGCTGGCCGGCCCCCAGGCCCGCTTCATGCACTGCCTGCCCGCCTACCACAACCGCGAGACCACCGTCGGTGAGGAGGTCTACCAGGCCACCGGCATGGACGGGATCGAGGTGACCGAGGAGGTCTTCGAGTCCGAGCGCTCGATCGTCTTCGACCAGGCCGAGAACCGCATGCACACCATCAAGGCCGTCATGGTCGCCACCCTGGGCGACTAGGGCGGGCGGGCCCGGCCTCAGAGCGGGCCGACGGCTATCCTGACCGGTATGACGAGCCAGATCCTCCCCAGCGCTGACGCGACTGCGCGTGCGGTCGGCGAGCTCGATCTCGACCTGCTGCGCCGCGCCGACCCGACCGGCCTGCTGGAGGGGATCGACCGGGTCGTGGTGTGGGACCTGCCGATGCGTACCTCCTTCCGAGGCATCGTGCGCCGCGACGGCCTCGCCGTGCACGGGCCGGCCGGGTGGGGGGAGGTCGCTCCCTTCTGGAGCTATGACGCCGCAGCCAGCGCTGCCTGGATGGCCAGTGGGCTGGAGCAGGCCGTCCGTGGGCTTGCCGACCTGGAGCCTCGCCGTACGAGCATCCCGGTCAACGTCACCGTCCCGCTTCTGCCGCCTGAGCAGGCCTACGAGCTCGTGGCTCAGTCGGCGGCCACGACCGCCAAGGTCAAGGTCAGCGGCACCACCGACGGCGTGGCGGAGGACCTGGAGCGCCTGGCGGTGGTCCGTGCTGCCCTGGGCGCGCAGGGACAGGTGCGCATCGACGTCAACGCCGCCTGGGACCTGGAGACCGCCCGCGCCACCTTGCCGGTGATGGACAAGGCCGCCGGGGGGCTGCAGTACGCCGAGCAGCCCTGTGCCGACGTGGAGGACCTGGCCCGGTTGCGCAGGGCAGTCAGCATCCCGATCGCTGCCGACGAGTCCGTGCGCCTGTCCGAGGACCCGCTGGCCGTAGCCAGGCTGGAGGCCGCCGACGTCGCGATCATCAAGGTCGCCCCACTGGGCGGGGTGCGCCGTGCCCTGGCTCTGACCGAGCGGCTGGGGCTGCCTGTCGTCGTCTCCTCCGCCCTGGACACCTCGATCGGCATCGCGGCGGGGCTGCGGCTCGCCTCCGCCCTGCCCGAGCTGGCCGGGGCCTGTGGGCTGGGCACCGTGAGCCTGTTCGAGTCCGACCTGGCCGTTCCTGCGCTGACCCCGCGACGCGGCGAGATGGCCGTGCGGGAGGCCCACGTCTCCCAGACCATGCTGTCGGCCTCCATGGCCGACGAGGAGCTGGCCTTGCGCTGGCAGGCGCGCCTGATCCACATGCTGGGAGCCCTGGCCGCCCGCAGGGCCCAGGAGAGCCGGGACCCGGCCACGGCCGTGGCGGGGCTGGCCCTGTGAGGCCTCAGCACCCGGCCCAGGAAGGCGCGGGCCAGAGCGTGAGCCGGGCACCCTTGCCTGCCTCGCTCCATGCCGCGCTCCAGGTGGTCCTCAGCCTGGTCCGGCTGGGCGTGCGTGACGTCGTCCTGGCTCCAGGCTCGCGCAGCGCTCCCTTCGTCCCGGTGCTCGCCGCTGCCGAGCAGGCGGGGCTGGTGCGCGTGCGCGTCGTCGTCGACGAGCGCAGCGCCGGCTTCGTCGCGCTGGGCATGGCCCGCGCCGCCCTGGTTGACGGCTGGCGTCGCCCGGCTGCCGTCATCACGACCTCCGGCACCGCCGTGGCCAACCTGCACCCGGCCGTGGCTGAGGCGGACGCGGCCGGGGTGCCCATGCTGGTCATCTCTGCCGACCGCCCCCACGAGCTCGTCGGCACAGGCGCCAGCCAGACCACCGAGCAGACCGGCATCTTCGGCCGTGCGGTGCGCACCCTCGTCGACCTTCCCGCGGACCTGAGCGCGGACCTGGGCCAGGAACGGGCGGCAGCGGCCATCGGCGGACAGGTGCGCCGCGCCGTCGAGGCCGCGCGCGGGTGGCTCACCAACGACCCCGGCCCGGCGCAGGTCAATATCCGCTTCCGCCCGCCGCTGGCGCTGCCGGCTGAGGACGAGGGCGAGGCTGCCCACTATCTGCAGACGGCCGTGGCTGCTGCGGCAGCGGGTGAGGGGGAGCAGCGGTGGGGCGGGAGGAGCGCGCAGCACCCGCTGAGCGAGGCCTGCGGGGCCGGTGCCTACCAGCCCCGGCCTGCACGCCGGCCGCAGGACGACGACGAGGCCACCGAGCGGGGCCTGGTCGTCGCCGGAGACAGCGTTGACGGCGCGGGACCGCACGCCCGCGAGCTGGCCGAGTACCTGGGCTGGCCCTTGCTGGCCGAACCGACCTCCGGCGCGCGCGGCGGCCCGCAGGCGCTCACCCGCTACGCCGAGCTGCTGGCCAGCCCTGACGGCGCCGCGCTCGCGGCACGGGCCCAGCACGTCGTCGTCCTGGGCCACCCGAGCCTAAGCCGACCGGTCAGCGCGCTGCTGGCGCGTGAGGACCTGCCGGTCGACGTCGTCACCTCCACAGCGCGCTGGAACGACGTGGCCGGGAGCGCCGCCTGGGTGAGCCCGACCCGGGCCGGAGCCGAGCCCCTGGGCCTGGCCGGGGCCGAGGACCTGGCCCGTGGGCTCGGTCTGCGCCCTGCTCCACCGCAGTGGTCGCGGCAGTGGCACGAGGCGGTGGCCTGCCTGCCTGCGCCGGGCAGCCGGCAGGTGCTGAGCGCTGAGACGGCCGCGCTGGCCGTGTGGGACTCCTGCCTGCCGCGAGCGGGTGAGGAGGGCGAGGCCGAGACGGGTACCGTGCCCCGTCTGGTCGTCGGCTCCTCGATGTCCGTCCGGCTGCTGGACCGCTGGGCTCCTGCGGCCACGGCGGCGGCGCCGCGGGCCGTGGCCAACCGGGGACTGGCGGGGATCGACGGCACGCTGGCGACGGCGACCGGCCTGTGGCACGCCTGGCGCGAGCCGGTGCGGGCGCTGGTGGGGGACCTGACCTTCCTGCACGACGCCATGAGCCTGGGCCGTGGGGCCGGCGAGGAGGAGCCTGACCTTCAGGTCGTGGTCCTCGACTCTGGCGGAGGAGCGATCTTCTCCACCCTGGAGTACCCGGCGGTCACGCCTGCGGACCAGATGGAGCGTTTCTTCACCACGCCGCAGGCCCCGCGGATCCCGGCGCTGGCTGGTGCCCTGGGGGCCCGGGTGCACGAGGTCTCCACGCTGGAGGAGCTGCGCAGCCTCCTGCGCGAGAGCGTGCGCGGTCTCAGCGTGGTCTACCTCTGCAGCGCCTAGTTCACAGAAAACTTCCAGAAGAGCATCGGACACATTCCAGAACGAAGGTGTTGGCTGAGGCCGTTTGTTGAAGGGTGCGTGTCCAAGGAGGATTCATGAGCACGAACGACCTCACCGGTGCTGGCCAGCCTCAGCCAGGAGGCTCTGACTCTGGGACCCCCCAGCCGCAGGAGTCGACCGCGGCCTCGCAGCCGACCCAGGACCTAGGTGCGGCGCCGACCTCGCCGCTTCCCGCCGCGCTCCGCGCACCCGCAGCGGCCTCGGAGTCCCAGGCAGGGACCCCCACCCAGCCGATGAGCCCCTACACCTCGGTGCCGACCACACCGGCTGGCTACTCATTCACCCGCCCGTCCACGGTGGGCGCCTCGGCTCCTGCGACCGGGGGGTACCCGGCGGCGCCGGCCGGTGACGACGCGGCCACGGCCGCCACCACGGCTGCGGACAGCATCTACGCCACCGCCCCCTACGGCGGAGGCGCCGGCGGCAACGGTGGCGACGGCAAGACCGCCTTCTCCTACGTCCAGCCCGACGGCAGCCAGCGCGGGCGCCGTCGTGGCCCGGGGTGGGGTGGTGTCATCGCCGCGACCCTGGCAGCAGCGCTGCTGGCCTCGGGAGGGACCGCCGCCGTCATGCGCTACACAGACTCCTCCGGCTCTCCCACCGCCTCGGCGCCCACGTCCGTGGCGACCGGCTCGACGACGAAGACCGTCTCCTCGACCGGGACGGCGCCTGACTGGGAGGCCGTGACCAACGCCGTGGCCAACTCGGTGGTCTCTATCACGGTCAGGACCTCCTCCGGCACCTCCGTCGGCTCCGGCGTCATCTACGACTCTGAAGGTCACGTGGTGACGAACAACCACGTCGTGGCGGGCGCCTCGCAGATCCAGGTGACGCTGGCTGACGGCCGGATCTACTCCGCCGAGCTGACCGGGACGGACCCGGCCACGGACCTGGCCGTCATCAAGCTCACCGGCGCCCCCTCGGACCTCACCGTCGCGCAGTTCGGCGACTCCGACCAGGTGGTCACCGGTGAGGACGTCATGGCCATCGGCAACCCGCTCGGCCTGTCCTCGACCGTGACCACCGGCATCGTCTCGGCGGTCAACCGTCCGGTGGTCACCACCCAGGAGAAGTCCGAGGACTCCTCGGCCCAGCCTGAGGGGCCCTCGGGGCTGCCGGAGGGACTGGACCAGTTCCTCCGCCCGCAGACCACCACGACCTCGCAGACCTACACCAACGCCATCCAGATCGACGCCGCGATCAACCCGGGCAACTCCGGTGGCCCGCTCTTTGACGAGACGGGCAAGGTCATCGGTATCACCAGCTCGATCGCCCAGGTCTCTGAGAGCTCGGGCTCGATCGGGCTGGGCTTCGCCATCCCGGGCAACCTGGCTACCAAGGTCGCCAACCAGCTCATCGAGTCCGGCAAGGCTACTCACGCCTACCTGGGAGTCTCGATCGGCGACGGCGCGGCCCAGGTAGGGGACGTCACGCGCGCAGGCGCACAGGTCGGCTCGGTCGAGTCCGGCTCTCCGGCGGCCAAGGCAGGGCTGAAGGAGGGCGACGTCATCACCGCGATCGACGGCAAGGCCACGAGCCAGGCGGCGGCGCTGACCGGGTTCGTGCGTCAGTACTCGGCCGGGGACACCGTCACCCTCACGATCGTGCGGGCTGGTCAGGAGCAGCAGGTCGAGGCCACGCTGGCTGAGCGCGAGGACTCCTGAGCGCCCAGGGCGGCGAGCATCGGTCGCATCTTCGCCTCGGTCTCGGCCAGCTCGTCCTGCGGCTCGGAGTCGGGCATGATCCCGCCCCCACCGAAGACCCGCACGGGTGCCTGGGGGCCGGCCGGGGAGCCGGAGAGCTGGCCTGAGCGCAGCGCGATGCACCACTCGCCCTCGCCGTGCCAGTCCACCCAGCCCACCGGGCCGGCGTAGCGACCGCGGTCCATGCCCTCCTCCGCCTCGATGACGGCCAGGGCGGCAGGCGTGGGGGTGCCTCCGACGGCCGCCGTCGGGTGCAGCGCGCCTACCAGGGACAGGGCGCCGGTGTCCCCGGCCACCACCCCGGTTACGTCCGAGGCCAGGTGGAGGACGTTGGGCAGCGTGATGACGTGGCGGGGCGGTGCCTGGACCACCGAGCACAAGGGCTCCAGCGCCTCCAGGGCCGAGGTCCTGGCCAGGGCGTGCTCCCGGTTGTTCTTCTCTGAGCCCTCCAGCCACGCCGCCAGGCGGGCGGCCTCACGCTCGCGCGCTCCCGGCTCGGTGGCGTGGCGGCGCGCTGTTCCTGCCAGGACCCGGGAGGTCAGGCGGCGCCCGGACAGGCGCACGAGCAGCTCGGGGCTGGCTCCCACCGTGCCGTCCACGGCGAAGGTCCAGCACGAGGGGTAGGCGCGGGCCAGTCGGCTCAGCAGCGCGGAGGCTCCCAGGCTGGCTGCGGGGCGGACCAGCAGGTCGCGGGCGATGACGACCTTGTCCACCTCACCTGCCCGCATCCGCGCCTGCACCCGTGACAGGCAGTCCAGGTAGCCCTGGCGGTCGTGGCTGCCGGGCTCGACGACGGCGTGGCTGCCCTGGGCGTGCAGGCTCTCAGGCGGGGCAGCCTGCGCCGCGGCGATGAGCTCCTCGACGACCGCGGCAGGGTGAGGGTGCTCCTCACCCTGGAGGACCGTGGTGGTCAGCCAGGCTCCGTCGTCGTCCGTCCCGATGAGGAGGTGGGGGACCAGGAGGAGCGAGTCCTGGCGGGAGGCGGGGGAGAAGGTGAGCGTGCCCAGGGCCACCGGCCCGGTACCGGGCCGCACGAGCGGGTCGGACCACCAGGAGGCGTAGACCACCTGACGCCAGGCGGCCCGCAGCTGTTCGATGCGGCCGGCTCCGCGAGCGCGCAGCTCCAGCGTGCGCCCCAGGCCCACCATCCCGCGGCCGTGCCGGACCCAGGAGGTCACGTCCTGACGGCCTGTGGCCAGGCGCAGCAGGGCGTCAGGCTCGCGGGCGAGGGACGGCACGGGGCCTGTGTCCTGGCCTACCGGACGGGTCGGCGCGGTGGCAGCCAGGCCCAGGCGCGCGGTGTCCTGGGTGTCGAGCGGTGCGGTACGCACGCTCAGGCGCGGCACAGCGGCTGAGCCGTTGAGGACCTGCGCGGCGTCGAGCCGGAGCCCCGGCATCTCAGGGCCTCGGGGCCGGTGCCTGGGCTGGGCGCGTGGCCCGGTGGACGGCGACGATCCCGCCCGAGAGGTTCTTGTAGCCCACCTCGCCCCAGCCGCAGTCCTGGATGAGTGCGGCCAGGGTCTGCTGGTCCGGCCAGGCGAGGATCGACTCCCCAAGGTAGCTGTAGGCCTCGGTGTTGGATGAGAGCAGGCGGCCGGCCGCTGGCAGGGCCGTGCCCAGGTAGAAGCGGTACAGGTCTCGGAAGGGCGCCCAGGTGGGCGTGGAGAACTCAGCGACGACCAGGCGGCCGCCAGGGCGGGTTACGCGCGCCATCTCTCGCAGGGCGAGGGCGGTGTCCTGGACGTTGCGCAGGCCGTAGGAGATGGTGACGACGTCGAAGGCGGCGTCAGCGAAGGGCAGCGCCATGGCGTCTCCGGCCACAAAGGTGATCTCGGGGTGGCGGCGCTTGCCCTCGGCGACCATGCCGGTGGAGAAGTCGCAGGCCACGACGTCGGCGCCCTCGCGCGCGTACTCGGCCGAGGAGGTGCCGGTACCGGCCGCCAGGTCAAGGACCCTGGTCCCTGGCCTGGCGTCGACGGCGGCGCGCGTGACCGCACGCCACATTCGCACCTGCCACAGGCTCATGACGTCATTGGTCAGGTCATAACGGTGCGCGACGGCGTCGAACATTCCGGCGACCTCGTTGGGGTCCTTGGCCAGGGTGGCTCTGCTCATGACCCCATCATGACAGCCCGGGACCAGGTGGCGGTGCCACGGGAGGCGGATCGGCTGTCACCCAGGAGACGGGAGAGATATTTCGTGACGGAAACTGCGCCTAAATGCCAGGGCCCTTCCTGCGGCCACGGATCTGGGGAGGAGACAGCGGCTGGCGTCATCGCGCGGAAAGGCTGGAGCGATCGGGCCTTGGTTCGAAGTGGCTGACGGCGTGGGTAGAGTCAGGCGAGGTCCGCTCTGTCCTGGGCGGTCGTCAACCAGCTCTCCCAAGGGATGGTGCCCGAAGCATGAACCCCTTCGTCTCGCTCCTCATCATGGCGGCGGTCGCGCTCGTCGTGGCCGTCGGCGGTCTCGCCCTGTCCGCCATCGTGAGCCCGAACCGGAAGAACAAGGTCAAGACCGCCAGCTACGAGTGCGGCATCGACCCCACCCCCTCCAACACGGAGTCCGGTCGCTTCCCCATCGCCTTCTACCTGGTCGGCATGACCTTCATCATCTTCGACGTCGAGGTCGTCTTCCTCCACCCCTGGGCCACGGCCTTCCACCAGCTGGGTTTCTTCGGCCTGAGCGCGGCCCTGGTCTTCATCGCCCTCATCACCGTGCCCTACGTCCTGGAGTGGCGTCGCGGCGGGCTGGACTGGGACTGAGCCCCGTCCGCGACCCCACCAGTACGAGCAAAGGCAGAAAGCAGCATGGACAAGACTGAGTACAAGGCCTACCGGGAGAAGATGCTCACCATCCCCTCCAAGCGGGGGGACCTGCAGCTGCAGGCCGAGGAGTCCGTCGAGGGCCCCGGGTTCCTGCTCACCAGCGTTGAGAGGCTCAGCGCGCTGGCCCAGGCCCGCTCGCTGTGGCCGGTGACCATGGGCCTGGCCTGCTGCGCCATCGAGATGATGGCGACGGCGGCCCCGCGCTTCGACCTGTCGCGCTTCGGCTGGGAGGTCTTCCGCGCCTCACCGCGTCACGCCGACGTCATGCTCGTCTCGGGTCGCGTCTCGCACAAGATGGCCCCGATCGTGCGCAACGTCTACGACGCCATGCCCGAGCCCAAGTGGGTCATCTCCATGGGCGCCTGCGCCTCCTCGGGCGGCATCTTCAACAACTACGCGATCGTGCAGGGCTGCGACCACATCGTCCCGGTGGACATCTACCTGCCCGGCTGCCCTCCGCGCCCGGAGATGCTCATCAACGCCATGCTCGAGCTCACCCGTCAGATCGAGCGCCGTCCCGTCTTCAAGCACCGTGAGGAGATCGCGCGCGCCGTCGAGGCCGCCGCCCTCAAGGCCACCCCGATCCACGAGATGAAGGGCCAGCTCGCATGACTGACACCAACCTCCCCGACCCGGGCTCCGAGGTGGAGGCCGCTGCACCGGCCGTGCCCGAGGTGGCCGGCCAGGCTGTGCGCCCCGAGCTGCGCCTAGAGGTCATCTCCACCCACACCGGCCACTTCGGCGCCTCTGACGCCGGGGACACCACCGGCTACGGCGGCACCACGAACGTCGTGACGCTGGCTCCGGCGGCCACGCGCCCTTACGGCGGGTGGTTCGACGAGGTCGTCGACATCCTCATCGAGGACCTTGAGGCCGCCGGGGTCGCTGCGCCCCAGGCCATTGAGAAGGTCGTCATCGAGCACGGCCAGCTCACCCTCTTCATCACCCGTGAGCACCTGCTCGACGTCGTGCGCCCCCTGCGCGACGACCAGGACCTGCGTTTCGAGCTGTGCCTGGGGGTCACCGGAGTCCACTACCCCGCCGACGCCGGACGAGAGCTCCACGCCTGCTTCGAGCTGGTCTCCCTGACCCACGGCGGGCGCCAGCTCCGCCTGGAGGTCACCTGCCCCGAGTCGGACCCGCACGTGCCCTCGATCGTGGCGGTCTATCCCGGCGACGACTGGCACGAGCGCGAGACCTGGGACCTGATGGGCATCGTCTTTGACGGTCACCCCAACCTCACCCGCTCGGCCATGCCTGACGACTGGGTCGGGCACCCCCAGCGCAAGGACTACCCGCTCGGCGGCATCCCGGTCGAGTACAAGGGTGCCACCACCCCGCCCGCAGACACCCGGAGGTCGTACCGCTGATGACTAGCGCGAACAGCACCACGTTCCGGGCCGCTGGCCCGGCCACCGACGCCCTGGCCGCCGGCGCCCCCCAGTGGACCGCCGAGGGCGGGGACTGGGACGAGATCGCCGAGCAGATCGCCGCCCGTGACGAGGCCGACCGCCTCGAGCACGATCGCGTCGTGGTCAACATGGGCCCCGTCCACCCCTCGACCCACGGCGTGCTCCGGCTGGTCCTGGAGACCGACGGCGAGAAGGTCACCGAGGTCCGCGTGGGCACCGGGTACCTGCACACGGGTATCGAGAAGAACATGGAGTACCGCACCTGGACCCAGGGCGAGACCTTCGTGACCCGCATGGACTACGTGGCCCCCTTCTTCCAGGAGGTCGGCTACGCCCTGGCGGTCGAGGAGCTGCTGGGCATCACCGATGACGTGCCGGAGAAGGCCACGGTCATGCGCGTGATCCTCATGGAGCTCAACCGCATCTCCTCCCACGTCATCGCCATCGGTACCGGTGGTAACGAGCTGGGCGGCACGACCCTGCTGACCATCGCCTTCCGCGCGCGCGAGAACATCCTGCGCGCCTTCGAGATGGTCTCCGGGCTGCGTATGAACCACGCCTACATCCGTCCCGGTGGCCTGGCACAGGACGTGCCGGAGGGCTTCAGCGAGTTCGTCCGCTCGGTCATGCCGGACATCAAGAACGACATCCAGGAGCTGCAGGCCATGCTCCTGGCCAACCCGCTGCTGAAGTCGCGTTTCGTCGGCACCGGGGAGATCAGCCTGGCTGGCGGACTGGCCCTGGGACTGACGGGGCCGTGCCTGCGCGCGGCCGGCTACCCGCTGGACATGCGCAAGATCAAGCCCTACTGCGGCTACGAGACCTACGACTTCGACGTCCCGGTCTACGACCGCTCGGACTGCTACAACCGTCAGCTCGTCCGCTTTGACGAGTGCTTCCAGTCCCTCAAGATCGTCTCCCAGGCGCTGGACCGCCTCGACGCGATCTCCGCCCGCGGAGACGACCCCTCCAACACGACCATGGTCGCTGACCCGACCATCGCCTGGCCTGCTCGCATGGCCATCGCCACCGACGGCCAGGGCCAGTCCCTGGAGCACGTGCGCGAGATCATGGGCACCTCGATGGAGTCCCTCATCCACCACTTCAAGCTGGTGACCCAGGGCTTCCACGTCCCGGCCGGCCAGGTCTACACCACGGTCGAGCACGCCAAGGGCGTCCTGGGCGTCCACGCCGTCTCCGACGGCGGGACCCGCCCCTACCGGGTCCACTTCCGTGACCCCTCCTACTCCAACCTGCAGTCCCTGGCCATGATGGGGGAGGGCGGCATGATCGCCGACCTCGTTCCCTCCCTGGCCTCGATCGACCCCGTCCTGGGAGGCGTGGACCGCTGATGACAACCCAGCAGATTCCTGGCAGCACCGGCCAGGCCGGAGCGTCCGAGGGCGCCTACTCGCCTGAGACCGAGACCCGGCTTCGCACCGACATCGAGCAGATCAAGTCGCGCTACCCCGTGGGGCACGAGCGCAGCGCGCTCATCCCGATGCTGCACCTGGTCCAGAGCGAGGACGGCTACGTGGCCCCGCGCGGCATCGCGCTGTGCGCCCAGGCCCTGGGCCTGACCCTGGCGGAGGTCTCCGCCGTGGCGACCTTCTACAGCCAGTTCCGTCGCCACCCCGCGGGCGAGTACCACGTGGGCGTGTGCACCAACGCCCTGTGCGCCGTCATGGGCGGTGACGAGATCTGGCAGGCGGTGGCCGAGCACACGGGCCTGGGCAACGACGAGACCAGCGAGGACGGGCGCATCAGCCTCGAGCGCATCGAGTGCAACGCCGCCTGCGACTACGCCCCCGTCGTCATGGTCAACTGGGAGTTCTTCGACAACCAGACCCCGGCCTCCGCCGTCGACATGATCTCGCGCCTGGAGCGTGGCGAGGACGTGGCCCCCACTCGCGGGCCGGAGACCCTGCCGACCTTCCGCGAGAACGAGCGCGTCCTGGCCGGCTTCGAGGACGGCCGCGCCGACGAGGGCGTGGGCGCCGGCGAGGCCAGCCTCCTCGGGCTGCGCATCGCGCGAGACAACGGGTGGACCGCCCCGAAGGAGGAGAGCAAGTGAGCGACAACGCCACGCCCACCGAGCAGGTGCAGGCTCCCGCCTTCACCGCCCCCAGCCCCCTGACCCCGGTGCTGACGGACATGTGGGACAAGGAGCGCTCCTGGACCCTGGAGGCATACCGCGCCAACGGCGGCTACGAGGGGCTGGCCAGGGCCAGGACCATGAGCGCTGAGGACCTGGTGAGCTACGTCAAGTCCTCCAACCTGCGCGGACGCGGCGGTGCCGGCTTCCCCACGGGCCTGAAGTGGTCCTTCCTGCCTGCGCCCGATGGCATGCCCCGCTACCTCGTGGTCAACGCCGACGAGTCCGAGCCGGGTACCTGCAAGGACATCCCGACCATCATGGCCAACCCGCAGGCGCTCATCGAGGGCATCGCGATCACCTGCCGTGCCATCGGCGGCGACCACGCCTTCGTCTACCTTCGGGGCGAGGTCACCCACGTCTACCGCCGCCTGCTGCACGCCGTGCGTGAGGCCACCGAGTCCGGCCTGCTGGACACCGGGTTCGGCCTGGACGGCAACCAACCGCTGTGCATCACCGCGCACGCCGGCGCTGGTGCCTACATCTGTGGTGAGGAGACGGCGCTGCTGGACTCCCTGGAGGGACGCCGCGGCCACCCGCGCCTCAAGCCGCCCTTCCCGGCCGTGGCGGGTCTGTACGCCCGTCCCACCGTGGTCAACAACGTCGAGACCATCGCCTCGGTGCCGGGCATCCTGGCCCGCGGCGCCGACTGGTACAACGCGATGGGCACCGAGCGCTCCAAGGGACACGGCATCTTCTCCGTGTCCGGCCACGTCCGGCACCCCGGCCAGTTCGAGGCCCCCTTCGGGATCACCATGCGCCAGCTCATCGAGATGGCCGGTGGCATCCGCGAGGGCCACGAGCTGAAGTTCTGGGTTCCCGGTGGCTCCTCCGTCCCGATCTTCGGTCCTGAGGAGCTTGACGTCCCGCTGGACTACGAGTCGGTGGGAGCCGCCGGCTCGATGCTCGGTACCCGCGCCCTGCAGGTCTTTGACGAGACCGTCTCGGTGGTGCGCGTGGTCACGCGCTGGAGCGAGTTCTACCAGCACGAGTCCTGCGGCAAGTGCACCCCCTGCCGCGAGGGAACCTACTGGATGCGACAGATCATGCTGCGTCTGGAGGCCGGTCAAGGGCTGCCCGGCGACGTCGAGAAGCTGGAGGACATCGCGGGCAACATCGCTGGTCGCTCCTTCTGCGCCCTGGGTGACGCCGCGGCCACGCCAGTGCGATCCGGCATCGCCCGCTTCCGCTCCGAGTTCGAGGCCGGTTACACCACCGCCGCCAACGTGCTCTTCCCCTACGCGGCCTCCTCCATCGTTGAAAGTGCACGGTGAGACATGACTGACACCCACGTGGACATGGTCAACATCACGATCGACGGCGTCCCCGTCGAGGTCGCCAAGGGCACGCTCCTCATCCGCGCGGCCGAGAAGATCGGTGTACGGATCCCGCGCTTCTGTGACCACCCGCTGCTCGCGCCGTCGGCCAACTGCCGCCAGTGCCTGGTGGAGGTGGCCATGCCGGGCCGCGACGGCGTCGTGCGCCCCATGCCCAAGCCCCAGCCCTCCTGCGCCATGACGGCGACGGAGGGGATGGAGGTCTCCACCCAGGCCACCAGCCCCGTCGCCGCCAAGGCACAGGCCGGCACGATGGAGCTCCTCCTCATCAACCACCCGCTGGACTGCCCGGTGTGTGACAAGGGCGGCGAGTGCCCGCTGCAGAACCAGGCCATCGAGCTCATGGGCTCGGGAGCCCAGGCCACCAGCCGCTTCACCGACGTCAAGCGCACCTTCCCCAAGCCGCTGCGCCTGACCAGCAACATCCTGCTGGACCGCGACCGCTGCATCCTGTGCCAGCGCTGCGTGCGCTTCGCCGACCAGATCGCGGGTGACCCCTTCATCGCCCTGCAGGGCCGCGGCGGTGGCCACGTGGGCGGCGAGGTCACCGGCGGGCTGTACGGCGAGCAGATCGGCCGCTTCGACTCCACGGTCCTGGACTTCTTCGACCCTGAGGGCCTGGCGGACGTGTCCACCCAGACCATCCGCGGTGAGGCCTACCTGGCCCCCGAGTCGGACCTGGCTGGTCCCTCCGGCGAGCCGGGCGTGGTCGACGGCGCCGTCTACGGGCCGGGCCGCGAGGACCTGGACGTGTCGGGACGTCCCTTCGCCTCCTACTTCTCGGGCAACATCGTCCAGATCTGCCCGGTGGGTGCGCTCACCAGCGCCCGCTACCGCTTCCGCTCCCGCCCGATGGACCTGGTCTCCACCGACTCGGTCACCGAGCACGACGCCTCCGGGTCCGCGCTGCGCGTGGACATGCGCCGCGGGGTGGTGCTGCGCCGCATGGCCGGCAACGACCCGCAGGTCAACGAGGAGTGGATCACGGACAAGGACCGCTTCGCCTTCGCCTGGTCCGCCCAGCCTGACCGCCTCACCATGCCGCTCGTGCGTGACGAGGCCACCGGCGAGCTCGTGGCGACCAGCTGGTCCGAGGCACTCGACGTCGCGGCCCGCGGCCTGGAGGCTGCCAAGGCCGACGGCGGAGTCGGCTTCCTGCCCGGTGGGCGCCTCACGCTGGAGGACGCCTGGGCCTGGTCGCGCTTCGCGCGCACCGTCGCCCACACCAATGACATCGACCAGCGCGTGCGTCCCCACTCCAAGGAGGAGGACTCCTTCCTGGCCAAGCGCGTGGCCGGAACCGGCCTGGGCGCGGTGACCTACTCCAGCCTGGAGAAGGCCGGGCAGGTCCTGCTCGTGGCCCTGGAGCCCGAGGACGAGTGCGGCTCCCTGTTCCTGCGTCTGCGCAAGGGTGTGCGAGGAAGCGGTCTCAAGGTCGCCACCGTGGCCACCGTGGCCTCGCGCTCGGCACGCAGGCTCTTGGCCGAGCTCGTCCTGACCGCCCCGGGCCAGGAGGCCCGCGCCGTCGCCACGCTCAGCCAGACCCACCCCGAGCTTGTCGAGGCGCTGAAGAACGACGGCGCCACGATCCTCGTGGGTGAGCGCGCCGCTGCGGTTCCTGGTCTGCTCTCCGTCGTTGACGCCCTGGCGACCGCCACCGGTGCCCGCCTGGCATGGGTACCGCGCCGCGCCGGTGAGCGTGGCGGCATCGAGGCCGGCCTGCTGCCGGGGCTGCTTCCCGGTGGCTTCCCGGTGGCCGACGCCGCTGCCCGCCAGCGGGTCCAGGAGGCATGGGGCGTGTCCACCACCGGCCTGTACGCCCGCCCGGCCCTGCCGGCCACCCCTGGCCGCGACACCACGCAGATCCTCACGGCCCTGACCGACGGCGAGCTCGGCGGCCTGGTGGTCGGCGGCGTCGACCTGCGCGACTTCCCGGACCCCGGTCTGGCACGCGTGGCGCTGGCCTCCTCCGGCTTCACCATCCAGCTGGAGGTGCGCCGCAGCGAGGTCAGCGAGCACGCTGACGTCGTCCTGCCGGTCGCTCCGGCCGTGGAGAAGAACGGCACCTTCGTCAACTGGGAGGGGCGCGTGCGTCCCTTCGGCCAGGCTCACGTCTCCCGCGCCCGTACCGACCGCCAGGTCCTGGCCGCCCTGGCCGCGGAGCTGGGGGAGGACCTGGGCGTGGACTCCCTGGAGACCCTCCACAGCGAGCTGGCTGGCCTGGGGCTGTACGCAGGCCGGCGCGGTGAGGTCACCTTCGTCCCCACCGACGCTCCTGAGGCTCGCACCGAGGAGACCAGCGCCGAGGGCCGCTCCACCGTCCACGGCCTGGACGCGGTCCTGGCCACCCACAAGCCCATGCTTGACGCCGGCCGTCTCCAGGACGGTGAGCCCTTCCTGGCGGCCACGGCGCTGCGTCCGGTAGCGCGCGTGGGTGAGGACCTCGCCCAGCGCCTGGGCCTGGCCGGTGGTGAGATGGTCAGTGTGGCCACGGCCACTGGCGAGATCACGCTGCCGGCGCTTGTCGGCGGTGTGGCCAGTGGCACGGTGTGGCTGCCGGAGTGCTCGGCCGGCTCGACCGTGCGTCAGACTCTGGGCGCGGGCCACGGTGACCCCGTCACCCTCTCCCTTGCAGTTACCTCAAGCCACTCGGAGGTGGTCCGGTGAACTCCGCGACTGTGCTGTCCTCGGGCCTTGCCACGGCTCTGTCCACGGCGGGGGGTGTGACCGCGGACTTCTCTGAGGAGACCTGGTGGCTGTCTGTCATCAAGGCCGTGTTCATCATGGCCTTCCTCATCGTCAGCGTCATCGTCGCGATCTGGGCCGAGCGCAAGGTGCTCGGACGCATCCAGACCCGTCCCGGCCCCAACGTCAACGGCCCCTTCGGGCTTCCTCAGCTGATCGCCGACGCCGCCAAGCTCATCATGAAGGAGGACTTCTGGCTCTCGGGGGCCGAGAAGCTCATCTACCTGCTGGCCCCCTTCATCACGGCCTTCAGCTCCTTCATGATCTACGCGGTCATCCCCTTCGGGCCGGAGGTGTCGATCTTCGGCCACCACACGCCCCTGCAGCTGACCGACTTCCCCGTCGCCATCCTCTACGTCCTGGCGATCACCGGCTTCGGCGTCTACGGCCTCATCCTGGGCGGATGGTCCTCCCACTCCACCTACCCGCTGCTGGGCGCGGTGCGAAGCGCGGCTCAGGTCATCTCCTACGAGCTGAGCATGAGCCTGTCCATCCTCACCGTCTTCCTGGCCTCGGGCACGATGTCTACCTCCGGGATCGTCTCCGCCCAGGAGCGCCTGTGGTGGGGCCTGGCGATGGTCCCGAGCCTGCTCATCTACGTGGTCTCCATGGTCGGTGAGGTCAACCGCCTCCCCTTCGACCTGCCCGAGGCCGAGGGTGAGCTCGTGGCCGGTCACATGGTCGAGTACTCCTCGATGAAGTTCGCCTGGTACTACCTGGGCGAGTACATCAACATGTTCAACGTCTCGGCGGTGTGCGTGACACTGTTCCTCGGAGGCTGGCGCTCCTTCCTCCTGGCCAGCATCTGGGACGGCTTCAACACCGGCTGGTGGCCGATGCTGTGGTTCATCGCCAAGGTGTGGTGCGTCATGCTCTTCATGATCGTCACCCGAGGCACGCTGGTGCGCATCCGTTACGACCACTTCATGCAGCTGGGGTGGAAGCTCCTCATCCCGGTCTCGCTGGCCTGGTTCGTCCTGGTGGCGGTGGTCCAGGGCTACCGAGCCTTCACGGACGTCTCCTCCCAGGGCCTGCTGCTCATCCTGGCGCTGGTCTTCCTGGTGGCGATGCTCATCGTGTTCTTCCTGCCCGCTAAGAGCGAGGGCGCGCCAGAGGGCCACGAGGTGACGGACGACGTCGTCGCGCCTGGCGAGGAGGCCGATGCCTTCGCTGGTGGCTTCCCCGTCCCGCCGCTGCCGGGCCAGTCCCTGCCCCTGTCCCCACGTGCCCGCAGGGTCCCGGCCGCGCCGGTGCTCGCCGGTGGCGTGACGTCAACCCCCAGCACTGAGACGACTGTCCAGGAGGGAACTGATGACTGACCAGACCTCACCCGCCTCGCACCCGCAGGGGGAGAGCAGGCACGACCAGTGGCTTGCCGACGCCCCCTCGACGCTGGGACGCCTCTTCGCCCCGGTGGCCGGGTACGGGGTGACGATCTCCTCGATCTTCCGCCCCACGGTCACCGAGCAGTACCCCTTCGTCCGCCCGGTGCTCATGCCCCGCTACCACGGTCGTCACCAGCTCAACCGCTACGACGACGGCCTGGAGCGCTGCATCGGCTGCGAGCTGTGCGCCTGGGCCTGCCCGGCCGACGCCATCTACGTCGAGGCCGCCTCCAACGCCCCGGGTGCGCAGTACTCACCCGGTGAGCGCTACGGGCGCGTCTACCAGATCAACTACCTGCGCTGCATCTTCTGCGGCATGTGCATCGAGGCCTGCCCCACGCGGGCCCTGACGATGACCCACGAGATCGACGAGCTCGTCGGCCCCAGCCGCGGCGGGCTCGTCTACGACAAGCAGGACCTGCTCGCCCCGGTCCCGCAGGGCGGCCTGGACGCACCGCACCCCATGGTCGAGGGCACCGAGGACGGCGACTACTACCGTGGCGCTGTCACGGGCGCGACCCAGGCTCAGATCGACTGGGTCCGCGTTCACCGTCCGGAGGACCCGACGCTCGCGACCGCCAAGCCCGTGGCCGCGCCTGACCTTGCGAAGGAGGCCGTCCACTGATGACTACCCTGACCGCTCTCCTGCCAGCGTCCCTGACCGAGACCGGGACGGTGTCCACCGGCGAGACGATCCTCTTCGCCGTCGTCGCCCTGGTCACCGTGGTCTGCGGCATCGGCCTGCTCACCGCCAGGCGCGCGGTGACCGCGGCCGTCAACATGATCGCGATCATGATCGCCCTGGCGGTCCTCTACATCGCCAACGAGGCCCCCTTCCTCGGCATCACGCAGATCGTCGTCTACACCGGCGCGGTGATGACCCTGGTGCTCTTCGTCGTCATGCTCGTGGGCGTGGGCGGTGACGAGCCCGTGGGCTCTGCCGGCTCGCCGGCCACGCAGTGGGTCATCGCCCTGTTCGGCCTCGGGCTGGCGGTGCTGGTAGCTGGCGTCGTGTGGCGCACGCAGCTGCCCGGCGCCGCCGGGCTGGACCAGGGACAGGCGGCCGCTCCGGCCAACCTCGCCACCCTGCTCTTTGGCCAGCACGTGGTGGCCATGGAGCTGACCGGTCTGCTGCTCATCGTGGCTGCTACCGGCGCCCTGACCCTGACCCACCGCCAGCGCATCCGTGCCAAGGTCACCCAGCGCACCACCGCGGACGCGAAGATGCGCGCCTACACCGAGCGCGGTGCCCACCCGGGCCAGAAGCCCATGAGCGGTGTCTACGCCGCGACCAACACGGCCGCCGCCCCGGCGATCTCCGCCTCCGGCGAGAGCATCGAGGAGTCGATTCCGCGCGTGCTGCGGGCACGTGGACAGGGCCTGGAGCTCGCCGAGGTCTCGCCCGAGTACGCGGCCGCCCAGCGTGCCGGTCGCGTCCGCAGCCGTGAGGACGCTGACGTCGCCCGCTCCGGCATGCCCTCGATGCCCGGTGCCGCCGCGCCCGTCGTCGCCCAGCCGCTCGCGCCCGCGGCGCCGCAGGCCGTGGACGGCCAGGACGGGGCCGCCCCCGCCATCGCCGAGGAGAAGGAGGAGGAGAAGTGACTCTCCCCGTCACCGCCTACGTCATCCTGGCCGGGGTGCTGTTCACCCTGGGCGCGCTCACGGTGCTCCTGCGCCGCAACGCGCTCATCGAGCTCATGGGTGTTGAGCTCATGCTCAACGCCGTCAACCTGGTCCTCGTGGCCTTCTCCCGCGTGCACGGCAACCTCACCGGGCAGGTCTTCGCCTTCTTCGTCATGGTGGTCGCTGCCGCCGAGGTCGTGGTGGGGCTGAGCATCGTCGTGTCCATCTTCCGAACCCGCAGGTCCACGTCGGTCGACGACGTCAACCTGCTCAAGAACTGAGAGGGAACAGGACGTGACTACTCCTCTCGCACTTGCCGCGCAGTCCGTCGTCGGCGCGGGTGAGCCTGCGACGGGCCTGGCCGGCCTGGCCTGGCTCCTCATCGCCGTCCCGGCTGCCTCGGCCGCGATCCTGCTGCTGGCGGGACGGGCCTCGGACCGCTGGGGACACCTGCTCGGTCTGCTGGCCGCCGCCGTCGACGCCTGCCTGGGCATCGCCCTGCTGGTCCAGGTCCTGGGCCTGCCTGCTGAGGGCCGGGTCCTGGAGACCGACCTGTGGCGCTGGTTCGGTGCCGGCGACCTTGACGTCACCGTCGGCCTGCGGCTGGACCCGCTGTCCCTGACCTTCGTGGTCCTGGTAACCTTCGTCGGCTTCCTCATCCACCTGTACTCGGTGGCCTACATGGAGCACGACCGCGACCGCCGCCGCTTCTTCGCCTACTTGAACCTCTTCGTCGCCGCGATGCTCACGCTCGTGCTCGCCAGCTCCTACATCGTGCTGTTCGTCGGCTGGGAGGGCGTGGGCCTGGCCTCCTACCTGCTCATCGGCTTCTGGAACACCTCCGACGCCCACGCCCCGCAGGCGCAGCAGGCCAAGAGCCGCGAGAACGCCACCGCTGCGAAGAAGGCCTTCGTCATGAACCGCATCGGTGACGTCGGCCTGCTCCTGGCCATGATGGCTATGGTCTCCCAGGTCGGCTCGGTCGCCTTCAACGACGTCCTGCCCGCCGCGCAGGCGGGGGCCGTGTCCACCGGCTGGCTGACCGCGATGGGCTTCTTCCTCCTGCTGGCAGCCTGCGGTAAGTCCGCGCAGTTCCCGCTGCAGGCCTGGCTGGGCGACGCCATGGCCGGCCCGACCCCGGTCTCCGCCCTCATCCACGCGGCCACGATGGTCACCGCCGGTGTCTACCTCATGGTCCGCTCGGGAGCCGTCTTCGAGGGCGCTCCTGACGCCCAGCTGGCGGTGGCCGTCATCGGCGCCGTCACGCTGGTGCTCGGTGCCCTCATCGGTATGGCCAAGGACGACATGAAGAAGGTCCTGGCCGCCTCCACCATGAGCCAGATCGGCTACATGATGCTGGGCGCAGGCCTGGGCCCGATCGGCTACGCCTTCGCGATCTTCCACCTGCTGACCCACGGCTTCTTCAAGGCCCAGCTCTTCCTGGGCGCCGGCTCGGTCATGCACGCCATGAGCGACCAGGTGGACATGCGCCGCTTCGGTGCCCTGCGCAAGGCTATGAAGGTCACCTGGGTGACCATGGGCATCGGCTGGCTCGCCATCCTGGGCATCCCGCCCTTCTCGGGCTTCTGGTCCAAGGACAAGATCATCGAGGCTGCCTTCATCGGCGACGGCGCTCGCCCCTGGGTCCTGGGGACCGTCGCCCTCGTGGGCGCGGGACTGACCGCCTTCTACATGTCGCGCCTGTTCTTCATGATCTTCCACGGCCAGGCCCGGTGGACCACGGACAAGGACATCGAGGGCGAGGTCCACCCGCACGAGTCGGGCTGGCTCATGACCGCCCCGCTCATCATCCTGTCCGTCTTCTCCGTCGCCCTGGGTGGCCTGCTGAGCGTCAACGACGCCTTCGTCACCTGGCTGGAGCCCGTGACCGGGCACGCCGAGCACGGCGAGCCCGTCCTCGCGGTGCCGGTCATCATGGGCCTGACGCTGGCACTGGTCGTCATCGGCGCCCTCGCGGCCTGGGTCATGTACGCCCGGCGCCAGGTGCCCACGGTGGTCCAGCCCGGACACGTCCTGGTCGAGGCCGCCCGCCACGACATGTACCAGGACACCGTCAACGAGGCCGTGGCCATGCGCCCCGGCCAGGGCCTGGTCATCGCCGCCTGCGCCTCGGACCGCTACGTGGTCGACGGCGCGGTCGAGTCACTGGCCAAGGGCACGGCTGGCCTGGGCCAGCTGGTGCGTCGCAGCGAGACCGGCAACGTCCGCTCCTACGCCTCGTACATGATGATCGGATCCGTGCTTGCTCTCGTCGCCGTCCTGGCGAGCAGGTTCTGAGAGGACACGCCATAACATGCAGACACTTGCCGCAAGCTTTCCCGTGCTGACCGTCATGGTCCTCGTTCCCCTCGCGGGAGCGCTCCTCCTGGCCCTCCTCCCGCCGCTGCGGGCCCAGGCACGCGCCGTCGGGCTCCTGTTCTCCCTGGCCACGCTGGGGGTGGGCGTGTGGGCCGCCGCGCAGTTCGACGTGGCACAGGGCTCCGTCATCCAGCTCGCTGAGACCCGCTCCTGGATCGCCTCCATGGGCGTGTCCTGGGCACTGGGGGTCAACGGCCTGGGGCTGGCCATGCTCCTGCTGGCCGCCTTCCTCACCCCGGTCGTCCTGCTCGCCTCCTGGGGCGAGGTCCCCGCCGACCGCCAGGGGCTGTTCACCGGGCTCGTCCTGGTCCTGGAGGCCTTCGTCGTCGTCATCTTCGCCGCGCGCGACGTCGTGCTGTTCTACATCTGCTTCGAGGCCATGCTCATCCCGGTGTACTTCCTCATCGGGCGCTTCGGCGGGCCGAACCGCGGTCGGGCGGCTGTGAAGTTCCTGCTGTACTCCCTGGCCGGCGGACTGGTCATGCTGGTCGGCGTCGTCGCCCTCTACGTCTACGGGCCCGGTGGTGAGGGTGCCTACCTCCTGGAGAACCTCGTGGGCAACCTCAACGCCTCGACCACGGTGACACGCTGGGTCTTCGTGTCCTTCTTCGTCGCCTTCGCGATCAAGGCCCCGATGGTCCCGCTGCACACCTGGCTGCCGGACACGGCGGAACAGGCCACCCCGGGCACCTCGGTGCTGCTGATCGGCGTCCTGGACAAGATCGGTACCTACGGCATGATCGCCCTGGTCCTCCCGCTCTTCCCCGAGGCCTCGCGCTGGGCCGCTCCGGTGGTCCTCGTGCTCGCCGTCATCGGCATCCTCTACGGAGGCCTGGCCGCCATCGGGCAGGACAACCTCTACCGGCTCATCTCCTACACCTCGATCAGCCACTTCGGCTTCATGGTGCTGGGTATCTTCGTGGGCTCCTCGGTGGCCGCCACCGGTGCCATGGTCTACATGGTCGCCCACGGCCTGTCGATCGCCGGTCTCTACCTCGTCACCGGCTTCCTCGCCCGACGCACCTCGACCGTCCAGATCAGTGAGCTGGGAGGAATGGGCCGCGTGCTGCCGCTCGTGGCAGGCACCTGGCTGGTCTCGGGCCTGGCCTCCATCGCGCTGCCCGGTCTGTCCGGCTTCGTTCCTGAGTGGATGGTGCTCACCGGCACCTTCTCCCAGTCCGTGGCACTGGGCGTCGTGGCCGTCCTGGGCGTCATCATCGCCGCGGTCTACGTGCTGCTGCCCTACCAGCGTGTCTTCACCGGTGCCCCGGCTGCGCACCGCGTGGGCAGCACCGACCTGGACGGGCGCGAGAAGCTCGTCCTGGTCCCCGTCATCGCCGCCATGCTGGCCCTGGGACTGGCGCCCGCGCTCCTGACGGACTCGCTGGAGAGCGTGGCTGACCAAGTCTCCACGACGATGAGCCAGGCCGGTGCCCCGGTCTCCGCCTCCGCCGTCGTCGCCCCGACCTTCTCCGAAGGGATCACCAAGTGAGCGTCACCGCCCCGACCATCTCCTGGGCCGGACTTTCACCGGTCATCATCATCCTGGGGGCTGCCGTCCTCGGTATCCTCCTGGAGGCCTTCGTCCCCCGCAAGGCGCGTCTGGCCTGCCAGACGGGCCTGGGCGTGCTGGCCGTCGTCGCCTCGGCCGTCGCCCTGGCGGCTCGCTGGGACGCCGTGCGCGACGGTTCTGGCAGCACGCTCACGCCGGGCTTCAACGAGGACCCCTTCGGCGTCGCGGCCCAGGGCGTCATGCTCGTCATCGGCCTGCTGGCCCTCCTCGTCATGGCTGACCGCACCAGCGCCGGCGACGGCGCCTTCGCGGCCCAGGCCGCGGACCGTCCCGGCAGCGCCGAGGAGGCTGAGTCCCTGCACGCCGGCTGGATGGGCACCGAGGTCTTCCCTCTCACGCTCTTCTCGCTGGGTGGCATGATGCTCTTCCCGATGGCGAGCGACTTCATCACGCTCTTCGTCATGCTGGAGCTCATCTCCTTGCCGCTGTACATCATGGCCGCGACCGCGCGTCACCGCCGCCTGCTCAGCCAGGAGGCCGCCATGAAGTACTTCGTGCTCGGTGCCTTCGCCTCAGCCTTCATGCTGCTGGGCTCGGCCTTCCTCTACGGCCTGACAGGCCAGGTCAGCTACTCCGCCGTCGCCCAGGCACTGGGCACGGGCGGGGCCAACGGCATGGACTGGCTCGCGCTGGCCGGTGTGGCGCTGGTGACCGTCGGCCTGCTGTTCAAGATCGCCGCGGCTCCCTTCCACGCCTGGAGCCCGGACGTCTACCAGGGCTCGCCGACCCCGGTCACGGCCTTCATGGCTGCGGGCGTCAAGGCGGCCGCGTTCCTGGCGCTGCTGCGCTTCTTCTACGTCGCAGGTGCCGCGCTGTCGTGGGACATGGCGCCCTTCCTGTGGACGGTCTCGGTCCTGACGATGTTCGTGGGAACCGTCGTCGGCATCGTCCAGGGTGACGTCAAGCGCATGCTCGCCTACTCTGCGATCGCCCACGCCGGGTACATGCTCATTGGCATCGTCGCGCTCAACCAGGCCGGCATCCGTGCGCTGCTCTTCTACGCCCTGGCCTACGGCGTGGCGACGGTCGGTGCCTTCGGCGTGGTCACGCTGGTGCGGGTGGACCACGACGGTGCCGCGGGCCCGGAGGCCACCGACCTGGAGGCCCTGACCGGCCTGGGACGGCGCTCGCCGTGGCTGGCGCTGTCGCTGGCAGTCTTCCTGCTGTCCTTCGCGGGTATCCCGCTCACGGCAGGCTTCATCGCCAAGTTCGAGCTCTTCGTCGCCGGTGTCGGCGGCGGGGCGACCTGGCTCGTCATTGCCGCGGTCGTCTCCTCGGCCGCGACCGCCTTCTTCTACATGCGGGTCATCGTGCTCATGTTCTTCCGTGAGCCGGCCCAGGACCACGTGGTCGTCGTGACCTCCAACGGCCTGTCCTCGACCGCGATCGGCGTGGCGGTCCTGCTGACCATCGCCCTGGGCGTGCTGCCCCAGACGGTGCTGGCCACGCTCGGCAACGCCGCTATGCTCGTGCCGTGATCGGTACCTTTCCCCTGGATACCCCTGAGCTCGAGGGCCGGATCTCCCCGGCCCTCGAGGCCGTTGAGACCAGGCTCCTCCAGGTCGTCAACAACGCCGACGAGACCATCAACCCTCCCACCTCGCACCTGGCTGAGGCCGGCGGCAAGAGGCTGCGGCCGGTGCTGACCCTGCTGACCGCCCAGCTCGGTGACCCGCAGGCGTCCACCGGGGAGAAGGTCCGTGACGCCGGCGTGGCGGTGGAGCTGACGCATATCGCCACGCTCTACCACGACGACGTCATGGACGACGCTCCGCTGCGTCGGGGCGCTCCCAGCGCCCAGACGGTCTGGGGCAACTCCGCGGCGATCCTGACCGGGGACGTCCTCGTGGCGCGTGCCTCTCAGCTGGTGGCGGCGCTGGGGCCTGAGGCGGTGCTGGCGCACGCCAAGACCTTCGAGCGCCTGTGCATGGGCCAGCTCCACGAGACCCTGCCGCGCCCGGCGGGCACGGACCCTGTGGCGCACTACATCCAGGTCCTGGCGGACAAGACCGGATCCCTCATCGCCGTCTCCGCCCGCTACGGCGCCATGCTGACTCACGCCGGTGAGCTGACTGAGAGGATCGTCGAGGAGTTCGGCGAGAAGATCGGCGTCGCCTTCCAGCTGGCTGACGACGTCATCGACCTCGCCTCCGACTCCGAAGCCACCGGCAAGACCCCCGGCACGGACCTGCGCGAAGGCGTGGACACCATGCCCGTCCTCCTCCTGCGTCAGGCGCTGGCTGCCGGTGAGCTCGACGCCGCCGGCCAGTCCATCCTCTCCACCCTCTCCAGCGGCGACCTCCAGGACGACGCGGTGCTCAGCGACGTCGTCGCCCGCCTGCGTGAGCACCCGGTGCTGGCGCGCACCCGTGAGATGGCGATGACCTGGGCGGATGAGGCCGTGGCTGTCCTGGGCGGGCTGGAGGAGGCTGTCGTGGTTGGCACGCGTGAGCGTCTGGCGGCGGCTGGGACCCAGGGGGCCCAGGCCGAGTCTGCCGTGGCCGACGCGCGGGTGCGCGTGGGGCAGGTGCGCCAGGCCATGGAGCAGTTTGCTCGCCTCCTGGTCGACCGCGCGGCGTGAGGTGCGTCCCGTCCCCTGGGTGAGGGCGGCCGTGGTCCGTAGACTGTGCCGTGGCCTGCGCCGTCGTCGTGCCCCGAGGCGGGTCTGACACCGCGCCGGCGAGATTCGTACCCGAGGTCAGGAACCAAGTCACCGTGAGCACACGTCCGCTGTCTGTCGCTGTTATCGGTGCCGGCCCCGCCGGCATCTACGCCTCCGACATCCTGTCCAAGTCCGGGCTGGACGTGAGCATCGACCTCTTTGAGCGCCTGCCTGCGCCTTACGGCCTCGTGCGCTACGGCGTGGCCCCGGACCACCCGCGCATCAAGCAGATCATCGTGGCCCTGTACAAGATCCTCCAGCGCGGGGACATCCGTCTCATCGGTAACGTCGAGGTGGGGCGAGACCTGTCGGTGGCCGAGCTCCACGAGCACTACGACGCCCTCATCTTCTCCACCGGCGCGGACACTGACGCGCCCCTGGACATCCCTGGCATTGACGCCCCGGAGTCCTACGGCGGCGCCGACTTCGTGTCCTGGTACGACGGGCACCCCGACCACCCGCGCACCTGGGACCTGTCCGCACGGGAGGTCGCCGTCATCGGCGTGGGCAACGTGGGCCTGGACATCGCGCGCGTGCTGGCCAAGCACCCTGAGGACCTCATGACCACCGAGGTGCCCGCCAACGTCGCCGAGATCCTCAAGACCTCCCCGGTCACTGACGTGCACGTCTTCGGGCGCCGGGGCCCGGCCCAGGTCAAGTTCACCCCGCTGGAGCTGCGAGAGCTCGGCAAGCAGCCGGACGTGGACGTCACCGTTGACGAGGAGGACTTCGAGTACGACGCCGGAAGTGAGGAGGCGCTGCGCTCCTCCAACCAGCAGCGGCAGGTCGTCAAGGCCCTGGAGGGCTACGCCATGCAGGAGCCGGAGGAGCTGACCGCCTCCCGCACCATCCACATCCACCTCTTCCAGGCTCCCCACGAGGTGCTGCTGGACGAGGACGGGCACGTGCGCGGCCTGCGTACCGAGCGCACGCGCCTGAACGGGGACGGCACCGTCTGCGGCACGGGGGAGTACCGCGACTGGCCTGCCCAGGCTGTCTACCGCGCGGTGGGCTACGCCGGCAGCCCGATCGAGGGGCTGCCCTTCGACGAGGCGCGTCACGTTATTCCTAACGAGGGCGGGCGCGTTATCGGCGAGGACGGCAGCCCGCTGACCGGCGTCTACGCCACCGGGTGGATCCGTCGGGGCCCGGTGGGCCTCATCGGCTCGACCAAGTCCGACGCCCAGGAGACGATCTCGCACCTGGTGGAGGACGCCCACGCCGGCCTGCTGCACGCCACGACCGACGACGAGTCGCAGGTGGGCCACGACGCCTTGCTCGCGCTGCTTGAGGACCGCCAGGTGCCCTACACCACCTGGGAGGGGTGGGAGCTGCTGGACGCCTACGAGCGTGAGCTCGGCCAGGCCTATGGCGAGGTCGAGGTCACGGGCGGGGCCATGAGGCCGCGTGAGCGCGTCAAGGTGGTCTCCCGCGAGGCCATGACGGTGATCTCCCGCCGTGAGGAGGCTCCGGCGGACCTGATCGGGCAGCCTGATCCTGAGCGGGTGCCGGCCCGGGTGGCTCATCGTCTGCCGCAGAGCTCGCAGGGCTGATCGCGCCCCGTCTTGGCGGCGTGCATAGCCGCTGAGGGCGTGCCTGTGCCCTGTGGCGGCGTGTACTGCTGGTGGGGGCGTGCCTGACAACGTCGTCGGGCACGCCCCCACGACATACCCACGCCTTCGCCGAGGGGAAGCACGCCGCCAGCGCCCAGCCACGCCGCCACGGCGGGAGCTGTGCCTGGTCGGACCCAGAGGACTCCCAGGTGGCGTCCATAGAATCGCCCCATGACCGGTACCGACCACCACAACGGGCTCAAGACCGCCGTGCTCATGGGCGGGCTGTGGAGCCTCCTGCTGCTTATCGGCTGGTTGCTCGCCCAGGGCACCGGCTCCAGCGTCTGGCTCATCATCATGCCGGCGATCGGCGTGGCCCAGACGGCCTACACCTACTGGAACTCTGACAAGCTGGCTGTGCGCTCCATGGGGGCTATCGAGGTCACGCCCGAGCAGCAGCCGGTGATGTACGCCGTCGTGCGTGAGCTGTCCGCCAAGGCTGGCCAGCCCATGCCGCGCCTGTACGTCGCCCCGACCATGAGCCCCAACGCCTTCGCCACGGGGCGCAACCCCGAGCACGCTGCGGTGTGCTGCACGCAGGGCATCCTGCAGCTGCTGAACGAGCGCGAGCTGCGAGGCGTGCTGGGGCACGAGCTCTCCCACGTCTACAACCGCGACATCCTCACCGGCTCCGTGGCGGCCGGGATCGCGGGAGTCATCTCCTCGGTGTCACAGATGGTGCTCTGGTTCGGGGGAGGCAGGGACAGGCGGGACTCCAACGTCCTGGTCCTGCTGCTCATCTCCGTCCTGGCGCCGCTAGCGGCCGCGCTCACTCAGTTCGCCGTCTCCCGTACCCGCGAGTACGACGCCGACCACGACGGCGCTGTGCTCACCGGTGACCCGCTCGCGCTGGCCAGCGCGCTGCGCAGGCTGGAGACCGGTGTGGCGGACGCGCCGATGGCCCAGGAGCCGCGGGTGGAGCCCGTCAGCTCGATGATGATCGCCAACCCCTTCGGGCGTATGCGCAGCCTCTTTGCCACCCACCCGCCGATGGACAAGCGCATCGCGCGCCTGGAGCAGATGGCGGGCTACTGACGCCCAAGGCCGCGGCTGCGAGGCACAGCTGGTGCGCCTCGCAGCCGCGGCCTTGTCACGTCTCGCTCGTGACGGCCTGGCTGCCCGGGAGGGGGCGAGCTGGCAGACTCAGCGGTAGTTGACGAACTGGAGAGGGACGTCGACGTCGAGCTCCTTGAGCAGGGCGATCACTGCCTGGAGGTCGTCACGGGACTTGGAGGACACGCGGACCTCATCGCCCTGGATCGTGGCCTTGACGCCCTTGGGGCCTTCGTCACGAATAACCTTGGTGACCTTCTTGGCCACCTCCTGCGTCAGGCCCTCCTTGAGCGGGCAGACGAGCTTGTAGACCTTGCCTGAGAGCCTGGGCTCCTTGTCTCCCAGATCCAGGGCCTTGAGAGAGACCCCATGCCGGAAGAGCCTGGACTGCAGGACGTCGAGCACGGCCAGGACCCGCTCAGCAGAGCTGGCCTGCAGGGTGATGGTGTCGCCTGCCAGCTCGACGCCGGCGTCCACGCCGCGGAAGTCGTAGCGCTGGGAGATCTCCTTGGCGGTCTGGTTGACGGCGTTGTCCACCTCCTGGCGATCCAGCTTGGAGACGACGTCGAAGGAGGAGTCAGAGGCCATGTCCGTCCTGTCCTTTCTGTGGGGCGAGGTGAGCGCGGGCGCGGGGCCGGCTGGCCTGGCGAGGCGATAGCCGCCGTCGGCCAGGCTGTGAGCAGGGTCCTACACACGCGATTGGCGTCCCGGGTGCCGGGCTTGCTATTCTTCCACGGCACCGAGCAGCGATCACCTGGTCGATGAGCGGAGCAAGGCGGGTTGCCCGAGCGGCCAATGGGAGCTGACTGTAAATCAGCCGCGGAATGCTACGGGGGTTCGAATCCCTCACCCGCCACGGTGATCGCAAGGTCGACGGACCTGGCGATGATCTCCGCCCTCACGGGGCGGGCCGCAGTGAGCGAAGCCACGCGGAACCGGATTGCGACGGCAAAACGGATCTGCTTAAGATTCCGCTCGTTGCCCCGATAGCTCAGTCGGCAGAGCGTCTCCATGGTAAGGAGAAGGTCAAGGGTTCGATTCCCTTTCGGGGCTCTGACACTGCGGGGGCCACCAGGCCCCCGTTGTGTTGATATGGCGAGGTAGCTCAGCTGGTTAGAGCGCACGACTCATAATCGTGAGGTCGAGGGTTCGAGTCCCTCCCCCGCTACGGACACCCCGGCACCGACAGGTGCCGGGGTCTTGTCGCTCTCAGGCACGTAGGCGGGGTCTCTTGAGCCCGTGCTTGCGCCTGTGGCGAGGTGCAGGTCGGCCGGCTGTCCTGCTCAAGCGGGTGGGGAAGCGGCCTTGATGCCGTCATGGCCAGGCTGACCGTGTGGCACGTGTGATGAGGAGATGACGTCGATGCGTGGCCTCGTGCCCCTGAGCGCGCCTGTGGTGCCTCGTGTGCTACGGCTCGCCCGGTGCAGCCCAGCCAGGCTGGTCCCTGCGGTCTACGCTGCGGCGTGGGCCGCAGGAACCGTGGGGCTGTGGCTTCCGGTGTCCTCCGTGCCCGACGCCCACGTGGGGTGGTGGGAGGCGGCTTTCACGTCGATGTCGGCCCTGTGCATCACAGGCCTGGGGGTGGTGGACACCGGTACCGCCTGGACCCACACGGGACAGGCCGTCCTGCTCGCGCTCGTGCAGGTCGGTGGCTTCGGCATCATGACGCTGACCTCAGTCATTCTCTTCACTCTCCTGGGCCGCTCCTCGCACGCGGCCGCGATGGTGGCCCAGACGGAGACGCGTGCTGACCACCGTGAGATCGCTCAGATCCCGCGGCGTATCCTCTTGCTCACCCTGGTTGTGGAGGCGGGCACCGCCCTGGTTCTGGGCCTGCGTCTCCTGTGGCTCGGGATGCCTCCCGCCCGCGCCGTCTACCACGGGGTCTTTCACGCGGTCTCCGCGTTCAACAACGCAGGATTCGCCCTCTACCCTGACAGCCTCGCCTCCTTCGGCGGCGACCCGTGGATCATCGTGCCAGTGTGCGTCGCTGTCGTCGTGGGAGGCATCGGCTTCCCGGTGTGGATGGAGGTCCTGGCACGCAGGAGCGGACGACGCCGGATGTGGTCGCTGCACGTACGTCTGACGCTGCTGGGTACCGCGATCCTGCTTGCGGTGGGGGCGGTGGCATTCGTCCTCTTCGAGTGGACGAACCCCGGTACGCTGGGAAAGGAGGCTGTGAGCCAGCGGGTCCTGGGCGTCGTCGGCGGGACGGTCTTCCCGCGTACCGCAGGTTTCAGCACCATCGACTACGGGCACGCCGCGACGCCCACCATCCTGGTCAGCGAGATCCTCATGATGGTCGGAGGCGGCTCTGCCGGCACAGCAGGGGGGATCAAGGTAGCAACCGCGGCGGTGCTCATCGTCGTCGTCGGCTCGCAGGTCATGGGGGAGCGTGACGTGCTCGTCGGCCACCGTCGTCTCTCAGCCTCTGTCATCCGCCAGGCCCTGTCCGTGACGATCCTGGCCAGCGGGGTGGTCATGGCGGTGACCGTGGTGATGTCCGCGATGGAGCCGTTCTCGCTGGAGGAGGTCAGCTTCGAGGCCGCCTCGGCGTTCTCCAACACGGGCCTGTCCATGGGGATCACGGCCAAGGTCGGGCACGCCTCGTGGACGCTGCTGATCATCCTCATGTTCCTCGGGCGGGTCGGGCCGGTGTCAGCGGTGGCGGCGCTGACGCTGCGAGAGCGCGCAAGGAGCCTGACCTACCCGGAGGAGGATCCACTGATCGGATGATCACGGGCCCGCTGCCCTCCCGGTGAGGAGGCTGCCTGTGGAGGCAGGTCGTGCTGGCCGTGGTGGCCGTGGTGCCGCCCTTGCGCTGGACGCCAGGACGTTTGAGGGGGCAGGGAGCGTGTGAGGAGGCTCGCGCAGGCAGGCTTGCAGCCGCGGCGCAGGTTCCAGTAAAGTTCCAACTCGGCCCGTTCAGGGCTGAACGGAGACGCTGAACCGTGTCATGACTCCTGAAGGAGGCTGATCTTAGCGGTTCGCCTTTCTTCGTCGTGCAAGGTTCGAGCAAGGCACCCACCGGCTCGAGGATCAATCAGAGGAGAGACACGTGGCTAGCAAGTCCAGCGACGTTCGCCCCAAGATCACTCTGGCTTGCTCGGAGTGCAAGGAGCGTAACTACATCACCAAGAAGAACCGTCGGAACACCCCTGACCGGCTCTCGCTGAAGAAGTTCTGCGCCCGTTGCGGTAAGCACACCGAGCACCGTGAGACCCGCTGAGTCTTCTCGCTCCACCCGGTAGCATCCGGGCATGAGCATGAACCCCGTCGACCCTGCGTCGGCGGGGTTTCGTCATGCCGGTGAGGGCGGAGAGTCCGAGCAGGCGTCTGGCGAGCGCGCGCTGGCGCGGGTGGTGGCCGAGGTCCTGGGCAGCCGCGGGGAGGGGGTGGCGCTACCAGGCGGGGCGGACCGGGCGGCCTGGGACGCAGTGAGATACCTGCGCCCCGCCCTGGAGCTGCTGAGCGACCTGCGCGGCGGTGGTCGTCTCGCCTGGGACGGCCTGGTCCACCGGCGTCTGCGGCTTGTCCCTCCGCCTGCCGGACAGGCTGGGACGACGGCGCAGCCTCAGCTGGCAACGACCTGGCGCGGTGGGTGGGGGCTCACGCAGGCGACGGCGACGGCCGGGGGCTGGCAGGCTACGGTCTGGCTGGCTCGTCGGGACGGCCCTCACTGCCTGCCGCAGGAGCCGCCTCCTGCTCGCACGGCGCCGAGCGAGGCGAGGAGCTCTCGTCCTGAGCTCGTCGTTCGCGATGAGGACGTCAGGGCCTGGGCGCGTGCGAGCGGGGATGACAACAGGATCCACCTGGAGCCAGGAGCCGGGCGCCGGATCGGGCTGACCGCACGCGACGGCGTGGTGGCGCACGGGATGCTCCTGGTGGCCCTGAGCCTGGCTCTCGTCCCCGCCCGCGAGGGGCTGGACGTGCGTCTGCTCGCCCCGCTCGCCGTCGACGGTGCGGCGGGGCTGTGGTCGCGCGGAGGCGACCTGTACGGGGCGGACGGTCTGGTCCTGCGCCGTCGGTCCTGACGGAGCGCCGCAACGGGCGCAAGCTCCTCAGCCGTGGTGAGTGACCGCACAGCGTGTGTGCGTGGACAGTGATATACAGAGACAGTCGTTCAATCATGAACGACCTTGAGATGAAGGAGTATGCATGGCCAGCGCGCAGGGGGCCTCGGAGCGGGCCTCACAGGGCGGTGCTGGGTCTGTGGCGGTGACCGGCTGCGGTCAGGACCCGGTCCCTGGCCAGGAGGCACCCGAGACGCTCTCCTGCGGCCAGGGCGTGGCTGAGGAGCCAGCCCACATCGCGTGCGGCCAGGAGAGGGCCGGTGCCTGTGGACAGGCCTCCCCCCGTCTGCTCAGCGCCCGGGAGATGGCTGCGTGGCGGGCCTTCCTGGCCGCGTCCGTCGGCGTGACCGCGAGCCTCAACCACGAGCTGGAGGCCGGGGCCGGTATCTCGATGCACGAGTACGAGATCCTCGTGCGCCTGTCCGAGGCTCCTGGCCACAGCCTGCGGATGTCCGCCCTGGCTGACCACGTCTCCCACTCCCGCTCGCGCCTGACCCACACGGTGGGACGCCTGGAGAAGGAGGGCTACGTCGAGCGCAGCTCGTGCTCCTCGGACCGGCGCGGCGTCAACTGCCACCTGACGCCGGCTGGCCTGAGCTTCCTGCGCACCGCCGCCCCGATCCACCTCGACGGCGTGCGTCGCCACGTCATCGAGAGGCTTGACCCCTCTGAGCTGGAGCCCTTCACCTCGATGCTCACGGCGCTAGCCGACTCCGACGAGCAGCTGTGAGCCCGGAGCCGGCAGCAGGGCAGCCAGCTCTGGCCACACCGCGCTCAGCGCGGGCAGAAGCGGCAGGCTGCCGGCTCCCGGCTCCCGCCAGGACCGGCCGCTCGGCTCCAGCCTGACCCACTCCAGCCGCGCCGACTCGCCGTCGACGGCGACCAGCCGGTCCCACGCAGGATCGGCCGGCGCCTGGGCGGCGAAGGTCGAGTAGCGCCACGCACCGTGCTCCTGCACCTGCACGTCACCGAGGCAGAGCACACGTGCCGGCAGGCTGGTCTCCTCCTCGCACTCACGCAAGGCCGCCTCAGCGGCCGTCTCCCCGTCAGCAACAGCGCCCCCTGGCAGCCCCCAGGTACCGCCCTGGTGGGTCCAGCCGGCGCGCAGCTCAAGCAGGACCTCAAGACCGCCACTGCCTGCCTGGCTGGCAGTCCCCGCCTCGCCTGGACCGGGGCCTGCCAGGCGCCAGACCAGGAGTCCGGCCGCCCCGTTCAGGCCCCAGTGCCGCGAGCCGCAGGCGCACTCCACCCAGCCGTCGCCACGGTGGTGCAGACCGCTGAGCCTCGTCACCCTCAGCACGGCGCCCGCCCCGCCTGGGGCGTTGCCTTGAGAGGTGCCTGGGAGGGCGCCGTCGCCCAGGCCGGAGGGGCCGTGGTCTGCCTGCCTGGGCCGGTAGGCCGCGTGGTCCAGGCAGCGAGCGATCCAGGAGCGGGTCCGCTCGGGCGTGACCAGCTCATCGACCCACCCCCGGGACACGGCCGTCTCACCGCTCTGGGAGTCGAGCGTGTGGCGGATCAGCGAGCGCCGCAGCTCCTCGGCGTCCTCCCCCTCCTGGCGCGCCTGGTGCAGCCGGCGCCGGTGGACGAGGTCGACGGCGCTGGAGGCGTCCATGACGCCGATGCGCGCGCCGGGCCATACCCCGGTGCGTCCGCCAGCCAGTGCCCGGGAGCCGAGGGCGACGTAGGCACCTCCGTAGGCCCGGCGGGTCACCAGCGTGAGCAGGGGGCCGCCCTGGGCCTCGTAGACGGCGTAGGCGGCCACCACCCGTGCTCCCAGTCGCACCGTCCCGGCCTCCTCGGCCTGGGTCCCGGGGATGAACCCCGGGGTGTCCACGACGGTGAGCAGCGGCAGAGCGAGCCGGGAGCACAGCTCAAGGTGCTCGGTCAGCTTCTGCGAGGAGAGCGGGTCAAGCGAGCCGGCCAGGACCGCAGGCTGAGTCGCGACGATGCCGACCGGCACCCCCTCCACACGCGCCAGGGCGGTCACCACGTTCGGAGCCCAGGCCTTGCGCAGCTCGGTCAGCTCCCCGCGGTCCGTCAGGCGTCGCAGCAGCAGGCGCACGTCATAGGGCTCGGCGAGGTCAGCCGGGACAGTCCGGGCGGTCAGACGGTCCCCAGGCGTCACCTGGGTGCCGGCACCCCCTGTGCGTAGCGGCAGCGCCAGTCCCTGCCCGGTGCTCACCGGGGCCATGCCCACCAGGTGCCGGGCTGCCTGCCAGGCAGCGGACTCGTCCGGGACCGTCAGGTGCGCGGTGCCGGCGCGGCGGGCGTGGAGACGGGCGCCGCCCAGGTCCTCGGGGGTCGTGCGCTCCCCGGTTGAGGAGGCCAGGACCGCAGGACCGGTGAGGAAGACCTCGCCAGCCCCCTCAACCATGATGAGCAGGTCCGTCAGCGCCGGGGCGTACGCCGCCCCTCCAGCCGCCGGCCCCAGGACCAGGCCGACCTGGAGGGTACGACCGCGTGCGCGGGTCTCGGACGCCAGGATGAGGCCGACTCCGGCCAGGGCGTCCACGCCCTCCTGCACGCGGGCTCCTCCGCCGTCGAGCAGGCTGATGACGGGGACGGCGCGGCTGGCTGCCTGGTCGATGAGCCGTGCCACCCTGCGGGCCCCGGCCAGGCCGGTAGTGCCTCCCAGGACGCCAGGGTCCTGTGCCCACACGGCCACCTCGCGCCCCTCCAGCCGCGCCCAGGCGGTGAGGACCGCGTCCTGGTCCACGAGCTCGCGCAGACTGCCGGGATCGACCAGCTTGCCCACGCGCTCGGCGGCGCTGGGACGACGCCGAGGTGCCGGGGCCGTCCTGAACCGCGCAGCAGCAGAGCCCGCCTTGGTAGCGGGGGAGAGGAGGGTGGCGGGCTCACCCGTGGTCTGGGAGGCGGAGCCCTCCGGGACCAGCCGGGCCAGGACCTCGCCCGCCCTGACGGCCCGGCCCGCCTCCAGGGCCGGCTCGGCCGGCTCGAGCGTCCCGGCAGCGGGGGCGGGTACGGGCAGACGCATCTTCATGGCCTCGATGACCGCGACGCTCTGGCCGGCGCTGACGGGACCGGGCTGCGCGGCCATGACCAGGGTCCCAGCCATGGGTGAGCGCAGCTCGAGCGCGGGCGCGGCAGGGGCGTGGACGGCCTCGGTGAGCACCGGTGCGTTCTCCGGCCACCCGGCACCCGCAGCGTGCGGGCGCAGGTGCTCCTCGACCCAGCGGGTAGTGACGCGATAGGCCGCGGGGTCGCGCATCTGAGGATCGGCGAGGACCTGTCGCAGCAGCGGGACCAGCGTGGCCGGCCCCTGGACCTCGACCTTCTCCAGCGCCGCGTCCAGGGCGTCCAGGGCCTCCTCGCGGCAGGTGGCGGCGGCTGAGACCAGGGCCAGCGGCTCAGAGAAAGCGGGCTGGAGCGCATCGCCCGGGTAGGTCGCGCGCTCCACCCGCAGGCGCGGGAGGCCCGGCGGGCGGCGTGAGGCCACCTGGGCTCTCTCCGTTCGTGCCGACAGCGGGATCGAGAGGGCCCGCAGCGGCACCTGGGAGGGCAGCAGCGTGTCCGGGTCCTCGGCGTACAGGCGAGCCTCGACGGCGTGCCCCTTCAGGCGCACGCGCGGCCCGGGACCGCGGCGTGAGGGCAGCAGGCTCCCCCCGCAGGTCGCCAGGACCTCCGCCAGGTCGCCGCCCTGGGCCAGGACGAGCTGGGCGCGCACGAGGTCCATGCCGCTTGCCTCCTCGGTCACCGCGTGCTCGACCTGGAGGCGGGCGTTGACCTCCAGGAGCACGGGCGTGCCAGCCCGGGGGAGCAGGAACTCGCAGGTCGCCACGCCGCGCACCCCCGCCGAGCGCAGGACCAGGCGCGTCCAGTCCTCCAGCTCCTGGACCAGGCCCTCAGCCAGGAAGGGAGCGGGGGCCTCCTCCATGATCTTCTGGGCCCGGCGCTGCAGGGAGCACTCGCGTGTGCCCACCGTCATCACCCTGCCTGCGCCGTCGGCCAGGGCCTGGACCTCGATGTGCCTGGCGCCGGTGACGTCGGCCTGGAGAAGGAGGGGACCCAGGCCTGCCAGGCTCTGCCAGGCCCGTCGCAGCTGGCCGGCACCGGAGCCGGGCAGCGGGAGCACGCCGCGCCCGCCCCCGCCGTGGACCGTCTTGACCACGGTCGGCCCTGCTATCTGGGTGGCGGCCTGGATGAGCTCCTCCAGGCAGGTGACCGGGCCGACAGTCAGCGGCACCGGTACCGAGAGCTCTGTGGCTCGGCGTGAGAGGGCCAGCTTGTCCGTGACCAGCTCCAGCGCCTGCGGGCTGGGACCCACCCAGGTCAGCCCTGCTTCCAGGCAGGCGTGTGCCAAGGTAGCGGACTCTGCAGCGAAACCGACACCGGGGTGGAGGAGCCGCGCACCGCTCTGCCCGGCGGCGGCCAGGATCGCAGGGACGTCGTCGTAGGAGGGGACCTCGACGGCGTCGTCGAGCAGGCCCAGCCACCGGGCGTCGCGCTCGGCCTGCGTGAAGACCCCGACCGGGCTCAGGCCGTGCCGGCGGGCGCTGCGGGCCACCCGCGCCGCCGTGGTAGCACGAGCCGCGACGAGCAGGCGGGTCACGGGTGCGCCCCGCTTGAGGCCGGTGCGTGACCGGCGACCGGCTGCGGGCCCGGCCGGCCGGCCTCCAGGTCCCACAGGTCCGTCCAGACCACGCCCAGCTCTGTGACCAGGCGGCGCAGCAGCGGCAGGGACAGGCCGACCACGCCGTGCGGATCGCCCTCGACCCCCTCGATGAAGGCTCCTC
Source organism: Actinomyces sp. (assembly GCF_029851875.1). Lineage (GTDB taxonomy): Bacteria > Actinomycetota > Actinomycetes > Actinomycetales > Actinomycetaceae > Actinomyces. The sequence continues at coordinate 37,085 of NZ_JARKVC010000033.1, forward strand.
CCAGGCCGTCGATCGTGAAGGCGCCGGCGCACCACAGCGGCTCCTCGGAGGCGACGTAGGCCTCGATCTCCGCCTCGGAGGGGAAGGCGAAGCGGACGAGCGTGGAGGAGACCCCCTCGACTCCCTGCCCGTCGCCAGCGCGGATGACGGTGTGACCGGTGTACAGCGTCCCGCTGCGCCCACGCATGGCCAGCCAGCGCTCGCGGGCTGCCTGCGGGCTGCGCGGCTTGCCGACCACCTGAGCGTCGATCTCCAGCATGGAGTCGCACCCGACCACGAGCAGCGCCGGGTCGGTCGCCACCTCCTGAGGGCTGAGCGTGGAGGCCACCGCGTGGGCCTTGGCCCGAGCCAGGGCCTGGACCTGCTCGGCCGGCCCCGGAGCAGGGGCCCCGCTGCGGGTGGCGGCGGCAGCGAGCTCGGCGAGCACCGCAGGCTCGTCGACCTCGGAGGCCTGGACCCGTGGGGTGATCCCGGCGGCACGCAGGGTGGCGAGGCGGCCGGAGGACTTCGAGGCAAGGAGAATCACGGCACCAGCCTAGTGAGGGGCTGAGACATCCTCAGCGGCGCGAGGGCGGGGCGCTAGGGTCGGGGCGTGCACCACTCCTGCCCGACAGACCCGCACGAGGCCGACACCCAGGCGCCGAGCGGGAGGGCCTCAGGGTCTGAGGCCACGGCGCGCGCTCCTCGTCACGTCCTGGTTCCACGCACCGGCTCGACCAACGACGACCTGCGCTCCGCGCTGACCGGAGCGGACGGTCTGCTGGACCTGCAGGCGGCCCGTGCCTGGCCGCACCTGTCCTGCCTACGAGCCGTGGAGCAGACGGCGGGCCGGGGCCGAGGTGGGCACGTGTGGACCACTCCACCGCGTGGCGCGCTGACCATCTCCTTCGTGCTGCGGCCCCTGGTGCCTGTGGACCGTCTGGCCTGGCTGCCGCTTCTGGCCGGCCTGGCGGTCCACGACGCCCTGACCGAGGACGACTGCCTCGCCCGGTGCGGCTGGAGGGCTGCCACCAAGTGGCCCAACGACGTCGTCCTCCTTCCTGCTGCACGCACGCCCTCGTCCGCGAGCCCGTCCACCGGCCTGGAGAAGCTTCCTGGCTGGGGCCGGGCGCGCAAGGTTGCCGGAGTCCTGACCGAGCTCGTCCTGCCTGCGCAGGCGCTCAGGACCGAGCACGGCTCCTGGCGGCCGGCCGGGCGGGACCAGGCCCCCGCCGTCGTCCTCGGCATCGGGATCAACGTGGGTCAGCGCCCTGAGCGGCTGCCTGTGGACTGGGCGACCTCCCTGGCCTGTGCCGGTTGGGAGGTGGAGGTCGAGGAGGTGGCGCAGCGACTGGCTGCTCACCTGGCGCGGCTCGTCGGGCAGTGGGAGGCCGCCGACGGCGACCCGGACCGACATGGTCGGGACACGGGCCTGGGAGGACGGCTCCGCCAGGTGTGCTGGACCTTGGGCCGGCAGGTGCGTGTGCGTACCCCTGCCGGGGCGGTGGACGGCGAGGTGGTGGACCTGCGTCCAGGCCTGGTGCTGCGAGGGCCCCGGGGAGAGGTCCTGGTCCAGGCCGGTGACGTGGAGGACCTGCGGGAGGGGGAGTGGCCCGAGTGAGCCTTCTCATGTGATCTGCGCTACTGTTGCGTGGTGACTGACCAGCTTGAGCCCAGCCAGCCCGGAGGAGGCGGGCCCCGCATGCCTTCCCGTCCGCAGACCTCAGACCTGACGGCGACACCCCCCGGCGGCCCCGGTGCCTGTGCCCCTGACCGTGTGGTCGTCGAGGCGGCCGCGCCGCCCCCGGCTACCTGGGACACGATCAGCGGCCACGAGAAGCGGCTGCTGGGGGCCGTGCCCAGCCTCACCTTCCAGCAGGTGGCCCAGGAGGCCGGTACCAGCGTGGAGCTGGCGCGCCGCTTCTGGAGGGCGATGGGCTTCGCTGACGCCCAGCCTGACGCGGTGCGCTTCACCGAGGCCGACGTCGAGGCGCTGCGGGCCCTGTCCGAGATGGTCGGCCTAGGCGGCCAGGCCTCGCAGGACGGCCCTGGGAGCGCTGGCGGCCTGGGGGCTGTCGGCGGCCTGGCGACCTCCAGCGCGCTGGAGATGCTGCGCGCCCAGTCCTACACGATGGACCGCCTGGTCCTGTGGCAGCTGGAGACCCTCGTCTCCGACGTCGCCCAGCGCTACGACCTCGATGACACCTCAGCCCGCCTCGTGGCACTGGACCGGATCGAGGAGCTGCTGGAGCCGCTGCGCACCCAGCTCGACTACGTCTGGCGCCGCCACCTGACGTCGCTGCTCTCGCGTACCGAGTCCGAGGTGGCCAAGCGCGGCAAGGAGGAGACGGGGCCCGACCTGTACCCGCTCACCCGCTCCCTGGGCTTCGTCGACATCGTCTCCTTCACCCAGCGGGCCCAGACCATGGGACGTACCGAGCTGGAGACGATGCTGACGGACTTCGAGAACACGGCGCGCGACGTCGTGACCTCCCGCGGGGCCCGCGTGGTCAAGACCATCGGTGACGCCGTCATGTACATCGCCGACGACGTCACGACCGCCGCTGACGTCGTGACCGCCCTGGTCGAGGAGCTTCAGCGCGGGCCGGAGATGATCCGGGTGCGTGCCTCGCTGGTGCAGGGGCGGGTTGTCTCGCGCTCGGGCGACGTCTTTGGCCCGCCGGTCAACCTGGCCTCCCGCCTGGTGGACACCGCCGAGCCTGGCGGGATCCGCATGGATGAGCAGACCGCCCACGCCCTCACGCGGGGGCCGCAGGCGCAGCGCTACGTCGTGCGTGAGTGCCACGAGGTCGTGGCCAAGGGGCTGGGCAACATCGTGCCCTGGTCCCTGGAGCGGGCTGGTGGCGGGCACTGACACCCTGGCGCCAGCCCCGCGCTCGGCCGGGTTCCTGCGCTGCTGAGGACCGTTGGAGGGGTACAGCGGGAGACAGCAGTCACAAATCATTCGTCGGGATGATGGCGGGAGGGCTGTCAGTCGCCTACGATCCGTAGGTATGACGACTGTGCTTCTTGTCGAAGACGATCCGGCCATCTCCGAGCCGCTGGCTCGCGCCTTCGGGCGTGAGGGCTACGAGGTGCGCGCTCACGGCACCGGCAAGGGCGCCCTCGCCGAGGTCGCCGACGCCGACATCATCGTGCTGGACCTGGGACTGCCCGACATCGACGGCCTGGACGTGGCCCGGCAGGTGCGCTCCCAGGGGCTGACCACTCCCATCCTCATGCTCACCGCCCGCTCCGAGGCCACCGACCTCGTCGTCGGCCTGGACGCCGGTGCGGATGACTACGTGACCAAGCCCTTCCGCCTGGCCGAGCTGCTGGCGCGTGTGCGCGCCCAGGTGCGGCGCGCCTCGGGCGAGCCCACCGAGGAGGACCTGAGCGTCGGGGACGTGCGGGTCGAGGTCGCCCAGCACCGCGCCGTCGTCGGTTCGCGTGAGCTACAGCTGACCACGCGTGAGTTCGAGCTCTTGCGGGTGCTCGTGCGCGCCGGCGGCGCCGTCATGGCCAGCGAGGACATCCTCAAGGAGGTCTGGGGCGAGGACCCGACGGCGAGCCAGCAGGCGCTGGACATGCACGTGACCTGGCTGCGTCGCAAGCTCGGCGACGACGTCGAGGCGCCTGCGCTGCTTGTGGCGGACGCCGGAGGCTACCGACTGTCCGTGTGAGTCCTGGGCCTGCGGCTCCAGCATGATCGACTCAGCGCCCCGGCCCCGGTGGGGGTCGGGGCGCTGTGCTCCCACGACCGGAAGGAAGGCTGAGCACCGATGCGACGCCGTGCCATGCAGATGACCATGGGGGCGGTCCTTGTCGCCGTCCTCATCCTCGGTGTGCCCCTGGGCGGGGCCTGGGTCTCCCTGGCCATGGGCTCGACCCGGGACTCTGAGGACCGCGTGCAGGTGGTCGCCACCGTGATCCTCACGATCGTGGCGCTCACGGCCCTGGCCCTCGTCGCGGCCTACATCGTGGCCGCACGGGCCTCGCGCAGGATCTCGGCGCCACTGATCTACCTGGCGGCGGAGGCCGAGCAGCTGGGCAGCGGCCAGGTGCGTCCGCGCCTGCGACGCTCAGGTATCGAGGAGATCGACCTGGTCCAGGCTGAGCTCGTGCGCTCGGCGGAGCGCGTGGCCGGGCGCCTGGCGGCAGAGAGGCAGTTCGCCTCGGACGCCTCTCACCAGCTGCGCACGCCCCTGACCTCGCTGAGCCTGCGCCTGGAGGAGATGGAGCTGCTGGCGGGGGACGAGGAGACCCGGGCGGAGGCGCGTGCCTGCATCGAGCAGGTCGACCGGCTCACCGGGGTCGTCCAGGACCTCCTGCGAGTCTCGCGGCGCACCGGCGGAGGGAGCACGGAGGCGCTGCACCTCAGTGACGTCTTCGAGCAGCAGCGAGAGGAGTGGGAACCGGCCTTTGAGGCTGCCGGGCGCCAGATCGTGCTGCAGGACGAGGTAGGCCTACCGGTCCTGGCGACCCCCGGCTCCCTGGCGCAGGTCCTGGCGACGGTGATCGAGAACTCGCTGCGCTACGGGGCGGGGACGACCTCGGTCCGCGTGCGCAGCGCCAAGGGTGGGCACGGTGTCTTCATCGACGTCGCTGACGAGGGAGAAGGCGTCAGCGACGAGCTTGCTCCCACCGTCTTCGAGCGCTCCGTCTCTGGTCACGGCTCCACGGGGGTCGGTCTGGCGCTGGCGAAGGACCTGGTTGAGGCCGACGGCGGACGGATCGAGCTGTCCCAGCGTCGCCCGCCGGTCTTCTCGGTCCTGCTCAACGTGGTGCCCAGGAGCCTGGATCCCAACAAGGTCCTGCCGCAGGGGGCCTTGGTGAGCGTGGGACGCCGTCGTCGCTTCTAGGAACCTTCCGTGAGCACGACGACGAGGCCTCGCCTCCCACGGTTGGCGTGGGGGACGAGGCCTCGTGGTGAGTCGGTGTCAGGCGTCCGCGCGGCTGGCCCTGAGCCTGCTGAGCAGGCCGGAGATGATCATGGGCAGCAGGGAGACGAAGACGATCGCCAGGATCATCATGTCGATGTTCTCCTGGATCCAGGTGATGTTGCCCAGGAAGTAGCCCAGCCACGTGATGCCGAAGGCCCAGAAGGTCGCTCCCAGGAGGTTGAAGCCGAGGAAGTGGCGGTAGTGCATCTTGCCCACGCCCGCCATGACGGGGGTGAAGGTGCGCACGATCGGCACGAACTGCGCCAGGGTGACCGCCTTGCCGCCGTGGCGGGCGAAGAAGGCGCTGGTGCGCTCGACGTACTCCTGCTTGAACAGGCGCGAGTCCGGCTTGTTGAAGATCGCTGGGCCGGCCTTGTGGCCGATGAGGTAGCCCGTCTGGTTGCCTGCGATGGCCGCCAGCCACACCAGCGGCGCAGCGATCCAGATGTGGACCGGCACGCCCTTGGACGGGTCGGTCTCGCCCATGGCCACGAACATCCCCAGCGTGAACAGCAGGGAGTCGCCGGGCAGGAAGAATCCGACGAGCAGCCCGGTCTCGGCGAAGATGACGAGCATGACGCCCAGGATCGCCCACGGGCCGATCCACCCGACGAAGGTGGTGATGATATTCGCCGGGTCCAGCCACTGCGGCCCGAGGGCGGGAGCAGGCATGGCAGGCAGGGACGAGGCGAGGTCGGTGGCCAGGGCTGTGGCGGCTGCGAGTGAGGTCACGGGGTCAGGCTAGGGAAGGACTTCGTCGCTCGCCTGACCGGCACGTCGCGTCTGTCCTGTGCGATCGGGCACGTTTGCGGGGGAGAGGGCCGGGTTCGCCTCAGGGCGCTCGTCCTGGTGGCCGTCACCTGCGTGTGTGGCGGGCACCCCGCCGACGACGGCGCCGAGGACCGCGGTGGGGGAGGCCGGCTGGTCCGGGGCGCCGGTAAAGACGATGTAGTGGTAGAAGACGAAGCGGAAGGCCGTGCCTAGGGCGAAGCCGACGACGTAGGCCGCCACGTTGTCCGCCAGCGGCGAGTGCAGGCCCAGGACCTCGTGGCTGAAGAAGAGGCAGAACTGGGTGATGAGCACTCCACCGATGTTGGCGAAGGCGAACAGGAGAGCCTCGCGAGCCACGTTGGCCTGGGTCCGTCCCCGGTAGGTCCACAAGCGGTTGGCGACCCAGGAGAAGATCGTGGCGATCGTCGCGCTCACGACGTTGGCCGTGTTCGGGTGCCCGGCCAGGACCGCGAGCGGGCCGTGCTGCAGGAGGTTGAACAGTCCCATGTCGATGACGAAGGACAGTGCTCCAACCGTCCCGAACTGGATCAGCTCGCGCACCCAAGCGACCACGCGCTCACGGAGGCGGGCCGGTGGTGCGGACTGGGGTGAGGAGCTGGTCTCGGCACTGGGCACGGGGGTGATCCTAAGCCGCGGCGCCGTGGGTGCGGTGTCTGCGTGGATGGCTGCCCGGTGCTGTATGACGGTCACTCATCCGGTAGAGAGAGTCTCTTGTGCCCCGTGCGAGGGGGAGCGAGCCGCCGCGTCACCCATGTCTTTGAGGCGGATCGGCACGTGGTGACCCTGACGGCTTGTCGTCAACAGCGACACAACGAACGCGCGGAGACTCTCCGTGGGGGGGGGCGAGGCCAGGCGCGGCTGTGCGACGTCGTTTGAGGTTCGTCACCGTCTGTGTCTCGTCGCTTCAGGTTCGTCACTGTCTGTGTCTCGTCGCTTCGGGTTCGTCACCGTCCGTGTCCACCTGGCTGGTTCCGTAAGTTCGTCGCTTTAGGTGCTTGACAGTCGGTTCCCATGGTTGCCGCGACCGAACCGACTGTTGGGGGCCTGAAGCGACGATCCGCGCCAACCTGGGACCTCTGAGCCGACTGTCCGGGGCCTGAAGCGACGTCCCTAGGTCAGCCCGTCTTCCCTGGACCGACTGTCCGCGGCCTGACCGGTACTCGCTTTAGGGCACCCACAGGATCGAGACGCTGGAGTAGTCCCACACCCAGCTGATCCAGACGGCCTGGCCGGCCAGGCACGCGCAGGCCAGCGCCAGGCGCCCTCGCCTGGTGCACGCTGAGGCCAGCGCCCAGGCCATGGGCGTGAGCGGCAGGAGCAGACGGAACAGGGAGGTCGTGGGGTCAAAGAACGCCAGGAGGTAGAGCACGTAGCCCAGGCACCACGTCCAGGCCTCCGGTCCCAGGGCGCGCAGCGCACGCGAGCTCAGCGCCAGCGCGGTCAGGGCCAGGACAGCCGTCAGCAGTGCCCAGCCCAGGTGGTCGCCGACCCACCAGCCCGCACGCGTGACCCAGGGCTCGAAGGGGACCAGGTGGCTGCCCCGCCACGCGGTCTCGGTCGCGGTGTAGGCATCTGCCCGTCCCGTCACCGCCCAGGCCACGACGGGCCAGGCCAGGGCGCAGGCACCGCTCCACACGGTCAGGGCCGCCAGCCGCACCCGCTCATCGGCTGTCAGGGGCGAGGGCGCACCAGCGCTCCGGACCACCTCGGCACTGACCGGGCCCAGTCGGGCTGGCACCCAGCGCCAGCCACGTGTGCTGGCCGTCTCCCACAGCCACCACAGCCCGAGACCGGCTGCCAGAGGCAGCCCGACGGGACGGCAGATCGCGGCCAGCGCCACGAGCGGAGCAGCCAGGAGGAAACGGCGTCGGCTCACGGCCAGCAAGGCTCCTGTGGCCAGGGCCAGCGCCAGGGACTCGGCATAGGGAGTCTGCAGGACAAGGGCGCAGGGACCGGACCAGACCAGCACCACGGCCCACAGCGAGGTCCCCGCTCCCACGCGCGGGGCGAGCCAGCGGTCCGTCAGCACGGCTGCCGTCGCCGAGGACAGCAGGCTCACCACCGTCGCGCTGACGGCGAAGGACAGGCCGGTCCAGGTCAGCAGGTCGGCGAGCATCGGTAGCAGGGGCATGAAGGCCCAGGCGTTCTGAGCCACGTTGCCCGACTCGTCCAGCGGCAGCTCGGTGGGGTACCCCTCCTCAAGGATCCTCTGGTACCACCCCGAGTCCCAGAAGGACACGTGCGTGCTCCACGACGGCGCCGCCTGCCCCCAGGCCGTGGCGGGAGTGTCCTGCGCGCCCAGACGGGCCAGCACAGCGGTGAGCGCCGAGGCGCAGACCCAGATGATGAGGACCTGCGCGGTGCGCGGCAGGCGGGAGAAGGCGGAGGCCAGTCGTGGCCCGGCCGGTGTCAGGGCCACGGGGACGCTCCAGGCGGGTGGGCCCGAGGAGGCCTGGGTGGCGTCGGCATGAGACGTGGTGGGCACCTGTCCAGCCTACGGGGCAGGTAGCCTGGGCCTGTGAGCGCTCCACGCACCGTGTCCCCCGCTGTCACCGACCGTGAGCCCGTCGTGGCCGTCGTCGGAGGAGGCCAGCTGGCACGCATGATGCAGGAGGAGGCCAGCGCGCTGGGCATCCACCTGCGTGCCCTCGTCGAGGCTCCGGACGGCTCAGCCGCCCAGGTCACCGTGGACGCACCAGTGGGACAGGCCGACGACGCCGCAGCACTCCGCCGGGTCGTGGCCGGGCAGGAGCAGCCGGGCGGTGACGCCGCCAGCCTGCAGGCCGGCGCGCCCGCTGACGTCCTCACCTTCGAGCACGAGCACCAGGACGCTGGCCTGCTGCGTGAGCTGGAGGACGACGGCGTCGCTGTCCACCCCACCCCGGCTGCCCTGGAGCTGGCGCGTGACAAGCTGGCGATGCGCCGCGCCATGGCGGGGGCCGGACTGCCTCAGCCGCGCTGGTGCGAGGCCACCGGCAGCCAGGAGGAGATGCGCGCTCAGGTCCTCGCCTTCGGCCAGGCCACGGGCTGGCCCCTGGTCGTCAAGACCCCGCGAGGCGGGTACGACGGTCACGGGGTCCTGCTGGTGCGCTCGCCGGCTGAGCTGGACGACGGCGAGGCCGCTGAGTGGATCGCCCAGACGGCTGCCGCGCGTGAGGGACGACAGACGGCTCAGACCGGAGGGGGCGGAAGCCTGGGAGGCGCGGCCGTGACCAGCCTGCTGCTGGAGGAGGCCGTGGCCTTCACCCGCGAGCTGGCCGTTGTGCTGGCCCGTAGCCCCAGCGGTGAGGTCGCCTGCTGGCCAGTGGTCGAGTCCGTCCAGGCTGACGGCGTGTGCTCCGAGGTCCTCGCCCCGGCCCCGGGCCTTGACGAGGCCGCTGCCCAGGAGGCCGAGAGCATCGGCCGTGCGGTGGCCGCCGGCTTCGGGGTGACCGGGGTGCTGGCCGTCGAGCTCTTCGCCGTCGAGAAGCCGGGCCAGCCCACCGCGCTGTACGTCAACGAGCTGGCCATGCGCCCGCACAACTCCGGCCACTGGACCCAGGACGGGGCCGTGACCAGCCAGTTCGCCCAGCACCTGCGGGCCGTGGCCGACCTTCCGCTGGGCTCCAGCGCACCGGTGGCCCGTGCCACCGTCATGGTCAACTACCTCGGGGGCGAGCACGAGCCCGCTCCCGGCATCCTGGCGCGCGCGCTCGCGGTCGACCCACAGGCCCGTATCCACCTCTACGGCAAGCAGTGGCGTCCAGGTCGCAAGCTGGGCCACGTCAACCTCACCCTGCCAGGGGACCCGGCCCAGCCAGCCACCGTGGAGGAGGCTCAGGCGCTGCGCGAGCGTGCGCGCGCCGTGGTCGCCGTCCTGCGCGGGGAGGCCTGAGCGCCGTACCGCCAGTCACCGACCACCTACGGAAGAAGGAGTCTCATGAGCGCCACCACCCAGCCCGTCGTCGGCATCGTCATGGGGTCAGACTCGGACTGGCCCACGATGGAGGCCGCGGCCCAGGCCCTGGACGAGCTCGGTATCAGCTACGAGGCTGACGTCGTCTCTGCCCACCGCATGCCCACCGAGATGATCGACTACGGCCGCACCGCCTCCAGCCGGGGCCTGCGCGTCATCATCGCCGGAGCGGGCGGCGCGGCGCACCTGCCAGGCATGCTCGCCGCCGTCACCGAGCTGCCGGTCATCGGCGTGCCGGTGCCGCTGAAGTACCTCGACGGGATGGACTCCCTGCTCTCCATCGTCCAGATGCCTGCAGGCGTGCCGGTCGCCACCGTCTCGATCGGCGGGGCCCGTAATGCCGGGCTCCTGGCAGCACGGGTGCTGGGAGCAGGTGAGGGCCCTGAGGCTGAGCGGATCCGTGCCGCCGTGCGGGACCTCCAGGCCGAGCTGGCGCAGGTGGCTCACGCCAAGGGCGCTCGTCTGCGCCAGCGCCGTGCCCAGGCCTGAGGGGCCAGCGAGGTCAGCCCCTCCAAGCCACCTGCGAGGAGGCCTGTGCCACTAGGATGGCCTCATGAGCATTCTCGTTGCCGGAGGCGCCGGGTACATCGGCGCCCACGTCGTCCGTCTTCTCCTCGAGCGTGGGGACGAGGTGATCGTGGTCGACGACCTGTCCTACGGCACACCCGAGAGGGTCGAGGGGGCAGACCTTCTCCAGCTCGACGTCGCCTCCGACGAGGCCGTCCAGGAGCTGTCGGACGTCATGGAGGCCCGAGGGGTCACCGCCGTCATCCACTTCGCGGCCCGCAAGCAGGTGGGCGAGTCCGTGGCGCGCCCGGCCTGGTACTACCAGCAGAACGTGGGCGGCCTGGCCAACATGATGCTCGCCATGGAGCGCGCACGTGTGGACCAGATGATCTTCTCCTCCTCCGCGGCCGTCTACGGCATGCCTCCGGTGGAGGTCGTGCCCGAGGACATCGAGTGCCACCCCATCAACCCCTACGGCGAGACCAAGCTCATCGGTGAGTGGATGATGGCTGACGCCGAGCGCGCCTGGGGCCTGCGCTGGGCGGGCCTGCGCTACTTCAACGTCGCTGGCGCTGGCTGGGACGACCTGGGCGACATGGCCACCCTCAACCTCATCCCCATGGTCCTGGAGCGCCTGGCCGAGGGAGACACCCCCAAGATCTTCGGTACCGACTACCCCACGCCGGACGGCACCTGCATCCGCGACTACATCCACGTGCGCGACCTGGCAGCGGCGCACATCGCCGCGCTGGACTACCTGGCCAGCGGTGAGGAGATGAGTGAGCACGTGTTCAACGTGGGCACCGGGCAGGGCGCGAGCGTGCGTGAGGTCGTCTCGAAGGTCATCGCGGCCACCGGGCTCGCGGTGGAGCCGGAGGAGCTGCCGCGTCGCGCCGGCGACCCGCCTCAGCTCATCGGCAACGCCACCCGCATCGGCACGGTCCTGGGCTGGAAGGCCGAGCACGACCTCGACGACATCGTCACCTCCTCCTTCACCTCCTGGCAGGCGGATCCCAGCCGTCCGCACTTCGGCTGAGGCACGGGCTGGCGCGAGGCCAGCGCACTGAGGACACGGGCCTGACGTCCTACGAGGCAGTACGAGCCGGTAGGACATCAGGCCCGTGTCTGTGCGCAGAAGGGCCAGGAGCGCCGCCGGGGCCAGGCGGCGCCGGTGACGTTAACGCTGTCGTTATGCGCCGCTCGCCTAGGGTGGCTGGGCCGCCCGGAGGCCGGGGGTGGTGCCACCGGTTCACGAGGCGAACGGCACCGTCGAGACATGATGGAGGTCACGCACGTGCGCATTCTGCTCGCCGAGGACGAGGCCCACCTGGCCAAGGCGATCGCTACGGGCCTGCGTGGTCAGGCCATGGCCGTCGACGTCGTCTCTGACGGCGCGCAGGTCCTGGAGCAGGTCGAGATCAACGACTACGACGTCGTCGTCCTGGACCGCGACCTGCCCATCGTCCACGGTGACACGGTCTGCGCCGCCCTGTCTCGCACCCACCCTGAGGTCCGCATCCTGATGCTCACGGCCGCCCGCTCCCTGGAGGACCGGGTCGCCGGGTTCCGGCTCGGGGCGGACGACTACCTCACCAAGCCCTTCGAGTTCCCCGAGCTCGTGGTGCGCCTGCGGGCGCTGGGCAGGCGCACGCCCCTGGCCCAGGGGCCGGTTCTGGAGTCTCACGGCGTTCGGCTTGACCCCTTCAAGAGGGAGGTCCTGCGGGACGGCAGGAACGTGCGGCTCAGCCCCAAGGAGTTCGCGGTGCTCCAGCTCCTCATGGAGGCCGACGGCGGAGTCCTGTCCGCCGAGACCCTGCTGGAGAAGGCCTGGGACGAGAACATCGACCCCTTCACCAACACGGTCAGGGTCACGATCTCCAAGCTGCGCAAGAGGCTCGGGGAACCACCCGTCATCCACACGATTGCCGGCGTCGGCTACTGCTTCGGTGAGTGAGCCGGAGGCCCACGGTTGCGACACCGCACAGATGACGCCCACGACGAGCCCGACCAGCACCCGCAGGACACGACACCACCGGCTCGCCCCAGGCGGCCGGCGATCCGCACCAGGCTCACGCTGACCTACGTCGCGCTGGTCACGGGTGCGGGGGCGATCCTCATCGCGATGGTGGGCCTCTACGCCTCCCTGGCCTCGGTCCAGATCAGCTTGGGCGGGAGCGGGCACACACCCGCCGGCATCGCGCTCGACCTCGCCGTCATGCGCGAGCTGCTCCTGTCGATCCTGGGCGTGTCCGTCGTGGTCCTGGCCGCCCTCGCCCTGGCCTCGGGACTGATCGGCTGGGTCGTGGCGGGAAGGGTCCTAGCGCCTCTGGCGACCATGAGCGCTGCTGCCCGAGAGGCCGCGCGCGGCGACCTCAGCCAGCGGCTGGACCTCGGCGGCCCGCGCGACGAGATCCGGGAGCTGGCAGACGTCTTTGACACCATGCTCGACTCACTGGAGCAGTCCCTGAGCTCCTACCAGCGCTTCGCGGCCAACACCTCTCACGAGCTGCGTACCCCGCTGGCCACCATCCAGACCATGATCGACGTCACGCTGGCCAACCCGCAGGCCGACGCCCAGGAGCTGCGTGACCTGCTGGAGCGGGTGAGAGCCACCAACGCCCGCAACGCCAGGATCGTGGACGCGATGCTGGACCTGGCCCAGGCGCAGTCAGCGAGACTGCGGCGGCGTCCGTGCGACCTGGAGGCGCTGGTGCACGAGGCGGTGGAGGACGTCGCCGCTGAGGCTCGGGAGGCCGGGGTCAGGCTGGACGTGCGAGCCCACCCTGACCGGGCGTCCAGGACGGGCCAGGACAAGGAGGGGCCCTGGGCCTTGATCCTGGGGGACTCCCGCCTCCTGCGGCAGGCGGTGCTCAACGTGCTGCGCAACGCGGTGCGTCACAACACGGTGGGCGGCGTCGTGGAGATCGTGCTGGAGGCCCAGGGCTGCGATCTCGTGCTCACGGTGACCAACACCGGCCCCGTGGTCGACGCCGAGAGCCTGGCCTCCCTGACCGAGCCCTTTGTCCGGGGCCGGGATCGTGCCGCGGGAAGCGGCTACGGACTGGGACTGGCCATCGTGGACGCGGTGGTGCGGGCGCATGACGGCACGCTCAGCCTGCGTGCACGTGAGCGCGGCGGGCTGGTCACGACGCTGCGGGTACCTGCCCAGTCCTGACCCCCTCTGTCCTCTCTCAAGCGGGGAAAGCCGGGGAGGCCCGCTGATACCTGCCCGGGATCAGCCCGTCGCGAGCTGGTTGAGGTCGGCCGTGGTCAGGGAGCCGGAGCGCACCTTGGAGAAGAAGTCTGGCGCGGTGGTGTCCTGAAGCAGGACCGCCGAGCCGATGCCGCCAGGACGATAGTCCAGGGAGGCGATGGGCGGCGCCCCGGTCAGGCCCTGGGACGAGGCGGAGCGGAAGGCCATCATCATCTGGGCCAGGTCCGTGGTGCCCGTCTCCTGGTCTACCGTCAGGGCGTGCGTGCCGGCCTCCACCAGGGCGTCCTGGCGCGAGAAGCTGGTCAGTGTCTTCAGGGAGGCGGCCTCGGAGACGACGGCGGAGATCACCGCGCGCTGACGCAGCCCACGGCCGATGTCTCCGGTGGGGTCCGACTTGCGCATCCGGGAGTACGCCAGGGCCTTGGTGCCGTCGACCCGCTGGCAGGTGCCCTGGGAGGTGTCCCAGACCAGCCCGGAGTCGGGGTCGACGACGTCATAGTCCAGGCAGACCTCGACCCCTCCCACGGCGTCAACCACCTGCTCCACGGCGCCCATGCCGACCTCGGTGTAGTGGTCCACGGTCAGGCCAGTGAGGTCCTGGACCGTGCGGACCAGGAGCGGGGCGCCGCCGAAGGAGTAGGAGGCGTTGATCTTGTTGCCGTCGTAGCCCGGGATCGTCACGTAGGTGTCACGCGGCAGGGAGATGAGTGAGGTCTGGCCGTTGGGGGCCTTGTTGAGCACCATGATCGAGTCCGCGCGGGCCCCGGAGGTCTCGTCCTGGACGGTGCCGGAGCCGGCGCCACGGGCGTCGGAGCCGACGATGAGCCAGGTCTCGCCGTCGGAGGTGTCCGGGGTGGAGACCAGGGCCTCCACGCGCCCGAGCCCGGAGCTGATCTCGTGGGCGAGCCATCCCACCCGGGCGACCACGAGGACCAGCGCCAGCACGAGGACGGCTGCCACCCACCGCAGCGGGTGACGGCGACGGCGTCGAGGTGAGGGACGCGGCGACGGCTGCGCAGGGAGAGGACCGTGGGGACCCGCAGGGCCGTCAGGCGAGTGGGAGCCCCCCGGGGTGAGCGGGCGCGGTTGGAGAGCAGGGCGTGAGGGAGCCTGAGCTGGGTAGGAGGCTCGTGGCGGGTAGGAGGTGGGCTGCGGGCGGGCTCCGGCGCGCTGGGAGCCGGCAGGCATGACCCGGGTAGGGCGGGGCGCTGCCTGCGCAGGTGAGTCCAGGGGGACGGCGGAGGAGCCGGGACGGGCGTGGCTGTGGCCGGTGGCCGACGGGCGGCGCGGTGCTCCTGAGCGCGGGTCCTGGCGGGAGGGGCGGCTGGCCTGACCTCCCGCGGCCGAGGCTGGAGCGGCCGTGCCCGCCTGCCTGCGAGATCCGTCCCGGCCTGCCTGTGAACCTCGTGAGGACGCGGGTTGACGGCGGGAGGGCGCGGCGGCCTGCCGTGAGCGCGCGGAGGAGGGTGGTGACGGTCGCACGGGCCGGAAGGAGGGCGGTACCGACGGCGGCTGGGCCCCGGCACCGGCGTGCGGGGCTGGCGGGACGTGATCGTCCTGGCCTGAGCGGCGACGGCGTGGTCGACCGGAGCCGGGGGCGAAGGACGGGGGCAGGTCGCCGGAGTCGGTCGGAGTCACAGGTGGAGGGCCTCGCAGAGCTCGGGGTCAGGGCGATGGACGGGCAGAGAGCGGCTCATGAGCCGGAGGCGTAGCACTGGGCGGCCGGGTCCTGGCTCGCTTCACCGGTCGTGGTGGTGTCGGTGGACTGCTGGGGCTCCTGCTCGCCCTCCTCGCCAGCGGGCTGGTCCTGGGGTGCGGTGCCGGCCTCGTCAGCCGACGGCGTGGCGCCGGTTCCCTGGAGCGAGACGTTCTCGGAGCCGACGGGGACGTCGTTGATCAGGGCGCTCCACACGTCCTGCGCCTCGTAGGTGGGGACCACACGGGCGCCGACCAGGGCGTTGGGCATCGTGATGAAGCTGACCTTCTCCATCCCGATGGCCTGCAGCGACTGGGCCAGGCCCGCCAGGGTCGTCAGGCTGCCGATGCGTGGTGAGGTGGTCAGGGTGGACAGCGCCGAGCGGGCGAAGGAGTACAGGTCGTCGGCATTGGACAGCAGGCTCTTGGACTGGGCTGTGCGCAGCATGGCGCCCATGAGGTTCTGCTGACGCTCGATGCGGCTGAGGTCCGATCCGTCACCGGCGCCGTAGCGTGCGCGCGCGTACTGCAGGGCCGTGAAGCCGTCGAAGTGGTAGCAGCCGGCGTCGAGCACCAGGCCGGTGTGCGCGGCGTCGTTGATGTCGTCGCTGACGTAGACGGTGACGCCGCCCAGGGCGTCCACCATCCGCTGGAGCCCGGCGAAGTCGACGACGACGAACTCGTCGATGTGGATGCCGGTGAGCTGCTCGACCGTCTTGAGGGTGCAGGCCGCACCGGCGGCCACGTCCTCAGCGCTGGTGCCCTCGCCGGCCCCGTTGGAGAAGGCGGAGTTGAACATGGCGCTGGACTGGGCGTAGGTCGTGGTCCCGTCAGCCCGGGTGCACGAGGGGATCTCCAGCAGCGTGTCACGAGGGATGGAGACAACCTCGATCCGCGAGCGGTCGGCGGACACGTGCATGATCATCGCGGTGTCCGAGCGGGCCCCGGCGACCTCGTCGCTGCCGGCGGAGCCGTCGACGTTGTTGTCGCCGCCGCGGGTGTCAGAGCCCACGACCAGGATGTTGACGGCCACTCCCGCGTAGTCGTCAGTCACCTTCTCCGCGTCCGTGCGCGTCGGCCGCGCGGTACCGATCATGCTGGCCACGTCGACCCGCGTGACCTGGCTCTGCAGGTCGTGGTAGGCGATCGCCACGAAGGAGGTGGCGAAGAGGACGACGGCGAGGACTGCCGCCATGACGGTGCGTCCGCCGTGGCGGCTCAGGTCCTTGACGGAGTGGCGCGCGGGAGGCCTAGGTCGTGAAGACACGAACATGATCATAGGGAAAGGTGCTGTCTCTTCGGCTGTGATCCCGTCCTTCTCCAGGAGGAAGGTGGCGAGAGGAGCGTGGTGTGAGCCTCATCGACCGGCCTCCTGACTCCCTGCGAGGCGGTGGGTGGGTGGGTCGGCTAGTCTCCTGGCGTGACCTCCTCCAGCCCTGGAACCGTCAGGATCGTGACCGTCGCCTACAATCCGGGGGACGAGCTCGAGCGCTTCCTCGACTCCGTGCCGGCAGCCACGAGCCGCGACGTGAGCATCGTCATTGCGGACAACGGCACCGAGCATGAGCGTGTCCGTGCGGCTGCCGCCCGGCACGGGGCCCGCGTCGTGGGGGACGGGACGAATCTCGGCTACGGTCGCGGGGCCAACCTGGCGGCGGACGGGCTCACTGAGGACTGGGTGGTGGTAGCCAACCCGGACATCGTGTGGCGTCCCGGCAGCCTTGACGCCCTTGTCGACGCCTCCCTGGCCGATCCCACCGCAGGGTGCCTGGGGCCGCGCCTGCTGGGGACCGATGGCAGCGTCTACCCCTCTGGCCGGGCTCTTCCCACCCTGGTCAAGGGCACGGGTCACGCCCTGCTGACCCGGGTGTGGCCCTCCAACCCCTTCTCTGCGGCCTACCACGACCAGGCGGGATCCGACCAGCTGCGTGAGGTGGGCTGGCTCTCCGGGGCCTGCCTGCTGCTGCCTCGCGCGGTGTGGCTCAGGCTCGGAGGCTTTGACGAGAGCTACTTCATGTTCTTTGAGGACGTGGACCTGGGAGCCAGGGTGAGCCAGGCGGGCTGGCGCAGCGTGCAGGTGCCCTCCGCCGTCGTCGTCCACGAGCAGGGAGCCAGCTGGAAGGCGCGGCCGGAGCGGATGATTCGCGCCCACCACGCCTCGGCGCGCCACTACCTGGACGGCGTCTACGGCGCGCCCTGGCAGGCGCCGCTGCGCTGGGCGGTCAGTGCTGGCCTGCGCCTGCACGAGGAGGCTGAGGTGCGGCGGGCGGCTCGGGCGCCTCGCTGAGGGCGATACGGCGGGCGAGCTGGGTGATCTGGCGCTCGCGGGCCGCGTTGCGCCGGAAGGAGGAGAGGACCTGGGCCAGGAAGGCGATGACGAGCGCGTAGAGCAGCAGGTCCGTCCCGCGCCCGACGCCCAGCACGTGCGCGATCCGTGTGACCAGCCCGGGGGTGATGATCGCGACGATCGCGAAGAGCACGAACAGCAGCGTCGTCAGACGCCGAGCGGCTTGGTGGCGCGCGCCTGCGGGCGAGCGCAGCATCATCCAGCCCAGAGCCGCCACCGCGACGATGAGCAGAGCCTGAATGAGGAACTGGGAGCTCATGGTGGTCCTTGGTCAGCTGAAGAGCAGGTCGACGAGGATGTTGACCGAGTTCCACAGTGACTGGCCCTTGGCCATGGAGTACTCGGTGTAGGCGATGCGGACCGGGTGCTCGGCCCACGGCAGGCCGGTGGCGCCCAGCTGACGCACGATCTGGGAGGCGTGGGCCATCCGGTTCTGGGTCAGTCGCAGCCGGCTGGCGGCGTCGCGGCGGATGACGCGCAGGCCGTTGTGGGCGTCCGACAGCTGCATGCCGGAGGTTCGTGAGGCGACCGTCGCTGCGGTGCGCAGCACCAGCCGCTTGAGCCGTCCCACCTGCGTGGACCCGTCAAGAAAGCGTGAGCCCAGGACGAAGGCCAGGTCCTCACGGCTGGCCCGGGTCACCATCGCCGCCGCGTCGGCAGGTGAGTGCTGACCGTCGGCGTCAAAGGTCACGAGGTAGCGTGCCCGGGTGCGTTCCAGGACGTAGTCGATGCCGGTCTGCAGCGCCGCGCCCTGGCCCAGGTTGACAGGGTGCTGGACGACGACGGCGCCCGCGGCCTCGGCCTGGGAGGCGGAGTCGTCCTTGGAGCCGTCGTCGACGACCACGACGTAGGGGAAGGTCTGGCGTGCCTGTGTGATGACCTCGCGCACGACCTGGGCCTCGTTGTACAGCGGGACGACGAGCCAGGTGGTCTCGGCCAGGTCGTGCCACGCCGGGGCAGGCCGGTCTGAGCTTCTCGTCTGAGTCACCTCGGCATTCTCGCACGCGCGGGCCGTAGGATAGGCCTGCGCTGGCTCACACCTGGGACGCTCCCGGGTCAGCACGCGGAGCCGGTGCCACGACCACACGAGGAGAGCGATGACCGTACGGGTTCAAGACTCCGCCGACGTGTCCCCGGACGCGGTGATCGGCGAGGGCTCGAGCATCTGGCACCTGGCACAGGTTCGTGAGCACGCGGTCCTCGGCAGCCAGTGCGTGGTGGGTCGCGGGGCCTACATCGGTGAGGGGGTGGTCATGGGCCAGCGCTGCAAGGTCCAGAACTACGCCCTGGTCTACGAGCCCGCGAGGCTGGGGGACGGGGTGTTCATCGGTCCGGCCGCGGTGCTCACCAACGACCACTTCCCCCGCGCCGTCAACCCGGACGGCTCGCTCAAGTCCGCCTCGGACTGGGAGCCGGTGGGCGTGAGCGTCGAGGAGGGTGCCTCGGTCGGTGCCCGGGCGGTGTGCGTGGCTCCCGTGCGTATCGGTGCCTGGGCCACGGTGGCCGCCGGCGCCGTCGTCACCAGGGACGTGCCCGCCCACGCGCTGGTGGCCGGGGTCCCTGCGCGGCGCATCGGCTGGGTCGGTCGTGCGGGCGAGCCCCTGGTAGCCGTGAGCGCGGGCGAGGAGGGTTATCTCGCCGGTGCCACGAGGTGGCGCTGCCCGGTGACAGGTACTGTGTTCGACGAGTCCAACGACACGATCCGAGAGGTGACCCGCTGATGTCACGCGAATTCATCCCCGCTGCCAAGCCGGTCCTCGGGCAGGAGGAGCGCGCGGCCGTTGACGCGGTCCTCGCCTCCGGCATGGTGGTCCAGGGCCCGCAGGTGGCTGCCTTCGAGGAGGAGTTCTCCGCCCAGGTGGTCGCCGGGGCCCACGCGGTGGCCGTCAACTCCGGGACCTCCGCCCAGCACCTGGCCACCCTGGCTGCCCTGAGTGACTCCGGTCGCCCGGTGGATCCCGAGGCCGAGGTCATCGTCCCCTCCTTCACCTTCGCCGCCACCGGTAACTCCGTGGCCGCGGCCGGCGCCCGCCCCGTCTTCGCGGACATCGACCCGGTGACCTTCACCCTGGACCCGGCCAGCGTCGAGGCTGCGATCACGGACAAGACCGTGGCCATCGAGGTCGTCCACCTCTACGGTCTGCCCGCCAGCATGCCCGCGATCATGGAGATCGCCCGGCGTCACGAGCTGGCCGTGTGGGAGGACTGCGCCCAGGCCCACGCCGCCGCGATCGGCTCCACGCCCGTGGGCACCTTCGGGCAGTGGGGCTCCTTCTCCTTCTACCCCACTAAGAACATGACCGCCCTGGAGGGCGGCATGGTGACGACGGCGGACGCCGAGCTGGCCCGCAAGGTACGCCTGCTGCGCAACCAGGGGATGGAGAAGCAGTACGCCAACGAGCTGGTGGGCTTCAACAACCGCATGACGGACGTCAACGCCTCGGTCGGCCGTGTCCAGCTGGGCAGGCTGGAGGGCTGGACCGCGCAGCGTCAGGCCAACGCCGCGACCCTCAACGAGGGCCTGGCCGGTGTGGCCGGGGTGGTGACACCGTTCGTGCCCGAGGGCTACACCCACGTCTACCACCAGTACACGGTCCGCTTCGAGGGTGCCAGCGGCGAGGAGCGCAGCCGTATCCAGTCCTTCCTCAGGGACGAGTGGCAGGTCGGCTCGGGCGTCTACTACCCGATCCCCAACCACCGTCTGTCCTCGCTGGCTCCCTTCGCCCCGGGCCTGGAGCTGCCCGGCACGGAGAAGGCGGCGCGCGAGTGCCTGTCCCTGCCGGTCCACCCCTCCCTCAGCGAGGCTGACCTGGAGCGGGTCGTCGAGGCCGTGAGCGCCGCGGTCAAGGCAGGTGCCTGAGCATGAGCGAGAA
Organism: Actinomyces sp.; assembly: GCF_029851875.1. Lineage (GTDB taxonomy): Bacteria > Actinomycetota > Actinomycetes > Actinomycetales > Actinomycetaceae > Actinomyces. The sequence continues at coordinate 57,390 of NZ_JARKVC010000033.1, forward strand.
GAACCTGCGCGTGGGGCTCATCGGCCTGGGCTCGATGGGCCGCCACCACGCCCGTGTCATCCGTGCGACGCCGGGCACGGACCTGGTCGCCGTCGCGGACCCGGCTGGTGACAAGTTCGGTGTGGCGGGCGAGCTGCCGGTCCTGCCGGACGTGGCTGGGCTCATCGACGCCGGTATCGAGGCCGCCATGGTCGCGGTGCCCACGATCTACCACGAGGACGTGGCCCTGGCCCTGGCCGAGGCCGGCGTCCACACCATGGTGGAGAAGCCTATCGCCGCCACGGCGGCCTCGGGGCGCCGGGTGGCTGAGGCCTTTGACAAGGCGGGCCTGGTGGGCGCCGTCGGCTACGTCGAGCGCTGCAACCCGGCGCTGCGGGCGCTGCGCGAGCGCCTGGACGCCGGCGAGCTGGGGCAGGTCTACCAGGTGCTGACCCGCCGCCAGGGGCCCTTCCCGGCGCGTATCAGTGACGTCGGCGTGGTCAAGGACCTGGCCACCCACGACATCGACCTCACTGCCTGGGTGGCCGGCGCTCCCTACGAGAGCGTCTCAGCCCAGGTGGCTTACCGCTCTGGGCGCCACAACGAGGACATGGTGGTGGCCACTGGACGGCTCACCAACGGCGTCATCGTCTCCCACACGGTTAACTGGCTCACCCCCTTCAAGGAGCGCGTCACGATCGTCACGGGTGAGAAGGGCGCCTTCGTCGCCGACACCCTGACCGGGGACCTGACCTTCTACGCCAACGGCACGGTCGAGTCCACCTGGGACCAGATCGCGAACTTCCGCGGCGTGAGCGAGGGCGACGTCATCCGCTACGCCATCCCCAAGCGCGAGCCCCTGGCCCTGGAGCAGGAGCACTTCCGCGACGCCGTGCGCGGGGACGCCTCCGGCATCGTCACGATGGCTGAGGGCGTGGCCACGCTCGACGTCATCGACGCCGTGCTGACCTCCGCGGCCGAGAACCGGACGGTCACGCTCTGACCACCGAGCAGGACGCCCCCACGCGCCACGAGGACGAGGCGACCACGCCGGTCGCCGTCGGCCTCGTGGCGCGAGCGCGCACGTGGACGGCCTCCGTCATGGCCTCCTCGCCCTTCCTGCGTCACGTGCTCACCCTCGTGACAGGTACGGCCGTGGCCCAGGCGGTCTCCTTCCTCATGACCATGGTGCTGGCGCGTGTCTACAGCCCGCACGACATGGGGATGCTGGCCACCTACACCTCCGTGGCTGGGATCGTGGTGGCGGTCGCCGCCCTGCGTTACGACATGGCGGTCATGCTGCCGCGCAGGGACACCGAGGCGCTGGCGGTGGCCCGTCTGGCCCTGTGGTGCATCGTCGCCGTCTCCGTCACCGCCACGGTCGCCGCCTTCCCCCTGCGTGCGGTGGTGGCACGGCACTGGGGGCAGGAGGTCGCCACCTGGATGCCGATGGTCGGGCTGACCACCCTGCTCATGGCGGGCATCGAGCTGGCCAAGTACTGGTTCAACCGGCACTCCGACTACCGGGTGATCGCTGTCAACCAGGCCGAGCAGCAGATCGGTCTCACCGGTGGCCAGCTCCTCCTCGGGGTCGCCGGCCTGGGAGGGCTCCCAGGCCTCGTCATCGGCCACACCCTCGGCCAGCTCTACGCCTTCTGCAACCTGGGACGCCAGGCCCCCGCCCTGCGCCGTCGGCTGCCCCAGGACGCGCCGAGCCTGCGCGAGGTCGCCAGCCGCTACCGGCGCATGCCGCTGCTCAACGCCCCCAACGCCCTGGTGGACGCCATCCGGCTGTCGGGGATCCAGCTGCTCATCGCCGGCTACTCGGTGGCTGACCTCGGCCAGTTCCAGCTGGCGTGGCGCGTGCTCGACGCGCCGCTCATCCTCATCAACGGGGCCGTCTCACGCGTGTTCTTCCAGAAGCTCTCCGTCATCGAGCCAGGCCAGATGCGTCCGGCCGTGCGGGGCCTGATCAAGCGGGCCCTGGTCATCGGCGTCATCCCCTTCGGCGCGATCTACGCCCTGGCTCCGTGGATCTTCCCCTTCTTCTTCGGCGGGCAGTGGGACAGCGCCGGAGGATTCGCCAGGGCACTGACTCCCTGGCTGTTCATGCTGCTCATCACCTCTCCGGTCTCCAACCTGTTCGTGGTCACCGGTCACCAGGACTGGATGCTCGGCTTCTCCCTCGTCTACGCCGCCGCCCCCCTGGCATGGCTCGCCTGGTCCCCGCTGGACCTGCTGCCCACCACCTACGTCCTGGGCGTCGGGATGGCCGTCCTGCTGGTCGGCATGACCCTCATGGCCGACTACGCCGCCCGGCGCTTTGACACCGACGGGCCCCGCGAGTCAGACGGCGCGCCACCCCAGGACGAGACCACCACGACCGGCACGACGAAGGAGCAGGGATGAGCCCGACCTCCCTCAGCGCCCCCCAGGGGCCCTCGACCCTCCTGCTGCTGACCGACTTCTACCCCTACGAGGTAGGGGAGGAGTTCCTCGAGCAGGAGATCGAGACGCTTGCCGCAGCCTTTGACGAGGTCGTCGTCGTGCCGGTGCGTCTGTCTGAAGCTGCCCGTCAGACACGGACCCTGCCGGCCAACGCCCGGTGCGCCCTGCTGCCCGCCTCCCGCTTCCCCGACTGGCGCTGGCAGGCGCTGGGGCGTGCCGGCCAGATCCTCCTGGGCCGTGAACGGATGGTCGAGACCCCGCCGTGGCGCTCCTTCGGACGCTTCGGGATGGACGTGCGCTTCGCCGCCATCGCCCTGAGCGCGCGCGCACGCCTGCGCCGTCTCCTGCCGGCCCTGGGGCTGGAGGGAGACGGCCGGATCACGATCTACTCCTACTGGTTCTTCACCGGAGCGGCCCTGGGCGGGATGCTGCGCCGACGCGAGCTGGCGGGGCGAGACGTGCGGGTCGTCTCGCGCGCCCACGCCTACGACGTCGACGAGGCTGACGCCCCGCGCGGCTACGTCCCCTCGCGCCGCTTCGTCATGGACGCGGTCGACAAGGTCTACCCCATCTCCGACTACGCCGCCGGCTTCCTACGCCGGCGCTTCCCGCAGGCTTCGGACAAGATCGAGGTCCGACGCCTCGGGGTCCCGCAGGCCACCTACCGCCAGCGCCGCCCCAGCGAGCCCTTCAGCCTGGTCTCCTGCTCCCACATGGCCCCCTACAAGCGGGTGGATCTCATCCTCGATGCCGTCACCGAGCTGCACCGCCGAGGTCGGAAGGTGCGCTGGACGCATGTCGGCGAGTTCAGTACCGAGCGCCTGGAGGCCATGCGCGAGCGTGCCCGCACCCAGGCCCCGGACGCTGACATCACCTTCACCGGGCACCTCACCAACGCCCAGGTCAGGCAGCTGTACGCGACGCAGGACTTCTCCTGCTTCCTCAACTGCTCGGACGGCGAGGGCGTGCCCGTCTCCGTCATGGAGGCGCAGGCCACCGGCCTGCCGGTGGTCGCCACCGCCGCCGGCGGCACCGGGGAGATCGTGCACGACGGCGTCAACGGCCGCCTGCTTCCGGTCGAGGTCACGGCTGCGCAGGTCGCCGACGCGATCGAGTCCGTCATGGACGTGGGAGAGGACACGTACGCCCAGATGAGCCAGCAGGCCCGAGACACCTGGGCGCGCATGAGCGACGCGCGCCGCCAGTACGAGGACTTCGTCGCCGGGCTCGCAGCCCTGTGGCAGTCTCGGTGACCCCCTGCAGGGCGGCCCGGCTCAGGCGGGGCAGCGGGCGCTGAGGACCTCAGCCACCGCACGGGCCGCGTGCCCGTCCCCGTAAGGGTGAGCCACCTGGGCACCCGGCTCGGCCGGGCGCGGGCGGGAGACCGCCTCGAGCAGGGCGGAGCCGGGCTCGACCAGCACGTTCCAGCCCAGCTCGACGGTCTCGACCCACTCCGTCTGCGGGCGCACCGTCGTGCACGGCACCCGCAGCAGGAACGCCTCCTTCTGCAGGCCGCCGGAGTCGGTGACGATACCGCGGGCGTGAACCGCTGAGGCGATGAGAGCGGGGTAGGCCAGCGGCGGATGGACCCGCAGCGACCCGCGGTCGGTGAGGTCGATGCCGTGCTGGGCGCACTTGGCGACCAGGCGGGGGTGAGCCAGCAGCACGACCGGGTGGTCCACCGCGGCCAGGGAGTCCAGCACCGCGCGCAGGCGCTCAGGGTCGTCGGTGTTCTCCGCACGGTGGATCGTGGCCAGGCAGTACCCGCCGTCCTCCACCCCCAGCTCCTCCATGACCGGTGAGGGAGAGCCGGCGACCTCGTCGCGGACCTGGAGCAGCACGTCGGTCATGACGTCACCGACCACGACGGTACGCCCGGCCAGGCCCTCCTGCGCCAGGTGAGAGGCTGCGACCTGGGTGGGGGCCAGCAGCAGGTCCGCCGCGTGGTCCGTGAGCACCCGGTTGATCTCCTCAGGCATCGCCCGGATGAAGGAACGCAGCCCCGCCTCCAGGTGGGCGACCGGGACATGGAGCTTGACCGCGGCGAGGGCCCCCGCAAGCGTCGAGTTCGTGTCCCCGTAGACCAGCACCCAGTCGGGACGGTGCTCGGCGAGCACCGAGTCCATCGCGGCAAGCATCGCCCCGGTCTGGACCCCGTGGGAACCCGAGCCCACTCCCAGGTGGACGTCAGGGGAGGAGATGCCCAGGTCGGAGAAGAAGACGTCGGAGAGCATCGGGTCGTAGTGCTGCCCGGTGTGGACGATGACGTGCTCGGTCCCTGCGGCCCGGAAGGCCGCGTCCACAGGAGCCAGCTTGACGAACTGGGGGCGGGCACCGACGATCGACATCACGCGCATAGGGGAAAGCCTACCGGTGGCCTCTAGACTCGCACCATGCGCGTCACCGTCGTCACCACGTGGTTGCCTACCGTCGTCGCCCCCTCCTCCGGCAGCTTCGTGCTGCGTGACTGCACGGCCATCCGCGACGCCGGCGCGCAGCTGCGCATCGTCCACCTCGTCCCGCCCCACCAGGACGACGGCACGCGCCACCTGGTCATGAACGGTATCCCGGTCCTGCGCCTGCCTATGGCGCCCGCCAGCCCACTGTCCGTGGCTGGCGCGGCCAGGCGCCTGCCGTCGCTGCTCAAGGGAGCAGACGTCCTGCACTCGATGGCGATGAGCTCCCTGCTGCCGCTGTCCGCCGCCGACCTGGCGGGCCGGCTGACCACGCCGTGGGTCCACACCGAGCACTGGTCGGGGCTGACCAACCCCGGCACGCTCTCGGCGCCGCTGCGGGCCGGACGCCTCGTCATCGGCCAGGCGCTGCGGCGCCCCGACGTCGTGACGGCCGTGTGCGAGTACCTGGCCGAGCCGATCCGTCGCTTCCGGGCCGAGGCCCCCACCCTCGTCGTGCCCTGCATCGTGGACCCCGACGGCGAGGCAGCTCCCCGGCGCTGGGAGGAGCGCAGCGACGACGGCGTCATCCGCCTGGTGACGGTCGGTGGCCTGGTCGAGCGCAAGGACCCGCTGGCGTGCCTGGAGATCGTCGCCGAGCTCACCTCGCGCGGTGAGCAGGCGACCCTCACCTTCGTGGGGGAGGGGCCGATGCGTGAGCAGGTCACTCGCCGTGCCAGCGAGCTCGGGATCACCGAGCAGGTGCGGCTGACCGGCAACCTCGACGCCGCGGGCGTGCGTGAGGAGCTGGCGCGAGCCGACCTCTTCCTCGGCCCCACCCGCGGCGACAACTTCTTCGTCTCCGCCGCGGAGTCGATCGTGGCCGGGCGTCCCGTCGTCGTCTCCGACGCAGGAGGCCAGAGCGAGTACGTCCAGGAGACCAGCGGCACGGTCGTGCCGGCTGGCACCAGCCCGGCGGGCTGGGCGCAGGCGGTGCTCGCCACCCGCGAGCGGCTGGCACGGGTCAGCGCCGCGCAGGTGGCCGCCACGATCGGGAACAGCTTCTCCTCACCGGTGGTGGGCGCCGGCTACCACGAGGTCTACGCCGGCCTCCTGGCCGGGGCCTGAGCCAGGGCGCGCTCGGTCCAGGCCCCGGCCGGGCCGGCAGGCGGGGTCACTCCCCCTCGACCACCGGCAGGTCGCAGAAGAGGCGGGCGCTGCGTGACCACGAGTCCGCCAGGAAGGCGCGCGTCCAGAACCCCAGGGTCTTGCGCCCGGCCATGAGCTCAATCGCGGCGCGCGGGCGCGAGGTGTCGGTGATGAGGGCGTCGAAGGCCATCGAGGAGTGCAGCGAGGACCAGGTGGAGAAGCTCCGCTCTGCCGCGCCCAGCAGGTGCGTGGCGGCCAGGGCCTGCTTGAGGCGCGAACGCGTGGCCTGGGACACCTGCGTGACCTCGTAGTAGTCGTCCTGCCCGCTGGTGGCGGAGCCAGTAGCCTCAGCCCACAGTCGGTCGATGAGCGCGCGGTACAGGTTGCGGTCCGCGGTCAGGCGGGCCGAGCCGGAGGACCAGGCCTGCCACACCTCGTGGTCGAGCATGGGCAGGGCCCAGTCCATCCCCAGGTGCTCGTAGGTGCGCATCGAGTTGTTGATGTACTTCGTCTGGCGCTCACGCAGGTTGTAGCCCTCCACGGCACTGCGCAGGCTCCGCTCGCTGGTGTCGTAGCCGGCCAGCGTGAGGGCCTCACGTACTCCCTGGGTGACCCAGTGGTCGTGCCAGGCACGCTGCGGGTGCCCCTGAAGGTTGTGGTGGTACCACACGACGGCGCGGGCCACCTGGCTGCGGGGCAGGGGGACCTCGTCCAGCAGCTCGAGGTTGTGCATGTTGCCGACCACCGTGTGACCGGGCAGCAGGACGTCGCCCTCGCGCACCACGCCCTGGTCGCGCAGGGTCGACAGGGCGTACCAGTCCTGGACGTGCGGCAGCGCGGACCACTGGTGGGCAGCGGCCAGGAAGCGGCCGGTGGCGGGGGAGTGCCAGTGCTCGAGCACCGCACGGCGCTCGTAGGGCACGGTGTGCCACTCCAGACCCACCTGCTGGGCCACCTGACGCGAGACCTCCACCTCACGGGCCCCCGGGACGCCGTAGGTGAAGGCCAGGGCGCGTCCGGGACGGATCTGGTCGTGCAGGGCCAGCCAGGCCACGAGCAGGCGCGAGTCCAGGCCGCCAGACAGCGGGATGACGAGGCGGCGGCCCTGGCTGGCCTCCACGAGGCGGGTCATCGAGGAGTCTAGGGCCGCCAGGAAGCGCTCAGCCATGACCTCGGGGTCGTCCAGGGACTCAGAGGTGTAGGTGAAGAAGGAGTAGTCCTCCTGGTGCGCCTGGCCGGTGGTGCGGTCGATCCGCACCACGGCGCCCTGGGGGACCTGGTGGACCCCGGAGAGCAGCGTGCGCGCCCCGGAGACGAAGCCGGCGTCCGCCAGCTCGCGACGCGCCGGGGCCAGCAGGGCCGGGGCGTCCAGGGAGCCGAGCAGCTCGGAGGGGGAGTCGGTGACCAGCAGCCGCGAGCCGAAGTCGGTCAGTGCCCAGAACAGCGGCCACGAGCGCAGGCGGTCGACGGCGAGCTCGACGGTCGAGGCCGTCACCCGGACTGCCGCCAGGCGCCCGGGGTGGGTGCGCAGGACCTGTGGGTCCGTGGGGGCCGGGCACGGGTAGTCGGCTCGCACGTGCACGGACGACTCCGGGTCGAGGGCGCAGGGTCCACCACAGTCTGTGGGTGTCAGGGCCGTCCACTGCGGCGCACGCAGCGCCAGGTCGATCTTCACGGCTTCCTCCCTCGGGTGGCGAGCTGGTGCTGCTAGTGTGTCACACGGCCTGAAGGGTACTGACGGCCTCATCGTCCACCAGGGCAGCTCCCGCGGCGTGGGGCGGAGAGGTGAAGCGTGAGCCAGCGAGAGACGAGGCCGGCAGCCACCAGTACGCAGCGCCCTCTGATGGTCTTTCACGCCCCCTACCCGCTGGTCGAGCGTGCGGCCGCCTCCCGGCTGCGCCCGGTGCGCATGCGTCAGGCCTTCGCGGACCTGGGCTACGAGGTGGTCGAGGTGACGGGCTACGCCGCCGCCCGGCGCCGTGCCATGAGGCGTGCCGAGGGACGGCTAGGCCGCTACCAGGCGCAGCGCGAGGCCGACCCGACTCTGCCTCCGGCCTTCATCTACTCCGAGAACGCCACCATCCCCAACGCCCTGACCGAGCCGCGTCACCTGCCGCCGCACCTGCTCATGGACGCCGCCTTCTTCGCCCGTGCCCGCAGGGCAGGCGTGCGCACCGGCGTCTTCTACCGCGACCTGTACTGGCGCTTCCCACGCTTCCGTCAGGACATCAACCCGCTGGTGGACCGGGCGCTGAGCGCGCTGTACCTCACCGAGCTGCGCCAGTGGAAGCAGGCAGGGGTGAGCGTGTACCTGCCTAGCGCCGCGATGAGGGCGCATATGCCGGTCCTCGCCCCCGAGGCGATGAGCGCGCTGCCGCCGGGCGCGGACCCGGCCGCCGTGCGCACCCCCTCGCGCCCCGCCCTCGAGCGCGACCCCGGTGCCGGGATCGACCTGCTGTTCATCGGCGTGCTCGGCGACAACTACCACCTGGAGGCCGTGTGCCAGGCCGTGGGCGAGGTCGAGGGCTGCCACCTCACCGTGTGCACCCGCCCCGAGGCGTGGCAGGCCACCGCCGAGCACTACACCCCGCTGCTGCCTGAGGGGAGGCACGAGGTCCTTCACGCCTCAGGTGCCGACCTCGAGCCGCTCTACGAGCGGGCCGGCCTCGGGGTGCTGCTGGTCGAGCCCAACGAGTACTGGGACTTCGCCGTGCCCTACAAGCTCTACGAGTACCTGGCGCACGAGCTGCCCGTCATCGCCACGCAGGGTACCGAGGCCGGCAGGATCGTGGCCGAGCTGGGGATCGGCTGGACGCTGCCCTACGAGGCCGGTGCCCTGGCGGCGCTGCTGCGGCGCCTGAGCGCTGACCCCGGGGAGCTGGCGCAGGTGCGCGCTCGCATGCGTCAGGTCCTGCCTGGGCAGACCTGGGCGGCCCGTGCCCGTCAGGTTGCTCACGATCTGTCAGGACGTGAGGTGCCACCGTCTACCATCGGGGCAGCAACACGGGACGAGGCGCGCGACGAGCCTGTCGGGAAGGACCAGGGATGAGCACAGCGAGGCTGCGGGACCGAGTGCGCCAGGTGCGCCGGCAGCTGACCACCGCTCCCGACCTCGCCCGCCGCGGTGGAGTCCTGCTCGCCACCCGCATCCACCTGCCCGAGGCTGCTGCCGCCTCCTTCCGCCTGGACGGTGTGGAGAAGGCGCTCGCGGGCCACGACGTCCCGGTCCGGGTCCTGACGACTACGCCCCCGGCAGCCGCCGGAGCCGGCAACGGTACAGCCAAGGACAGCCAGGAGGGGCGACCCGCCTACCGTGACCCGGAGGGCGTGAGCGTCTCGCGGTGGCCGGCGCTGCGTGACGCCTCGGGCTACCTGCGCGGCTACGTGCCCTACATGTCCTTTGACGTCCCGCTGCTCGGCCGTCTGCTGGTCCAGCCTCGCCCTGACGCGGTACTCGTCGAGCCTCCGCCCACTACTGGCGTGGTCGTGCGCGTGGCTGCCGCCCTGCGAGGCCTGCCGTACGTGTGGTACGCCCCGGACGTGTGGTCCGTGGCCGCGACCTCCACCTCAGCCCCCGGGGTGGTGCTCGCTGCTGTTCGCGCCATGGAGTCCTTCGCCGTGCGCGGCGCCCAGCGGGTGATCGCCGTCAACGAGGAGGTGGCGGACAAGGTCCGTCAGCTCGGTGCCCACGACGTCGAGGTGGTGCCCAACGGCATCGACACCTCCGTCTTTGACGCGGCCGGGGACCTGCCCAGCGCCCAGGAGCGTCAGGAGATGGGGGTCACCGGTCCCTACGCCGTCTACGCCGGCACCGCCTCAGAGTGGCAGGACGCCGGCGTCTTTGCCCGCGCCCTGGCCGCCGTGCGCCGCGACCACCCGAGCGCTCAGGTCCTGTACCTGGGGCAGGGCTCGGACTGGGAGGCCATCGCGCAGGTAGCGGCCCAGATTCCGGCGGGGGCGGACGGTGCCCCCGCCGTCGTCATGCACGGGCTCATGCCGCCGGAGCAGGCCGCCCGCTGGCAGCGAGGCGCGGCCTGCGCGCTGGTGTCCATCAAACCCGGACTGGGCTACGACTTCGCCTACCCCACCAAGGTCCTGGCCGCACTGGCGTGCGGCACCCCGGTGCTCTACGCCGGCCCCGGACCGGTCACCGATGACGTCGCGGCGCACGACGACCTAGGCTGGGTCGCCCGGCACGAGGACGGCGACGTCGCCCGGGCGCTGAGCGAGGCCTTCGCGGCTGACGCCCGCCTGGACCCGGCCGGCCGCCAGGAGCGTGCTGCGAGGCTCCACGGCTGGGTGGAGGCCCACCGGTCGCTGCGCGCCACCGGGGAGGCCGTGGCCCACCTCATGCGCGAGGTCGTCCTGGAACGGCGCGCCCGCCCCGACCTGCTGACCCGGCTGGGAGAGCGCCTGCGGCAGGTGCGGCAGGCTCGCGACGTCAGGGAGCGCCGGTGACCGCCTGGGCCCAGGCCCTGCCCACCCTGGCGATGCTCGTCGTCGCCACCTGGGCTCCCGGCCTCGTCATCCTGCTGGCGGCTGGTGCGCGTAGCCGGCTGGCACGCCTGGCCTGCGCGCCGGCCCTGACCTTCGCCGTCTACGGCGTGGGCGCGATCGTCTTCGAGAAGCTCGGCGTGTGGTGGCGGGTGCCGACCGTGGCCGCCTACGTCCTCGGCCTGGCTGCGCTCATCGCGGCCGGCCGGTGGGGAGTCCTGGCTGCGCGCGGGCGCCGGCTGACCTGGCGGACCTGGCTGGCTGTACCGCTGGACCGAGCCGGGTACCCCGAGCAGGGCAGCAAGGGCGGGGCGCCTGGAGAGCCGACCGGCTCCATCCCCGCGCTCGCCGGCCCCAGGTGGCTGCCCACGCTTGCCGTGGTGGTCACCTGGTTGGTGATGATCAGCCCGATCCTGCCGGGCACCGGGCCCTCGGTACCGATCCAGTCCGCGGACTCCATCTACCACTACAACCAGGCCTGGCTCATCGAGCACACCGGCAACGCCTCCTCGCTCAACGGCAACGCCGGCATGTACGGCCTGGACGGGCGCTACGCCTTCTACCCGCTGGTGTGGCACGAGATCACCACGCTCGCCTCCTTCGGCTGGGACCAGGTCGTGATCTCCACCAACACCATGCTCCTGCTGGTACCGCTGGTCTACCTCATCGGCCTGGTCTACCTCGTGCGGGTCATGCTGCCCGAGATCGGCGGCGCGGCCTGGGCGGCGCTGGGAGCCAGCGCCCTCATCCCCATCTACCCGATGCGGCTGCTCATGGACACGGCCGTGTGGCCCTACACGCTCGCCCTGGCGGCGTGCCCGGCGATCGCCGCCTGGACGATCGCCCTGTGGCGGCGCGGCCTGTGGCTGTGGAGAGCCCACCGGCGCCGCCGTGCCGTCGTGGCCCTGGCCGCGGTCGCGCCAGCCTACCTGGGGCTGCTCCTGACCCACCCCGCGACCCTCATCATCATCGGCTGGCCGCTGGCCGCGGTGGCCTGGACCGGCCTCCTCCTGGCCGCGTGGCGACTGTGGCGCCACGGTGGTAGCCAGCAGCGTCGCTTCGCGGTGGCCCTCCTTGCCCTCGCCGTGCTCGCCCTCATCGCCTTGGCCGTGGTCGTCCTGGGGCCGGGGCCGCAGCAGGCGCACTTCGGACGCCGCCCCTTCCGCACCTGGGACTACAGCTGGAAGAAGGTCGTCTCCGCACTCGTGCTGTTCTACGGCGGCGGCGGCTGGACGATGAAGGCCACCCTGGTCTCCATGGCCCTGCTGTGCCTGGGTGGCGTGGCCGTGAGCATGAGGCGGGCGCGTCACCGTGGCGCCGTCGTGGCCTGGCTGGCGTGCCTGCCACTCATCATCGCGGCGATGGCTCCCGTTCCCGTGCTCTCGGCGCTGACCGGCGTCTTCTACAACAACCCGCACCGCATCAAGGCGATGACGGCTGCCCCGGCGCTCCTCCTGGTCACCATCGGCGTGTCCGCCCTCGGCCCCTGGGTCGTGGTGCGCGGCCAGCGGCTGGTGGCCTGGGGCGTGAGCCGCGTGGCCGCGAGGACGGGGCGCCGCCCTGACCTTCGCGCCTGGGAGCCCAGGACGAGGGCGTGGACCGGCTCGGTACGGGCCGCGGTCACCGGCGGTCTCGTGATCCTGCTCGTGGCGACGACGGCGACCTGGCCGGGCGTGAGAGCAGACGTCAGAGGTGCCTTCGCCCCACGCTCCTCCAACCAGCGTTACGTCGCCTCCGTGTACGAGAAGGAGATGATGGACCGGCTGGCGGACGAGCTGCCGCCGGACGCCGTGGTCATCGGGGACCCGGTGGCCGGGACCGCGATGCTTCCTTTCATGGCCGGTGTGCGCTCGGTGTGGATGTTCGCCGGGCAGGCCGACTCCGACGAGGACGGTCTGTACCTGCGTGAGCACTTCCGTGGCATCCACACCGACGCTCACGTGTGCGAGATCCTCACCAGCCACCGCATCCGCTACTACTACGAGGACGCCTCGACCTTCTTCAACGGTGCCTGGCTGGCTAGCCTGCGCCCCGGCCTGTACTACGTGGACACCCGTGAGGGGTTCCATCTCGTTGACGTGGGTGGTGCTGCTCGAGTCTGGGAGATCACGGCCTGTGACGAGGGCGGCCTGTAGCCTGCGGCCCTGGCGCTGGCCGCTATCCTGGTGGCCGTCAGGCAGAGAGCCTGACGGCCTGGAGACAAGGAGCTCGGATGCGTATCGCCGTCGTCGCCCTGGGAAAGATCGGGCTGCCCCTGGCCGTCCAGTACGCCGAGAAGGGGCACGAGGTCATCGGGGTCGACGTCTCCGAGCGCACTGTCGCCCTCGTCAACCAGGCGACCGAGCCCTTCCCCGGTGAGGCCTTCCTCCAGGACAAACTCACTGAGCTGGTGCCGGCCGGTCGCCTGCGCGCCACCACCGACTACGCTGAGGCGATCCCCGGTGCGGAGGCGATCGTGCTCGTGGTGCCCCTGTTCGTCAACGACGAGACCTGGGAGCCGGACTTCGCCTGGATGGACGCCGCCACGCGCTCGCTGGCCGAGCACCTGACGCCGGGCACTCTCATCTCGTACGAGACCACCCTGCCGGTGGGGACCACCCGGGGGCGCTGGAAGCCCATGATCGAGGAGGTCAGCGGCCTGCGCGAGGGCAGCGACTTCCACCTCGTCTTCAGCCCCGAGCGAGTCCTGACCGGCCGCGTCTTTGCGGACCTGCGCCGCTACCCCAAGCTCGTGGGCGGGCTGAGTGAGGCCGGTACCCAGGCCGGCATCCGCTTCTACGAGCAGGTCCTCGACTTCGATGAGCGCCCCGACCTGCCCCGCCCCAACGGCGTGTGGGACATGGGTACCGCTGAGGCCGCTGAGATGGCCAAGCTCGCCGAGACCACCTACCGCGACGTCAACATCGGGCTGGCCAACCAGTTCGCCGTCTACGCGGACAAGGCCGGCTTTGACATCGAGCGCGTCATCGACGCCTGCAACTCCCAGCCCTACTCCCACATCCACCGCCCCGGCATCGCGGTGGGTGGCCACTGCATCCCCGTCTACCCGCGCCTGTACCTGTCCACGGACCCCGACGCCTCGGTGGTGCGTACCGCCCGTCAGTTCAACACCACGATGCCGGCCTACGTCGTCGACCATGCCGAGCGGGTCCTGGGCTCGCTGGAGGGGCTGCGTGTGGTGGTGCTGGGCGCCTCCTACCGCGGCAAGGTCAAGGAGACCGCCTTCTCCGGAGTCTTCCCCACCGTGGAGGCCCTGCGCGCCAAGGGTGCCGAGGTGCTGGTCCAGGACCCGATGTTCTCCGACGACGAGCTGGCCGGCTTCGGCTGGACCCCCTACCACCTGGGTGAGGCGGTGGACGTGGCGATCGTCCAGGCCGACCACCCCGAGTACAAGACCCTCACGCCCACGGACCTGCCCGGCGTGCGCCTGCTGCTGGACGGCCGGCGCGCCACGGACCCGGCGTTGTGGGTGGGCACCCCGCGCTTCGTCATCGGTGGAGGTCAGTGACGACGGCGCTGGCCTGCCTCATTGCCCTCCTGCTCCTTGGAGGGCCAGGGGCGCTGGTCGGCCGTGCCGGCGGCCTGCGCGGCGCGGTGCTCGCGGCAGCCAGCCTGCCGCTGAGCTGTGCCGTCATCGGCCTGGCAGAGATCATCGCCGGATACCTCGGGCTTGCCTGGCTGCCCTGGGGCTGGGCCGTCACGGCCGCGCTGGGCGTGGCCCTGACGGCCCTAACCTGGGGAGCCGTGCGCTCGTCCACATGGCTGCGGCGGAGGAAGATCCAGCCGGATAGACCCGCGCAAACAGCCCCCGCAGGCAACACGATCGTCCTGGGCGGAACCGCTCCGTCCTGGGCACTGCCGCTGGCCACAGCGGCTGCCGCCTGCCTCGTGGGGACAGGGCTGCTCGTCGGCGGAGGCGCATGCGGCCCGGCTCAGGCCTTCGACGCGATCTTTCATCTCAGCGCGGCCCAGGAGATCCGCCAGGGTGGCAACGCCTCGAGCCTGGGCGGGCTCGCCGCGCTCTACCACGGGCAGAGGGTCTACTACCCGACGGTGTGGCACGGCGTCGTCGCGCTGCTGCCGGGTACTGTCCCTCAGGCCTCCAACGCGATGGTCCTCATTCTCGCAGCAGTGGCATGGCCCGTGGGGGTGGGCGGACTCATGGCGGCGGTGCTAGGACGCAAGCAGTGGGTGAGCGTGGTGATGACGCTGGCGGCGGCAAGCATCGTGGGTGTATCGATCATGCTGCTCACCACCCTGAGCGTGTGGCCCTACGCGCTGTCCGTGGCCTGCCTGCCTGGGATACTTGCCCTTGGCGCGTGGGCCAGGTGCTCAACACGGTGGGGCCCAGGACTGGTCCTGGTTGCGCAGGCGGCTGCAGGCACCGTGCTGGCACACGGGTCCGGGGTCTTCAACCTCATGGTGCTCGCAGCGCCGGTGGCGGTGGCGACGGCGCTGACGCTGGTACGGGGTCCGCGTCGACGACTCCCTGTGGTGCTGGTGCTGGTGAGTCTGGCGTTGGTGCTGGTGAGCGGCGCCTGGGTAATGCGTGCGTCAATCATGTCCGTCCTCGGCTACGAGAGGCCTGGAGGCAGCGCCGTTGGCACCCTGGTCCAGGCTGTGGCTGACGCGCCGATGTATGGGCCGCTTGCCTGGCAGGGTGTGCCGACGGGGCTGGTGATGACAGCCCTGGCCGTCATCGGATGGCGCAACAGACGATCAGGCGCTGGTGTGGTGTCCTGGACGGCAATGGCGCTCACGGCCCTGGCACTCGTGACGCTGGTCGGCGGTCCGCAGTGGGGCGGGCGCCAGATCGGCAGCCTGTGGTACCTGCAGAAGTCGAGGGTGGAGCCCTTGGTCATCATCCCGGGTCTGGTCGTGGCCGGGTTCGGGATCCAGGCGCTGATCGCGCGTTGGGGTGAGCGCGGACGCAGCACATGGCGCGTGGTCGCTGTGCTGTGCGCCGGTGCGCTCGTGATGGGGGTAGTTCGCCTCCCCCTGACAGCGGGGCTGAGCCAGAGCGTGCACGCAGAGGAACAGATCGCCTTCGGCACCCTGACCACGAGGGAGGAGCTGGCCTTTTACGACAAGGTCGCTGACAAGCTACCCGAGGACGCTGTGGTGGTCGGAGCGCCGACGCTGGGCACCTCCTATCTGTGGTCGCAGGCAGGGGTGCGGGTGGTGTACCCCATGAGGTCAGGACCGGACGACGGTACTGCTGAGGACGTCCTGGCGGCGGCTGAGCCTGAGCTCGTGCCGGGATCGCGCACCTGCGAGGCCCTGACTGAGCTCGGAGCCCGGTACTACCTGCGCGTTGAGCGCGAGAGTACTGGTCTGCGCTACGGCAACGCTCCCCTGCGCTGGGACAGGAACCTGGCCGCCTGGCCCGACGACGGTCTGAGGCTGATCGACACCCAGACCACCTCCCGAGGTCAGGTGAGTTTGTGGGAGGTCACAGGCTGCGAGCGGGGACAGGGATCACAGGGCCCGCAAAGACTGTAGCAACGGCCCTGACAGTGACGGGTTACCCCGTGCTCAGTTAGGGTTTACGCAGATTTCACCGCGGACAACGAAACGGCTTGAACTCATGGCGCTTCTCATTCAGCTGGTAGTGGCAGCGGTGTCTGCCGTTGCTCTCGCTCCGGTCCTGCGGATGCGGCGCTCGTGGGAGGCTGCGGTCCGTCGCTCCGTGACGACCTCTTTGGCTGCAACTGTCGTCGTCACTCTCATAGTGACCTTCGGGGCGAGCGACCATCTGCTTTACACCGCGAAGCAGCTCCCGTACGTCTACAAGTACACGGTGGCGTACCTGGCGGTGTGGATCCCTCTCGCGCTGTGGTCACTGGCCTTGGGTGGGGTCCTGCGGCTGCGTCGAGACCCGGAGGATCTTGCGCGGTGGAAGCGTGTGCTGTGGGTGATCGGCAGCGCGCTCGTGTATGCCGTGGCCGGGCTACTGGGTTTTGGCACGAGGTGGGTCTCGACGTACTTCGGTGAGATTGACGCCGACGAGGTGGTGTTCACCCTCACCACCGGGCGGACCAACTCGACGTCTGAGGTGGCGAGCCAGATCGTCAACTACGTGGTGGCGCCCACCGTGTGTGCGGCAGTGATCGGTCTAGCGATCGGGTTGTGGGACATGCGTCTGGTGCTGCGCAGCGCAGCGGGGCGTGACAGGGTCATGCCTGCCAAGGTGGTGCGTCGTGTGGCGGCTGTGATCGGAGTCCTTGCGGTGGCAGCCACCGGCACCTGGCTCACACGAGCCCTTCCGGTGAAGGAGATTCTCTTCCCAGCAGCGCCGTCGACCTTTATTGAGGACAACTACGTCGACCCAGGCTCTGTGCAGCTGTCCTGGCCGGCGCAGAAGCGAAATCTCATTCAGATCTTCCTTGAGTCTTATGAGAACACTTTCTATGACACTGCTCAGGGTGGCGGGATGCCAGTAGACCTCATGCCTGATCTTGCGCAGCTGACGGAGGAGGGCATCAGCTTCTCCAACACCGAGTTCAAGGGAGGCTTTCACCAGCTGCCTGGAGCGACCTTCACGGTCGGGGGCCTGCTTGCCCAGACCTCAGGTGTGACCTTGAAGTCGCCTGTTCTCGCAACTGACATCCAGCAGTTCAATTTCCCTGACTTTGCGACCGTTGGTGACCTGCTTCAGGAACAGGGGTACACCAACGAGATCATGATGGCTGCGAACGCTGACTTTGGTGCCAAGCGAGACCTGTTCCAGGATCACGGAGGCTTTAAGGTCTTTGATCACGTCTATGCGACGCAGAACGGTTACCTCCCTGAGGACTACTCCGTGTGGTGGGGGTACGAGGACGACAAGATGTATGAGTTCGCCAAGCAGGAGCTCACACAGCTGGCGGCTCAGGGGGGTCCCTTCTATTTCATCCTCGAGAACGCGGATACGCACTTCCCCGACGGTTATCTTTCCGAGGAAGTGACGGAACGGCCCCATGCGGAGCAGCTGTCTAACGTGGTCCTGCACTCTCAGCAGCAGGTGACGGCTTTGGTCCGGTGGATCCAGGAGCAGCCCTTCTACGACAACACGACCATTGTCATCACTGGTGACCACCTCTATATGGATGATTCCTACTTTGAACGGGTAGGGGTGAGTACAGACTATGACCGGACGGTCGTCAACCTCATCGTCAACCCTGCGCCCGGAGTGACGGTGGAGGGGTCAACGACCAACCGGAGCTTTACCTCGGTCGATATCTTCCCCACGACCCTGGCCGCGATGGGGGTAGGGATCAAGGGTGATCGTCTGGGCCTCGGGACCAATATGTTCTCCTCAAGCCGGACTCTGGCCGAAGAGCTTGGTGTTGATACGCTTAGCGAGAGGCTCAAGGACTCCTCCGAGTTCTATGACTCGCGTGTCAAGGTCAAGATCATTCCCGACGCGGATGAGACAGAAGGCACGACAACCGGCTAACGGTGCCAGTAGTCTGTAGGAAGAAATCTGGTTCCCCAGCCGACCTGATCCCAGCAGTACTCTCATGTGCATCCTCCGCAGACGAGTATGGTCAGCGCCGGTCTGGAGACGAGTGGTCCCGGATCCCCGTGGGAGTACCTATGCAGCATGAAGTTGTGTCAGATGGAGCGGTGTCCGCAAAGAGGCTGTGGTGCCTCACTGCTATCGGCATGGTTGTGGCTCTTGTCGCGTCATTGTTTGTCCTCTTTCCTGCATCCGCGGCTGTAGCGGCTAACGGGAGGGAGGCAATTCATGTCATGGCCTTCGCAGGATCTGATGCCATCATCCTGGAGAGCAACGGCCGCTTTGCGTTTGTGGACTCGGGTGAAGATCGTGACTATCCGAACGGCTCAGATCCTCGATACCCTCTGCGTCCGCATATAGTTACCTCGGGCCCGGACTATGAAGGAGAGCTCTGGCGTTATCTAGGGCAGATCGGCGTCAACGCATCAAATGTTGACTTCTACATCGGTACGCACCCTCACTCGGATCATATCGGCACGGCGGATACCGTCATCGAGCGATACAAGCCGAAGAGGATTTACACTCCTGAGTACTCTGATCTATGGATCTCCGACCCGGCGCGGCTGTGGGTGAAGCGCCCTGGGTTTTGTTCCGTCCTTGGTTTGCAAGAGAGGATGGGTTATGGCCCAGAAGTCTTCGCCGGAGTTCAAAGAACGCGCGCTTGGTCTGCTTGCCGAGCATCGCCGCCTGGACGGGGGTGAGGAATCGGTATGGACTTCCTGCCAGCGGGTAGCAGCCTCGTTGGGAGGCATTAGTCCTCACACCTTGTATGGGTGGGCTAAACGCCAGCGCATCGATACTGGCCAGGACGCGGGCTTGACTACCAGTGAGCGTGAAGAGCTGGTTCGGTTACGCAGACAGAACCGTGAACTGAAGCGCGCCAACGAGATTCTGAAAGCCGCTTCGGCTTTTTTCGCAGCGGAGCTCGACCGTCCCGGCCCGCGATGATCGCCTTCATTGATAAGTATCGCGATCGTTTCGGGGTTGAGCCCGTCTGCCGGACGCTGCAAGACCACCTGGCACAAGGCTTCATCACCTCCCGCGGTTATCGGGCTGCTAAGAGGCGTCCCCCTAGTGCCAGGAGTGTGGAAGATGAGCAGCTGATCCCCATCCTGCGACAGCTGCATGCCGCGAGCTATGGGGTGTATGGGTATCGCAAGATGTGGAAAGCGATGAGGCGTCAGGGCTGGGAGATTGGGCGTGATCACACAGCCAGACTCATGCAGGCCGCTGGCCTGCAAGGAGTGCGCCGGGGACGCAAACCCGCCACCACCACACCCGCAAGCAAGCGCGGCCAGGATGCTCGCCCCGATCTAGTCCAACGCGATTTCCATCCCATTGGCCCGGGCCGGTTGTGGCTGGCTGACATTACATATGTGCGGGTGGTGGACGGGTTTGCCTACACCGCGTTCATCACCGATGCCTACAGCCGCAAGATCGTGGGATGGGCAGTGTCTTCCTCCCTACACACACAATCTTTGCCCCTGAGCGCGCTGGAGCATGCTCTACTGACCACCGGAGCCACCCGTGACAGGCGCGGAGGCCTGGTTCATCACTCCGATCGGGGCAGCCAGTATGTGTCCCTGGCCTATTCCGATGCTCTGATCGCGTCCGGAATCAGCGCGAGTGTTGGCACTGTCGGCGACTCCTACGACAACGCGATGGCCGAGACGGTTAACGGCTCGTACAAGGCCGAGCTCATCCACGCCCGCCGGGTCTGGCCCA
The DNA here is from genome assembly GCF_029851875.1 of Actinomyces sp. GTDB lineage: Bacteria > Actinomycetota > Actinomycetes > Actinomycetales > Actinomycetaceae > Actinomyces. The sequence goes on from NZ_JARKVC010000033.1 coordinate 77,079, forward strand.
GTGTTCAGGCCGTGGAAATCGCGACCCTGGAATGGGTGGGATGGTGGAACCATCAGCGTCTGCACACCAGTTTGGACTACCACACCCCTGCCGAGGTCGAGGCCGCCTACAATCAACACCACGCTCCAGCGCCCGTTGGAGAATGACACCGGAACAAAACCCAGGGCGCTTCAGGGACAACCAGTACGTCTATGACCAGCTCGTCGACGCAGCGAGCAAAGCGGAGACGGATTACGGTGCCTCGCTGATCCAGCACCTCGATCCAGCGGCGCCGGTTGTCCCCGATCCTTCTGCGCCCCATACTGCTTCCCCAGTCTTTGAGTTTGGAGACATGCAGGTCGAGATCGTCAACTACTCCGAGGACTACAAGTATCCCGGCGCGTTGTCGGACGCCAATCTCATGTCCTGGGGCGTCAAGGTCACGGCGCATGGCAAGACGGCATTCTTGTCGGGCGATATCGAGAAGACCGATGGGGATGAGAGCCGTCTAGCAGCTGAGATCGGGAAGGTCGACTTCCTCAAGCTCGGGCACCACGGTCTCGCCACCTCAAACAGTGAGGAGTTCCTCGAGGCTCTTGATCCGGAGTTTGCTGTTCAGACGGGCTCATACTCCTACATGTTCAGCGACACGGTTGATGTCCTCAATCGTCGTGGTGTCAGTTGGTACCCGGCAGACGAGATCCGCTCGAATGGCAGTAAGGCCGTGGTCCTCACCATGGATGAGAGCTCTGTGGCTATCGCTGGGGTCAAGACGTCTCTCGTCTATCGCTGGCGAGCCTCGCCGGGACCTCATGTCACGGCCTATCTAGGAGGAAAGGCCGCTCCTCAACAGGGATGGAAGAAGCTCTGGGGACAGTACTACTGGTTCAACGGCAAGCCTGACGCAAGTGAGAACACGTGGGTCCAGGACCAGGGACGGTGGTACTACCTCACCGACACCGGCGTGATGGCGACTGGGTGGGCCAAGGACGGTGTGACGTGGTACTTCTTCGAGGCCTCTGGCGCGATGCGCTCCGGCGGTTGGATGAAGCAGGGAGGTACCTGGTACTACCTGCAACCCAGTGGTGCGATGGCGACCGGTTGGGTGAAGGTGGACGGTGCCTGGTACTTCTTCCAACCTAGTGGTGCGATGGCGACCGGGTGGGCCAAGGATGGTGTGACGTGGTACTTCTTCGAGGCCTCTGGCGCGATGCGCTCCGGCGGTTGGATGAAGCAGGGAGGTACCTGGTACTACCTGGGCGCTGACGGCGCTATGAGGACTGGGTGGCAGGATATCGGTGGGGCTCGTTACTACCTGCAACCCAGTGGTGCGATGGCGACCGGTTGGGTGAAGGTGGACGGTGCCTGGT
>NZ_JARKVC010000042.1 GCF_029851875.1 Actinomyces sp.
TGTGCACCCCCAGACTGCACACTCACGCGCCTACCTGCACACTCGCCGTTCTCGGCAGTCCGTCAGACCCCGACCTGCGGGCACAGCCCGTCCGTCAGGAGCAGGCACTGGTCGCAGCGCGGCGAGCGGGCGTGGCACACAGCCCGCCCGTGCTCGATGAGCCGGTGGCAGCCGTCGGTCCAGCGCTGCACGTCCCACAGGCAGGCGATGTCCTTCTCCACCTTGAGCGGGTCCTTGTGCTCGCTCCATCCCAGACGCCGCGACAGGCGCCCCACATGCGTGTCCACGGTGATCGCCGGCGTCGCGAAGGCGTTGCCCAGCACCACGTTGGCTGTCTTGCGTCCCACTCCTGGCAGGCTGGTGAGCTGCTCACGGGTGCGAGGCACGACACCGTCAAAGACCGCGGTCAGCTCCTCGCCCAGGCCAATGAGGCGCTCCGCTCGCGTGCGCTGCATCCCCAGCGGCCGCAGCCGCTCCTCCAGGGCTGCCCGGTCCGCGCCGGCCAGCGCGGCGGCGTCAGGAAAGGCCTTGAAGAGCCCCGGGGTGACGGTGTTGACACGCTTGTCCGTGGTCTGTGCGGACAGCACGGTGGCGACGAGCAGCTGGAAGGGACCGTCGTGGTCCAGGGCACAGCGTGCGTCCGGGTAGAGCCTAGCGAGCTCGTCATCGACCTTGGCCGCACGGGCGGCGAGACGACTGTGGTCCTCCGGCGTCATCGGTTCCTCTCTCCCGGGCCGCTCAGCGCCGGCCCGACGTGTCGGCCGAGCGGGTATCTGACCTGCGCCACGTCGAGACTACAATGCTTGAGGTCATGCCACAGGTCACAGACCGTGGCAAGATAGGCGAGGACGGCCCACACAGGCCCCATCGACCACACTCAGGAGGACCTTCGTGGACGAAAGTATCATCTCCAAGATCCCACTCTTCGAGGGCATGAGTCCGCAGGAGCAGGAGGAGCTGCGCGCCATGATGACGCAGACGACCCTGCGCCGTAGCGAGACGCTCTTCAACGAGGGCGACAGCGGCGACCGCCTCTACGTCCTGCTGTCCGGCAAGATCAAGCTTGGCCACGCCTCGCCCGACGGCCGCGAGAACCTCCTCGCGGTCCTGGGCCCCGGCGAGATCGTCGGCGAGCTGACCCTGTTCGACCCGGGCCCGCGCTCGACCACTGCCACGGCCGTGGCCCCCACGGACCTGCTCTCGCTGGAGCACACCCAGCTCATGAGCTTCATCGAGACCCACCCCACGCTCGCCAAGGACATGCTGCGCGCCCTGGCGCAGCGTCTGCGCCGTACCAACACGGCCCTGGCTGACCTGGTGTTCTCCGACGTGCCAGGCCGAGTAGCCAAGGCCCTGCTCGACCTGGCCGACCGCTTCGGCTCGACCACCGAGGACGGCGTCCACGTCCCGCACGACCTCACCCAGGAGGAGCTCGCCCAGCTGGTCGGCGCCTCGCGCGAGACGGTCAACAAGTCTCTGGCCGAGTTCGTCTCCCGCGGCTGGATCCGCCTGGAGGGCCGCGCGGTCACGCTGCTGGACATCGACCGCCTGCGTCGCCGCGCTCGCTGAGCACACCTGCCTCACCACGACGGCGCCGCCGCCTTCATCGCGAAGGCGGCGGCGCCGTCGTCGGTCCCACGGGCTCGAGACGCCTGAGACAGGTCCCGGCGACCCGATGGGCTCAGCCCTGCCTGGGACGCTTGAGATAGGCGACGAGGTTGTCCGAGCCCGTGGGGCCGGGCACGACCTGGACGAGCTCCCAGCCGTCCGCACCCCACTGGTCAAGAATCTGCTTGGTGGCGTGCGTGAGCAGGGGGATGGTGGCGTACTCCCATGTAGTCATGGGCGCAGCCTACGGGGCGGTGACGACGGCGACCAGCACCGACAGCCGGAAGGCTGAGGACCGGCCGCGGCGCGGTCAGCGCACCCTGGCCAGGATCCGGGGGGCGCGGCGGGCGTGGATCTCAGCGACGAGCTCATCGTCCTCACGACGCAGCCAGGCAGCCCAGTCCGTGACCTCAGGGAAACGACGCAGCAGTGCCCGACGCTCACGCTCGGTCAGTCCTCCCCACACGCCGAAGGAGGACTCCGAGTCCAGGGCCTCCGCCAGGCACTCCATCCGCACCGGGCACGAGAAGCACAGCGAGCGAGCGTCACGCTGCTCGGCACCCTTGCCGAACAGCTGGTCTGGCTCAACGCTGGCGCAGGCTGCACGGACAGCCCAGGTCTGGTCGGTCATCGCCTTCTCACAACCTTCCTTACAACGAGCCGACGTCACTGTCGGCTATGTCACATGCAACCGTATGCCACCTCCGCCGAATTGACCAAATCCACACCACCAGGTGTCTCATTCACCGCGCACGATGAGCCCAGACGGTGTACACGCGCCCGTCCACGACGACGTCGCCCGGGGCGAGACCGCATGCCGTTCAGCCAGCCTCCAGACACCACCCAGGCCCTTCGCGTCGTGCCCCACAGCGCCATGAGCCCGCGGGCACGTACCCTGGACCCCATGTCGCAGTCCTCCTCGCGCGATCGCTCACTCACGCCAGCCCAGGTCGTCTCGATGCTGCTGGTCTTCCTCCTGCTGTCCACAGCAGGAGGCATCGTGACCGCAGGCTTCGCCGCCCCCTTCATCGGCGCAGCCTCGGCAGTCACCAAGGCCTCACAGCAGCTCTTCGACGAGCTGCCCTCGGACTTCAACGTCCTCAAGCCCAGCCAGATCTCGGTCATCAAGGCCTCTGACGGCACCGACCTGGCCCAGTTCTACGCCGAGAACCGCATCGTCGTCCCGCTGGACCAGATCTCGACCAACATGCAGAACGCGATCGTGGCCGTGGAGGACCAGCGTTTCTACCAGCACAAGGGTGTGGACCCCACCGGCATCGTGCGCGCCTTCGTCTCCAACGCCTCCGGAGGCTCACAGGGCGCCTCGACCCTCACCCAGCAGTACGTGCGCAACGTACTCATCGAGGCAGGGCTCCAGAAGGATGACACCGCCGCCATCCGCGCCGCCACCGAGACCACCTACGCCCGCAAGCTGCGCGAGATCAAGTACGCCCTGACCCTGGAGCAGAAGTACTCCAAGCAGCAGATCCTGGAGGGCTACCTCAACATCGCCGCCTTCGGTCCCTCGACCTACGGGGTGGAGGCCAGCTCGCGCCACTTCTTCTCCCACTCCGCCGCCGAGCTGTCCGTTCCCGAGGCCGCGCTGCTGGCGGGACTGACCAACGCTCCTGGCCTCTATGACCCGGTCACCAACCCGGACAAGGCCAAGAGCCGTATGGACTGGGTGCTGACGAAGATGTACGAGGAGGAGTTCATTACCAAGGAGGACTACGACCAGGCCGTCCAGGTCCAGGTGGCCGACCTCCTCAACGTCACCAACACGGTCGGGGGCTGCGCGGCCGCCGGGTCGGCGGCCTACTTCTGTGAGTACGCCGTCTCCGAGATCGAGAACTCCGACCTGTTCGGCGCCGACGCCGCCTCACGCCGCCAGCTCCTGCTGCGCGGAGGCCTGACCATCACCACGACCATGGACCCGGCCAAGCAGGCCGCCGCCAACGAGGCCATCCAGGCCTACGTCCCCACTGGCGACCCCTCCAACGTCAAGGCCGCTCTGGTCTCGGTGGAGCCCGGGACCGGCCGCCTGCTCGCGATCGCCCAGAACACCAACTACGGCGACGCCACGGCCGCGGACCCGACAGCCACCCAGATCTCACTGGGCGTGGACGCCAACCACGGAGGAGTGGAGAATTCCAAGGGCACCTCCGGCTTCCAGCCCGGATCAACCTTCAAGGGCTTCGTCCTGGCACAGTGGTACCAGGAGGGCCGCTCGGGCTACACGAGCTTCAACACCTCGCCCACCACCTTCCCCGCCTCCACGTGGAACATCTCCTGCAACCCCGGGGCGGCGGACAACTGGAAGGTGGGCAACGCGGACCCCTCTGAGGGCGGCACGCACAACGTCATCGACTCCACCAGGATGTCGATCAACGTCGGCTACGCGCGCATGACCGCGGCGATGGACATCTGCAGCATCACCTCGCTGGCCGCCAAGATGGGCGTGACCACCAACTCCGGTGAGCCCCTGACCGCGGTGCCCTCGATCGCCCTGGGCTCCCAGGAGGTCACCGCGCTTCAGATGGCCAACGCCTACGCGACCTTCGCTGCCCACGGCGTGTACTGCAAGCCGATCGCCATCGACAAGGTCCTTGACGCCGACGGCACGGAGATGAAGGTCCCCTCAGCCTCGTGCAGCCAGGTCATGAGCGCCGAGGCCGCCGACCAGGTGAGCCTCACCCTGACCACGGTCCTGAGCTCCTCCGGCACAGGCCGCGGAGCCATCCTGGCTGCCGGTCGTCCGGCCGCCGGCAAGACCGGGACGACTGACCTCATGGACAACGCCTGGTTCGTCGGTTACACCCCGAGCCTGGCCGCGGCGGTGTGGCTCGGGCACTCGGACGGGTACTACGCCATGAACCGCCAGGTCATCGGCGGGCGCTACTACGCCACGATGTACGGTTCGGACGCCCCGGCACCGCTGTGGAAGACCTACATGGACGCCGCCCTGGCCGGTACCCCCGCCGAGCAGTTCAACCAGGTGAGCCTGGGAACCTCACCTGCTGCGCAGACACGTCAGGAGTACGAGGACCCTGAGACCACCGAGGAGGAGCCGGTCGCCGAGGAGGAGTACGACGACGAGGAGCACGGTGAGTAGCCACGGGAGCCTCGGCCGAGGCGCCTGCCGTCTTCTCGGGCTCGGTGCCGCCGCAGGCCTGGGCCTGCTCGGCTACGCCCTGGCTGAGGCACGTATGCCGGTCCTGCGGCGTCGAAGCGTCCCGGTCCTGGCTGCAGACGAGGAGCCGATCACGATCCTCCACCTGTCAGACCTCCACCTGACCGACCGCACCCAGGCGCGTGTGGACTGGGTGCGAGGCCTGGCACGAGTGAGCCCTGACGTCGTCATCAACACCGGGGACAACCTCTCCTTCGCCAGCGGCCTGCTCCCGCTCGGCCAGGCGCTGGAGCCCTTCCTCGAGCTCCCTGGGGCCTTCGTCATGGGTGACCACGACTACCGCTCAACGGTCTTCAAGCTGCCGACCCGTTACCTGCGCGCCGACCCGCGCAGCGCAGACTCACCTGAGGACGCCGAGGACGTCGAGGCTCTGCCCTGGCGGGCGGTCCGGGACCTGCAGACCTCGGGAGGCTGGGCGGACCTGGGCAACGCGCGCGGGCACCTGACCGTAGGCGGCCGGAGCATCGAGCTGGTGGGCGTGGACGACCCGCACGCCGACCGGGACGTCTACCCTGATCCCCTCCTCTCACCGCAGGAGGTCCTCGAGCCGGTGCGCGACCACGCGGGACGGCCGCTTCGGCTGGGACTGACCCACGCCCCCTACCGCCGGGTGCTGGACGCTATGAGCAACGACGACGTCGACCTTGCCCTGGCTGGGCACACCCACGGCGGCCAGCTGTGCCTGCCCGGATACGGGGCGCTGGTGGCCAACTGCGACCTCGACACCGCACGGGCCTCGGGACTGTCTCGCTACCCGGGGCGGATGTCCGACCCCACAGCGGCCGACCACATGCTCCTGCACGTGTCCGCTGGTCTGGGCACCAGCCCGTACACGCCCGTGCGACTGGCCTGCCGGCCAGAGGCCACGCTGCTCACTCTCGTGCCTGCGGCCTGAGGCTGCCACCCCTCAGGGTGACCCACCCCTCAGCGCCTAGATTTCCCATGCCGGCGCTGGGGTCGATATAGTTTCCGCTGCACACGGGGTGTGGCGCAGTTTGGTAGCGCGCTTCGTTCGGGACGAAGAGGTCGTGGGTTCAAATCCCGCCACCCCGACGGCAAGCCCGGAATCTCAGCATCGCGAGGTTCCGGGCTTGAGTTTTTCCGTCGCTTTAGGTCCTTAACCGTCCACGCCCGCCCGGCCAACCCCACAAGCCCCTCGCTTTAGGTCCCCAACCGTCGACACCCACCTCACCGCCGTTACACTTCCCTCGCTTTAGGCCGTGAACGGTCGATCCCAGTGCCGTGAGCATGGGGATCAACTGTTCACGGCCTAAAGCGACGACCGAAGCCAACCCGAGGCCCCCACACCGAGGGTCCAGGGCCTAAAGCGAGGGAGAAATCGACATAAATTGGCCCTCTGTGTTGTTCAGCGTGACCGCCCGCCCCTCCAGGATCGACTCATTCCTGAGGAAACGAGGACAGCACATGAACACGGACAGCACCTACGCGGAGAAGATCGCAGCCGAGTACGCCCCCTCGCCAGGGCTCGAAGGTCGTGGCGCTGCGCAAGCTCGACGAGCGCACCAAGGCACCCGCTCACACCGGCACCTTCACCTACGAAGACAGGACGGTCCGCGTCAGCGGAACCGGCCAACGTGAGCGCTACGTGGCCGTGGAATCCTCCGCCGCCGAGCTCAGTGCCTGGGAGGACTGGGGCTACGTCGCCCTCAACGAGCCCCACTCGTCCCTGTATGACATGCGCCTGGGCATGAAGGACTTCTCCGTCTACGACCGGCAGAGGGACAAGCACTACTGCGAGCGACCTCAAGCTCGACACCCTGTAACCCGGTCGGCGTCGGAGAGGGCGGTGAGCGCAGTGACTGACCGGGAGCCGGCCTGGGCGCTTCCTCCCGTTAGGCTTGTTGACTGATGAGTACGACGCCGACACCCAGGGGCTCCTCGGCACGTCGCCTCTGGCTCGCTCCCGAGATCACCCTCGCCCTCGCTTCCACGCTCCTGTTCGCCCTGTGGACCTGGCTCACCCTCTCCGGGCGCCTGGCCTGGCTCGATCACCTCCTGCGCCCGCCCTACCTGCCCCCGCGCTCCGTCCCCGGGCAGGTCGCCGAGGCCTTCTCCCTGCTCACCCACCCGGTCTTCACCCTCATCCTCATCGCCGCGGTCGCGGTCTTCTCCTACAAGGTCCGCATGCGCCGCCTAGCCCTGGCGCTGATCGTCGCCGCCGCAGGGCTGCCTGCCCAGGCAGTCCTGGCCTTCGTGATCAACCGGCCGCGGCCCCACACCGCCTTCGCGGACTCCATCTCCCACTTTGGCGGCGCCTACCCGGCCAGCCACGTCACAGCCATGACGATCCTGGCGTGGGTGCTGGTCACCCTGACCCGCGCCCACCGCCGCTCCACCTCGATCGTGGCCCGCTGGGCCTGCGTGGGCACGGCCGCCGTCGCCCTCACCGCCGTCTCCCAGTGGACGATGGCCCTGATCCACGTCTCCGACGCCGTCGGCGCCGTCCTGCTGGGCGTGGCCGTGGCCAACCTGGCGCTGACCATCGGCGGCATGACCACGATCCTGTCCGGCTGGGCCCATCTGGGTCTACCCGAGGGCAGCGCGGACAAGCGGGCTGCCGTCATCCTCAACCCCACCAAGTTCGACGACCTGTCCCTGCTGCGACGCCGGGTCGAGGCCGAGGTCCTGGCCGCGGGCTGGCACCCCACCACCTGGCTGGAGACGACGCCGCAGGACCCTGGCCACGAGGCCGCGCGCCGAGCGCTGGAGGTCGGGGTGGATCTCGTCATGGTCGCGGGCGGTGACGGCACCGTGCGCGCCGTCTCCTCCGAGCTCGCCGGAACTGACACGCCCATGGCGCTCCTGCCCTCAGGCACCGGCAACCTGCTGGCTCGCAACCTCGGCGTCCCGCTGGACACCGACGCCGCCCTGCACCTGGCCCTCCACGGCCGGACGGAGGCGATCGACGTCGTCCACGCCGTCAGCGACGCCGGCGAGGACCGCTTCGTCGTCATGGCAGGCATGGGCCTGGACGCCCAGATCATGGAGGACACCAGGGACGACCTCAAGAAGGTCATCCGCTCAGGCGCCTACGCCGTGGCCGCGGTGCAGAACGCCGTGCCCGACCCCTTCACCATCACCGTCACCGTGGACGATGCCGAGCCGGTCGAGCACCAGGCCGTCATGGCCCTGCTCGGCAACGTCGGCACGATCACCGGCGGCATGACGCTCTTCCACGACGCCTCCCCCACCGACTCCCAGGTCGACCTGCTCATCGCCAGCCCGGACAAGGTCACCGACTGGGCCAAGCTCGGGGCTCAGGTGCTTACCGGCCGGGACATGTCCGGCTTCCCCACCACCAGCGGCCGCCGCATCCTCATCGAGGCCGAGCGGGAGATCCCCTTCGAGCTCGACGGCGACACCGCCGGGAGCACACGACGTCTGGAGGTTCAGGTCGAGGCTGGCGCCCTGCACGTCGTCGTCCCCTGAGGGCCTGGACTCCAGCCGGCTCAATCCCCTCCGGTGAGGCGACCAAGGACCTACACTGACCGGACTGCCACCTCTTTGCCTGCAGGAGCCTGAATCGATGACCACCCTGGCCACGACACTGCGTTCGAGCGCCACGATCGCCCTGGGGCGTGGCGCACGCCTGGCTGCCCGCCTGCGCGGAGGGGGCTCAGGAGGCACAGCGCTGCCGGGCCTGGTCGTCGAGCGCGCCGACCCCGCCTTCCTGGGACGGGTGCTGGCCCAGCTGCCCCGCGGCGTCGTCGTGGTCTCGGGTACCAACGGCAAGACGACGACGACGAAGATGGTCGTCCAGCTCCTGCGCTCCCAGGGGCTCAAGGTCCTGACCAACAGGACCGGTTCCAACTTCATCCGGGGTGTACTCGCCTCCCTGCTCACTGAGGTCGACTGGCGCGGGCGCGTGGACGCCGACATCGCGGTTCTCGAGCTCGACGAGGCCCACGCGGTGCGCTTCATCCAGCACGTGCGCCCCCAGGCCACGCTGCTGCTCAACGTCATGCGCGACCAGCTCGACCGCTTCGGGGAGGTCGACTACACCGCCTCCCTCCTCCACCAGGTCGCCCAGGCCACCACCGGGGTGGTCGTGGTCAACCAGGACGACCCCCGTCTGGCGCGCCCCGAGTTCCTTGACACGCTCTCGGCCCGCACCGCCTCCTTCGGCGTCGGCCCGGCACTGCGCTCTGTCTTCCTGCCCGACGACGAGCTTCACGCCGCACGCACGACCCTGCCACCCGACCTTAAGGCCACCACCGACCAGGGCGCCGCCCACGACGAGGACAGCGACGTCCAGGTCCCCCACGCCGATGACCAGCTGGCCGCCGCGCTGCCGGATGACTCCGAGGTGCAGGCAAGGATCTCTTCACGCCCCACCGTCCTGCTGGAGGAGCTGCACGGGCAGGAGGTCACGCTCCAGGTGCGGGGTGTACGACGCCGGGTCTCGATGACGATTCCCGGCGTACACAACCAGCTCAATGCCTGTGCCGCCCTCACCCTCACCCTGGAGGTCCTCGGCCCCAAGGCGGATGTCTCCTCCGTCCTGGACGAGCTCAGCCGGGTCGAGCCGGCCTTCGGGCGTGGCGAGGTGGTGGAGCTGGACGGGCGTGAGGTCGAGCTGTCCCTGGTGAAGAACCCCGCTGGCTTCCGCATGGGACTGCTCACCGCTGCACAGGCCGAGGCTGAGACAGGCCCCGAGGCCCTCATGGTGGCGATCAACGACGAGTACGCCGACGGCCGGGACATGTCCTGGCTGTGGGACGTGGAGCTCGCGGGCCTGCGTGAGGAAGGTGTCGCCGTCGTCACCGGCGTGCGCGCCTGGGACATGGCGCTGCGTCTGCGCTATGACGAGGTGCCGGTGGGAGCGGTCGAGCCGGACCTGGCCAAGGCGCTGGAGCTCCTGCGTGCCGCCTCACGTCGCGACGGGCGCCGTATGCGTATCTTCACCAGCTACACCGCGATGCTGGCTCTGCGCCACCACCTGGGAGAGCTGACCGAGGTCGAGGAGGTCATGAGGTGACGCCCCCCATCTTCTACCGCCACACCACCGACGGCGCCGCACGCGGGCGCATCCGCCTGCTCCAGCTCTACCCGCACGACATGAACATCTACGGCGACTGGGGCAACACGCTCGTCCTCGCGCGCCGCGCGCAGTGGCAGGGCTACGACGTCGAGCTGCTGACCTACGACCCCGGCGACGACCTGCCCCCCGACGCCCACCTCGTGGTCGGCGGCGGCGGCCAGGACTCCGGCCAGGCTCGGATCAAGGACGACCTCGCCCAGCGCGCTGCCGAGCTGCGTGCCTGGGCCACCGACGGCGTCCCGATGCTCGTCATCTGCGGCCTCTACCAGCTCTTTGGTCACGGCTTCACCACCTCCAGCGGCGAGCTGATTCCGGGCGTGTCCATCTTTGATGCCGCCACACAGGCCGGCCCCAGGCGCCTGATCGGCAACATCACCCTGGACACCGAGGAGTTCGGCACGGCCGTGGGCTACGAGAACCACTCTGGGCTCACCACCCTGGGCAGTGGAGCTCGCCCTTTCGGCACCGTGCGGGCCGGTGACGGCAATAACGGCCAGGACGGCACTGAAGGCGCGCGCGTCCACCACGTCATCGGAACGTATCTTCACGGCTCACTGCTGCCCAAGAACCCACGGATTGCGGACTGGCTGCTGGCGCGCGCGGTCGAGCACGCCGGTGGGACCTGGGAGCCTACGCCCATTGAGGTACCCGGCGAAGGCTGGGCTGACAAGGCCCGCGCCGTCGCCGTGTCACGGCCGCGCTGACAGCCCCCCGCTAGCGGTGCGGACCAAAGTCATTAAGAATTCCAGGTACAGCCTCAACATGATCAATGTACTTAAGATTCAGAGGTGAAAAGATCTGACCGTGGACCGCATTCCACGGCACCGGGTAGCTCAGGTTATCTCCCCAAGGTAGATCCGCTGGACTCTGAGCCAAGAGGTCACTGAAGTAGCTGAGGCGACGTTCAGTTTCCGCGAGCCACTCGTAGGTAAGCGGGGAATGCGGTCGGCAAGCAAAGCACGACTGGAAGATACTTTTATTGAAATAGGTCTGCTGCTCCCTCCCCAGCGGACCCTCACCGACTGCGGGCGAGACATTGCCATAGTCTCGCTCGGCCGGTCCTATCACCCACAGCACGTCATCACCGTTCATCTGGTCAATCAGACGAGCCCAGTCGATCGTGACGGCCTTGATGTCGCTATACCCCCCCCCGTGATGGTGCATCAGGTATGCGCGAACATAGTCCGCTCGATGATTGTAGCTGAGGGAGGAGAAAGCTGGGTGAATTGGATACCCATCCACCACCCATTCTCCCAGGTTCTCTTCTGTGATCAGATGAAACTGAAGATCCGGATTTGCGCGACGAAGCACGTCAACGCCATGCCTCCTGTTCTTCCCCATCTCGCCGCCAAACCATACTGCAAATAGCTGCTTCGGCGCCCGACCAGGCACCATACTGGAAGCCACAGGACTCTCAAAGAGGAGGTGGTTGACGAGGAATGTTGACGACGAGGGCATGAGGACCGGCCCGACGAGCTCCCGATAACGACTGGAGTCATACACGTACGGCTTCCTTGCTGAACGATATGTGTACACCCTCGTCTTCAGGCGCGGCACCAGAGTCTTCCTCAGAAGATACGCCTGATGCTTGACTGACTTCAGTGGCGCGAGGACGTCCATCACGGCTCCTTAGTCACTAGTCACTGGGGAACAAGACCAAAGCTACCGCAACACAATGGCGTCCTCGCTCTCTGGCAGGATGCCACCCACTGGCTCCTCAAGCTCACATACGCTTAACCTACGTTAATGAGCACCGTCGCCGTGTCACGGCCGCGCTGACCAACGACACCACGGGCGGGAGGACCCTCATGCCGACTCCGGACTTCATCGTCTCCCTGCGCGCCAAGATCGGGCACGACCAGCTGTGGCTCCCAGGCGTGAGCGTGGTGGTCACCGACCCGCAAGGACGCGTCCTGCTGGGCAGGCGCTCGGACACGGGGCTGTGGGCCGTGGTCTCCGGCATCCCCGAGCCCGGTGAGCAGCCAGCCGTCGCCGCCCTGCGCGAGTGCGAGGAGGAGACCGGCGTCGTCCCCGAGATCCTCGGCGTCGTCGCGGTCGAGGCGGAGAAGCCCTCCCAGTTCCCCAACGGCGACCGCTGCGTGTTCATGTCTATCGACTTCGTCGCGCGGGTCGACGCCTCCGGCGCCGCAGCCAGCCGCGTCGGGGACGAGGAGTCGACGGCGGTGGGCTGGTTCGCCCCTGACCGCCTGCCTGAGCCGATCGCGGACTCTGCTCGCCGTCGCATCGAGGCCGCCCAGGCCTGGATCGCCAACCCGGCGGCAGGTGCACGCTTCCACCTGTGACGCCCTTCCCACGCGGCTCCGCGTGACCTCGCTCTCAACAGCCTCTCCAGCGGACTCTTGTCCTTTATCGAGGAGTGTTATAAGGCTAACCTTAGTAAGCGTCGCGAGAGTACCGCAGCCCACGCCCCGACAGAAGGACCCTGAGATGAGCACCGCTACCACGGAGCCGACACCCCTGTCTCTCCTACGACGTGGCCAGCGAGGCCGCGTCACCGCCGTCACCGAGGAGCGAGGTTCCCAGCTCGCCCGGCGTCTGGTCGACCTCGGCCTGGAACCCGGCCGGGAGGTCCTTGTCGGCCGCAGGGCTCCGCTCGGGGACCCCACCACCTACACAGTCGCTGACTACTGCCTCAGTCTGCGCCGACGCGACGCCGCTCTGGTCATGGTGGAGGTCATGGCATGAGCACCCCGACCACCGCCACGCTCCACCACCACGGCTCCTGTCACGACGACGGCGCAGCCTGCCACTGCGGGGCCGCCTCGAGCCACGTCCACGCCGGCGCGGACCGTATCGCCCTGGCTGGATCCCCCAACGCGGGCAAGACCTCCATCTACAACTCCCTGACAGGCCTGCGCGCCAAGACCGGCAACTACCCAGGCGTCACCGTGGCCCGCGCTGTCGGAACCTGCCAGCTCACCGCCCGTGAGGCTGGCCTGGAGGAGGGCGACGGCACCCCTCGGCGCGTCCCGGTCACGATCGAGGACCTGCCCGGCGCCTACTCCCTGGAGCCCATCAGTCCCGACGAGCAGATCGTCCTCGACGTCCTGACCGGCAGGCTAGGTGAGGAGGAGGCACCGGACGCCCTCGTCGTCGTCATCGACGCCACGACCCTCTCCCGGTCACTGGGACTGGCCGCCCAGGCCCTCTCCCTCGGCCTGCCAACCTGCCTGGCCGTCACCATGACCGACGAGCTGACCCGCCGCGGCGGGCACCTGGACGTGGAGGCACTAGGTCGTGCCGTCGGCGTGCCTGCCGTACGCGTCATCGGCAACCGCTCGGTGGGTATCGCCCAGCTGCGCGAGGCCATCGGCTCCTGGCGCAGCTGGGAGCGTGTGCCCTTCGCCCCTCCGACCTCGGGGTCTGAGCGGCTGAGCTGGAGCGAGTCGGTGCTGGAGGCAGCCGACTACCTCCCGCCCAGCGAGGACCGTCGCACCGCGGCCGTGGACCGGGTCCTGCTGCACCCGGTGTGGGGCACGCTCGTCTTCCTGACCGTCATGTACCTCTTCTTCCAGGCGATCTTCACCTGGGCCGAGCCCTTCAAGGGGGCGATCGAGTCGGCCTTCGGGTGGCTGGGGACGCAGGTCCACACCTGGCTCGACGACCCCGCGCCGATGCTGGCCGGGCTGCTGGGCGACGGCGTCATCGGCGGCGTGGGCGGCGTGCTCACCTTCATTCCGCAGATCGTCATCATGTTCACCCTCATCGCTCTCATGGAGGGTGTGGGGTACATGGCGAGGGCCGCCTTCCTCATGGACCGCGTCATGGCCTCAGCCGGCCTGGAAGGACGCGCCTTCGTGGCCCTGCTGTCCTCCTTCGCCTGCGCGATCCCTGGCGTCATGGCCACACGTACCCTGCCCAGCGCCAAGGACCGCCTGGCCACGATGCTGGCGGCGCCCCTGATGACCTGCTCGGCACGCCTGCCCGTCTACGTCATCATGATCTCCCTGCTCGTCGGGCCCGAGGACCGCATCGGTCCCTTCGGAGCGCGCGGCACGATCATGTTCGGTCTGTACCTGGCCGGGGCGGTGGCCGCGATGACCGCGGCCTGGGTGGTCAAGAAGCTCACCGACCGCGGCGGGGTCCTGCTGCCCTTCTACATGGAGATGCCTCCCTACCGCCTCCCGCAGGCCAGGACCGTCGCGCTCATGGTCTGGGACGCCGCCAAGGGCTTTGCCAAGAAGGCCGGAACGATCATCCTGGCGGCCACCGTCGTCATCTGGGTGCTGCTCAACGTCCCGCTGCGCTCCGAGGCCGAGTTCGACGCCTACTGCGCCGCCTCCACCGAGTGCTCCGCGGTGGCGCAGGCGGTAGAGTCCCCAACCACCTCCACGGTGGTCGGCGAGGACGGCGAGCCGGTGACGGACGCTGAGGAGCTGTCCACGCTCTACGACGCCCAGCGCACCAGCTACGTCATGGACAGCTCCTGGGGCGCCGCCGTCGGACGCTTCGTGGAGCCAGTCTTTGAGCCGCTGGGCTTTGAGTGGCGGGTCAACGTCGCTGTGCTCTCCTCGCTGGCGGCGCGCGAGACCTTCGTGGCCACACTGGGCCAGATGGGTGCCGCCTCGGACCCGGAGGAGCCCACGGCCCAGCTTGAGGCGATGACCTACCAGAGGGACACGATGACCAGCTCTGCCGGGGAGCAGGTCTTCAACCCGGCCACGATCGCCGCGATCCTCGCCTTCTTCGTCTTCGCGATGCAGTGCATGGCCACGGCGGGCACCATCCGGCGTGAGACGGGAACATGGACGTGGGCGGCGGTCGCCTACGGCTACCTGTTCGTGCTGGCCTGGGTCGCGGGGGCGGTAGCCCACGCCGTCGTCGCCGCGCTCATGTGACGACGGCGGCTGCCCCACCGGCACGTCGCACACGACAGCGAGAGAATCGCGAGAGGAGCAGCCCCCGTGCCTGTGGTTCCGACTCACCCGGTCGTGACACCGGACCCCGCGGTCCTGCGCTGGGTGGTGCCTGACGGTCTGCTGCCTTTCACCGGATCGGTGGCCCGCGCCCCGCGCCTGCTCCAGGCCCTGCTCGACGACGGCGTGCTGGCCGGCATCGAGGTGGCGCCCGGCGCGGTCCTGACCCTCCTCGCCCCCGGGCGCACCTGGGCCGAGGCTGGGCCGTCAGTGCAGGCAGCGCTCGTTGACGCGCTGGGGATTCCCGGCTCGTGGGAGGCTGCCCCCGGCGCCGTCGGCCTCGGCCCTGACGACGTGCTGGAGGCAGCAGCCTGCGAGGTCGCGGACGGGCCGGTCGGCGCGATCGCGCGCGCCCACGGAGGTCGCTTCACGGTCCAGCGCGTGGCGGACGGCGTCGTCGAGGTGGCGCTAGAAGGTGCCTGCCAGGACTGTCCAGCCGCTGTGGTCACCATGCACGCGCGCTTCGAGCACCTGCTGCGTCGCCGCTGCCCCTGGCTCAAGGAGGTCCGCCAGGTCAGCTGACCAGATCTCCCGCCGCCCCGCGCCTGGAACGTGATGCTCGCGCTCAGGCGCGGGGCTGACGCTCCGCCCACTCAGCCAGGCTCACGCGCACGCCGGTGTAGAAGGGGGTGTCCTCGCGCACGTACAGACGCGCCTCGGTGTAGCGCTGGTGGTGGATGACGCCCTCCAGCCGGTCCAGGCTGTCCGCCTCGAAGCCGAGGACCCACTCGTAGTCACTGAGCCCCATGGTGGACAGGGTCGAGCCCTTGACGTCGGGATACTTGGAGAAGCCGTTGCGCCCGTGGTCCTTCATGATCCGCGAGCGCTCCTCGGCCGGCAGGAGGTACCAGTCGCAGGAGCGCACGAAGGGGTAGACCATGAGCCAGTCGCGCGGCACCACGCCACCGAAGCAGGCGGGGACGTGCATACGGTTGAACTCGGCCGGAGTGTGCAGACCCATGCAGGACCACACCGGCTCCAGGTAGCGCCCTAGCGCGCTGGCACGCAGGCGGTGGTTGGCGTCCTGCAGCTTCTCGGGGTCGTCGTCCAGCCACCACACGAGCAGGTCGGCGTCGGCGCGGAAGCCGGAGACGTCGTACCAGCCGCGGGTGGTCACCTCAGACTGGTCGACGTAGTACTGCGACTCCCCCACCAGGCGGCGACGAGTGTCCTCCAGCGGCGGCAGCGGCTGGGTGAGGCGGAAGACCGCGTAGAGGGCGTAGTGGTTCTTGTTGTTGACCTCGTCGAAGTCGACGTGGCGGGCGTCGCGCGGGTCGTGCTGGTAGTGGCCGTGGGACTCGGCGGCGCCGTCAGCGGCAGCCGGGGCGGAATGGTCAGTCATGATGGACTCCCTCGTTGGTGGTGGGGCTGGTGGGTGGTCGGGAAGGACGACGCCGCGCCCCAGGGCGGCAGCAGACGTCCGGGCAGACAGTGTGGAAGGGCCCGGTGCCGGTGGTCGAGGCTGGCTCCACCTCCTCGTCGCGGGCGGATCCAGCCCGCTCAAGAAGGATATCGGCCAGGGAGGCGATGAAGGCCGGGTGCGTGCCTGCAGTTGCCGCTCGTGCGTAGGGCAGGTGCAGGCGCTCGGCGGTCTCGCGGGCCTCGGTGTCCAGGTCGAAGACGACCTCCATGTGGTCCGCCACGAAGCCGATCGGCGCGACGACGACGCCCGCGGGCACCGCCACCGCCGTCCCGTCAGTCAGGTGCCCGGCCGCCAGGGCCTCCAGGTGGTCGTTGACGTCAGGCTCCAGCCAGCGGGCCTGGGGCGGGCCCGAGCGCGAGCAGTAGACGAGGTCCGTCTGCGGCTCCTGCGCCAGCCCCAGGCGCGCCTGGACCTGTGGCAGGAGGACCTCGGCGAGACGCCGGTGCTGCTCCACGTAGGAGATCTCCGTGGACAGGTCCGGCGCCACTCCCGGCTCAGCCACCGCAGGGCCGGCACCGGCTGCCCGCTCCTCAGCGTGCGGGCTGGAGTCCTCCTCCATGCCCACCGGAACCGAGTGGGTGACCAGCACGAGGCGCACGCCGCTGGCCTCCACCCCCTGGGCCTCAAGCTGACGGTAGGCGGCGACGATCGCCTCGACGTTGGCCTCCAGCATGCCGGGGGTGTTGTAGAAGGGGCGGGTCTTGTCCACCGTGAGCCTGACCGGGCCGCCACCGGCTCCGCCGACCCGCGCGGCGGCGTCAGCCTCCCAGCCACGGCCGGTCTCGCCGTCGGCGCCTGCGGCCAGGAGGGAGAGCGCGGCGGCCGTGTCCTCACGGTACTGGCGGCAGCCGGAGTAGGAGCCGTAGGCGGAGGTGGTCATCGTCAGCACGCGGCGGGCTCCGGCGTCGGCCAGCGTGCGCATGGCCTCAGAGACGAAGGGGTGCCAGTTGCGGTTCCCGATGACCACAGGCACGCGCGAGCCACGGCGAGCGAGCTCGGCGCGCAGGGCGTCCAGCATCTCGGCGTTGCGAGCATTGATCGGCGAGACGCCCTCAAAGCGCCCGTAGTGCCCGGAGACCTCCAGCAGGCGGGAGTCGGGCACTCCTCGTCCGGCCGTGGCGTTGCGCATGAAGGGCAGGACGTCGTCGGGCCCCATGGGGCCGCCGTAGGACAGGATCAGGACGGCGTCGTAGGGCGCCAGCGGGTCGGGCGAGGCCTGCACCGCCTGCCGTCCTGCGGTCGCGCCGGCGTGGGTGGGGGCGGTCGGCTCAGGCATAGGACCTCTCCGTCTGGGTGGGCTGACGCGAGGCAGAAGCACCCTCAACGACGTGGACCGGGCAGGTCGCCGGGGCCTGGGTGCCAGCGAGCAGGGCGCTGGTGACCTCGGGGCCCAGCAGCATCGGCAGCGCCGCCAGGTACTCCTCGTCCCGGCCCGCCTCGCCAGCCTGCCGAGCGGCGACGCTGGGGTGGTGGAGCAGCCGGGCAGCCAGGCGACGCAGCGCGCGTGCGGCGTCGTCTGCCTCGACCATGCCGTCACGCACGCGCAGGCGAGCGACCTCCCGCTCGACCATCTTGTCCACGTGCGTGCGCAGCTCGGTGATGACCGGGTCCATGCGCCGCCCGCCGGCCAGACGGGTGAAGGCGGCGACCTCCTCGTCCACCAGTGACCGCGCAGCCGCCACCTGCGCCGCCTCAGCCTCGGGCACGGCACGCTGGAGGCAGGGAAGGTCAATGAGCAGGACGCCAGGCAGGCCTCCCACCGCTTCCTCGACGTCACGGGTCAGCGCCAGGTCGAGGATGACAAGCGGACGCTCGGGCGGCTCGGCAGGCGAGCGGGGGTCCTCGTGGCGATCCAGGAGGGCCGGTTCGGTGGGCTGACGCAGCCGGGCAGCCGGTTCGACCAGCTCACGGGTGAGCACCGGGGCGCCGAGCCCGCGGCAGGTGACGACGAGGTCAGCCAGCTCCAGGGCCTGCGTCAGCGCCTCCTCGGTCACCACGCGCAGGTGGTGGCCGTCAGCGAAGGCCTGGGCACGGTCTGAGCGGGAGTAGACCTCCAGGTCCACCACCCCGCGCTCGCGCAGGGCGGTCACCGTGGCCCCGGCATAGGCACCGGTACCCACCAGCAGGACCCTCGCCCCCGCCAGGGGCGGGAGGTGACGTGCCGCCAGGTCCAGGCCGACGGCGACCACGCTGCGGCCGTTGCCGCTCAGGCCCGTGGAGCAGGCCACGCGTCGGGAGGTGGTGGAGGCGTGCTCAACGGCGCGAGCCAGCGGCCCGGTGAGCGTGCCGTCATCGTGGGCCAGGATCATCGCGCGACGCAGCTGCCCGGCGATCTCGCGCTCGCCCACGACCATGGACTCCAGTCCGGCTGCCGTGGCGAAGAGCTGGGCGACAGCGTCGACGCCGTGCCAGGAGCGCAGCGTGAGGCAGTCCAGGCCGGCGCGCTCGGCCAGGAAGGAGGCGACGACGGCGCTCAGCCGTTCCTCTGCCTCGTCACCGGGGGCCTGTGAGCCTGCGGGGCTCAGCGCGGGCGTGTCCAGCAGGATGGCCAGACGGTTGCAGGTCCCTAGGACGACGACGCCCTCGACCTCTGGCACAGCAGCCTGGAGGTCTGGGCCCAGGTGCGCCACGACGCCACCCAGCCGGGCGACGAGGTCAAGCCCGTGGGTTCGATGGTCAGCAGACAGAAGATGAAGCACAGCAGGGTGTATTGAAGCATCTGGACAAAGAACAGGCACAATGGAGGCGGACATCACCAGGAAATATGCGGACAAGGCGTCATTTTCCGTGGCACACACGGCGTCACCATCCACGTCTTCCTTCAGATGACGCCGTTTCTATCCAGCTTCCAGATGACATCAGCCTAGATTGGACACGTCGATGGTTTTCCTCCCGGAATATCACACGAAGTCATCTTCCACCGTTTTAAGGACTATTCCGTGACCACCTCTGCACACAATTCCCACGGCCCGGCCCCCGCGCTCCTAGAGGCCCTGGGCGGCCAGCGGCCGACGCGCACGCCAGTGTGGTTCATGCGCCAGGCCGGCCGCTCACTGCCCGAGTACCGCGCGATGCGCGCCGAGGTCGGGCTGGAGATGCTGGAGGTCTGCCTGCGCCCCGAGCTCGCGGCCGAGGCGACCCTGCAGCCAGTACGCCGTCACGGCGTGGACGCGGCGGTCTTCTTCTCCGACATCATGGTGCCGCTGCGCCTGGCCGGGGTCGCAGTACGCATCGAGCCGGGTGTGGGCCCCGTCATCGACCGGCCCGTGCGCACACGCCAGGACGTGGACGCGCTCGTCTGCCACCACTACGGCGAGGGTGAGCACGCCGCCGCAGCTGAGGCGGTGTCCCAGGGCGTGCGCGCCGTCGTCGCCGAGCTGGGCACGCCCGAGCGCACGGGCCCCGCCTCTGCGCTGACTCCCCGCGGCCGCCGGCTCAGCGAGCGGGAGCTGGCAGGACTGGCCCACTCGCGTGGCGACAGCGGCTGGACCCCGGTCATCGGATTCGGCGGGGCCCCCTTCACCCTGGCCGCCTACCTCGTGGAGGGACGACCCTCGCGCGACCACCTGGCCGCCCGTACCCTCATGCACGCCGATCCTCAGGCGTGGCGCAGGCTCATGACCTGGTGCGCCGAGGTCACCGGCCAGTTCATCGCGACCCAGGTCGAGGCCGGTGCCTCAGCCGCCCAGCTCTTCGACTCCTGGGCCGGTTCCCTCTCGCCGGCGGACTACCGCCGCGCCGTCGCCCCCTACTCGGCGCTGGCGCTGGAGCGCGCCCGCCAGGCGGTCTCCCCCACCACCGCCACCAGCGTGCCACTCATCCACTTCGGCACCGGCACCGCACGGATCCTGACTGACATGCGCCGGGCCGGCGCTGAGGCCGTCGGCGTGGACGACCGCACGGACCTGGGCGAGGCGATCAAGCACCTCAGCTCCTGCCCGGACGGCCCCTGCCCGGTCCAGGGCAATCTCGACCCCGCCCTCCTGGCCGCCCCGGCCCCGGTCCTGGCCAGGGCCGTCGAGACCTGCCTGGAGCTCGGCCGCCAGGCACCCGGCCACGTGGTCAACCTCGGCCACGGCGTGCCCGCGAGCACCGACCCAGCGGTGCTCACCGGGATCGTCGCCCAGGTCCACGCGCACCAGCAGTGGGCTGAGGTCGCCACCCGCCCCTGGCAGGGACCGGAGGTGCGGGCATGACCCC
Organism: Actinomyces sp.; assembly: GCF_029851875.1. Lineage (GTDB taxonomy): Bacteria > Actinomycetota > Actinomycetes > Actinomycetales > Actinomycetaceae > Actinomyces. The sequence goes on from NZ_JARKVC010000042.1 coordinate 20,421, forward strand.
CCAGGTCTGGGACGCCGTCGTCGTGGGCGGCGGCATAGCAGGGCTCTCCGCCGCCTGGCAGCTGTGCCGCTCCGGCCTGCGCCCCCTGCTGGTGGAGGCGCGCGGCTACACCGGCGGCCTCGTGGCCGCTGCCGAGATCGCAGGAGCCAGGACGGATCTGGGCGCCGAGGGCTTCGTCATGCGGGGCCAGGCCGTCACCGAGATGGTCGACGCGCTCGGTCTGACGGTCGTCGGCCCCTCAGGCGGCGGGGCCAGGCTCTTCCTCCCTCCGCTCGACGACGAGCCCGCCTCGGCCTCCTGGGCCCTGCACCCCTTCCTCAAGGACTCCTTCCTCGGCATCCCGGCCCGTCCCCTGGCCGAGGACGCTGTTGCTGTGCTGGGTCGCACCGGGGCCGAGCGCGCGGCAGCTGACGCCACGCTGCCCGGTAGCGTCGGCACCCAGCCGGGCGACCCGGCCGATCTCGCCTTCTTCGTGCGCGCCCGCATGGGCCAGGCGGTGCTCGACCGCCTCGTGCGTCCCATCGTGGCCGGCATCCACACCTGCGACCCTGCTGAGCTCGCGGCGGACACCGTGGCACCGGGCCTGCGCGAGGCCACGGCCAGGCTCGGCAGCCTGCAGGCCGCCGTCGCCGAGCTCATCGAGCGTCGTCGGGCCCGGCAGCGGGCCGGCCAGGCCGCGGACGTGACGACGCGCGGAGGACTGACCGTCCTCACCGACGCCCTGCGCGAGGCCGTCACCGCGGCCGGCGGGCAGGTACGCACCCGCACCGGCGCCCAGAGCCTGCGGCCCGCGGCGCAGGTCCCCGGCTCCTGGGACCTGAGGATCGCGCCGACCGGGCGCGGGGCGACGCCGTCGGCTGAGCCCGTACCGAGTGGACCGGGCCAGGTCGTGCGCACCAGCCGGCTCGTGCTGGCCTGCTCAGCCGGTGCTGCCCAGCGGCTCCTGGCAGGCACCGAGGTGGACGCCTCGATCGAGGTCCCGGAGGGCTCCCCCATCGCACGCCTCGTGATCGTGGTGCGAAACCAGGAGCTTGACAGCGCTCCGGTGGGCTCCGGGCTGCTCGTGGCGCCTGTGGCCCCCGGCCAAGAGGCGGTGTCCTGCCCGGTGGCGGCCAAGGCCCTGTCCCACCTCAGTGTCAAGTGGCCCTGGATCGGCGAGCAGCTGACCGCGCTGCACGGCCCTGGCGTCCACGCTCTGCGCCTGTCCTACGGCCGCCCCGGCGAGCCACGTCCCGAGATCAGCCTGGACCAGGCGCTGGAGGACGCCACGGTCCTGACCGCCCTCACCTCACCGCTGCGGCGTGAGGACGTCCTTGCCCACGTGACCGTGCGCTGGGACGGGACCCTGCCGCCGGTCACCCCCGCCTACCGCGAGCGCACCTCCAGACTGGTCGACGACGTCGCTACCCTGCCGGGCCTGGCCCTCACCGGTGCGTGGGTGGCGGGAACAGGGGTCGCAGCCGTGGTCGAGCACGCCCGCACGCAGGCTGCTCGCCTGTCCACCCCGCTCCGCCAGGAGCCCTCGCAGGCCGGCCTCACCTCGTCCGCACCGGGTAGCCTCGGCCAGGCCGGCGGAGCCGCGCCGTCCTCCCTCCACCCCGACCAGGAGCAGGCATGAGCACCGTCCGACTAGGCACCCGTGGGTCAGCCCTGGCACTGACTCAGTCCGGCCTCGTGGCTCGCCTCATTGAGCAGGCGGCACGCCAGGCCGGCCAGGGTCTTCACGTCGAGCTCGTCCCCGTACGCACACGCGGGGACGTCGACCCCACGGCACTGTCTCAGCTCGGCGGGGTCGGGGTCTTCGCCACGGCGCTGCGCGAGGCCCTCCTGGCCGGCGAGTGCGACCTAGCCGTCCACTCCTACAAGGACCTCCCCACCACGGCCGTGCCGGGCCTTCGGATCGCCGCGGTCCCGCCACGCGAGGACCCGAGCGACGTCCTGTGCACCCGCACCGCCCTGGGCCTGTCCGCACTGCCTACCGGCGCCCGCGTGGGCACCGGCTCCCCTCGGCGCGCCGCCCAGCTGCTCGCCCAGCGCCCGGACCTCACGATCGTGCCGATCCGCGGCAACGTCCCCACCCGACTGGCACGCGTGGTCGGCTCCGTGGTCAGTGCCGACGGCCCCATGGGCGCCGCCGCCGAGCCGGACCTTGACGCCGTGGTCCTCGCTCTGTCCGGGATGAGGAGGCTCGGCCTGGAGGGCTACGCCAGCCAGCCGCTGGAGGCGCGCTGCGGCGCCCGCCCCCAGGTGGAGGCGCAGGCCGAGCCCACGCCATGGATGCTCCCGGCCGCGGCCCAGGGTGCCCTGGCCATCGAGACGCGGGAGCAGGTCGCCTGCGAGCTGCCGGTCCTGGCGGCCGCTCTGGCACGGGTCGACGACCCGGTGACCCGTGCCTGCGCCGACGCTGAGCGCGCCCTCATGCGTCGCCTGGCCGCCGGCTGCGCCGCGCCCGTGGGGGCCCTGGCACGGACCGCCGCGCCCGGGTCCCCAGGAGGAGAGGCAGCGGGCTCGGTCAGGCTGGAGGCACTCGTCGCCTCACTGGACGGCGCCCGGCTGCGCTGGGCCAGCGCCAGCGCGGCACCTGAGGAGGCTGAGGAGCTGGGGGGCCGCGTCGCCGAGCAGCTTCTGGCCGACGGCGCCGCCCAGATCACGGACCTGCAGGCCTCCAAGGGCGGCTCAGGCACCAGTGCCACCGCGCGCCCGGGTGCGGTGAAAGGCAGCGACCGCCCATGACTACCTTCCCCCGCTCCGGACGCGGCCAGGAGCAGGACGGTCCTCTGGCTGCTGACGCCGCCGAGCTGCTGGCCGGCCGCCGCGTGCTTCTGGGCCGCTCGCGCCCCGCCGATCCTTTCGCCCAGGCCCTGCGCGAGGCCGGGGCCGAGGTCGACGCGATCGCGCTGACCTGTACCGCCCCGGGCGCTGCTGAGGAGGTGGAGCAGGGCCGTTTCCTCCTGGAGTCGCTCTGGCCGGAGTGGCTCGTGGTCACCAGTGCCCAGACGCTGAAGGTCCTGGACCTGTCACTGCTCGCCGCCTCGCCCAGGGCCGGCGCGACGCCGCGCGCCGGCTGCCTGCCACACAGCAGCTCGGCCTCCCGCAGCCAGGAGGGCTGCTCCCTCATGCCCCTGCCCCGCCTGGCCGCCGTCGGGCCGCGCACCGCACACGCCCTGGCTGCCGTCACGGGCCGTCAGCCCGACGTCGTCGGTGACTCGGACGCCGAGGCGCTGGCCCAGGCCCTGGAGGAGGCCGGGGTGGGACCTGGCACGCGGGTCCTGCTGCCCCAGTCCGCCCTCGCTCGTCCGGTCCTGGCCGAGCGACTGGCTGAGCTGGGCGCGCAGGTGCGCCGCGCCGCGGTCTACACCACCGTCCCCGTGCCCGCCTCTTCGCTGCCCCCAGCCTTCTCCACGCACTGGCGCGCTGGCGCCTGGGACGCCGTCGTCCTCACCGCTGGGTCTGCGGCCCGCGCCCTCGTCGATCTGGCGGGGCCAGCCCCGAGGCGTACCGCCGTCGTCGCCCTGGGCCGCCCCACCCAGCAGGCTGCGCAGGCAGTGGGCCTGTGTGTGGCCGCCGTCGCCCCGGACCCCACCGCCGGCGGCGTCCTGAGGGCCGTGAGCCAGGCCCTCAACCACTCAGAAGGGAAGGCGGCTGCGCCTTCGCCCGGCCAGGGGCAGGACCCACCGCCCTGAGACGTCCAGCCGGCCCGGCGTGGTCGCCTCCCCGCCCTCACCCACCTCCGCAACTGACCAAGGACTCCCCGTGACCATCTCCTCGACCTCACCCGCCGCCGCCTTCCTCTCCTCCCGCGGTATCCCGGCCCCGCAGGCACCTACCGTGCGCCCACGACGCCTGCGCACCACGCCTGCCATGCGCGGGCTCGTGGCCCAGACCCGCGTGAGCCCGGCCCAGCTCATCTACCCGGCCTTCGTGCGCGAGGGGATCAGCGAGCCCCAGGCCATCGGGGCGATGCCCGGGCAGTACCAGCACACTCTCGACTCTCTGCGCCGCGAGGCCGTGGCACTCGTTGAGGCCGGCGTGGGCTCGATTGACCTGTTTGGCGTGCCCGAGAACCGCGACGCCGCCGGCACCCAGGCCTGGGCGCAGGAGGGCGTCCTCAACCGCGCGATCACCGCCGTGCGCGAGGAGGTGGGTGACGAGCTCGTCGTGTGTGCGGACACCTGCCTGGACGAGTTCACCGACCACGGGCACTGCGGCCTGGTGCGCGGCGCCGAGGCGGGCCGGCGTGCCGGTGAGGTGGACAATGACGCGACCCTCGCCCTCTACCAGGCCATGGCCGTCTCCCAGGCGGAGGCCGGGGCCCACATGGTCTCCCCCTCAGGCATGATGGACGGCCAGGTCGCCGCGATCCGCCAGGCCTTGGACGCTACCGGGCACGACGACGTGGCGATCATGGCCTACTCCGCCAAGTACGCCTCGGCCTACTTCGGCCCCTTCCGCGAGGCCGTGGGCTCGACCCTCAAGGGCGACCGACGCACCTACCAGCAGGACCCGGCCAACCGCCGCGAGGGGCTGCACGAGACCGTGCTGGACGTGGCCGAGGGTGCTGACATCGTCATGGTCAAGCCTGCGGGGCCCTATCTCGACGTCCTGGCTGACGTCGCCGCAGCCTCGCCGGTGCCGGTGGCGGCCTACCAGGTCTCGGGCGAGTACGCGATGGTGGAGGCCGCCGCCGCCCGGGGCTGGATCGACCGTGAGCGCGTCATCATGGAGTCGGTGACCGGCATCGTGCGCGCCGGGGCCGACACCGTGCTCACCTACTGGGCCCGCGAGGTCGCCCGGCTCCTGGCTCGCTGAGCCAGGCCGGCTCTGCCCTGACGGCAGGCGACGCGGCGAGCACCGGCGTCGCCCTTGACCCCACTGACTCCTGCCCACCTGACGGAAGGCCCCGATCATGACCACCAACCAGCAGCTCTTCGACGACGCCCGTGCCCTCATCCCCGGCGGCGTGGACTCCCCCGTGCGCGCCTTCGGGTCCGTGGGCGGGGCGCCGGTCTTCATCGCCCACGCGGCGGGGGCGCGGGTCACCAGCGCCGAGGGACGCGAGTACGTCGACCTCGTCGGCTCGTGGGGGCCGGCGCTGCTAGGACACAGCCACCCCGCCGTCGTGGCAGCGGTGCAGGAGGCTGCCGCCAAGGGGCTGTCCTTCGGGGCTCCCACCGAGTCCGAGACCCTGCTGGCGCGCGAGGTACGTCGCCGGGTGCCTGCGGCGCAGCGGGTGCGCTTCGTGTCCACCGGTACCGAGGCCACGATGACCGCGATCCGGCTGGCGCGCGGGTTCACCGGGCGCGACCTCGTGGTCAAGTTCGCCGGCTGCTACCACGGGCACTCCGACGGCCTGCTGTCTGCTGCCGGCTCCGGCGTGGCCACGGGTGGGCTGCCCGGCAGCGCGGGTGTGCCGGCCGCCATCGCCTCCCAGACGATCGTGCTGCCGTATAACGACGTCGACGCCCTGCGCGAGTGCTTTGCCGCGCGCGGGGAGGAGATCGCCGCCGTCATCACCGAGCCGGCACCGGCGAACATGGGCATCGTGCCGCCGGCCCCAGGCTTGAACGCCGCGATCCGGGAGGTGAGCGCAGCCCACGGCGCACTCATGATTGCTGACGAGGTGCTCTCCGGTTTCCGCGTGGGCCCGGCCGGAATGTGGGGTCTGGAGGCGCTGGACGGGTGGGTCGACGCTGGCGCGACCGGGCCGCTGGCGACCCCTGCCTGGCAGGCTCCTGAGGGAGTGGCCGGCGGCGCTGGGTCCGGGCCTCGGGCTGTGGTGCCGTCGTCGGCCAGCACCTGGGGCGAGGACTGGCGTGAGCGCGCGGCGTGGGTGCCGGACCTGCTGACCTTCGGCAAGGTGGTGGGCGGAGGGATGCCACTGGCCGCGGTGGCCGGACGCGCCGAGGTCATGGAGATGCTCGCCCCTCTTGGCCCGGTGTACCAGGCGGGGACGCTGTCAGGGAACCCGCTGGCCACCGCTGCTGGCCTGCTCACTCTCCAGCTGGCCGATGACGCCGCCTACGACACGGTGGCGCACCGCTCCCAGGAGATCGGGGAGGTCATCAGCCAGGCGCTCGTCGCTGAGGGCGTGGCGCACCGCCTCCAGCGCTCGGGATCCCTGTTCTCCGTGATGTTCGGGGCTGAGGCGGCCGAGCACGGTGTGCGGGACTATGAGCAGGCTCTCTCCCAGGAGACCTTCCGCTTCGCCCCCTTCTTCCACGCCTTCCTGGAGGCTGGCGTGGCGCTGCCGCCCAGTGTCTTCGAGGCCTACTTCGTCTCTGCCGCCCACGGCGAGAGCGAGCTGGAGCGGATCGCCGAGGCGGCGCCGTCGGCAGCCCGCGCCGCGGCTCAGGCCAAGGCTCCGGCGCAGGAGTAGAGGCTCGGCCGACCGCTCACTCCTCCACCGACCGCGTGTGCTGCGTGCGACCACGGTATTCGCGCGAATCGCGCGGTCGGCCGAGGCATAGGTGGTCCGTGGGCACACAGGTGGTCTGAGGGCTGAGCCAGGGTCCAATCAGGGCAGGCCCTGATATCAAGGCTGAGCGAGACCGCCCACACTGGAGCCATGACACAGCAGTATCCTTCCTCCGCCGCCACCGCCCCCCACCTTCTCCGAGCGCATCGAGAGCTGGCGGGAGCGCCTGCCCCACCGTTCTCGTCGCCGCCTCATCGGCGGAGTGTGCGGGGGCCTGGCCGAGGCCTGGGGCCTGGCCCCCACCCTGGTCCGCCTCGGGGCCCTCCTGGCTGCGCTCCTGCCCGGGCCGATGTGGGTCGCCTACGTCGCCGCCTGGATCCTCATGCCCGAGGCGGACTGAGCGTCCTTCCCAAGAGACAGTCCCCTCCTCACCCGGGCAACCGGCACGCCGTCGTCCCGTGTACCCGAGGAGTCACAGGGTCGTCTGTTGAGAGCCGAGGGCAGCCTCGTAGGCTGCCACGTCGACCTCGGCGTAGGCGCACACGACGATCCTCAGGGGCGAGTCCGGGTGCCCGTCCAGCCAGCCGGCAACCGTCTCCAGCACCAGTGGCGCCGCCTCGTCCTTGGGGTAGCCGAAGACCCCGGTCGACACCGAGCACAGGCCCACGCTGTCCAGCCCGGCCTGCGCAGCCGCGTCCAGGATGCTGAGGTAGCAGGAGACCAGGAGCCGTCGGTGCTCCGCCGTGACCCCGTGAGTGACGATCGGCCCGACGGTATGGATGACGTGAGCGGCCGGCAGGTGGTAGCCGCCGGTCACCAGCGCACGCCCAGTCTCCTCAGGGCGGCCACCGCGTGAGTCCATGTAGCGTGCGCACTCCTCACGCAGCCCAGGGCCAGCGGCCGCGTGCAGGACGTTGTCAATGCAGCGGTGACCGGGCACGAAGCAGCCGAGCATCGCCGAGTTCGCGGCGTTGACGACGGCGCCCGCACGCAGCGTCGTCAAGTCGCCTTTCCACAGGGCCACCTGCGCCCCGAACCGCCCGCTCACGCCGTGCGTGGCTGCCAGGGTCGGCAGGGTGAGCGCGTCAAGAGCGCCTGCTGAGGCCACCCGTTCACGGCTCTCTGCCTCCAGGAGCTCATCGAGATCGCGTGCCACGTCGGCGTCGACGGGGGCAGGGGCGCGCACGGTGAGCAGGGCCGCCAGGTAGCTCCGCATCGACCGTGGCGTCATGCGCGCCAGCTGGGCGTCGGTCGGCTGAGCCACGAGATCGCCCGCCGTGACCTGCCGCGCGAAGTAGCGCGTGAGGCGGGTCAGGCGGGCGACGTCGTCAGCTGAGGTCATAGGACCAGACTAGGCAGTGCACCAGGCCTGGTCACGGACTCACTCAGTGACGTAGTTCTGGGAGGCGAGGAACCAGGCCTGCTGCTCCAGCTTGAGGGCGACGTCCTCGATGACGCCCGAGGACATGGGGTCGGTCTCGTCAACGACCTTGTGAACCTCACGCAGGGTGGTCACGGTCGCGTTGATCGCCGAGACGGCGTAGTCGACGGCGTCGGAGACGATGACGAGCTCGGCCGGAGCAGCCGGGAGGCTGGAGCCGGCGACGGCGGCGGGGCGACCGTCCGGGACCGCGTTGAGAGCGCGCATGCGCTCAGCGATCTCGTCGGAGGCCTCACGGGCGATGTCAACGACGACGTCGAGGTTGAGGTGGATGGAGCGGAAGCCCTGGCCCACGACGTTCCAGTGGACCTGCTTGCCGACGAGGCTGAGGGCAGTGACGTCGGTCAGGGCGCGCTGGAAGGCCTCGCGAAGCTCAGGGGTAGCGGTGAAGGTGGGCAGGACAGCAGGGGCGGTCACGTTCTTGGTGCTCATGTCCCCTACTTTACATCAACATCAATCAAAAGTACAGAGTTTGATAGCCGCATCTTAGAGGGTGGGCTTCCGCTCCCGCCGCCTCAGACCCGACGCTCAGCCCTCAGTCTGCTCGCCAGGCTGCTGGGCGGCGATCTTGGCCTTGACCTCGTCCATGTCGAGCTCACGCGCCTGAGTGATCAGCGCGTCCAGAGCCTTCGCGGGCAGAGCGCCGGCCTCGCGGTAGATGAGGACGTCGTCACGGAAGACCATGAGGGTCGGGATCGAGGTGATACCCAGCGCTCCCGCCAGTGCCTGCTCAGCCTCGGTGTCCACCTTGGCAAAGGTGAGGTCCGGGTTGGCCTCGGAGGCCTTGTCGAAGATCGGACCGAACTGACGGCACGGCCCGCACCAGGAGGCCCAGAAGTCGACCAGGGTGATGCCCTCGCCGCGGACCGTCTCGTTGAACTGCTCGCCGGTGATGTTGATCGTGGCCACGGTGGCTCCTTACGTCGTGAACAGCATCGCGGCAGGCGATGCCTGGCTCCTGCCGACACCCACGCTAACCGACAGCACCTCCTATGTATTCCTCCCTCTCGATCAGCCATCGCTCATGGAGGAGGAGAGTGCCATCATGTCCTCGGCGCGTCCGCGACGCGTATCTGACGGATAACGGCACCCATCTAGGAGCGTCATGGCACCCCAACCATCGATCGTCACCAACCCTCTGACCAACCGCGGCACGGCCTTCACGCTGGACCAGCGCCGTCGCCTCGGCCTGATCGGCCGCTTTCCAGCCGCCGTGGAAACCCTCGACCAGCAGGCGGATCGCGTCTACCGGCAGCTGAGCAGCCTGAGCTGCGACATGGATAGGTACGTCTTCCTCGACCAGCTCCACAACCGTAACGAGACCCTGTACTACAAGATCCTTACCGACCACCTCACCGAGCTTCTGCCCGTGGTCTATGACCCCACCGTGGGCGAAGCCATCAAGCTGTGGAGCCGGGACTACCGCCGATCACGCGCGGTTTACCTCTCGATCGACCATATCGAGGATGTACGCGCCTCCTTCGAGAACCTCGGACTGGGGCCTGACGACGTCGACCTCCTCGTGGTCTCCGACGCCGAGGAGATCCTGGGCATCGGAGACTGGGGTGTCAACGGCACCGACATCTCCGTAGGCAAGCTCGCCGTCTACACAGCCGCCGCCGGCATCGACCCCCGCCGTACGATCGCCGTCAACCTGGACTGCGGGACGGACAACGAGCTCCTTCTCAACGACCCCTCCTACCTGGGCAACCGTCACGCACGAGTGCGCGGAGAGCGCTACGACGCACTCATCGAGGAGTACCTGAGCGTGACCTCGCAGATGTTCCCCCACGCCCTGCTCCACTTCGAGGACTTCGGGCCGGCCAACGCCCGCCGCATCCTGGAGGCCAACCGTGAGCGCCACCGCATCTTCAACGACGATATGCAGGGCACCGGCGCGATCGTCATCTCTGCCGTCATCTCCGGCATGAAGGTCACCGGTCAGAGCTTCGCCGACCAGCGCCTGCTCGTTTACGGCGCCGGGACCGCGGGCACCGGCATGGCGGACCAGGTCCACGCCGGCATGCTGCGTGACGGGCTGAGCCCGGAGGAGGCACGCGCCCGCATCTGGCTCATCGACCGCCAAGGCCTGATCACAGATGACATGCCCGACCTGCCCGACTACCAGCGCGCCTACGCCCGGCCGGCCGCCGAGGTGGCAGACTGGAGGCGTCAGGACGGTCGTATCGACCTGTTGGAGACCGTGCGCCGAGCCTCCCCCACGATTCTCATCGGTACCTCTACCGACCACGGCGCCTTCACCCGCGAGATCGTGGAGGCCCTGTGCCAGGAGGTGGAGCGTCCGATCGTCCTGCCACTGTCCAACCCGACCGAACGTATTGAGGCCATGCCCCAGGACGTGATCGCCTGGTCGCAGGGCAAGGCGCTGGTAGCCACCGGCATCCCCGTAGAGCCCTTCGACTACGAGGGCACGACCTTCACCATCGGCCAGGGCAACAACTCGCTGCTTTACCCCGGGCTTGGCCTGGGCACGCTTGTGTCGGGAGCCTCGCAAGTCACCGACGGTATGCTGCTGGCAGCCGCCGAGGCCGTGGCCAGCCAGGTCGATCCCTCCGCGCTGGGAGCCGCGCTGCTGCCGCCGGTGGAGAACCTGCGAGCCTCCTCCGCGACGGTCGCCGTAGCGGTAGCCCGCCAGGCTGAGGCCGACGGCGTGGCGACCCTCCACCATGACAACCTGGTCCAGACCGTCCAGGACGCCATGTGGCAGCCGGTCTACCCTGACTGAGCAGCGGGCTGACACACTGCACCCCATGCCGGACCTGCAGCAGCCCGCCCTTCCCTCCGCGCCCGCACGTCAGCGAGTCATCGGGCTCGACGTCGCCCGCGCCCTGGCGCTCATCGGGATGGTCAGCGCCCACCTCCTGGCTACCGACGGCCTGGTCCTCACGGTCACTGACGGCTTTCCCTCCGGGCTCTTTGCTGTCCTGGCCGGGGTCTCCCTCGCCCTCATGTCCGAGCGAGGCGTGAGGGAGGGAGGGGCGGTGCTGGCCACGAGCCGCCACAGCCTCCTCGTGCGCGGCCTCGTCCTCGTCCTGCTCCACCAGGTGCTGGCGCTGGTCAACGGCCCGATCCAGGTGGTGCTGGAGGCCTTCGGCACGGCCTACCTGGCCATGGCCTGGATGCCACGGTGGCGCACCCGGACGCTGTGGCTCGCCCTGGCGGTCCTGGCGCTGGCCTCGGGCACCCTCCACGCCGTCATCCTCACCTTCTACCCACCGGTGCCCACCGTCCTGGACTTCCCCTACCCGCTGGTGGCCTGGATGACCTACATGACCGTCGGCCTGCTCGTCCACCGGCTCCTCCTGCACTCACCCTGGCGCCAGGCGAGACTCCTGGCGCTGTCCGCGCCGGTGGCCGCGGTCGGGACGCTGGTGCGCGAGCACGCCGCGCTCAGCGTCCCGCCGCTGCCGGAGGAGGAGGGTGGTGCCTCCGGCACGCTCCGCCTTGTCCTCGACCCCGTCTCCCACTCCGGGGGCCTGGTGGACCTGGTGACGACGACGGCGGGCTCGCTCACCGTCATCTGCCTGTGCCTGCTGCTCTTCCGCCGCCAGGCGTGGTGGTCCTTCCCCCTTCAGGCCATGGGCTCGATGTCCCTGACCGTCTACGTCGCGCACGTGGCTTCAGCAGGGCCCGTCATGGAGCGCTCCGCCCTTCCCTCCTACCCGTTGCTCGGGTGGGCCACGATCCTCCTGGCTCTCCTGGTACCCACGCTCCTTCGCCTGCATTGGCGCCGCGGCCCCCTGGAGGAGCTCATGCGACGCCTGACCCGACTGGCCACCAACCCCTCCCTACCGCCCCGTTCCTTCCAGCACAGGTAGCAAACGGGTTCTTTACGCTGAGCCAACCTCCTGGCTGGCAGCCTCGGCTGCGTGCCACAGAGACAGCCGCCCCCCTCACCACCCTCCACGCGTCTGAGCGAGGCCGCAGCCGCCAGGCGCACGACGACGGCCGCAGCCCTGCTCATGCTGCTCGCCCTGGCGCCAGTCAGCGGTGCCCAGGCGCTGGAGAGGCCGCACACGGCCCCGGACAACATCACGTCCGCCACGGTGGTGCCAGAGAGGGTCACGGACCAGGGCCACCTCGGTGGCTGCACCGCGACGGCGATCCAGGCAGACGGCTGCGAGGGCCCGCTCTTCTACGAGGACAAGGTCACCGACGTCGTGCCCACCAGCATCAAGCCTGCGGCGCAGAGCGCGTCCCCGTCTGCGTCCTCCTGCAAGACCCTCAGCCCTGCCGCGCTCATCGGTGGTGCGCTCGCCGCCGGCCTCAGCGGCGCAGCCGTGACCGGCCTGTTCCTGCGACGCGCACAGCGCGCCGCCCCGTAGCCACCGGTGGGCGGGCACGTGCCACTGAGCCTGCCCACCGGGTCCGGGCTCACCAGCCCACCAGGGCCCGGACACGGACGCGTCGAGGGCGTACGCAGCGACCAGACTGCGCACGCCCCCGACGCCTTGACTGATCAGGAACGCGCCTGACGCAGCTCGTCGGCCACCAGCTCAGCGATCTGGACGGCGTTGAGGGCCGCTCCCTTGCGCAGGTTGTCACCGACGGCGAACAGCGAGATGCCGTGGCCCTCGTCCCACGCCTGGTCCGCGCGCACGCGGCCCACGAAGACACCGTCGCGGCCGGCGCCCTTGAGAGGACTGGGCACCTCCTCGTAGGTGACGCCGGGGGCTCGGCGCAGCAGCTCGATGGCACGCTCGGCGCTGATCTCCCGCTCGAACTCGGCCGAGACGCTCACGCCGTGGCCGGAGAAGACCGGGATGCGCACGCAGGTGCCGGAGACCTTGAGACCGGGGATCCCGAGGATCTTGCGCGACTCGTTGCGCAGCTTCTGCTCCTCGTCGGTCTCCCGCGAGCCGTCACCGGCGTCGCTACCCGCCCAGGCGACGGCGTTGAAGGCGATGGTGTCCACGTAGACGCCCGGCTCGGGGAAGGTCACGGCGCGCCCGTCCAGCGCCAGGCCCTCCAGATCGGCTCCCTGCTCGACGACGGCACGCACCTGCCCGGCCAGCTCAGCCACACCTGCGCGCCCCGAGCCGGAGACGGCCTGGTAGGTCGAGGCGATCAGGCGCCTCAGGCCCGCCTCGTCGTGCAGGACCTTGAGGGCCGGCATGATGGCCATGGTGGTGCAGTTGGGGTTGGCGATGATGCCCTTGGGGCGCACGCGCGCGGCCTGGGGGTTGACCTCGCTGACCACGAGCGGCACCTGCGGGTCCTTGCGCCACGCCGAGGAGTTGTCCACCACGACGGCGCCGGCAGCGGCGAGCCTGGGGGCGTACTCCTTGGAGGCGGCGCCTCCCGCGGAGCAGATGGCGACGTCGATCCCGGCCAGGTCCGCCGTCGCCACGTCCTCGACCTGGACGCGGGCACCGCGGAACTCCACGACCTGCCCGGCTGAGCGGGCCGAGGAGAGGAAACGGACCGAGCGGGCCGGGAAGTCGCGCTGGTCCAGCATGGCGCGCATGACGCGCCCCACCTGACCGGTGGCACCGAGGACCGCGACGGCGACGCCGTCGGCCGGGCCGACGTACTCGTTGACGACCTCAGACACTGTCTGCGAGCTCATGGGGCTACCTCACCTTCCGGTTCCACCGTAGACGACCGCCTCAGCGGTCGAGGCATCGAGGCCGAAGGCGGAGTGGACAGCGCGCACGGCCTCGTCGAGCACGGAGTCATCGACCACCACCGAGATACGGATCTCGGAGGTGGAGATCATGTGGATGTTGACCCCGGCCTCGCTCAGGGCGCTGAAGAGCCTGGCCGAGACTCCCGGGTGAGAACGCATGCCGGCACCCACCAGGGAGAGCTTGCCGATGTCGGGGTTGAAGTGCAGGGAACGGAAGCCCAGCTCGCCCTGAGCGGCCTCCAGGGCGGCACGGGCGTCCGCGGAGTCGCCGTCGGGGCAGGTGAAGGAGATGTTGGTCAGGCCCGTCTCCTCGGCGGAGACGTCCTGGACGATCATGTCGATATTGGCGTCCGTGCCCGCAACGATGGCGAAGATCCGGGCGGCGGCGCCGGGGACGTCCGGCACGCCGACGAGCGTGATCTTGTCCTGGCTGCGGTCGTGGGCGATGCCGGAGATGACGGGGGCTTCCACGTTGTCCTCCTTAGCGGACGGGCGGGGGCGGGCCTTGGCGCGGGCCTGGATGGCGTGAGAGTGGGCGGCACCGACGTTCGAGGCGTCGGGGGCGGGCGTACCGGCAGGGGCGATGACGCGCCCGGAGACGGAGTCGAGGTGGGCGGCGGAGGCCTGGGCGCCGGCCCCGGGGTCCTGCCCGAGCGAGGCGTCCGGCACGGGCTGCGCCGCCTCGGTGTCCGCCTCGACGACGGCGTTGAGGCGCTCAGCCACCGCCGGCGGGGTGAAGCCGCCCTCGCGGCGGCCGTCGTAGATCCAGGTTCCGGTCCTGTCCGAGAAGGAGGAGCGCACGTGGATCGGCACACCGAAGCGACGGGCGTACTCCACCGCGCGCAGGTGGAGGATCTTGGCGCCGTTGGCTGCCATCTCCAGCGTCTCCTCGCTGGTGAGGGACTCGATGCGCCTGGCCGTGGGGACGATCCGGGGGTCGGCGGTGAACAGGCCGTCGACGTCGGTGTAGATCTCGCACGCGTCAGCGTTGAGGGCAGCCGCGAGCGCGACGGCGGTGGTGTCCGAACCGCCGCGGCCCAGCGTGGTGACATCCTCGACCTCGTTGATGCCCTGGAAGCCGGCGACGATGGCGACGGCGCCCATCTGGATCGCACGAGCCACACGCTCGGGCAGGACGCCGACGATCGAGGCCTTGCCGTACTTGGAGTCAGTCAGCACACCGGCCTGGGCGCCGGTGTAGGCGCGGGCCGGCACGCCCAGCTCGTTGATGGCCATGGCCAGCAGGGCCATGGAGATGCGCTCACCGGCGGACAGGAGGATGTCCATCTCGCGGGCGGGCGCCTGGGTGGTCAGGGCGTCAGCCATGTCGAGCAGGTCGTCGGTCGTGTCACCCATGGCGGAGACCACCACAACGACCGTGTTGCCGGCGTTGCGCGTGGCGACGATGCGCCGGGCGACACGTCGCATCGCCTCGACGTCGCTGACTGACGAGCCGCCGTACTTCTGCACGACCAGTGCCATGTGCTGCTCCTGAGGTTCCACCGCCGACAGACCGGGGCCGCGCTCGCGGCAGGCAGCCTCGCAGGTCTTGCAGATCGCTCAGTGCGGGCAGCCCACATCAGCGTGGCTGCAGGCCAGCATACGGCGTGTCCAGGAAGTGGGCCGGGCCGGTCCTCCATGCTGAGACAGCCTGAGTGACGACGCTCAGATCACAACGGGTCCTTGGTCGAGGCCTGATACCCTCCCATGACATGGAGTTGACTGAGGTTGACAGAGCGTAACCGCGCCGCTCGCTGCTGAGCCTGCGCACCCGCCTGTCTGCGAGTCCACCTCTCACTCACCCCCTGCTGAGCCTGGCCTCATGACGCCCTTGCGCCGGCGTCCACACCGGCCAGTGCCCGCTGCGGGGCCCGCACAGAAAGCACCTGTCATGCCACAGCACTCTTCTCGCCCGCTCTCTCGCCCGCTGTCCGGCACCTCCGCCTCCCCGCGCGCTGCCGTCACCCTCCACGAGCTCAGCTTCGCCTGGCCCGACGGCACCGCCGCGCTGTCCGCCGTCTGTGGCACCTTCCCCGTGGGCCGCTCCGGCCTCATCGGCCGCAACGGCTCAGGCAAGTCCACCCTCCTGCGGCTGGTTGCCGGGGAGCTGGCTCCCACCTCGGGGAGGATCAGCGCCGAGGGCGAGGTGGCCTATCTGCCCCAGACCCTCACCCTGGAGCAGGAGACCACGGTCGCCGACCTGCTCGGCATCGCACCGGTACTCGCCGCGATCAGAGCCGTCGAGGCCGGGGACGCGAGCACCGAGCACTTCGACGTCATCGGCGAGGACTGGGACATCGAGGCCCGCACGGAGCAGGCCCTGGCCCTCATCGGACTGTCGGCGGCAGACCTGGAGCGCCGCGTCGCCACGCTCAGCGGCGGGGAGGCGATGCTCGTGGCCGTCACCGGGCTGCGCCTGCGCGGTGCGCAGGTCACGCTCCTGGACGAGCCGACGAACAACCTGGACCGCCCTGCCCGCCAGCGCGTGGCCGAGATGGTGGACTCCTGGCCGGGCACGCTCATCGTCGTCAGTCACGACCTGGAGCTGCTGGAGCACATGGAGCACACCGTCGAGCTCTACGACGGCACGCTCACCACCTTCGGCGGCCCCTACTCGGCCTGGAAGGAGCACCACGAGGCCGAGCAGGCCGCGGCCCAGCAAGCCGCCCGCAACGCCAAGCAGGCTCTCAAGACGGAAAAGCGCCAACGGGTGGAGACCGAGACCAAGCTCGCGCGCCGCGCCCGCACAGCCAGGAAGGCGGCGCGCGACGGCGGGGTGGCCAGGATCGTGGCCGGCAACCTGCAGCGCAACGCTCAGGCCTCCGCGGCCGGCGGGCTGCGCTCCACCATGGACTCCAAGGTGGCCGCCGCCCAGGCTGCCCTGGACGCGGCTGACGCCCGGGTCCGGGACGAGGAGACGATCCACCTGGAGCTGCCCGAGCTTCAGCTGCCCCGCGGCAGACGGCTGCTGGAGATCCGCACCGAGGCGGGCGACGTCGTCGTCCAAGGGCCCGAGCGCGTGGCACTGACCGGACCGAACGGTTCAGGGAAGACCACCCTGCTGCGTCAGCTCCTCTCCGGCGAGCCAGCCACCCCGGGCCGTCCGTATGGTCGCCTGCGCACCGAGCGGGTGGGCTACCTCCCCCAGCGCCTGGACAACCTGGAAGAGTCAGCCAGCGCCATGGACAACGTCAGGACCGTGTCACGCGACACTCCGCCGGGCACCATCCGCAACAGGCTGGCTCGGCTGCTGCTACGCGGCGACGCCGTCGACCGACCGGTGTCCACCCTCTCGGGCGGGGAGCGCTTCCGCGTGTCCCTGGCCATGCTGCTGCTGGCTGACCCTCCCGCCGAGCTGCTCATCCTGGACGAGCCGACGAACAACCTCGACGTCGCCAGCGTCGAGCAGCTGGTGCAGGCGCTCGCGTCCTACCGAGGGGCGCTGCTGGTGGTCAGCCACGACGAGCTCTTCCTTGGTCGGCTCGGGATCAGCACCCGCCTGGAGCTGGACACGCACGGCCGACTGCACCGCCAGCACTGACGCACGGACCCATCCTCAGGCCCGCAGCCCCGCTGGCGAGCCTCAGCCCTCGACGCGGCGGCGGCCCTCGAAGGCTCGCCCGAGCGTGACCTCGTCGGCGTACTCCAGGTCGCTGCCCACTGGCAGACCCGAGGCCAGCCGTGAGACGGGGACCTCCATGGTGCGCAGCATGCGGGTGAGGTAGGCGGCCGTCGCCTCTCCGACGACGTCGGGATCGGTGGCCAGGATGACCTCCTCAACGTCCCCTCCCAGCCGTGCCAAGAGCTCTCGCACACGCAGGTCATCCGGGCCGACGCCGTTGATCGGGTCGATCGCGCCGCCGAGCACGTGGTAGAGGCCCCGGTACTCCCGCGTGCGCTCGATGGCGACGACGTCCTTGGGCTCCTCGACCACGCAGATGACCCGCTGGTCCCGACGAGGGTCACAGCAGATGGCACACTGCTCGGACTCCGCGATATTGCCGCAGGTCTCGCAGAAGCGCACCCGCGCCTTGACGGCCCGCAGGGCCTCGATGAGGCGCTCGACGCTGGAGGAGTCGCAGGACAGGACGTGGAAGGCCAGACGCTGAGCGGACTTGGGACCGATGCCGGGCAGCTGGCCGAACTCGTCGATGAGGTCCTGGACGGCTCCTTCGTAGACCGCTGGCATCTCAGTACTCCTCCGGGTTGACGATGATCTCCTCCAGGACAGTGGCGCCCAGCAGGCGCTTGACGACTTCCAGGCCCACCATCCCAGCCTCCTCAGCGTCCTCGTCGTCCTCGCTGGGGACATCATCTTCCAGAGAGACCGTCCGCAGCTCGGCCGGTCCTGGAGGCGGGGCCTCTCCCCGTGCGGCGGCCCGTGCGGCCGCCATGGCTGCGGAGACCGAGGCGGAGGAGACGCGCGAGGCCCGAGCGCCTCCCCAGGCGTCCCCAGGTCCGTCCGGGTCCCCCGGTTCCTCAGGCAGCGGGACGCCGTCGGAGAAGGTCTGAGGAGCAGGGCCGCTCGTCCCTGCGGGCTGAGCACCAGCCTGGGGCTCGAAAGGCGCGTCCGCGCTCGGCCCGAGCGACGACGAGGCCCCGCCGGGGATCTCCGGCAGGGCATGAAGGCGGTGGACGGTGGCGAGACGAGGCTTCTCCTCCGTCTGCTCATCTGGTGGTGAGGAGGTTGCCGGGCTGGAGGAGCCCGGGCTCGCCACCGGGTGGGGGGAGGAGACTGTGGCGGGCGTGACCTGATCGGCAACCGACTCGCCCGGGGCAGCGACCGCGACCTGTGGGACCTGCGGCTGAGGGCGGTCAGGCACTGGCTTAGCGGTTCGCGTGGTCTCCGCTGCCTCCTGGGGGTGCAGTGGCTGATCAGCCGGGACTGCTGGCTCGCCCTGCGACGAGGCGGCCGGGGTGGTGGAGGAGGCAGGCGGGGCGTCCTCACGGCGCGCTCGCCCGATCGGCGCCACCTCGCCCCAGCCCACGGGCTCCGGCTCTGCGGGCGCCTGCGCCGGTGAGGGCGCGACCTGAGCACTCGGCCCACTGCGATCAGGGCCTGCCGGTTGCGCGCTGCCCCCGTGTGAGCGGGGGGCGGGCGCGGTCGGGCCACTCGCTCCGCCTCCGCCAGCGGGTCCGGAGGGGCCTGCGGACGGCCCGTCCGGACCGACGAGGACCGCGTGAACCTCGACCTGCAGCCCCAGCGCCTGGTGGATCGCCTCAGCCAGGACCTGGGCGTGACCGCCGTTCTCAAAGGCGTTGACGAGTCCGGGCGCGGTGAAGAGCACCTGGAAGACGCCGCTTGCCAGCGCCCCTGGCTGAGCGTGCTGCTCGACCAGGGCCCAGGTGGCGCGGCGCGTGCGCCTGGCCGAGTCCAGCACCTCCGCCCAGCGGGTGCGGATCATCTCTGCCTCTGCCGCCTCGGGGGCCGAGGAGCGTGGCGCGGAGGAGGACGCCGGTGCTGCGGAGGCCACCCCAGGAGCGCTCGCCGCCACCGGTGCGCTCGGAGCCGCCGGCAAGCTGGGGACCGCCTCGGAAGGACCGATCTCCTGCGGAGCCTGCACAGCACCACCAGACTCGTCTGCGGGACGGGCCTGCGGCGTGCCGGGCTCCTGGGCGTGCGTCGTGGCAGCCTGCCGAGCAAGCTGGGCCGCCAGGGCACGACCCTGGCCCGCCGCCGCGGCGTCCTGCGCAGGAGCAGGGGCTCCGGGGGCTGGGCGGGCAGGGCCGCCAGCTCGCGCAGCCCCTCCGGGGGCGGCGGGCGGCGGAGCCTGGACCTGCTGCGAGGGCACGAGCAGACGCGCCATGAGCAGCTCCAGCTGCAGGCGAGGAGAGGTGGCACCCACCATCTGGGTCAGCGCCTGCGCCGTCATGTCCGCGTAGCGTGACAGCGCCCCTGAGCCCAGGGTGCGAGCCTGGACCTCCATACGCTCCAGCTCGTCAGGCGGCAGGGAGCCGAGCGCCGGGCCTGCCTCGGCCCCGGCCAGGGCGATGACCAGAAGGTCTCGCAGGCGCTGGAGGAGGTCCTCGACGAAGCGACGGGGATCGTGGCCGGAGGCGATGACTCGGTCCACCACCCGGAAGACTCCGGCGCCGTCGGCCCCGGCGATCGCGTCCACGCACTGGTCGAGCATGGTGGTGTCCGTGTAGCCCAGCAGGGCGACAGCACGCTGGTAGTCCACCTCGCCGTCGACCGCACCACCGATGAGCTGGTCCATGACGGACAGAGTGTCTCGCACGCTTCCGCCACCGGCTCGGGTGACCAGCGGGAAGACCCCGGGGCCCACCTGCACAGCCTCGGCCTGGCACAGGTGGGCCAGGTATCCCTCCAGGATGTCCGGCGGCACGAGCCGGAAGGGGTAGTGGTGGGTCCGTGACCGGATGGTGCCGATGACCTTCTCCGGCTCGGTGGTGGCGAAGATGAACTTCACGTGGGCCGGCGGCTCCTCCACCAGCTTGAGCAAGGCGTTGAAGCCCTGCGGCGTGACCATGTGGGCCTCGTCGAGGATGAAGATCTTGAAGCGGTCACGCGCCGGGGCGAAGGAGGCGCGCTCACGCAGGTCACGAGCGTCGTCGACGCCGTTGTGGCTGGCGGCGTCGATCTCGACGACGTCCAGGCTTCCGGGGCCACCGGTGGCCAGGTCCCGGCACGAGGGGCAGACGCCGCACGGGGTGTCCGTGGGGAACTGCTCGCAGTTCAGGCAGCGGGCCAGGATGCGGGCTGAGGTGGTCTTGCCGCAGCCGCGCGGACCGGAGAAGAGGTAGGCGTGCGTGACGCGGTCCGCACGCAAGGCCGCCATGAGCGGGGCAGTCACGTGCTCCTGCCCGATGACGTCCTGGAAGGTGTCTGGGCGGTAGCGGCGGTACAGAGCGGTGGTCACGGTCCGACTCTAAACGGGACCACCGACACGATGCGACGCTGTGAGCCGACGGCGGCACACACCCACCTGGTCAGGCAGGGTCCGCACGCGCCTCGAGGCACGGGTCCGCGCCTCCTTCAAGCAGTGTCAGGACCCCCCGTGCACCCGCCAGAGCCCGCTTACCCTTGCTACCTTCCGGTCCTGGGGGATTCACTGGATGACGCCGCACGAGGGGCCGGGAGACAGTGTACCTGATGCACACGACTGCTCGCCCCGACCACACCCACGCCGCCCACACGATGACGTCAGCGCACAGCCCGTGACCGATGCCACCGTCACGGGCTGGCACCACCTGGCAGCGTTCCGATATATTCCATTCCCGTTGCACGTGCTGTCGCTCCACCGCTAGCACGCGGGACACCTGGAGGATTCGCCTAGTGGCCTATGGCGCACGCTTGGAAAGCGTGTTGGGTGCAAGCCCTCGGGGGTTCGAATCCCCCATCCTCCGCGAGTAAGCCCCGGAATCGCTCAGATTCCGGGGCTTTCGCATGATTGTGCAGCGCCTCGCCGCCACGAAGGTGGGCAAGACGCTGCACTCAGGTGCGAGTAACCAGCCTGTCTGCGATGAGGTCAGGGGAGCTCCGGCTCACCCGCTTAGCCATCGCCGACGACTACGGCCACCACCCCGACTACCCTGGTGGCACCTACCGCTTCCTGTCAGGCATGCCGATGAACCACCCCGCTGCTCCCCTCCGCCCCCGCGTCCTGAGCCTTCTCCCCCTCCTTCTGCTCGCACCGCTGAGCGTCGGCTGCGCCGAGGACTCTCCGCCTCCCCCCACCGCGACGAGCACGGCCAGCACGCAGGCCACCACCTCCACCGCGACGCCGTCGCCTGCTCCGTCCGAGACCACCTCGACTGCTCCGCTCGCCAAGGGCCGCTCCCTGGCCTCGGCTACCCCTGCTGCCAACCCTGACCTCCCGGACGGCGCCTACGCGGGAGCCGGTGGCCCCGTCCCTGCCGAGGCGACCCCGCTGATCCCCAACGCCAGCGGAGTGGCCTCCTTCAAGACGCCGTCGGGCAACATCGGCTGCGACCTCTCCGCCACCACCGCCGGCTGCGGGGTGATGTCCTACGTCACCGAAGGGACCTACGGCACCGAGCCCGTGACCGGCGGCCCGAAGTGGTGGGTCAGCCTGGACTCCCAGGAGATCGGCTTCAAGGGAGACGCCCCCTGGTTCGACTACCCAGGCACGCCCACGGCACTCTACGGTGCGGTGGTCTACTTCGGTACCACCGCCTGCGCCAGCCAGGAGGCGGGCCTGACCTGCTGGAACACGACGACGGGCCACGGCGCCTTCATCAACCGCGACGCCACCACCTTCTTCTGACCCGGCTCACGGTACCGCCTTTGTCCGCGCCAGCGCCTTTGACAGGCTTGGCCCATGCGCACCCCTGCCCATGTCCTCGCCACGCTCACCGCTGTGCTCCTTGCCGCCACCCTCGGCGCCTGCTCGGGTGGCAACGCGGCCGCGGGACGCACGTCGCCGGCCTCACCTGTCACCACCTCGGCCACGCCTATGGCCGACGACGCAGCCTCGCCCCACGCCGCCGCCTCGCCAGACCCGGCCCTCACCTCAGTCCAGGACCTGCGAGCCGGAGACTGCTTCCTGCCCTTCTCCTCCGCCGACGCCCAGGCCTCTGCCACGACGACGTCCGCTCCCCAGCCCCAGGACGCGAGCTCACAGGGCCACGCGCCCAGCCAGCTCGGACTCGTCACGGTTGTGGCCTGCTCCCAGCCGCACCTCTACGAGGTCCTCAGCGTCGCCACGCTGAGCGAGGAGTCCCTGCCCGAGCTCAGCGCGCTGCGTGAGCAGGCAGGCGCTGCCTGCCAGGAGGACGTCTCCCCCTACCTGGAGGAGCAGGCCGAGTCCCCTACCTACCGAGCCCAGTTCCTGGCTCCCACCCAGGGCTCGTGGAAGGCCGGGGACCGCACCCTGCTGTGCCTGCTGACCTCCTCGGACTCCACCGCGCTCACGGGGGCGGCCACACGCTGACGCTGGCTACCAGACTGCTGGCTGCGCCGTCGTCGCCCCCTTCCTGGACCCAGCCGGCTCGTGGAGGGTCCCACCCGGGTGTCACAGCCGACCGCTAGCATGACCCCGTGATCTTCAAGGCCGTCGGTGACCGCGCCCCTTACCCCGCCCACGGGGTCGAGGCGCAGCGTGGCTGGTCCGTCATCGCCCCTCGGCAGATCCGCCTCGACCAGCTCACCACCACCCGCTCAACCCTCGATCTGCGCAACCTCCTCGACGACGACTCGACCTTCTACGGGGACCTGTTCGCCCACGTCGTGGCCTATCAGGGTGAGCTGTACCTGGAGACCGGACTGCACCGCGCCCTGCGTGCGGCCCTGCAGGGGCGCACCGTCCTCCACGCACGGGTGCTGGAGCTGGACAACGAGGGCCGCGCGCTCCTCGCCCCGCCACCGCCGGCAGCCTGACGGCGCAAGACCACGGGGTCCTGACCCTGGCGCACCAACTCGGTTACTGTGGGCGGGTGAGCACCCCCCTAGACCCGCGCGCTGAGTACCGCCGTCGTCTCCAGCACCGCCAGACGATGGTCATCGGAGGAGTCCTGGCCACCATGGTGGTCCTGACCCTCGTGTGCCTGCTGCTGTGGACCGGGATCGTGCCAGCCCCCTACGAACCTGGTTTCTCCAGCGCCGAGGCCGAGGCGACCTCAGTGGTCCAGCCCTGCCCGCCCGCGGACGCGGCAACCGTCGAGGTCGCCTCCATCCCCGTCAACGTCTACAACGGCACGGACACCACGGGACTGGCCGGGGACGTCACCCAGGCCCTGACGGAGTCGGGCCTCACCGTGACGACGACGGCAGACTGGCCCCGTGGCTCCTACGACGGCAACGTCCTCATCACCACCTCCCAGGCTGGCCTCACCAACGCCTACACCCTCGCCCGGGCCTTCACCGGCACCGTCACCGTCACCATCGACGAGACCGCCGACGCCGCCGACCCGACCGTGAGCGTCGTGCTTGGCTCGGAGTACAAGCAGTCCATCCTCTCCACCGCCGAGATCGGTCAGCTCAAGGTCGGCGAGCCGATCGCGGCCCCGAGCGGCTGCGTGGCCGTGACAGAGGCCCCGACCGAGCAGACCAGCCAGGCACCGGCGAGCTGAGACGGCGCTTCACCCACTAGTGCGTTCTGACGTCATGGGGGCGTGCTTCCCAGGACCTGG
>NZ_JARKVC010000002.1 GCF_029851875.1 Actinomyces sp.
CGTCGCGCGCGCGACGGGGTAGCGAAAGACACCAAGGGGCAGCGAAGGTGACGGAGGGGTGGCAGACGGGGGCTCTCCCCCCCCCCGTCTGCGGCGCGGTCACCACACCCGCACGCGGCTGGAACCAGCCTTCAACGAGGCGAGCGGGCCTGCAGGGTAGGAGGACTCGTGGTCCTTGGCCTCACCAACCAGGTCCACGTCCGCGAACAGCGCGCTGCCGTCCGGGTTCTCAAAGGTCTGGTCCGGGTACCAGGCCCGTCCCAGATCACTTCCCGCAACGGTTCTCACCGAGGTGGACGCGATGGCCTCGGGCAGCTCAGCAACGAGGTAGACCGCCTCGCCCTCGGCCTCCAGGTGGGCGCTGGCCTGACCGATGCGGACCGCACGCTCCTCCCCCTCGTAGGCAGGGGCGTCGTTGCCGTAGGCGTTGTCCCGGACGAGTACCGGCAGGGGCACGCCCTCGAAGCGCTCGTGGTCGCCCTTGGAGGGGTCGTTGACGAGCTCCAGGTAGGCCTCGACGCTGGGCGGGTGCCCGTCGAACAGCGCGGTGCCGTTGGAGATCTTGCGGCAAGCAGGTGGGCTGACGAAGGACTTGTCCCCCACCGTGGACAGGAAGAGGTTGCCGATGTAGCGGTCGTCCCCGCCGCGGATGGCGGCGTAGCCCGCCGGCTGCGTGGAGTGCGGCAGGTGGTAGGGGGTGGGACGCTCGATGATCGGCTGGTTGGCGACCACACCAAGGACGAGGTTGTTGACGTAGGCACCACCCTGGGAGTGTCCCTCCAGGGACACGTCCGAGGAGAAGATGTTGTGGTCCACCACGTAGGGGCCGTGGCTGACCTCGATGAACAGGTCACGAGCGTTGTTCTTGAAGACGTTCCGGGTCACGCGCGTACCCTGCGCCTCCCAGTCCAGCCAGATACCCAGTGTGCACTCCTCAATGAGGTTGTGACGGATCACCGTGTCCAAAGCCGCGTGCAGCTTGATGCCCGCGATCTCGTATCCATAGAACTCGTGCTTGGTCGCGATGTGGTGGATGTGATTGTCCTCAATCGTGGAGAACACGCATCCCAGGTGTCCTACCACCGCGTTCTGACCGCAGTCGTGGATGTGGTTGCGCCGCACCACGTGCGAGCCGATGAGGTCCTTCGACCACCCGATGTGGAAGGCGGAGTAGACGGCCTCAAGCTGGTACTGGTAGCCAGGCTTGTCCAGACGCTCAGTGGCCCAGTTGTGCCCGGAGGAGCTCTCCTTGCCCAGCGAGACGGCTGAGCACTTGGCGTCGTGGATGTCGCAGTCCTCAATCACCCAGCCCTTGGCCCAGTTGGGGCCGATCAGACCCGGCTGGTCCGCCGTCGGAGGAGCCCACGGAGTGGCCGCCTGAGCCAGCTCCAGGCCCCGCACGGTGATGTAGTTGACGTGGTGGGCCGTGGGGTAGAAGACGCTGCGACGCACGTTGATCTCGACGAGCTCCTTGCGCGGGTCCGCGCCCCGGAAGTTCGCCCAGATCGTCGTCACCTCGTCGCCCACCTCAGCGAACCAGACGTAGGGGGTCTGGTCGGGCTCGCGCACCGCCTCGGCCACGCCGGTCCAGCGGTCGTAGTCCTCGGTGCGGCGCTCGGCGGCAACCACCTCCTCGCGACTGGTGACCTCATAGAAGCTCTTGCCGTCCAGGTACACCTCGCCCAGGTGCTTGCGCGGGGTGGTCCGCGAGGCATAGACGGTCCAGTCACCCTCGACCTCGGTCGCGAAGGGGTTGAACTCACCGAACAGGGTGTTGGGGACCTCGGCCCTCCACACGGTGGAGCCCGCACCGCCCTCCTGCGCCCAGTCAGTGACCTGCTCCGAGCCCTTGATGACGGCGTGCTCACCAGGAGCGGCCTCAAAGGTGATCCGGCGCTCGTCACTGCGACCGGTGCGGGTGGGCCTGACCCACTCACGGTAGACACCCTCGTGGATCTGGACAGTGTCACCCGGGTAAGCCGCGGCCACGGCCCGGTTGATCGTACGGAACGGAGCCTGGGCCGAGCCGTCAGCGGCGTCTGAGCCAGATGGCGAGACGTGGAGAACAGGGGACATTGTTGTCTCTTTCGTGATGTATGCGAAGACAGAGGTCAGGATCAGCAGCCGGCAGCCACGGCGGGCGTACCGGGCAGCTGGAGTAGGGTGAGGCTGCGCCGCGGAGAACGTCCCAGCCCTGCTGTGGCGGCATCTACTTGCCGACGCCGGCCGTCAGACCGGCCACCATCTGCCGGCGCCCGACGGCGTAGGCGATGATGAGCGGCAAGGCGGACAGGACAACAGCAGCGAGGATCGCAGGCGTGTCGGAGCTGAAGGACCCCTGGAAGCTCCACAGGGACAGCGGCAGCACACGCTTGTCCGCGCTCTGGGTCAAGATGAGTGGGAACAGGAAGCCGTTCCACACATTGAGAGCGTCGTAGATACCGACAGTCACCAGCGCGGGCTTGGACAGGGGCGCAGCCAGGCGCCAGAGCATCTGCCAGTCCGTGGCGCCGTCCACCCGCATCGACTCGAAGAGCTCCTTGGGAACGTCACGCAGGAAGTTCGTCAGGATGAGCACCGAGATCGGGATCGCGAAGGCGATCGAGGGCAGGATGAGGGCCCACAGGCTGTCATACAGCCCCAGCTGCACGATGAGGTAGTAGACCGGGACGATCGTGGCCTGGATCGGGATAGCGATACCAAGCAGGAACAGGGAGAAGATCCTGTCAGAGAACCGCGTGCGGCTGCGCACGATAACGTAGGAGGCCATGAAGGAGATGATCAGGACGATCACTACCGTCGCCAGCGTCACCAGGACAGAGTTGATGAAGTAGGTGGCGAAGTCGTTCTGGAACACCGAGATATAGGCCCGCAGCGTCGGGTTGCTCGGCAGCGACAGCGGGTTCTCGACGTAGTAGTCAGCCTGCGACCGAAGCGAGGTGACGACGATGTAGTAGATGGGGAGGATCGCGACGGCCAGCCACAGCCAACCGAACAGGCCGCCCAGGATGTTGGGGCGCTGTCCTCCGTGACGCTTGAGCATCAGACGGCTCCTTCCATCGTCGACTCCATCTTTGAGCTACCCGACAGCTTGTTAAGCAGGTAGGAGATCGCCAGTCCCAGTACCACGAGCAGCACACCGATCACAGCGGCGCCACCCATGTTGTAGGAGCGGAAACCGGTGAGGTACATGTCCAGGGGCAGCACCCTGGTGGCGTTTCCTGGGCCACCAGCCGTCATGACGAAGATGAGATCGAAGTAGGTCAGCGATCCCACGATCATGAGGGTCGAGGAGGTGACGATCGTGTTGCGCAGCTGCGGAAGAGTGATGTGCCAGAAGGTCTGCCAGCGTCCCGCACCGTCGATCATCGCCGCTTCCATGACACTGCTGGGAATCTGCCGAGCGGCGCCCTGGTAGAGCAGGGAGTGGAAGGGGACGAAGCACCATGCGATCACGAACATGATCGTGTAGAAGGCGAGCGTGGGGTTACCGAGAAAGTCCTGCGAGAGGAAGTCCAGACCGAAGGCTCGCGACATCCCGAAGTTCGGGTCGAGCAGGGCGTTGAAGGCGATACCCACGGCCGTCGCGGAGAACAGCAGTGGCAGGAAGTAGAGCACCGAGAGCACGGCGCGGTACTTCTGCTGTCCGGCCATGAAGACACCGAGCAGGAGGCTGATCGGGGTCTGGAGGACCCAGCACAGGACGGTCATGCCCAGTGTGAGGAGGATGGCGTGCTGGGTGACGTCGTTACCCAGCATCGCCTTCCAGTTGTCCACGCCGGCGAAGGTGATGGCCCCCAGCCCGTCCCAGCTCATCAAGGACAGGATGAAGACTCCGACCAGCGGGATGAGGGCGAAGAAGCCGAAGAAGGCCAGGGCAGGGGCCGCGATCCAGGGGCTAGGCCCAGTCTGCAGCCTCTTCCCCTTCCTGGAGGAAGCGGACCCATTCATGCCAGAGTCGCATTCATCTTCTCGACGAAGTCCTCCGGCGTGATCTGCAGCAGGAAGATCTGTGAAAGGTTGGTCAGCAGCTCCTGAGCCTGGGCCGAGGGCAGCGCCTGGTCCCAGGACATCTGGAAGTTGCCTGCGTTCTTGACCAGCTCGTAGCCGAAGGACAGGTACTCCGCGTTGTCCGAGGCCTCAATGACCGCCTCAGCGTCCAGTGCAGCCGGGATCGTGCCGCCGTCGACCAGTGCCTTGACGTAGGCCTCGGAGTAGAGCTCCTCGTTGAGATAGTCGGTCGCGGTCTTCTGCACGGACTCGTTGCCGGAGGCGGACACGGACCAGTAGTTGGCTGGGTTACCGGTGATGTTCGAGGCATCACCCTTGCCACCGTCAACGACCGGGAAGGTGGCGTAGCCAAGCTTGCCGTCAGCAATGAATTCGGGGGCGTCGGTGAGGAAGTTGGCGTAGACCCACGAGCCTTGCAGCAGCATGGCCGCCTTGCCCGTGTGGATGAGGGCGATGTCAGCGCCGGAGTCAGCGTCCACCGAGCCGTAGGCGTCGCCCAGACCGCCAGCCTTGACCATCTCCTGGATCTTGGTCAGAGCCTCGGTGAAGGCCGGGGCGGACCAGGCGCCAGCCTCACCGGCGACGACCTTGTTGAAGGCCTCCGGACCGCCGATGCGGTCGGTGAGGTACTGGATCCACATGAGGTAGGGCCACTGGGAGGAACCAGCCTCAGCGATCGGGATGTAGCCGGCCTCCTTGAACCTGGGGATGAGCGCCATGAGCTCGTCCCAGGTCGCGGGCACCTCGACGCCAACCTCCTTGAAGGCGGGCTTGGAGTAGTAGAACAGGACAGGCTGGGTGTTGTTGTTGGGCAGGGCGTAGACCTTGCCACCCACCTTGCCGACCTCCAGCAAGGCAGGGATGATCCGGGACTGGGCGTCCGCCGTCGAGCTGGTGATGTCAATGACCTGGTCGTTGGCGACGTAGTCGGCCAGCGTTCCGCCGGCCCAGTTGTACAGCAGGGTAGGGGCGTTGCCAGCACCGACGGCGGTACGGATCTTCTCCTTGTAGGCGTCGTTGGCGAACCACTCGGTAGCGAACTGAGCGTCAGAGTGGGCCTTGTTCCAACGCTCAAAGGAGTCTCGGAAGGCCTGCTCGGGGCCGCCGGTCAGCACCCACGCCGTCGCGCCGCTTCTAGCTGCGCTGCCCGGCTTCGATCCTCCGCAGGCAGCAAGGGTGGCGGCCACACCTGCAGCAAGGAAACCGGCGCAGGCCTGACGACGTGAGATGACGAGCTTGTTCATGATGCTTCCTCTCAGATCTGGGCCCCTTATCGGCCCTCTTCTGACGCCCTCGTCAGAAGCTCGGTGATGACCGCGGACGCGGCGGAAACATGGTGAAAGTTTTCGTTCGTTTCACCGACAAACAGAATCGTACGTCTTCAGTGTGGGACTAACCACGGCACTTTATAACGATTCGATCACTTTTCTCGCTTTTGCTCCATTCTTTGCGCAATTTCTCGCTGAGTGACCACGTCTCCGCTACGGTTGCCACAGGCGCGCCACAGCGCCCACGTCACTGGCACGCAGCAACGACGGCGACCGCTGTCGTCGAGGAGGAACGATGCCGCGAACCCGCTCATCTCGCCCGACACAGGCCACGATCGCTGCGGCCACCGGGTTCTCTGTGCCCACCGTCTCCAAGGCCCTGCGCGCCGACTCCTCAATCTCGCGCAAGACCCGCGACGTCGTCCTCGCGGCAGCCGCAGACCTCGGCTACCCGCTCCCTGCCGCCCAAGACTCCGCTGCCGGATCGAGCACTTCCCGGCTCAAGCGAGTCGCTACCCTCTTCGACACCGTCAACAACGCCTATGCCACTGAGATCCTCGGCGGCATGCTGCGCACCGTTGACGAGCTCGCGGCCACGCTCCAGGTGCGCCACATCGGGGTCTCAGCCGACCAGATGGGCCCGAACGCCACCCTGCTCACCCGGGACCTGGCCGCTCGAACCGCTGACGGTGCTGACGCTCTCATCCTCGTGACTACTCCGGTCAGTGCTGACATCGTCACCTTCGCCCGGGAGCACGACCTCCTGCTGCTGTCGATTGATCCGGCCACACCGCCCCCGCCCGGCATGGTGACCCTGTCTGCCACGAACTGGCGCGGAGGAGTTCAGGCGGCCGAGCACCTCATCAGCCTCGGCCACCATCGGATCGGCATCGTTGCCGGCCCAGACTCCTCCACACCGACGATCGAGAGACTGGCAGGCTTTCGGTTTGCCTGCTCCCGCGCCGGTATGGAGGTCGACGAGCGCCTCCTGACTCACGGCCCGTACCTGTACTCCACCGGCGTGGTTCACGGCTCCTTCCTGCTGGAGTCCACAAACCCTCCCACGGCCATTTTTGCCCTCAACGACGCAATCGCAGGAGGCATCCTGGAGGCCGCGCGCCAGCACGGCATCCGTGTGCCTGAGGACCTGTCCGTCATCGGTTTCGACGACACCTCGATCGCCTCACTGTGCTCCCCTCAGGTCACCGTCATCCGCCAGCCGCTGCAGGAGATCGGCTCCGAGGCGATCCGCACCGTCATGAACGCGCTCAATGAGGGGCGAAGTCTTGGCAGCCCCGTCGAGCTGCAGACCACCTTGGTCGTACGCGGCTCGACGGCGCCGCCCCACTCCTGATTGACCAGGTACGTGACCTGTGACGCACGTAATGTGCTCACGGTGCCGTGGTTGCGATGACACGCCCCGCAGAGAGGTAACGTGCCCGCTCACTCCCTCGTCACGAGCCCGCTGACGCAGTACGTCAGCCAGGTAGGCAGGCAGCAGGCCCACAGCCGCCGGACCGAGGAATACGGTAGAGCCGTCGATCCTGCCAACGCTCCACCCCTGCTCAAGCTCAGCAGCAGACCCTGCGCGCCCATCCAGTGGTGCTGGACGAGCCTGACTGGCGGGCCGTCCAGCGAGGAGCGTCTCTTCCGCCAAGGACCGCCCACGCCTTCTGAGCACGACGTCTGACGACGACCTCTGGGAGACGCAGAGGGGCAGCACCACAACCACACGATCACGGCGCCGCCCCTCCACCGCGGGAACCTGTCAGGCGCTAGCGCGCCGCTTACCAATGATGTCGACGGCAACCGCGAGCAGCAGCACGAGGCCCTTGATCGCCTGCTGCCAGGCGGAGTCGACCGCCATGATCGACAGACCCATGTTGAGCACTCCCATAATGAGCGCTCCGATAATGGCTCCGGAGACGCGGCCTACACCGCCGGAGACGGCTGCACCGCCGATGTAGGCGGCCGCGATCGCGTCCATCTCATAGAGGTTGCCTGCGGTCGAGACCGCGGCACCCGCGCGCGAGGTCGTCACGATAGCCGCCAGGGCGGACAGGAAGCCCATGTTCACGAAGACCATGAAGTCGATCCTCCTGACGTTGAGGCCGGAGAGCCGGGCTGCCTTGAGGTTGCCGCCGACCGCGTAGATATGACGACCGAAGACAGTGCGGTTCATGACGAAGGAGTACACGAGGACGACGAGACCCACGATGATGAGCACGATCGGGGTACCACCCGCCGAGTAGGCCAGGAGGGCCGTAAAGACGCCGACCACGAGGGCGAAGACAACCTGGCGAACGATGAAGGCCGTGCGGCCCTCGACCTGGCGGCCAGCGACACGAGCACGTCGGCGCGAGCGCACCTGCGTGGTGATGAGGCCGACGATGGCGAACAGCCCGATGAGGATCGTGACGCCGTCGTAGTTCTTGAGGTAGCCGAGCCAAGCAGGCAGCGAGCCGTTGGCGATGCTGACAAAGGAGGTGGGCAGGCCGGAGACCGTGCGCTGGACAAGGACCACGGTCAGGCCGCGGAAGATGAGCATGCCTGCCAGGGTCACGATGAAGGCCGGGATCTCCATCACCGCCACCCAGAAGCCTTGCCAGCAGCCGATAGCGACGCCGATGGCGATCGCGATGAGGACGACGAACGGCCAGGGCAGGCCGGCACTGACCACAAGGAGAGCGATGACGCCGCCGATGAAGCCGACAAGGCTGCCCACGGACAGGTCAATGTGCCGGGCGATGATCACCATGACCATGCCGACGGCGAGAATCATCACGTAGGCGTTCTGCTGGATGAGGCTCGCCAGGTTGTTGGGCGACAGCAGGAGGCCGCCGGTGAGGATCTGGAAGAAGACGATGATGATCAGCAGCGCGGCAAGGATGCCGTACTGGCGGAGGTTTCGTCCCAGGTATGCCTTGACGCCGTTCACTTCGCGCCGTCCTTTTCTGCTGAATCGCTGTCTTCGAGGGTCATGAGCCTCATGAGGCTCTCCTGGTCAGCCTCCGCGCGGGGAAGCTGGCCGGTGATGCGGCCGTGACTCATCGTGTAGATGCGGTCACAGATGCCGAGGAGCTCGGGCAGCTCGGAGGAGATGACGAGGACCGCCTTGCCGGCGTCGGCGAGCTCGTTGATGATCTGGTAGATCTCGTACTTCGCCCCGACGTCAATGCCACGGGTGGGCTCGTCGAGAATAAGGACGTCGGGATCGGTGAAGATCCACTTCGCGAGGGCTACCTTCTGCTGGTTGCCTCCCGACAGGGAGCCCACCGGAGTCGACAGCGACGTCGTCTTGGTGCGCAGCTCGCGCCGATAGCGCTCGGCGACCTCACTCTCAGCGTCGTCGTCCACCACACCTCGGCGTGAGATCTTGCGCAGGGCGGCAGCGGTCGTGTTCGTCTTGACGTCCTGAATGAGGTTGAGGCCGAGGGACTTGCGGTCCTCGGAGACGTAGGCGATGCCCTGGCCCATCGCCTTGGCGACGGTCGAGGTCGATACCTCGGCACCTTCCTTGAGCACGGTGCCGGTGATGCCGGTCCCGTAGGACCTGCCGAACAGGCTCATCGCGAACTCGGTGCGCCCGGCGCCCATAAGACCAGCCAGGCCGACGATCTCGCCCCGTCGGAGGGTCATGCAAGCCCCATCGACGACCTTGCGCTTAGTGTCGATGGGGTGGTGGACGGTCCAGTCGCGGATCTCGAGGACGTCGTCGCCGACGTGGGACTCGTGGTCCGGGTACCGGTTGTCCAGCGAACGGCCCACCATGAGACGGATGATCTCCTCCTCGCTCATGCTCCCCTCACCGTGGAGGGGCGAGGTCTGGATGGTCCGTCCGTCGCGGATGATGGTCGTGCGGTCGGCGGTGTGCGAGATCTCGTTGAGCTTGTGCGAGATCATCACCATCGAGATGCCACGCTCGCGCAGGCCCCACATGAGGTCGAGCAGGTGCGCGGAGTCCTCGTCATTCAGAGCCGCAGTCGGCTCATCAAGGATGAGGAGCCGGACGTCCTTGGACAGCGCCTTCGCGATCTCCACGAGCTGCTGGCTGCCCACGCCGAGGTCGGCCACACGGGTCTGGGGCCGGACGTCGAGTCCGACCTCCATGAGCAGGCGCGCGGCCTCATCGTTCGTGGTGTCCCAGTCGATGACGCCGTGCCGCTGCTTCTCGTTGCCGAGGAAGATGTTCTCGGCAACGGAGAGGTAGGGGCTCAGGGCGAGCTCCTGGTGGATGATGACGATACCGACGGCCTCGGAGTCGCGGATCGAGCGGAACTCACGGACCTCGCCGTCGTAGACGATGTCACCGTCGTAGGTGCCCCGGGGCCAGACGCCCGAGAGCACGTTCATGAGGGTCGACTTCCCGGCACCGTTCTCACCGCAGATCGCGTGGATCTCGCCGCGACGGACCTGGAGGTTGACGTCATCGAGCGCCTTGAAGGAGCCGAACTCCTTGGTAATGTGCCGCATCTCAAGGATGAGGTCCTGGGAGGAGCCGTGGGCCTCAGGATCGGTGAGCGGTTCAGACACGACTCTGCTCCTTCCTCGTCTGCGGGCGGTCGTGCCGGGCCGTCACAGCCCGACCTCCGTCGCCGTGTAGTAGCCAGAGTCAACGACGACATCCTTGACATTGGTCTTGTCGACCGCGACCGCGTCGATGAGGTACGACGGGATGACCGTGACCCCGTTGTCATACGACTCCGTGTCGTTCACCTCGACGTCCCCGCCCTTGACGATCTCGTCAACCATCACCGCGGCGCGCTCGCCGAGCTTGCGAGTGTCCTTGAAGACCGTCATCGTCTGGAGTCCCTTGACGATGTTCTGGACGCTGGCCTGGTCAGCGTCCTGTCCCGTCAGGACGGGCCAGTCGTTGCCGGTGTAGCCGGCCGACGTCAGCGCCTGGGTGACGCCGAGCGCAATCGCGTCATTGGGGCTGAGGACCGCGTTGACTCGGGTCGTCGTGTTGTAGAAGGAGTTGAGACGGTTCTCCATCTCGGACTGAGCCGTCGTATTGGACCAGGCCTGGATGCCGATGGACTGCCAGTCGTCTGCGGATGCAGGCATCTTGCCTGACGGGCACGCGAGCTTGCCGGCATCGACGTACCGCTTGAGGACGTCCCAGGCTCCCTGAAAGAACAGGGAGGCGTTGTTGTCGTCCGGGCTTCCGGCGAAGGGCTCGAAGTTGAACGGGCCGTCTTGGTGCTCAAGGTCGAGGGTGTCAGCGATGTACTGCCCCTGCATCTGGCCGATCTTGTAGTTGTCGAAGGTGACGTAGTAGCTGACGGCGTCGGTGTCCCGGATGAGCCGGTCATAAGCGAGGACCTCGATCCCCTGCCGCTTCGCCGCCTCGACGGAGGGCCCGAGGGCCGATCCGTCGATGGAGCCGATGATGATGACGGCCGGCGACTTGTTGATCATGGTCTGGATCTGGGCGTTCTGCTGCTCCACCTTGTTGTCGGCGTACTGCAGCTCGACCGTGTAGCCCATCTTCTCGAGGGCGCTCTTGAGATTGGCGCCGTCCCGGCTCCAGCGCTCGAGGTTCTTGGTCGGCATCGAGATACCGATCAGCGCCCCTGAGCCGGAGGAGCCGTAGTAGTCAGCGGTCCTCTCCCGTGTGCACGCCGTCGCGAGCGATCCGAATCCGATGACGCCTGCTGCGATCAGGCTGCGCCTGCTCAGGCTTTCCATGTGGCCTCCTTGCCTCTGGGAGCGGGCCCTGCCCGCTCTCCGTTCCTGGAAGATTTCTATGGTCGTGCTGGTCTCATGGAGCTCCTGGTGCCATGACCCGGGAGCGTGGCGCAGGTACTGCCGGAGCCGTTCCCGGTAGCCGTTGACCTCACGAGTGACAGGAGCGTGCGCGCCGACGACCGTGTCGGCGTGCTCCTCCCGCTACAAGCGATCGAGGGTTCTGGGCCCGGCTTCAGCCGAGCCCCGCGGCCACGACCCCGGCCGCCCTGTCGTAGGCGGAGCGCACCTCAGGCTGTGCAGGAGCGGTCAGGTGCTCGGCGCCGGTGAGCTCCCAGGCCGGGGGCTCGGCACCGCCGTCGAGGATCCAGGCGGCCTGCTTGGCTGCGCCGATGGCCACGTACTCACCGGCCGGCGGCACGTCCACAGGCACGCCCAGCACCGCTGGGCTCAGCTCCTTGGCGCTGCGCCACTTCACGCCACCGCCCACGATCGCGACCTCACTGATGTCCGCGCCCTGGGCTCGCACGGCGTCCAGGCAGGCGCCCATGAGGCACAGCAGGCCCTCCACGGCCGCACGTGCGTAGTTGGCGGGGGTGAGGCTGGCCAGAGTCATGCCGGTGAGTACGCCTGTGGCCTCGGGCAGGTTAGGGGTGCGCTCACCCTCCAGGTAGGGCACGTGGACAAGTCCGCCCGCGCCGGGCTGTGCGGACAGCGCGAGCTCGTCAAACTCGTCGTAGCTGACCCCCAGGACCTTCTTGGCCGCGTCGAGGACACGCGCGCCGTTGAGGGTGCAGGCCAGCGGCAGGAAGGCACCGGTAGCGTCGGCGAAGCCGGTCACCAGGCCGGAGGGGTCGTGGGTGGGGGTTGCTGAGACGGCCGCGACCACACCGGAGGTGCCCAGGGACACCGAGGTCTGGCCGGGCCGCAGCCCCAGGCCCAGTGCCGCGCCGGCGTTGTCACCGCAGCCAGGTCCCAGCGCCAGGTGGCTGAGGTCCCCGCCGAGCACGTTGCTGCCACCGTGGCCGGCGACCTCGTTCGGGGCCACCACGCGCGGCAGGACGATGGAGGCAGCCTCCTCCTCGCTGCAGCGCAGCGCCAGGGCGAGCAGGTCTCGGCGGTACTCATTGGCCACCGAGTCGAAGTAGCCCGTGCCTGAGGCGTCCGAGCGGTCCGTGGTCAGGGTCTCCAGGCTCGTGGCGCCCGACAGCCTCCAGGTCAGCCAGTCGTGGGGCAGGCAGACGGCGGCGATCCGCGCGACGTTCTCAGGCTCGTTGTCCGCCAGCCAGCGCAGCTTGGTGATGGTCAGCGAGGCGACGAGCACGCTGCCCACGGCGTCGGCCCAGGCCCTGCGACCGGCCGTCTCGTCCCCCTCGCCCAGCTCAGCGATGAGGTCACCAGCGGCGGCGGCCGAGCGGGTGTCATTCCACAGCAGGGCAGGGCGGATGACCTGGCCGTCAGCATCGAGCAGGACCATGCCGTGCTGCTGGCCGCCCACGGACAGGGCGTCGACGTCGCTCAGTCCACCGACGGCGTCGACCACCTCGCCCAGGGCGCGCCACCACTCGTCGGGGTGGATCTCGGTGCCGTCGGGGTGAGAGGCCTTGGCCTCACGGACCAGGGCGCCGGTTGCGGCGTCGCAGATGACGATCTTGCAGGACTGCGTCGAGGAGTCGACGCCGGCGACGAGTGCCATGTGGGTTCCTTCCACGCTGAAGGCGACGATAGCGAGGCGGTATCGGGTGGTAGTGACGAAGTGGCTGCGGCGGAGGGGGGGGGGACGGCGAGCACCGCCGTCGTCCTCCCCCTCACCAGGTGAGGGCTGCCTGCGCGCCCCGGCTTGCCGCGCAGGCAGCCGGTCAGGACCGGCCTCAGCCGATCAGGTGCATGACGGCCTTCTGGTAGAGGTTGACGAAGTGGTAGTCGCGCGCGGCGGCGGCCTCGGCGTCAAAGTCCTCGTAGGAGGAGCGGTCGGCGATGAAGTCCTCCAGGGACTCGCCCTCGGCCAGTGTCGGCTCGCCGAGCTCGTAGACGCCTGAGAGCCTGAGAGCCTCCTGGACCTCGGGGTCGGCGCGGAAGGCCTGAGCCTTCTCCTTGAGCTGCAGCCACATCTCCATGTTGGCGGCCGCAGACTCCCACACTCCCTCCATGCCGTCGGTGCGCGAGGGCTTGTAGTCAAAGTGGATCGGGCCGTCGTAGCGCGGTCCGCCGTTCGGGAAGCCGTTGACGATGAGGTCAACCGTGAAGAAGGCGGACAGCAGGTCGCCGTGGCCGAAGACCAGGTCCTGGTCGTACTTCAGGCCCTTCTGACCGTTGAGGTCGATGTGGAAGAGCTTGCCGTGGTTGAGAGCCTGGGCGATGCCGTGGGTGTAGTTGAGGTTCGCCATCTGCTCGTGGCCGACCTCGGGGTTGAGCCCCACGACGTCACCGTTGTCCAGCTGGCCGATGAGGGCCAGGGCGTGGCCGACGGTAGGCAGGAAGATGTCACCGCGGGGCTCGTTCGGCTTGGGCTCCAGGCCGATCTTGAGGTCGTAGCCCTTGTCCTTGATGTACTGGGCCACGGTGTCCAGGCCCTCCTTGTAGCGCTCGAAGGCTGCGTTGAGGTCCTTGGAGGAGTCGTACTCGGCGCCCTCGCGCCCGCCCCACATGACGAAGGTCTTGGCACCCAGCTCGGCGGCCAGGTCGACGTTGCGCAGGATCTTGCGCAGGCCGAAGCGGCGGATGGAGCGGTCGTTGTTGGTCAGCCCGCCGTCCTTGAAGATCGGGTGGGTGAAGGTGTTGGTGGTGATCATCTCGATGGTCAGGCCCGTGGCGTCCACGGTGTCCTTGAGCCTGCGGACGATCTCGTCACGCTCGGCGTCGGTGGCGTCGAAGGGGAAGACGTCGTTGTCGTGGAAGGTGATGCCCCAGGCACCCAGCTCGGCGAGCTTCTCGGTGTACTCCCAGGGGCGCAGGGCGGCTCGGGTCCTGTCGCCGAAGGGGTCGGCGGCGAGCCAGCCGACGGTCCACAGACCGAATGAGAACTTGTCTTCCTTGGTGGGCTTGCGAACCATGGTCTCCTCCTCGAGCCTCTATTTGTTCGTTGATGCAACTATGGCATGTGGGTGAGGTATGGTCAAGGCGTGGTTCGAAGCACATCCCAGACGACGGCGGCTGCCGTGGCTCACGCCGGGCACGCTCCCTCCCCCGCCGCCCGAGGCTCTCGCGCCGCCGCCTCAGCACGTCAGTCGACACTGCGCACCGCCAACCTGGCACTGGTGGCACGGCAGGTCCTGTCCTCGCCCACCCCGATCTCGCGGGCGGACGTCGCCGCCGTGACCGGGATGACCAGGTCCACCGCCTCCCGCCTGACCGACGAGCTCGTGGGTGCCGGGATCCTCACCGAGCTCGATCCCGCCCCCTCCTCCGGCCCAGGCCGCCCTGCCGTGCCTCTCGCCCCGCCGCACGCGACCTTCGTGGCGCTGGGGCTGGAGGTCAATGTCGCCCACATGGCCGTGCGTGCCATCGACCTGTCCGGCGAGCTGCTGACCGAACGCGTGGTCCTGGACGACTTCTCTGGCTCCGACCCCGCCGTCGTGCTTCGACGCCTGGCCACCCTGGTCGCCGACGTCCTGACGCTTCCGCTGATTCGCGGCGCACGGCTGGTCGGCGCCGGTATCGCCCTGCCGGGCCTGGTGTCCGACGGCGTGCTGCTGCGCGCCCCGAACCTCGGTTGGTCCGGGGTCCGCCCGGCCGAGCACCTGGCCAGCGTCCTGGAGGGCAACAGGCTGAGCCTGGAGGTCGGCAACGAGGCGAGCCTGGGAGCCTTGACCGTGGGCCGCTCCCGTCCCGTCCTGGCGCCCCAGTGGCCCTCCTTCATCTACCTGTCCGGAGAGAACGGCATCGGCGCAGGCATCGTGCACGACGGGCAGGCCGTAGCCGGCACCAACGGCTTCGCCGGCGAGATCGGCCACGTCCAGATCGACCCCAACGGCCCGCTGTGCTCATGCGGCAACACAGGCTGCCTGGAGCGCTACGCCGGGCGCCGCGCCATCCTGGCCACGGCAGGCCTGGCTGAGGACGCCCGACCCGAGGAGCTCGTCGCAGCCTGGCAGGACGGGAACGACGGCGCCCGCCAGGCGGTCTCGTCAGCCGCCCACGCGCTGGGGGTGGGACTCGGGGCCGCCGTCAACCTGCTTGACATCCCCGTCGTCGTGCTCGGAGGACACCTCGCGCCACTAGCCGAGGTACTGCGTCCCGAGATCGAGGCCGAGCTGGGCAGGCGGGTCCTGGCCTCACGGTGGACCGGGCTGGAGATCCTCCAGGCAGGCAGCGACCAGATGCCTGGTGCCACCGGTGCGGCCTGGTCCTTGCTGGAGAAAGTGGTCGTGGACCCGAGCGCCTGGATGTAGGAAACCCTCCGCCGACCATCGCGGACTACCTGTGCCTCGGTCGACCGCGTAAGCCCCCACCGACCATCGTATTCGCGCGATAACCGTGGTCGGTCGCGGCACAGGCGGTCGGTCGCGGCATAGGTGGTCGGCCCACCCCGTCGCTTTCGCTCCTGAACAGTCGATTTCGATGCGGCCCGCCGTGCGAGCGAGTGTTCAGGAGCGAAAGCGACGCCGCCACCAACCTTCCTCCCGGAACCCGCTCCCTTTCTAGCGCCGCGTCGAACGCTCTGCCGTCGGGGTAAGTAAGCCACTCCGTGGCCGCAGCCATCACCAGACACGCGACTTCATCCTGAGTATCACGTTCCTCGCCCTGAGCCCCGCCACCCCACGCCCTATCCCCTGAACGACCTGCCGACGCTCCTGCGCGCCATCACGCGTCAAGCTGTTGACCTACCAGGTCGAGGGCGTCCACAGCATCCAGCAGGACCATCTGCCAGGTACAGCGACGACGTTGCCCTCACCCTGCCCCTAGTCACGCGTATGGCGGCAGTCCCGGCCACCAAACAGATGCGTCCGCTCTCCCCCAAGGCTGAGCGGTCAGCATCCTGACCATACGACCGTCTCTCGACAGACGTCGTCACCGTCGCCCCTGGCGAGGTGGGGCCCAGAACCAGCGGGAGAGCGCGAACACAGCGCCCACCAGTCGCAACGTAGGACGGGGTGATTCAAAACACCCTCGCGTACTACTATCAGGATATGAGAGTGGTGCTGACAAATGTTGACGACGACGACCTTGAATGGCTTACAAACAGGATTTTCAACTCATTCGGCGAAGAACACAGCGTCGTATTTGGAACCATCAATGACAGGCTCCTTCAGGCGAACACCGATCAGCCAGCAAAGAAGACTCTCGGAGCCTGCCGATTCTTCATGACGCGAAAGCTATCAGATGAACCGCATCAGCTCCTGCTTATCGGCATGAACCCTTCATACGCTCGAGACTTTATTGGAACAGGACGGGGCCCGCGGCCCGCATCAGACCCTACAGCACGAGCCGTCTACAACTGGAACAAAGACGGTGTCTATGACCGCCTACCCACCTTAGGTCGCATCACCCTGATCAACCTCGCCCCAGCAATCAACCCCCAGTCCCAGAGGATCAAGGAAACTCTTGAAACCCTGGATTGTGATGACTACTTTAAAAAAGTGCTCACGACCACCCTCCAGACATCGATAGCAGAGTTCCCTGGAACAACGCACATCATTAGAACATGGGGCGAGGAATCTAGAAAGCCGAACAGATGGAAACCACGGCTCCATCGATACATTTCTGAGCAACACGATGGGGATATCGGTCTCGCCACACACCCGTCGGTGTGGGACTTCCGGCTCCCCGAGGGAATGGAGCAGCCATCCTATCCACCTCACGTAGGACGATTTCGCCGCAATGGATGGACGCCGAATGGCCTCACCCCCTATCAGGCCGGCTAGTCCTGCGACCCATAACGAGCCCCCACCGTCGTCAGAAAGGTCGCCGGAGCGAGTCTCAGCCTGTCATGCACCGACCGATAGGCAAACCTCACGCCGTAGGACTCGACCTCAACCTTGCCCTGCTCGCTGGCACCGCTGAGCAGATCCCTGTACGCCGTCGGCAGCCGAAGGACCTGCGGCTCGTCCTGGTAGTTGAGCACAAAGGAGCCACTGCCGCTCGCCCTTGCGACGTACCAAGAACTCGACTCCCTCGGGCGCCTCGATGAGCCCGGCCAGTGGTGAGACCAGACCGGTCTCGGCCAGCAGACGGCGCACCATCTCCTCACTGAAGCAAGCACCGAGGTAGTAGACCTGCTCCTTGCCCACCACACACCGCGTCAGCGCCGGCTGGCGTAATACAGCAGGGCGGGTACTCCTCCTGCTGGCAGGAGGAGTACCCGCCCGCTCATCATTGAATGAAGAGCACAGTCCTGTGTCAGATCCCGATCTGCGCGCCCTCGCGGCGGAAGACCGGAATGTACTCGTACGGCGCAGCCACCGTTACCCGCCGACCGCCGTCGAAGGTCTCTCCGGAGTGGATCTCGACCCAGCGCGCACCGGCTGGCAGGTAGACCTCACGCTCGCGCGCGCCGGCCTTGAGCACGGGCGCCACGAGCAGGTCAGAGCCAAGCATGAACTCGTCGTCGATCTCCCAGGCCGCCTCGTCATCGGGGAACTGCAGGAAGAGCGTGCGCATGGCCGGGATGCCCTGCTCGGCAGCCTCGTCCATGACCGTGGCGATATAAGGCCGCAGCCTCTCGCGCAGCTCCATGTGCTCGCGCGAGATCTCCAGGCAGCGCTCGCCATAGCTCCACACCTCGTTGGGGCCACCGCTCATGGGCGATCCGAGCTCCCCGCGGGGCTCGCGGTGACCGTGCAGACGGAAGAGCGGGCAGAAGGCGCCGAAGGCGAACCAGCGGGCGTACAGCTCCTGGTAGCTCGGGTCACTCGGGTCACCGCCGTGGAAGCCACCAATGTCAGTGGTCCACCACGGGATCCCGGACATTCCGATGCTCAGTCCCGCCCGGATCTGACGGGCCAGGGAGTCCCAGGTCGGCGGGATGTCCCCGGACCACACCGCCGCGCCGAGCTTTGCCTGGCCGGCCCAGGCCGAGCGGCACAGCAGGACGGTCGGCTCCTCCCCTGCGTCCCGGTTGCCCTCGTAGAAGGTGCGCGCGTTGTCACGCGGGTAGATGTTGGCCACTGCGGCACCAGGACCAGCGTAGAAGGACAGGTTCTTCGGGTGACCGGGGTTGAGCTCGGGCTCGCAGGCGTCAAGCCACCACACGCGCACACCCAGGTCGAAGTACCCCCGCTTGACGGTCTCCCACAGGAAGGCGCGCGCACGAGGGTTGGTCGGGTCGTAGAAGGACACCGGCAGCGAGCGCGGCATCTTCTTGTCGTGGATGTCCTGGTGGAGCTCCACGCCCTGGTCAGAGCCCACCAGCAGGCCGCGTGCGCGCATCTCGTCATAGTTCTCGGACAGGGGCGAGATCGTCGGCCAGATCGAGACCATGAGCTTGACACCCATCTCGTCCAGATCGCGGATCATGGCCTCAGGGTCCGGGTACTCCTCGGGGTCGAACGTGTAGTCGCCCATCGCGGTCCAGTGGAAGAAGTCTGTGACGATCACAGACAGCGGCAGGCCACGGCGCTTGTACTCTCGGGCGACGTCAAGGATCTCCTGCTGGCTGAGGTAGCGCAGCTTGCACTGCCAGAAGCCCGAGGCCCACTCCGGCAGCTGCGGGGCGTGCCCGACGGCGTCGGCGTAGTGGGACATGATATCCGCCGGGGTCTCACCCGCCGTGACCCAGTAGTCCAGGCCGGGCGCAGCGTCCGCGACCCAGCGCGTGGCGTCGTCGGACAGCTCCACGCGCCCGACCGCCGGGTTGTTCCACAGGAAGCCGTAGCCGCGGCTGGACAGGTAGAAGGGGATGCTGACCTCGGTGTTGCGCTGGACCAGGTCGATCACCAGCCCCTTGTGGTCCAGACGCCCGTGCTGGTGCTGGCCCAGGCCGTAGACGCGCTCACCCTCGTAGGCCTTGAACTGCTGGTGGATCTCGTACAGGCCCGAGCGCTGGCCATAGAACACGTGGGAGCCTGGCCACCAGAAGTGCTCACGCTTCTCAGCCAGCAGCTCAACGCCGTCGCGGGTGCGCAGGAACTCCAGCATGACCGCGGGCTTGCCGTCGCCGGAGTCCAGGCGGGCGCGTACGGTCAGGTTGCCGACGACGAGGTGGACGCTTCCGTCCTCCTCCTGCGCCACGCTGGCTGCGGGCAGGCCCTGCGGCCGTTCCTCCAGCGCACCGACGTCGCTGCTCGGGATCTGGTGCTGCGCGGCGCGCACGCGCACGGAGTCCGGCCCCCACTGCTCCACACGCAGCACCTCGTGCTCGTGCCGAATCTCAAAGCCGTCCTGGATTGCTGTGTACTCCAGCATCTGAAGCTCCTTCGCTCCTGGTGTCAAAGATGATTGAGTGCGAATGGCCTGAGCGGTCACGCCCGCCCTAGACCCAGGGTCGTCAGGCAGTCAGGCCTTCACCGCCCCTCCGGCGGCTCCCGCGGCGACGTACTTCTGAGCCACCACGAGCAGGATCGCCGCGGGCAGGGAGGCCATCGTCGCCGTCGCCATGACCGATCCCCAGTCAGCGACGTAGCCACCGATGAACTGGTAGATGCCCAGGGTGACCGGGCGGGCTGAGGAGCTGGAGCTCAGCGTCAGGGCGAACAGGAAGTCGCTCCATGCGAACAGGAAGCTGAACAGTGCTGCCGTGATGACGGCGTTCGTGCTCAGCGGCAGCACGATGGAGAAGAAGGTGCGGAACCTGCCTGCGCCGTCGACCCTGGCGGCCTCCAGCACGGACATGGGGATCGCCCGCATGAAGGCCTGGATGATGAGAATGGAGAAGGGAACGCCCAGGGCGGAGTCAGCAAGGATGAGCCCCAGCGTGGTGTTGAGGATGCCCAGGTCGTTGTAGGCGGAGTACAGGGCGTTGGCGATGACGATGCCCGGGATCATCTGGCTGATGAGCAGGGCGAACATGACCAGTGCGGACCCGCGCACGCGGTAGAGCGAGAGCGCGTAGGCCGCAGGCGTGGAGACGACCAGGCTGAGCACCGTGGCGCCGACGGACACCACGAGGCTGGTGACCAGGTTGGCCCCCTGGCTGGCGAAGGCAGAGCGGTAGCCGTCCAGGCTCGGGTGGATCGGGAACCAGCTGAGGTCGACGGTGGCCACGCCCGGCTGCAAGGAGGCGTTGACCATCCAGTAGACAGGGAAGAGCATGAGGGCTAGGAAGAACAGGCCCAGCACCACGTGAAACCAGGTGCGGTTGCTTGAGTGTCGCATTCGTTGCTGCCTCTCAGTCCTGGTTGCTGGAGCGGGAGACCCGCAGGTAGACCAGCGCGAAGACCAGGGCAATGATCACGAGGATGTTGCCCAGCGCCGCCCCCTGGCCGAACTCGAAGTTGGCGAAGGAGAGCTTGTAGGACTGTGTCGCCAGCGTCTCCGTGGCGTTGGAGGGCCCGCCTCCGGTCAGTCCCAGGATGATGTCGAGAACCTTGAGGGTGTAGACCACGCCAAGAATGAGGACCACCGAGACCACAGGGCGCAGCAGGGGCCAGGTGACGTTGCGGAAGGCCTTCCATCCCACGGCCCCGTCCAGCGCCGCGGCCTCGTACAGCTCGTCCGGGACGTCCTGGAGCCCGGAGTAGAGGATGGTCATGTTGAAGGGGATCCCGAGCCAGATATTGACCATGATGACGGCGATGAGGGCCACCGAGGTGCTCGTCAGCCACGGCACGGCGTCAATGTGAAGCAGCCCCAGGACCTGGTTGATGACGCCGCTGTCCTTGTCCAGCATCCACTTCCAGATGGCGCTGGAGACGATCATCGGAAGCAGCCAGGGCAGCAGCAGGAGCGAGCGCATGACGCCGCTGAGCGGAAAGCGCTTCTTGAAGAAGACTGCCAACGCCAGGCCGATGGTGAACTGCCCGATGATGGATCCGACGGTGAACAGGACCGTGTTCAGCAGGGCAGTAGTGAAGACCGAGGACCGGATGACTGCGACGTAGTTGTCTAGCCCGACGAAAGGGGCCTCGCCGGTATAGAAG
This sequence comes from Actinomyces sp., assembly GCF_029851875.1. Classification (GTDB taxonomy): domain Bacteria; phylum Actinomycetota; class Actinomycetes; order Actinomycetales; family Actinomycetaceae; genus Actinomyces. The sequence continues at coordinate 20,984 of NZ_JARKVC010000002.1, forward strand.
GTCTTGGTTGTGTACTCCTGCAGGCTCATCGTGATGTTCTTGATGATCGGATAGCCGAAGAACATCAGCAGGAAGGCAATTGCGGGGGTCAGGAAGGCCCATTTCGCCAGCTCCTCGCGTCGTTGCTGACGACGGCGTGCTGGCCGGGTCGTTTCAGAGGGCACCGTTGCGCTCCTTTCTCGTCAGTTGCGGGCCGGGGCCCGCAACGGGCCCCGGCCTCGCTGTCAGGACAGGAAGTCAGACCTGGCTGTCTCAAGTGCGGCCAGAGGCTCTTCCTTGCCCGTCAGCGCCGACTGGATCGCGTTGTAGAGCGCCTCGGCGGTCTTGGGCCACGCCTCACCGAGCTGAGCGGTGCGCGAACGGCCGTTGTTGACGGCGGTGACCAGCGGCTCCATCTGGGGCAGTGCCTCGATGTAGGCGGCGTCCACGCCCTCCTTGGTGGGGATGGTGAAGCGGGTGGTATTGAGCTCCAGGACCGTGCCATCGTCCAGGAGAGCCTGCAACAGCTCCACGGCCTTGGCCTGCCTGGCCTGGTCACCGGTCTGCGGGACCGACCACAGCTCACCGCCCAGTGGCGCGACCGCCGTGTCACCGGCTGCCGGCACCGGGATCTGCGCCACGGCCCAGCTGACGTCGGACCTGTCGAAGGTAGTGGTCAGCCATGGTCCGTCAATGACCATCGCCGCCTTGGCAGAGGTGAGCTGCTCTCCCACCTCCGTCTGGGACCAGTTGAGGACCGACTCCGACGCCGATCCGTCACGTAAGAGGTCCACCCACAGCTGCAGCGCGCTAGCAGCCTCCGGGGTGGCGATGTCCGTCTCGTCAGCGCCAGCGGACCAGAAGAAGGGCAGGAACTGCCAGGAGCCCTCGTAGGAGGCCTTGGCGCAGAAGGCAATTCCGTAGGTGTCACCTCTCGTCAGCGTCTTCGCGGCGGCCTTGAGCTCGTCCCAGGTGGTCGGCACGTCGAGGTCTGCGGCGTCGAGCAGGTCCTTGTTGTAGTACAGACCCAGGGTGTTGGCGCACGGCCCCATGCCGTAGAGCTTGCCCTCGTAGGTGCCAGCGCCCACGAAGCCCTCGATGAAACCCTCCGCCTTGAAGCCGAGGTCATCCAGCGGAGTCAGCGCGCCAGTAGCCGCGATCTGCTGAAGATCCGGGTTGTCGAGCATCAGCAGGTCAGGCAGCGTGCGCGAGGAGCTCATCTGCAGCACCTTCTGGATCAGGCTCGTGCCGTGGACGGCCTCGCGCTCGATCGTGACACCGACCTTCTTCGCCGCAGCCTCCAGGGCCTTGGCAAAGATGCCGTTGTCTGGGTCGTCGGCGTAGTAGTCGAGGATCTTCAGGGTCATGGCATCACCAGAGTCGGACTTGCCACCGCCGCCTCCACCGCAGGCGGTGAGCGGCACGGCGGCCAGTGCGAGGGCGGTGCCCTGGAGGAGATGGCGGCGGGCGATCGAGGTCATGGGCATCGTTGCGGGCATGAGTGGATCCTTCCTCCTCGTCGAAACGTTGGAATCTCAAGCGGATACGTATGCGCATACGTATGAGAGCTGAGCCTTCGGACGTCTCGGACGGTGATGTAATGGGGCTGGGCACAGCTTCATCGCCGTGCTCCGTGTCACGAATGTATCGTGAGAATAAGTTGACCGCAAGACAATTTTGCTCTTCCCGTTCGACCCCACTACACGCCCCCGGAGACACAGATGGCCGCTTCCGTCACCAGCCGAGATGTTGCCGAGGCCGCAGGCGTCTCGCAGTCGACGGTCTCCTACGTCCTGAGCGGCAAGCGATTCGTCGCCCCGGACACACAGGCACGCGTCCTGGCGGCCATGGACGACCTGGGCTACCGGCCCCACGTGAGCGCCCGCGCCCTGAAGAGCCGACGCAGCGGCATCATCGGTGTCGTCGTGCCCTACCACGCACTGACAGACACCGCCAACCAGTACCGCTACGTCGTCTCGATCGCTGCCGCCTGCCGTGAGTATGACTACGAGCTGCTCATGGCCTCCTCCGAGGAAGGCATCGAGGGAATGCGCCGCCTCATCGACTCCGCCCAGTGCGACGGGCTGGTCATCATGGACGTCCTGGACCATGACCCACGCGTGCTCCAGGCACACGAGGCACGTATCCCCTCCATCTTCATCGGTACCAGCCACGACTCCGACGTGACCGCGGTCGACACCAGCTTTGAGGAGATCGCCGAGCGCTGCATCGACCTCGTAGCCGATCGCGGCCACACCGAGGCCCTCATCCTGACCAGCGCCTCGGAGCACGTGTGCGCCATGGGCTTCTCCCACCGTTTCGACCGCACGCTCAGCAGCCGCGCTGCCGCTCGAGGGTGCGAGCTGGTCCACGCCCAGGTTCGGCGAGGCCTGGCTCCCATGCGCGAGGCCATCAGCGAGGCCCTCCAGATCCACCCGGAGCTCACGGCTGTGATCACCGGCCCCACCTTGTGCGCCGACGACGCCGCCAACGCGCTACTCGCCCTGGACCTGACTCCCGGCCAGGACGTCTCACTGGTGGCAGCCGCCCACCCGGCAGACTCCCCTCACACGGAGATCGACTACACCTACTTCGACGCCGACGTCCCCACGGTGGTGTCCACCGCGATCGAGATCCTCATCAACACACTCGAGGGAGGCCCCCGCAACCTCAATCAGGGCCTGCAGACCATCTCGCCGGTCTTCCATGCCGGCGCGTCACTGCGTCCGATCGAGTGACAAGGAGGGAGGAGGCGGCGCCGCACTCAGGGGGACACCTCGAACCTAGTCGCTTTCGCCTCTTGACCGTCGGTTTCGTCGCTTTCCGCTGCGAAAGCGACGGTCAAGAGGCGAAAGCGACGCCATAGCGACATCCCCGTCTACACGGGAGCTCCTGCACCCACCACCACAAGGCGCGGCAACAGAATCCTCCCCACTTTTGTTCTTCCCTGATACTTTTGGGGTGAGAACAGCACCTCTCACGCGCGGGTGCGCTGTGCAGTTGAGCCAGCACGCCCGCGCGCGGGAGGATCAGCACAGTCGGGGCAACACCCATCGTCGCCCCACCCACGACCAAGGAGCCTCAAGCGATGAGCCCTGCCCCCTTCTCTCTGACCGACGACGACCGCAAGGCCGTCGCCGTCTCCAAGGCGCTGGCGGCCGACGCCGTCGAGAAGGCCGGATCCGGCCACCCGGGTGCCGCCATCTCCCTGGCCGGTGTGGCCTACCTGCTCTACCAGTACGAGATGGTCTGCGACCCCGCCGACCCGCAGTGGCTGGGGCGGGACCGCTTCGTCCTGTCCGCCGGGCACGCCTCGGTCATGCAGTACGTCCAGCTCACCCTGGCCGGCTACGGCCTGGAGGTCAGTGACCTGGAGCAGCTGCGCCAGGCCGGCTCCCTGACCCCCGGTCACCCCGAGTACGGACACACCAAGGGCGTGGAGACCACTACCGGCCCGCTGGGTGCCGGCCTGTCCAACGCCGTCGGCCTGGCCATGGCCGCCCGCCGCGAGCACGGCCTGCTCGACGCCTCCACCCCCGCCGGCCAGTCCGTCTTCGACCACTTCGTCTACACGATCGTGGGTGACGGCTGCCTCCAGGAGGGCATCACCGCCGAGGCCGCCTCCCTGGCCGGGACCCAGCAGCTGGGCAACCTCATCGCCATCTACGACGACAACGACATCTCCATCGAGGGAGACACCGACATCTCCTTCACCGAGGACCCCTCCGCCCGCTTCGCCGCCTACGGCTGGCAGGTGCTGGACGTGGACTGGAAGAAGGGCGGCACCTACCACGAGGACCTCCAGGCCCTCCACGCCGCCCTGGAGGAGGCCCGCGCCGAGACCACGCGCCCCACCCTCATCCGCCTGCGCACCATCATCGCCTGGCCCTCCCCCACCAAGCAGGGCACGGCCGGCTCCCACGGCTCCAAGCTCGGCACCGACGAGGTCGCCGGCCTCAAGGAGGCCCTCGGCCTGGACCCGGCCACGAGCTTCGACGTCCCCGCCGACCTCCTGGCCTACACCCGCACCCACGCCGCCGAGCGGGCCAGGACCGCCCGCAGGGACTGGGACGACCGTTTCAGCGCCTGGCGCCGCGCCAACCCCGAGGGCGCCGCGCTCCTGGACCGTCTGCAGGCCCACGCCCTGCCTGAGGGCCTGGCCGAGGCCCTGCCCACCTGGGAGCCCGGCGACTCCCTGGCCACCCGCGCCGCCTCCGGCAAGACCCTCTCCGCCCTGGCACCGGTCATGCCCGAGCTGTGGGGCGGGTCCGCCGACCTGGCCGGGTCGAACAACACCTCCATGGCCGGGGAGCCCTCCTTCCTGCCGGCCAGCCTCGCTCAGAACGAGGGCGACGGCCCTTACGGACGCACCCTCCACTTCGGTATCCGCGAGCACGCCATGGGCGGCATCCTCAACGGCATCGCCCTGGACGGCCTGACCCGCCCCTACGGCGGCACCTTCCTGGTCTTCAGCGACTACATGCGCCCGGCCGTCCGCCTGGCCGCGCTGATGGGCCTACCCACCACCTTCGTGTGGTCGCACGACTCCATCGGTGTGGGCGAGGACGGCCCCACCCACCAGCCGGTCGAGCACCTGGCCTGCCTGCGCGCCATCCCGGGTCTGGCCGTCGTCCGTCCGGCTGACGCCAACGAGACCGCGGCCGCCTGGCTGGCGATCCTGGAGCAGCGAGGCCCGGCCGGGCTCATCCTCAGCCGTCAGAACCTTCAGGTCGCGGCGACGCCGCAGGCCGCCCGCGAGGGAGTGCGCAAGGGCGCCTACGTCCTGGCCGAGGCCTGCGACACCTCGGGCACCGAGGCAGGCCCCGCCGTCGTCCTCGTGGCTACCGGATCCGAGGTCGGCGTGGCGCTGGGGGCCCGCGAGCTGCTGCAGAAGGCGGGGACGCCCACGCGCGTGGTCTCTGCCCCCTGCCTGGAGTGGTTCGACGCCCAGGACGAGGCCTACCGCTCTTCCGTCCTGCCCGAGGACGCCACCAAGGTGGCTATCGAGGCAGGCATCGCCATGGGCTGGCGCGAGTACGTGGGCGACGACGGCGCGATCGTCTCGCTGGAGCACTACGGCGCCTCCGCCCCTGGCTCGCTGCTGTTCAAGGAGTACGGCTTCACGCCTGAGCACGTGGCTGAGGTCGCGACCCAGGCGCTGAGCAAGGCCTGATCACGGCCCCGAGGGGGCGGACGGCTCGGTGAGCCGTCCGCCCCCTCGTCGTCCCCTGTCGTTCCCCGCAGCCCCCCACGCCACCCGACGTCCTAACCCCGCAGTCCGCGGCTGCCGAGGACCCGATCACCATCGAGGCCAACAACGGCACCGTCGAGATCGACAGCCCCGTCGAGCGTGTCGCCGCCCTGGACAACCGCAGCTTCGAGACCCTCGCCGAGTGGGGCGTCCCGCTCGTCGCTGCCCCCAAGCAACTGATCCCCTCTACGGTGACCGCCTGCCTACAACAGCGACGACGTCATTGACATCGGCAACCACCGCGAGCCCGACCTCGAGGCCCTCGTCGCCGCCGAGCCCGGCCTGATCATCTCCGGACAGCGCTTCAGCCAGCACGACGACGACATCGCCGCCCTGACCTCCGGCACCCCGCTCATCAACCTGGAACCCCGCGAGGACCAGCCCCTGGACAGCGAGCTCATCTGCCACGTGACCGCGCTGGGCGAGATCTTCGGCAAGCAGACCGAGGCCGCCAAGCTCGTGGACAAGTTCCAGACCACCCTGGCTCGCTCCAAGGACGCCTACGACGGCTCCTCCACCGTCATGGCCGTCAACGTTTCCGGCGGTGATATCGGCTACGTGGCCCCGGCAAGGGACGCACCTTCGGCCACCTCTTCACCCTGCTGGACCTCATGCCCGCCCTTGAGGTCGAGGGTGCCGTCTCCTCCCACACCGGTGACGGCATCTCCGTCGAGGCCATCGCCGAGTCCAACCCGAGCTGGATCCTCGTGCTGGACCGCGACGCCGCCCTGTCCTCCAACAAGGACGGCTACACCCCGGCCCAGGACGTCATCGCTGGAAACACCGCGTTCCAGAACGTCGCTGCCCTGACCTCGGGACACGCCGTCTACGCGCCGGCCGACACCTACACCAACGAGTCGATCATCACCTACACCGAGATCCTCAACTCGATGGCGGACGCCTTCTAGGCAGCGGGCGACAAGGCCTGAGTCGCTAGTGACTGCTCGTTCCCTGTCACGTCGGGCGTCGGCACCTGCTGCCGGTGCCCGACGTGGCGCCCGCATCCGTGCCTGGCCGTGGCCACCAAGGCTGCTCCTCGGGTTCCTGCTGGTCGGGGCGCTGCTCGCCACCAGCCTCGCCACCGGCCAGTACTCGATCCTGTCCCAGAACGACGGCTGGCAGCTGTTCCTCAACGTCCGCGGGCGCCGAACGATCGCTCTCGTGCTGGCCGGAGCGGCGATGTCCGCCTGCGGCCTCATCATGCAACTGGTGACCCAGAACCGGTTTGTCGAGCCGACCACCACCGTGCTGGCACGTATGTCCATGGCCGTCCTGAGCTCCTTCCTCGGTACCATGGTCTTCTTCCTGCTCCTGCGCCGCGTCTCGCTGCGCTCCTCTCTGCTCGTGCCCGTCATGGGGATCATGCTCGGCGCCGTCGTCAGCGCCGTCTCCACCTTCCTCGCCCTGGAGGCCAACGCCCTCCAGCAGCTCGGCGTGTGCTTCCAAAGATCCTTCACTTCCGTCTACAAGGGACAGTACGAGGTGCTGTGGGTCGTGGTCGTGGTGCTCATCGCCGTCCTCGCACTCGCTGGCCGCCTCACCGTGGCGGGATTGGGCGAGGACCTGGCCACCAGCGTGGGTGTCAGCTACCGGGCGACCGTTCTGGCCGCCACGGCGCTCATCGCCCCCTTCGAGGTACCCGTCTCGGTGGTGCTGGGCATCATCGGCGCCGGGGGCTTCCTCCTGCTCATCATCCGACGCACGAGGGCGGGCTCATGACGCCAACCACCTCACGCTCGTCATCCGCCTTCCCCACCGTCGCCGCCCGACGGCGGTGGTGGCTGCTCTACCTGACGGTCACCGCCGTGGCGCTCATCGCCTCAGCCGGTCTGCTGGCGTGGAACAGCCCCATGCCCGTGGGCACCCGCGGCTTCTGGCTCATCGCCCAGCACCGGGCGTGGTCGGTGCTGGCGATGATCGTCGTCGCCGTGTGCCAGTCCACGGCAACCATCGCCTTCCAGACCGTCACCACCAACCGGGTCATGACCCCCTCCATCATGGGCTTTGAGTCCCTGTACCGGACGATCCACACCTCGACCGTGTTCTTCCTGGGAGCCGCCGGCCTCAACGCCGCCCGCACCACCACAACCTTCGCCGGCCAGCTAGCGCTCATGGTGGGCCTGTGCCTGCTGCTCTACTCCTTGCTCCTGACCAGTAAGAACGCTTCCATGAACGCGATGCTGCTCATCGGCGTGGTGCTCGGTGCCGGGCTGGGCTCCGTGTCTACCTTCATGCAGCGTCTGCTGACCCCCAGCGAGTTCGACGTGCTCACCGCCCGGCTGTTCGGCTCGGTCAACAACGCGGACCCCGAGTACTACCCGATCACGCTGCCTATCATGGTGACCGCGGCGCTGGGGCTGGTTGTCTCCTCGCGCTGGCTCAACGTCCTGGCGCTAGGACGTCAGACCGCGACCGGGCTGGGCGTGATCACCGGCGCCTACTTCCTCATGAATCACGTCTTCTCTGCCCAGGGCGTGGTCTCGGTGATCATCGAGACCGTCGGCGGTCTCACTTTCCTCGTCGTCGTACTGCGAAAGGGCCGCCCGTGATCAGCCTGAAGGACGTCTCCAAGGTCTACACCTCCTCCGGGCAGACCACCGTCATCGGACCGGTGGACCTTGAGATCCCAGAGGGAGGAATGACAGCCTTCATCGGCTCCAACGGGGCCGGGAAGTCCACGCTGCTGACGATGGTGGGCTGGCTCCTGGACGCCGACTCCGGCACGATCACCGTCGGCGGGCTGGATGTGAAGCGCACCCGCTCAGCAGCGCTGGCGAAGGTCCTGTCCATCCTGCGTCAGGAGAACTACGTCGTCTCCCGACTGACCGTGCGCCAACTGGTGAGGCTGGGACGCTTCCCCTACTCCCACGGGCGCCTGACCAGTCAGGACGAGGAGATCATCTCCCGCTGCATCGACTTCCTGGGGCTGGAGGACCTTGAGCTGCGCTTCCTCGACGAGCTCTCCGGGGGGGGGGCAGCGTCAGCGCGCTTACGTGGCGATGGTGCTGGCTCAGGAGACCCAGTACGTCCTGCTGGACGAGCCCCTGAACAACCTCGACATCGTGCACTCGGTGGAGATGATGCAGCACCTGTCGACGGCGGTCAGCGAGCTGGGACGCACGGTGGTGGTCGTCCTGCACGACCTCAGCTTCGCTGCGCGCTACGCCGACCACGTGGTGGCGTTCAAGGACGGGAACGTGGCCTGCTTCGGCACCCCGGATGAAGTGATGCGCACGGAGGTGCCGAGGTCTTCGGCACGCCGATCAGCGTCGTCGACGGCCCGAAGGGGCCGCTGATCTGCTACTGCTAGCACCCTCGCCGGGGCCGTCCGTTTCCGGGTGCCCAGACCCTACCTTTTGGACCGCCGAGACCGTACGATGCGGGCCTTGCGGTCCTAGCGGCAGGTCAACTGGGGCAGCCACGTGCGCAGCGCGGGCCCGGGCTGCGGCCACCGCCAGGGCCACGAGCGCCTGGTCGAGCCGCGCCCCGGGCAGGGCTGATCATCGCGTGCCGTCCCGCATAGGAGCCATCGCTAGGCGCCATGACACAGAGTCCCACACCTGCGTGGCACCACCGCGCCGGCCGACGGCGCGAGTCACCGCCAAGCCACCGGCACCGGCAGCAACCGTTACCAGGGCGGCGACCGCGAGGGCTGCCGTCTTCTGCGCGTCCCCCTCAGGAACGAGGGCGGCGAAACCTCCGAGGAGCATGCCTACCCTCTCGCCCATCGCCGAGAACGACGTGACCCGCCCCATGACTCGGCGGTCAACGCCGTCTAGCACACTTATCTCACCGTAGTAGACGGCCCAGTCCCAGGCGAGGCCAGCCAGGACCATCGCGGGCGCCAGGACCCACACCGTGGCGTGCGCACCCACGGCTAGGAGCACCGGGCTCAGGGGGACAAAGAAGACGAGTGACCACAGCAGCGCCCTCCTCGCCGGCAGCCGAATCGCCACCAGGCTCCCAACCAATGAGCCAGCGTTGAAGACGCTGACGAGCAAGCCCCACTGCGCACTGCTGCCGCCGTGAGCCAGGAAGATGTCAGGGGCTAGATAAGAGAACCCGCTCTGCCACGCGGCAAGCATGAGGCTGGAGGACACCGTCAGGACGACGAGCCAGCGATAGCCCACGAACGCCCGCGCCCCTTCGGCTAACTGAAGGAACCATGACGCCACGAGGGTGTGGACCGGTGCCGGCGCCTGAGCATCACTAGAGCCGTGCGCGCCCAGGGCCGGCGGCAGCCGCAGTGCCAGCACCGCGAACAGCACGCACGCTCCCACCGTCACGCCGAACACGAGCCATGAAGGCCCCAGTACCGCTACGCCTGCGAGGCAGGGACCAAGAACCCGAGCGATATTCTGCGCCGATCGGATCACCGGGTAGATGCGCCCTGACTGGCCACCGTGTTCCTGCCGGCACTTCTGGACCAGTATCCTTATGCACGGCGCTGTCAGCGCCTGCACGAGCCCGACAGCCATCATGATGACCGGCACTACAACCGTCGCACGGGGCGAGCCGGACGCCACCATCAGCCCCACGCTCCCATACCCCAAGGCCGCCACCCCATAGCCCCACAGGAGCAGACGCCCAGGCTCATAGCGGTCACACAGGGCCCCACCAAAAGGCATCGCTACGATCAGCGCGATATTCACCGACAGGCCGTTGAGAATCGCCGACCTCAGGCCGTATACCTGCAACATCACCAGCGGCAGAGCTACGCCCGCAAACGAGAAGAGCAGCGAGTTCCCCGTAATCGAGCCGACAACACAAATCAGCTCCCGGCTCCAGCGACGCGCGACAGCCACCACCTCAGCCTCCTCAGCCACTGTGAACATGCAGCGTTTCGCGCACCACTTAGTCTCACAGATGAGAACGCGGGTATGCCCAGCACATCGAGAGCCGTGATGCCCGTGACACGACTAATCCCCAAGCGGGCTGCATCTGCACGCAATCTTCGCCTTGTCTCCTCGACCCCCACGACTCGAAGGCTCGATGATAGGCGTTCCATGGCAGACTCCTTTGGGTATCGCGTCAGCCGTCAATTCAGGCTAGGTCCTCGCTGTTGGAGTCGTGCAGGGCTCATGCTTCATAGGAGTCCATCGCACTGACCTTGCCACAGATCTGCTATTTCAGTTCTGAATTGAGTCAAACATGGTTCACCTTTCTCGGCGTCTGCCGCGTGGTGCCGGTCGGCAGCCACGGCTTACACGCCAGTACCGGTTGGTTCACGATGTGCCGCAACGAACGATCTTGGTTGGGTTGTCTGCTTCCACACCAGGGTGCGGGCAGGATCGTCGCCCGTGTGCCTGAACGATGCTTCGAGCGTCGTGAGGGTCGAGGGAGGGGCGGTGCAGTTCCGTGTAGGTGGCCTGTTGATGGCCGCACTGACCACATCGACAAGTCGCCGCTCGATAACGGAGGTTTCAGGGTTCAAGTTGAACCCTTCATCCACAGATGGCTCTTCGCAGAGGAGAGTGCGAGTGCGGTCTGAAGCCGCCCGTCTGCGTGTCAGACCAGGGAGGTTGGTCAAGCTCCCCGCCCCGTACACGTAGCCGCCTCCCCCTCCAAGCTAGCAGTGGCATCGGAACCAACAGCCTTGGCGAGAACCTCCATGGCGGCAGAGCCAGATACTCACCCACAGTCTCAGCGAACAGCAACCATCCACTGGCAGGCATCCCAAACTGCACCGACCGCAATGTGCTGGTCTCTGTACAGAAGCCGGCGTGGTCCCTCCCAGCAGACGACGAGCAGATTGGTGCCGGCGCGCGGAGGTCCTGTAGACCCGGCCGGGGCTCGTCAGCCAGTAACCCTTCGACCCTCTGCTAGGACCACGTCGTCAGGCCAGTAGCTCTCGGCTGGCCGGAACGCCCCTCCCCACCCCCTACCGCCGGGGCCGCCCCGGGACTCCCGCCAGCCACACTCACCTGAGTCTCCGGGACCGGACAGGATCTGCCGGGTCGGATGACGGACAGGCACACGTCTGGCGAGGGAGGCGCTACGATACCCAGAGAGTGAACGTTCACATGATCTGCACCCTCCCCTCAGACGGCGGGTGCCCCGCCCACAGGAGCCCGACATGACGCCCACATCTCTCCCCGTCCTGGCCGAGCTCGACGACGCGCTCCAGGCCGCCGTCGCCGCTACCCGAGAGCGCGTGGCGGCCCTGCACGCCGAGCTGCCCCGCTGGGGGCTGGTGGTGTGGACCGCCGGCAACGTCTCACAGAGGGTGACCGTGGACCGCGGCCACGGCCCCGAGCCGACCGACCTGCTCGTCATCAAGCCCTCCGGCGTCTCCTACGACGAGCTGAGCGCGGACACCATGGTCGTGTGCACCCTGGAGGGCACCAAGATCGTGGACGGCACGCCCGAGCACCTCGCCCCCTCCTCGGACACGGCCGCGCACGCCTACGTCTACCGGCACATGGAGGGCGTGGGCGGCGTGGTCCACACCCACTCCACCTACGCCACCGCCTGGGCCGCCCGCCGCGAGCCCATCCCCTGCGCCCTGACCATGATGGGAGACGAGTTCGGCGGCGAGATCCCGGTCGGCCCCTTCGCCCTCATCGGCGACGACTCGATCGGCCGCGGCATCGTCGAGACCCTGCGCGGCTCCAAGTCCCCCGCGGTCCTCATGGCCAACCACGGCCCCTTCACGATCGGCAAGGACGCGCGTGCCGCCGTCAAGGCCGCCGTCATGTGCGAGGAGGTGGCCAAGACCGTCCACGTAGCGCGCCAGGGCGGCAAGATCCACCTCATCCCGCAGGACCTCGTCGACCGTCTCAACGACCGCTACCAGAACGTCTACGGGCAGCGCTGAGACACCTCGTCCCGGGCTGTCAGCCGGGCCCCGTCCCCGCGTCGTCACGATCGGCACCCGCTGCGGCCGTGCTCTGCGCGAGGACGACAACGTGGACACGGTCAAGCCACCCGGCAGGGATTCATGTCGGAGGGCAGCGCTAGCCTGCTGCCATGCCTTCGACGACGACTACCGGCACGGCTCGCGCTTCCCGCAGGAACCGCGTGTCCTACGTGTGCACCGAGTGCGGCTGGACCAGCCCGAAGTGGCTGGGCCAGTGCCGTGAGTGCCGCGCGTGGGGCACCCTGGAGGAGCTCACCGAGGCCGCCAGCAAGGGTGGGGCACTGGTGCAGCAGCCGGTCACCCACCCCGCCGCGCCGGCTCGCCCCATCGGCGAGGTCAGCGCCGAGGAGGCGCGGGCACGCTCCACCGGGGTCGGCGAGCTCGATCGCGTGCTCGGCGGCGGGATCGTGCCAGGTGCCGTGGTCCTGCTGGCCGGGGAGCCGGGAGTCGGTAAGTCCACCCTCCTGCTCGACGTCGCCGCCAAGGCCGCCGCGATGTCCCGCGAGCGGGGCGAGGGCCCCGTCCTCTATGTCACGGGAGAGGAGTCGGCCAGCCAGGTCCGCCTGCGCGCAGAGCGGATCGACGCGATCGACCCAGCCCTGCTTCTCGCCAGCGAGACCGAGCTCGGCACGCTCCTCGGGCACGTCGAGGCTGCCAGCCCCTCACTGCTCGTCGTCGACTCCGTGCAGACCATCGCCTCCGCGCAGGTCGAGGGCTCGGCAGGCGGGGTCACCCAGGTCCGGGCGGTGGCCGGCGCCCTCATCGCCGTGGCCAAGGAACGTGCCGTCCCCGTGCTGCTGGTCGGTCACGTGACCAAGGACGGCGGAATCGCTGGACCTCGCGTGCTGGAGCACCTGGTGGACGTGGTCTGCCAGTTCGAGGGAGACCGGCACGCCCGGCTGCGTCTGCTGCGGGCGGTGAAGAACCGTTACGGGCCCACGGACGAGGTCGGGTGCTTCGACCTGGGCGAACGTGGGATCGTGGGCCTGGCAGACCCCAGTGGCCTGTTCCTGTCCGCGGCCCGCAGCGAGGTTCCGGGAACCTGCGCCACCGTGACCCTGGAAGGGCGTCGCCCCATGCCTGTCGAGGTCCAGGCCCTCGTGGCACAGACAGCCGCTGGCTCACCACGGCGCACCACCTCAGGCGTAGACCACTCGCGCGTAGCCATGGCACTGGCTGTGCTCACGGCTCGCTTGCGGGTAGACACCTCCTCCTCAGACGTCTACGTCTCCACCGTGGGCGGGGCGCGGGCGGTCGAGCCCGCCACGGACCTGGCGGTCGCCGTCGCCGTGGTCTCAGCGGCGCAGAACCTGCCCACTCCCCCAGGGCTGGTCGCCTTCGGCGAGGTGGGACTGACCGGCGAGGTGCGCGCGACCGTCGGCATCCAGCGGCGGCTGGCCGAGGCGGCTCGCCTCGGCTTTGACCGGGCGATCGTGCCCCTGGCCGGCTCGCAGGAGCTGCGTGCCGTCGCGGGCCTGCAGGTTCTACCGGTCTCACACGTCGGGGAGGCGGTGGGAGCCGCGCTACCCCGCGGCTAGGCACACCCGCTCCAGAGCGACGCAGGTCACGGTATCCCTCACAGGTGCCCCGATACGATTCACACGCAGAACCGCTACGCGGCTCCACGCCTCTCCCCGCCCTTCCCAGGAGCCCCAGTCATGACTGACCCCCACTCCCCTACCCTCCGCGACACCCTGGCTCTTATCGCACCGGGGACCGTGCTGCGTGATGGTCTGGAGCGGATCCTGCGCGGGCGGACCGGGGCGATTATCGTCCTTGGCTTCGACCCCACGGTCGAGGCCATCTCCTCCGGGGGATTCGAGCTCGACGTCGAGCTGTCAGCGGCGCGCCTGCGCGAGCTGTCCAAGATGGACGGGGCCGTCATCGTGGACCGTGCCGCGGGGCGAATCCGGCGTGCCAACGTCCAGCTCCTGCCCGACTCCTCGGTCGAGACGGTGGAGTCCGGGATGCGTCACCGCACCGCCGAGCGCGTGGCCCGCCAGACGGGCTACCCGGTGATCTCCGTGAGCCAGTCGATGCAGATCATCTCCCTGTACGTCGACGGCAAGCGCCACGTCATCGAGCCCAGCGAGGCGATCCTGGCCCACGCCAACCAGGCACTGGCCACGCTGGAGCGCTATACCACCCGCCTGGCGCAGACCTCGGCGAGCCTGGACGCCCTGGAGATCGAGGACCTGGTCACCGTGCGCGACGTGGCCTCCGCCGTCCAGCTGCTGGAGATGGTGCGCCGCATCGCCTTCGACGTGGACGGCTACGTCGTCGAGCTGGGAACCGACGGGCGCCTGCTCGCGCTCCAGCACGAGGAGCTGACCCGTGGCCTCATGGCCGAGCGCGACTTCCTCCTGGCCGACTACCTGCCTGACGGCCTGGACACCGCCACCGTCGAAGCGCGTCTGAAGTGGGTAGGGTCCCCCGCCCTGCTGGACCTGGCCATGGTGGCGCGCTCGATGGGCCTGGGCGGCCCAGACGGGCAGGACCTTGACGCTCCCCAGTCCTCGCGGGGACTGCGCATCCTGTCCAAGATCCCCCGGCTTCCCCTGGTCACGGCGCGCGCCGTCGTCGACCACTGGGGCTCGCTGCAGGCCGTGCTGGGCGTGAGCCTGGAGGAGCTGGAGGCTCTCGACGGCGTCGGTCCACGCCGGGCGCGCACCCTGCGCGACGGCCTGTCCCGGCTGGCTGAGATCTCCTTGGTCGACCGCTACTCCTGAGCCTTGAGCGGCCCCTGACGCTGTGTGCCTTCTCTTCAGCCGGGGACGGTGGCCCGCACGAGCCGACCAGCCTTCGCCGCCACGACAGCCTCAGCTGATGACCAGGAGGAGCTGGGGCCCGATGTCCTGACCGGCAAGCTGGAGACGAATCTGGTAGGTCCCGGCCGTCGCCTGCGGGCCGCCACCGCTCACGCTGACGGCGGCGGGCTGGCGACTGGCCTGCTGCGACGCCTGCACGCTCGCCGAGGACGTGGCGACCTTCTGGCTCCTCTGGTCGCTCGCCTCAGCAGTCGAGCCCGCGTCCTCGCCGCCCTCGGCCGGATCCTGCTCGCCCTGCACACCGCCCGTCTCAGCGCTCTGGTCCCCGGCCTGCGGGTCCTCCTGCAGCTGCTGCTCCTGCGCGCTCGGTGAGGCCGTCGCGGCCAGGCTCGCCGCGGCGCCGGCTGCGCTCACGCAGGAGGAGGAGGCCACCGTGCCGTCCCACCACAGGGACACCGAGGCCGAGTCTCCTGCGTCAACGAGCAGCATGTGGCTGGCCGGGTTGGACGTGCACGTCGTCGAGCTCAGCAGCGTCGCGTTCCCAGAGGTCACCACCAGGCCCAGGTTCGCCCCGCCCACGTCGAGCAGGCAGGCCTGTCCCCCCGTGTTGCGCAGCGTGAGTGCCGCCGTGACCCCTGCGCCGGCCGCGGTCTGCGAGGGAGCAGTCACCGAGGCGTCGATAGCCTGCGGATCGCAGGCCACCGGCACCGGGTAGCTCGTGGGCGTGGCGCTGAGCGCGCGCTCGGCGTCCTGCTGGCGGATCGTGTCACGCACCCAGAACGCCGTGGAGATCACGCCCAGGCAGAAGGCAGCGATGAGGGCGAGCGCGACGCCGAGGACCAGGGCACGCCTGAGCCCGTAGCGCGGCCGGGGCGCACGCTGCGCCCCGCCGTGCGAGCCCGACGGCGGACGACCGCCCCCGCCACGGCCGCCACCAGCTCCTGGACCGGCAGCACGACGCTGCGCGGCCCGTTGCTCGGCGGCGCGCCGTGCTGCAGCCGCGCGAGCACGCGCCGCTGACTCTCCTGTCTTCTCAGAGGCAGGAGCGACAACGGGCTGTCCGGCTCCCGGACGCCCACCGCGACCGGTCGGCGATCCTGCACCGTGTCCTGCACGGCCGCGGTCAGCGGTTCCGCGTGCGCCAGCGGCCTTGTGGTCCTGACCGGCACCAGAGCGCCTGGCGGTAGCGGTTCCACGTGCGCCGGCTGCCTTGCTGGAAGCAGGCCCCGCACCGCGTGCGGAGCGGACCTGGCGCTGAGGCTGGGCCTGAGCGCGCACGTTGCCGCTGCGCGAGGTGGTCGCGCCAGCGCCGCTCGCCCGCCGCGGGGCCGCAGCCTGCCGGTCGTGCACGGACCGGCCCTGCCACTGGGAGCCCGAGGCGCTCTGGCCTCCGCCGTCCTGCTGGCCACGCGGACGCAGCTGGTAGACGCGCGCACGACGCTCCTCACCCCGAGAACCGCGTCCGTCAGCCATGTCGCTGACTCTACCTGCGAGTACCTCGCGCACCAGGCAGCGGCCCGCCCGGCACGCGCCCGTCACGCACTCGCAGCCGGCCGCGCCGCCGAACCGACCACCGCCACGAACGCTCTGTCAGGGAAGACGGAAGCTCTCGCCGTCGTCGTCCGTGGCGATGAGCCCGTCCGTGAGGAGACCGGCCAGGGCACGCGCCGGCTGCTCGGGGTCTCCCGTTACCGGCGTGCGCCTTCCAGCGGCCTGACCCGCACGAGCGGCCTCGGCCAGGAGGTCGCCGCGAGACACCGCCGTGCCCGGCCCCGCCAGGCGCAGGCGCGCCATGACCAAGCCCCGCGCCTGGCGGTCGGTGCCGTGCCAGGCCTGGCTGCGACGTCGTCCCGCGTGCTCGTCCGCGGGCCTGCCCTCCGCCACCCACCGGCACTGTGCCAGCCACGGGCAGTCCTGGCAGCGCGGGTCACGAGCCGTGCACACGAGCGCGCCCAGCTCCATGACCGCCACCGACCACCGGGCCGGGTCCACCTGCCCGCCCTCGGGCGGCAGGAGCGCCTCGGCCCGCTCCCGCTCTGCACGGGTCAGGCTCGGGGCCGGCAGCGCCTGGCCCCCGGCTGCTCGGGCCAGGACGCGCCGGACGTTGGTGTCCAGCGTCAGCGCGCGGCGTCCGTAGGCGAAGGCGAGCACGGCCCCGGCGGTGTAGTCCCCCACACCCGGCAGCGCGAGAAGCTGGTCACGGTCCTGGGGCAGCTGGCCACCGTGCCTCTCGACGACGGCGCGCGCCGCCTCTACCAGCCTCAGGGCTCGCCGGGGGTAGCCCAGACGTCCCCACACGAGCAGGACCTCCGCCCGCTGCGCACCCGCGAGCGCGGTGGCATCGGGCCAGCGTCGCATCCACTCTTGCCAGGCCGGGACCACTCGGGCCACCGGGGTCTGCTGGCTCATGACCTCCGAGACCAGGACCGCGTAGGCGCTGGTACCGCTGCGGCGCCAGGGCAGGTCGCGGGCGTGGCCGCGGTACCAGTCGACGACGGCGCGCGGGTCGGGGCCGACCGGGGCCTCCTGCGGGGTGCTCACAGCTCCAGCAGCATGCGCGAGTTGCCCAGGGTGTTGGGCTTGACCCGCGCCAGGTCGAGGAACTCGGCCACACCGTCGTCGTGGGAGCGCACCATCTCGCTGAAGGTGTCCGTGCCCACCGGGGTTCCCTCGATCGGGCGGAAGCCGTGGGCGGTGAAGAAGTCGACCTCAAAGGTCAGGCAGAAGACACGCTTGAGGCCGAGGGCGCGGGCGCGGTCAACCAGCTCGCCCAGGAGCGCCGAGCCCACCCCACGGTGGAGGTGGTCGCGACGCACGGCCAGGGTGCGTACCTCCGCGATGTCGTCCCACATCACGTGCAGGGCACCGCATCCGATGATCCCGCTGGCGGCCCTGCCCTCCGGATCGACGGCAGGGCTCTGCGCGACGGTGAACTCCTGGATGTCCTCGAAGTAGGCGATGAGGTCCTTGCCCAGCAGGATGCGACGCTCGGCGTAGGGGCGGACGAGCTCGGCGATCGAGCGGGCGTCCGCCGGGCGTGCCGGTCGCAGCACCAGGTGCTGCCCCCTGGGAGGGGCTGCCGGCTGGTCACCGGGGTGCTCGCCGCTCGGATCGTGGTGGGGGGCCGTGCTCATAGCGTCTCCTTCCGGTGGGCGAGTGCGAGGACCGCACGCGCCGTGGCGTCGTCGATCACGAGGTCCGTAGCAACCCGAGCCCGCAGCGCGGCCAGGGTCGCGCGGGCCTTGCCGGTGCCCGCCACGATGCACAGTCTGCGCGGGATCCGGGAGAGCTGGACCGGTGTGGGGCCGGTAGCACGTGCGTTGAGGTCGATGTCACCCCAGGTGCCGTCGCCTCGCAGGAGCACGGTGCACACGTCTCCGACCACCTCCTCGCGTCGTAGCACCGCCATGTCCGTTCGGGACAGGTGCCCCCCGGCGTAGACCTGGGAGGGTACGTCCGCCCCGAGCGAGCCGACGCCGAAGACCGCCAGCCGGGCGCTGCGGGCCACCGCCAGGACGCGCTTGACCGAGCGCTCGGACCACATGGCCTGGCGCGTGGCCACCTGGTCGAAGAAGGCAGGGACGGGGAAGGAGATCGTACGGGCGCCCAGCACCTGCCCCATGCGGCTGAGTACCTCGGCCGCGCTGGGGCCCTCTCGCAGAGGGTCTGAGGCGCCGTTGAGCTGGACCACGGTCAGGCCAGGGACCTGGCGTACCGGCAGCGCCGCGGCCACCTCGCTCATCGTGGTGCCCCAGGCCACGCCGACGACGAGGCCAGCCGCGCCTTCCAGCGAGGGTCTCGCCGCGGCCTGGTCCGCCTCCGCGAGCGCGGGGAGGGGCGAGAGCTCGGTGACCAGGTCCAGCATCCGTGCCGCCCCGACGGCCGCCACCTGCTGGAGGCGGTGGATCTCCGTGGTGCCCTCGCGTACGGGGACGATCTGGGTGCGCACCCCCAGCTCGTCGTGCAGGGCCCGCTCCAGGCTGCCGGCCCCGCCGGGCTGGACCACCTCGATGCGCACGATGCCCTGCTCCCGTGCGCGAGCCAGCAGGCGGGAGACGGTGGAGCGCGAGACACCGAGGTGACGGGCGATGACCTCCATCGTCTCGCCCTGGGCGTAGTACATGGAGGCGGCCTCGTAGGTGACCAGGGCGTCGGGCGAGCCGGACAGGGCGGAGGGGGCTGCGACGTCGTCGCCCTCAGAGCGGCTGGAGCGGTCAGCGGCCGCCTCGCCGCCCGTCGCACCGGCCTTCCTGGTGAGCCGGGACCTGGGTGTGCTGCTCATATTCTCCGCCTCCACGAAGCGATCGTGCACATTCGTGCATCTGGCTTGCCCATTGTCGCACCAACTCGGGATGCTCGGTACAGACGCCGCCGGAGGGTGCACCCGCCCGAGCACCCGCAGCTGATCGCAACCCTGAGGAGCATCATGAGCGCCAGCCAGTCCACCGCCCTGACCACCACCCAGCGCACCGAGGCCCTGGCCGCCATGAGCCAGCCCGAGGGTCTGGACGTCCTCGTCGTCGGCGGCGGGGTCACCGGAGCCGGGATCGCCGTCGACGCTGCCAGCCGTGGGCTGCGCACCGGCATCGTCGAGATGGGCGACTGGGCCTCCGGCACCTCCTCCTGGTCCTCCAAGCTGGTCCACGGGGGCCTGCGCTACCTCTACCAGCTCGACTTCGCCCTGGTCCACGAGGCCCTGACCGAGCGCGGCCGCCTCCTGGAGACCACCGCCCCGCACCTGGTCAAGGCCCAGCCCTTCCTGTGGCCGCTGAGGAACCAGATCGAGCGCTCCTACTCAGCGGTCGGCATCGGCATGTACGACGCCCTGGCGATCGCCGGCGCCCACGGGCACCAGACCGTGCCCGTCCAGAAGCACCTGGGCCGCAAGGGCACCCTGGCCCTGGCACCCGCACTCGACCCGTCCAAGATGGCCGGGGCCATCCGCTTCTACGACGCGCGCGTGGACGACGCCCGCCTGGTCATCGACCTGGTGCGTACCGCGGTGGGACTAGGCGCCTACGCCGCCAACCGCACCAAGGTCACCGGTTTCCTCAAGGACGACGCCGGCGCCGTGCACGGCGCCGTGGTCACCGACCTGGAGACTGGCGAGAGCCACGAGATCAAGGCCTCCCAGGTCATCAACGCCACCGGCGTGTGGACCGAGGACACCCAGGACCTGGCCACGGACGCCGGAGGTCTGAAGGTCCTGGCCTCCAAGGGCGTGCACATCGTGGTCCCCAAGGAGGCGATCGACGCCGAGACCGGCATCTTCGTACGCACCGAGAAGTCCGTCCTGTTCATCATCCCCTGGCCGCGCTACTGGGTCATCGGCACCACGGACACTCCCTGGACCGAGGACGTGTCCAAGCCCGTGGCCACGAGCGCGGACGTCGACTACGTGCTCGACCACGCCAACGCCGTGCTGGCCAGGCCGGTGCGCCGTGAGGACATCATCGGCGTCTACGCCGGGCTGCGCCCCCTGCTCCAGCCCAAGCTGCGTCCAGGGGCCGAGGCTGCCAGCACCAAGGTCTCGCGCGAGCACACCGTCACCCGCGTGGCCCCGGGCCTGACCGCGATCGCCGGCGGCAAGCTCACCACCTACCGGGTCATGGCCGAGGACGCCGTCGACCACGCCCTGGGAGAGGCCGGAGCCAAGGCCCACCCCTCGGCGACGGCGACCCTGCCGCTGGTGGGGGCCGCTGGCTACCGGGAGCTGGCGGCACGAGCAGGGGAGGTCGCCCGCGAGCGCGGTTGG
Source organism: Actinomyces sp. (assembly GCF_029851875.1). GTDB lineage: Bacteria > Actinomycetota > Actinomycetes > Actinomycetales > Actinomycetaceae > Actinomyces. The sequence continues at coordinate 41,596 of NZ_JARKVC010000002.1, forward strand.
ACGCTGGCGCGCGTGACGCACCTGCTGGACCGTTACGGGGACGAGGTCCCGGCGTTGCTGGAGACGATCGACTCCGAGGCCGGCAGCCGGGGACGCTGGGGGGAGCCGCTGGTGGTCGAGCCGGCATTCCTGCGTGCCGAAGTGGCCTGGGCGGTGACGCACGAGGGTGCGGCTCACCTGGATGACGTGCTCCTGCGCCGGGTGCGCCTGGACATCGAGCGCCCTGACCACGGCCTGGAGGCTGCCGAGGAGGTCACCGAGATCATGGCCCCGTTGCTGGGCTGGGACGAGGCCGAGGTCCAGGCGGAGCAGGCGGCTTACGCGCGGCGCGTGGAAGAGGTCCTGGCCGCGCAGGCCGAGGCCACGGACCACGCTGCCGTCGCCCACGTCACCAGCGCGATCTGAGTCTGAGGCCTCTCCGGCGTCCGAGGCGGCTCGTCCTCGCAGGCGCTTGCGGTGGCTCCGGAGCCTCCAGCGGTTCCTGTGCCGTCCGCGCCTCCCGTGCTTCCATGACGTCCGGAGACTCCGCTGGTTCCCACGTTGGCGGCGTGCCTGGCTGCTGGGGGCGCGCCCGGGCGCTGACGGCGTGGTTGAGCGCTGGCGGCGTGCTTGGACGACACCTTGCCATGGCTGTGGCGGCGTGGCTAGGCGTCGAGGGCGTGTCTACACGTTGATGGCGTACTTCGACGCCGGGGGCGTGCCCAGAAGTGTTGGCGGCGTACCTGCACGATGAGGGCGTACTCCTCGACGTCCTCACCCACGCCCTCAACGCCTAGCCACGCCCCCACAACAGGCAGACACGCCGCCACAACCCAAGCACGCCGCCGACAGACAGACACGCCCCCACAGCACCCAGACACGCCGCCACAACACCGACCAAGCGGTCAGGCGGTGGTCGGCCCCTCAGGCGGCCAGGCTCTCAGGCGGCGGCAGGGAGGCCAGAAGAGGTCGACGACCACAACCCCAGGAGCAGAAAGACCAGGGGAGGGCGGCAGCCAGGGACCCAGGAGCGGCGGCCAGGAGCTCAGGAGCAGGGCGACCAGGAAGACCAGACAGCTAGGACCTCAAGAGCAGGAAGGACAGGCGGCGGCCGGACCCTCCCCCCAAGGAACTCAGGAGACCCCCTGACGGTCATCCCTCCTCGACACCGACCAGGCGACTCAGCCCGTAGGCGGCGTGCAGGACCGCGATGGGATGGACCGTGCGCACCCCGGAGGACTTCTCGATCTGCCAGCGGCAGGTCTCGGTGTCGCACACGGCAAGCTTGTCGTTGACCTCGCGCACCATGTCGAACAGCGGCCTGCCCACCGCCTGCGCGACCTCGTACTTCTCCTTCTTCAGCCCGTAGGTTCCCGCGATCCCGCAGCAGGCCTTGCCCGACTCCACGGCGTGGAACCCCGGGACGAGGTCCATGATCTCCAGGGCGGGCAGCCCCATGAGCTGGCCCTTGAGCTGGCAGGGGGCGTGATAGGCGACCCTGGCCTCGATACGGCGGAAGTCGTGGGGCAGCTCGCCGGCCTCCTCCAGCTCGCGGAAGAACTCTGAGACCTCTACCACCCGGGTGGACACGTCCGCCAGGTCCTCGTCACGCACGCCCATGATGTCGTGGGCCTCATGCTTGAGCATCCCGGCGCAGGAGCCGGAGGCGGTGACGATGCGCAGCTCCTTGCCTGCTGCGCTCAGCTGACGTGCCAGCCTGACCACGGCGGCTGAGGCCTGCCCGTACAGGCTGTTGGACTGGGCCGCCAGCCCGCAGCAGCCCTGAGGCGGGACGATGACCTCGTACCCCACGTGCTCAAGCACCTCGACGGTCTGCTTGGAGGTCTCGACCTCGAAGTAGCCGCCGGCGCACCCGTGGAAGAACACCACCGGTCCGCGCGAGCCCCGGGGCACGAGCGTCGTGGCTCGTGGTGTGCGGCGCCGCAGCCACCCGTGGAAGGACTGGGTCCTGGCGGTGGGCATCGGGGCGTCGCGGTGGATGCCCACCACCTTCTCCACCACCGTACGGACAGGCTTGGAGGCCAGTGCTGCGTTGGCCACCGGTGCCACCGGGGTCATGACCCTGCCCATGAGGGTGGTCTGGGTGATGAGGCGGTCACGGAGCGGGATCGCTCCCTGCTGCTGCTTCATCACGGTGCGCGCCTGGGAGTTGAGCTCGGCGATCTTGACGCCCTGAGGACACACCCGGGTGCACGTCCCGCACGAGGAGCAGTAGTCCACGGAGCGGTCCACGCTCTCCCCGTGCCGGAATCGCTCGGCCTGCGGCCCCACGAACTTGGGCCCCGGGAACAGGTCGGTCACGGCAGCCACCGGGCACATGGTCTCGCAGATCGTGCACTTGACGCAGGCGTCGAGGCTCGCCCGCGCCAGGTCGTGGGCCGGCTGCTCGACGGCGCCCGCCCCCGAGCGCACGCGCGCGCCCCCCGCTCCGGGAAGGGGCAGGTCCCAGCGGGCTGCAAGAGTGTCGACGTCGAACATCAGTGGGTCTCCTTCGTGGCGTCCTTGCCGTGATCGGCCAGCAGCGAGTCGGTAGCGGCACGAGCCGATCCCAGGGCGATGCCCTCACCGGAGCACTCGCTCCAGCGCACGGCTCCGGCCAGCAGGCCGCCGACGGCTCGCAGGTTCTCGATGACGGGCTGGTGGTCGGGCCCGAGCGGGCGCATCTGGGAGTCGGTGAGCACGCCGACGCGGAACAGCCCCTGCGGCTTACCCCAGTAGTCGTTGTGGATCAGACGGCGCAGGTTCTGCGCACCGTCGGGTCCCACCCCGGCCAGGGGCAGGCCGAGCACGGTCTCGCGGACCGTGCCGTGGGAGTCCACAGCCAGCGCGCCGGACTCGAAGCCGCCGGTGGCCAGGACGAAGGCGTCGGCCCGGTGGACGAGCTCACGTCCGGCCGCTGCGCTGGAGACCTGGACGAGGCGGCCCTCACGGACCTGGGCGTCCACGACGCCGGCCCCCTGGACCACTCGGACGCGCTCGTCGGAGGCGGCGCGAGCCAGCCGGTTCTCCAGGCGCAGACCGGGAACCGAGGGCGGTGGCAGAGGGATCTCCCCCACCGGTGCGCCCAGGCGCTCAGACAGCCAGGCGTGCACCTGCGGGTCCTCCAGGCCCAGGACCGCCGGCAGCAGCACCGTCTCCCCCTCACGGACCTGACCAGCCAACGCGTCCACGAGCTGCTCGCGCACCTCGACCCGGTCCAGGGAGCGGGCGTGGACGAGGCCGGTGGAGTCCTGCTCCTGGCCGCGCACGGCCAGGTCGACCGTGACCGCACGGGCCCTCACCCGGCCGCCGCCAGGCAGCTCGGTGCGCTCGAGGTTGCCTGCCACGAGCTCAGGCGTGAGGTCCTTCAGACGCCGCAGCCCCACCACGAGGTAGTGCCTGCCGTCGCCCAGCGCGCTGGCCTGCATGGAGGGCGGCGTGAGCAGGCTGGCACGCACGGCACCCACCGCGGTGGGCAGCCAGAGGTTGGCGGGGCCGGACGCGCCGTCGTCGGCCCGGGGTACCAGCAGCTGCGGGCCGACGAGGGCGGCGAAGTCCTCCAGGCCGCGGGCCACGGCCCTCCGACCGATGACGTGGTAGGGGTGGCCGTCAGGCAGGAGGCCTGCAGCCTCGATCTCGGCGAGCGGGTGGGTGACGGGGCGGCGGGCCATGCGCTCCTCGAGCGTGGCGCCGCCGGCGCTGCCGGCTGGACCGGCGGCCCCGCCCAGGCGTCCCAGGACGTCGACGGTGCCGGTGGACAGGGGCAGGCCACCCACTCCCTTGGTCACGAGGGTGACGGTGGCGCCGGCCCGGCGCAGCCACAGGGCGGTGGAGTAGCCGGCGATCCCGGCCCCGATGACGACGACGTCGCTGCTCATGCCAGTGCCTCCTGAGCGCCGGTAGGGCGGTCGGCCCCGGAGCCGACCGGTGAGAGGGAGGGCAGGTCCCTGCGCGCTGCGGGCAGGGTGGCCACGCCGTCGAGCGCCGGGGCCTGGGACAGGGCCTCCAGAGCGGCGTCCAGCTCGTCGCGGGTGGCGACGCCGTCCTCGGCGTCGACCAGGGCGGTGGACACGGCCGGTGGCGGCGGGGCGTCAGGCAGGTCCTCGATGTCGAGAGTGCCCTGGAGCATCCAGAAGTCCAGAGCGGTCTCCCGTACCTGCTCGCCGTGCAGGATGGTCCACAGGCCGATCCAGCGGTGGCGGAGGAAGGTCTTGAGGCTCTCGGAGGCGTCTGCGGCCGAGTAGCCTGAGCAGGTGGTGCGCAGACCGGCCACGCGCGGGGCGCAGAAGCCGCCCTGGCACGGCCCCATGGCCACCCGCAGCTGGCGGCGCAGGTCGTCGAAGGAGGCGTCGGGCTGCTCAGTCATGAGGTCGGTGAGAGCCTGCCGTCCCACGAGCTCGCACTCGCAGATGGTCGGGTCGCTCAGACGGTGGGCCTCTCGTTCCTCCAGCCGGTGGGTGACGTGGTAGCCGCCTGCGCCGACGCTACCCGGGACCTCCTCCTGCGCGGTACGGCACGGGGCGCTCACGCCCAGCTCGGCGCACATGGCGTCCACGGCGTGCTGGGCCATGAGCCGGTAGGTGGTGAGCTTACCGCCGGCCACGGTGATCATGCCGCGGATGCCGTCAGCGCGGGCGTGGCTGATGACGGTCATGCCGCGGCTCATGTGACGGGTGTCGTTGGCGGCGACCGAGGTGTCCAGGACCAGGGGGCGGGCCCCGGACCAGGCGTGCAGGGCCCGGACCTGGCGGAAGCCTGGGATGAGGACCTCTCCGGCATCGAGCATCTGGGCGACCTCCTCGCGGGGGATGGCCAGGTGGTCGGGGTCCTCGGCGCGCCTGTCGGTGGTCCCGATGATGGAGACGGTGTGGTCAGGGACGATGATGTCGCCGTCGGCAGGGTGGACGCAGCGGTTGACGACGTGGTTGACCAGCCGGTGGTTCATGGCGATCATGACGCCGCGTCCGGCGGCGATCTTGACGGAGGTCGATCCCGCCATCTGCGCCAGCCGCCCGCCCCACGGCCCGGCGGCGTTCATGAGCATGCGGCAGGTGACCGTGAGGTCCTCGCCGGTCTTGACCCCGCGGGCCCTCACGGCCACCACGCGACGGTCCGCGCCCTGTCCCTCGACGACGACACCGGTGACCTCGTGGTAGGTCAGGACCTGTGCGCCGTAGGCCTGGGCGGAGCGGGCTGCCCCCCACACCATCTGCCAGCCGTCCACGGCGCCGTCGTGCACGCGGAAGGCGCGCTTGATGCCGGGGTTGAGCCGCGGTTCCAGGCGCAGGGCCTCGGACAGGGAGATCTCCTCAGCCGGCACGCCGGTGGCGCGTGCTCCGGCGATGAACTTCTCGGAGAAACCGAGGTCGTCGTCAGGGGTGACGACGAACAGGCCGCCGACCTTCTCGATCGCGCTGGAGTGGATGCGCGAGACGATCTCGTTCTCCTGGGCGCACTCGGTGGCGGACTGCGGGTCGGAGACGACGTAGCGTCCGCCGGAGTGCAGCAGGCCGTGGAAGCGCCCGGAGGTGCCCTGGGCCAGGTCGGCGCGCTCGAGGAGGACGACGCTCAGGCCGCGCATGGCGGCGTCGCGTGCGATACCGACCCCGGTCGCCCCTCCTCCGACGACGACGACGTCGGCGCTCATGCTCCTCATGCTGGGCCTCCTTGTCCGCGTGGTACCTGGCTACGAGCCCGCCGCGGCGCGGCGGGCTGGTAGCAGGCGGGGTGGTCGCCTGAGCCAGGACTACCACCAGGAGACGACACGAACGCGAACAAGTGCACGTGATCTGCACATTCGTGCACACGACGTCATGACCATACGCACGTCCTTTCACCCCCATAGGTGGTGCTACCCCCACTCTTTCCTGCCACTCCGCCGTTTCCACCCGCAGGCGGGACCGAGGAGCCGCCGCCGTCCCAGCCCGCAGCCCCACCCACGGAGGTACCTTCACACCCAGCGCCGCCGTCAGGGAGATCCCGTACGGAGACGACCCTCACGCGGCCAGGCGGCAACTGACGCCGTCACCCTCCAGAGCACAACGCCGTGCAGAAAGGGAGCTCTCAATGACTCCGACAACAGGGCAGATCTTCCTGTCCGAGCTCTTCGGCACCGCCGTCCTCATCCTCTTTGGTGCGGGCGTGTGCGCCGCAGTCACCATGAAGCGCTCGAAGGCCCACTCCTCAGGCTGGCTCGTCATCGCCTTCGGATGGGGCCTGGCGGTCTTCATGGGCGTCTACGCCGCCTACGCCACCGGCGGCCACCTCAACCCCGCCGTCACCGTCGGCAAGTGGGTCGCCGGCCAGGACCTGGCCCCGAACGTGCCTGCCACCGCCACCAACGTGGTCGTCTACGTCGTCGCCCAGATGCTCGGCGCCATGATCGGCGCCGCCTGCGCCTGGCTGGCCTACAAGAAGCAGTTCGACGACGACCTGCCAGCCGCCTCCAAGCTCGGCTGCTTCGCCACCGCCCCGGAGATCCGCTCCTACGGCTGGAACTGCGTGACGGAGGCCATCGGCACCTTCGTGCTCGTCGCATGGTGCCTGTACGCCGGCAAGTCCCCCTCCGAGCTCGGCCCGCTGGCTGTCGCCTTCGTCATCGTCGCCATCGGCCTGTCACTGGGCGGCCCCACCGGCTACGCCATCAACCCGGCCCGCGACCTGGGCCCGCGCATCGCCTACGCGCTCCTGCCCATCCCGGGCAAGAAGGGCGCTGACTGGGCCTACGCCTGGGTGCCGGTCGTCGGCCCGATGATCGGCGGCACCGCCGCCGGCCTGCTCATCCCGCACATGGCAGGGCTGTTCTGAGCCGCCCAGCCACCGACCTCACGAAGAAGTGAAAGGACCCCACCATGAATGAGACAGAGAAGTTCGTCCTCGCGATCGACCAGGGCACGACCTCCTCACGCGCCATCATCTTCAACCACGCCGGTCAGATCGTCTCGGTCGGTCAGCAGGAGTTCACCCAGATCTTCCCCAGCCCCGGCTGGGTCGAGCACGACCCGGTGGAGATCTGGGACTCGGTGCGCGCGGTCGTGGCCCAGGCCCTGCAGAAGGCGCAGATCAACCGCCACCAGCTGGCCGCCGTCGGCATCACCAACCAGCGTGAGACCACGATCGTGTGGGACAGGAACACCGGTGAGCCGGTGTACAACGCGATCGTGTGGCAGGACGTGCGCACCGGCGACATCGCTCGCGAGATCGCTGCCGGCGACCCGCTGGGCACCGAGCGCTACCGTCAGGTCACCGGAGAGAACATCTCCACCTACCCGTCGGCCACCAAGCTCAAGTGGATCCTGGACAACGTCGAGGGGGCCCGCGAGCGCGCCGAGGCCGGCGACCTGCTGTTCGGCACGCCCGACACCTGGGTGCTGTGGAACCTGACCGGAGGCGTCAACGGTGGCGTGCACGCCACCGACGTCACGAACGCCTCGCGCACCCTGCTCATGGACGTGCGCACGCTGTCCTGGCGCGAGGACATCTGCGCCGACTTCGGCATCCCGGTGTCCATGCTGCCTGAGATCAGGTCCTCCTCCGAGGTCTACGGCTACGGTCGCAAGAACGGCCTGCTCGTGGACACCCCGATCGCCGGCATCCTAGGCGACCAGCAGGCGGCGACCTTCGGTCAGGCCTGCTTCGAGAAGGGCTCGGCGAAGAACACCTACGGCACCGGCTGCTTCATGCTGATGAACACCGGTGAGGAGCCGGTCTTCTCCTCCAACGGCCTGCTGACCACGGTCCTGTACAAGCTGGGTGACAACAAGCCGGTCTACGCTCTGGAGGGCTCGATCGCCGTGGCGGGGTCCCTGGTGCAGTGGCTGCGCGACAACCTGGGCATGATCACCACCTCCTCTGAGATCGGCGCTCTGGCCCAGTCGGTGGAGGACAACGGCGGGGTGTACTTCGTTCCGGCGTTCTCCGGCCTGTTCGCTCCTTACTGGAAGGACGACGCCCGCGGTGCGATCGTGGGCCTGACCCGCTACGTCACCAAGGGCCACATCGCCCGCGCGGTGGAGGAGTCCACCGCCTTCCAGTCCGCGGAGGTGCTTGACGCCATGAACGCCGACGCGGGCGTGCCGCTCAAGGAGCTCAAGGTCGACGGCGGCATGACGCACGACGACCTGCTCATGCAGTTCCAGGCCGACCTGTCCGGGGTCGACGTCATCCAGCCTGTGGTCGCCGAGACCACGGCCCTGGGCGCGGCCTATGCCGCTGGTATCGCGGTGGGCTTCTGGAACGGCACGGACGATGTCATCGCGAACTGGCAGGAGGGCAGGCGCTGGACACCGTCGATGGACTCCGAGGAGCGTGACCGCACCTACCGCCTGTGGAAGAAGGCGGTGACCCGGACCTTCGACTGGGCTGACGAGGACGTGAGGTAGTCCCCTCCTCCCGCGCCGCCGTGGGACACGCGCCCTGGGCGGCGCCCCACCAGCCCGCCGGCCGG
>NZ_JARKVC010000025.1 GCF_029851875.1 Actinomyces sp.
CCCCTGGTCGTGGGCGGCGACCTCGAAGGAGCAGCGGGTACGGGTGGAGGTCTTCTCGAACAGCAGGGCGATGTTGCGACCGACCAGGCGCTGCACCTCGCGCCCGGCCTTCTTGTCCGCCTTGAGCTGGGCGGCGAGGTTGAGCAGGATGCTCCATTCCTTGGCGGTCAGGTCGAGCTCCTTGAGGAAGCTGCGCCCGTGCAGGGGGTGGGTCATGACAGGACTCCTTTGTCTAGCGTGGTCTGAGGAGGTGTGGTCACGGTGGTGTGGACGTGGCGATGGCGGGTCACTCGACCGGCTTGCGCAGGACCGGGCAGCTCATGCAGTGCGGGCCGCCCCGGCCGCGACCGAGCTCTGAGCCCGGGATAGTGAGGACCTCGATGCCCTTGCTCGTCAGGAAGCGGTTGGTGTTGACGTTGCGCTCGTAGGTGATGATGGTGCCGGGGGCGATGGCCAGGGAGTTGGCGCCGTCGTCCCACTGCTCACGGGCGGCGGAGCGGGAGTCCTGCGGTGTGGTGAGGACGGTGATCTCGTCCACGTCCAGTGCGTGGGCGATGACGTCGTGCATCTGCTCGGGGGCGTTCTCCGTGACAACGATGTCCTCGGGGCCCTCCCCTGGGCGGAGGGTCAGGGTCGGGAGCATCCCGGCGCCGGCGTACTTGGTGAAGGTGGCGCGGTCGACCATGGTCATGATGGTGTCCAGATGCATCTGGGCCCGGCTCTTGTGCATTCTCACAGCCACGACCTCGCGCACGCCTCCGGCGAAGAGGCTGGAGGCCAGGTGCTCCACGCCTTGCGGGGTGGTGCGCTCGGAGACCCCGACGAGCACGGCGTCGTTGCCGATGACCTGGATGTCTCCGCCCTCGATGCTCATCTCCCGGCCCTGGACGCCGTTGTTCCACCAGGGGAAGTCGGCGCCGGCGAACAGGGGGTGCCAGGTGTAGATGGCGCGGTAGTTCAGGCTCTCGCGTCGTCTGGCGCTGCGTCGCATGGTGTTGAGGGAGACTCCGCCGTAGATCCAGCTTGAGGTGTCTCGGGTGAACAGGTGGTTGGGCAGGGGCGACAGGAGGAGGTCCTCGTCCTCGAAGGAGGAGAGCACGAGGGAGGGGACCTGGGTGACCTGCTCGAGCAGCTCTGCCTTGGTGATGCCGGCAATGAGCATCTCGGCGATGGTCTCTGCGGGGGCCTCCTGCGCCCACTCGCGGACGACGCGGGCGGCGGCACAGCCGGTGAGGTCGGCTCCGAGGGAGCCGTCGAGCAGGAGCTCGCGGGCCTCAGGGACGCGGAGGGTGTCGGTGAGCAGGTCCTGGAGGTACAGGACGTTGACTCCTCGCTTCCTGAGGGTGGCGGCGAACTGGTCGTGCTCCTGCTGAGCGCGTTCGAGCCACAGGACGTCGTCGAAGAGCAGGGAGTCCTTGTTGTCGGGGGTGAGCCGCTCCATCTCCCTGCCAGGGCGATGAAGGATGACGGTCTCAAGCTCACCAATCTCTGAGGCGACAGATAGCTTCATGGGTCTCATCTCCAGCACGGCGTTGTGCTTAGGGTGGGAGGCCTCTGTGCCTCCGCGAGTAGTACAACCGTACCAATTGATGTCAGATCCACAAGGGGTTCTCGCTAAGAAATAGTACGTTTGTGCAAAAATGAAAAAGAAACCTATGGGACTTATGTCCAGTGCCTGCAATGTGGGTTGCGACACGTTGCCTCGGGAGGTGAGGTGCTTGAGGTCGCGTGGGCGGGTGCGGTTCGCGATTTGAGGGAATTGACAAACCAGTTGGAAGGGCTGTGCGCTCTCCTCAGCCCTGTGGCTGCACAGGAACGGCTGGTCGACCCGAGCGCAGACGGGGCCGGGTGGCCGAGACGCCCTCGAGGGACGTCCCGGCCACCCGGCCCCGTCTGCCTGTCTGGCAGGTCAGGTCTCGGCGCGCGCCTAGACCTCAGAGCGACGGCGGCGCAGCAGGACGAGCCCGCCGCCGACCATCGTCAGCGCCACCAGGCCGATCGAGGCCTCGGTGCCGGTCTTGGCCAGGCTGGTCTTCCTGACCTTGGAACCCTTGTCCTTGGCGCTGCTGGGCTGAGCAGTCGGCGTGGGTGCGGCGCCGCCCTGAGTCGGCTCGCTGGTCGGCTCGGCGGTTGGCTTGTCCGGGTCCTCGGGCTCGGTGGTTGGCTTGTCCGGGTCCTCGGGCTCTGAGGGCGCCGGGTCCTCCGGGTCCTCGATCGGGGCCGGCTCGCAGGTCTGCTCACGCACCTCAGCCGGGGCCCTGACCTCGCTCTGCTCGCCGCTGACGATCGTGACCACCGTAGGCTCAGAGACGTTGCCGGCGTAGTCCGTCAGCCGGATCTCCAGGGTTCCTGCGCCGTCGCTCAGGTAGGGACTGAGATCGATCGGCTCGTGGAGGTGCTCGTTGGTCGCGTCCACGCCCAGGCCTCCCTCACCACGGGTGGCGGTGAAGACCTTGGTGCCCTGCGTCGTCGTCACGGTGATGACGTGCCAGTCACGAGGGGAGGGGGAACGCAGGCGGAGGGCGGAGCCGGCAACGGAGACGTCCGTGGCAGGCAGGGGCTGCGCCCACTGGTCAGGCAGCGAGGCGCGCAGCGAGATCGGCAGGGCCCCGGAAACCTCCTTGCCGTCCTTAAGCGGCACCAGCGTGAGGTCGTAGTCGCGTCCCTCCCGGTAGGGCACGGTGAGCGTGGCCTGGATCCTGCCGTCCTCGGTGGTGGTCAGCTCGCTGCCCGTGAGCGTGCGGTCCCAGGACAGCGCGTCGTCCTGGCAGCCGGTCGAGGTCAGCGCCAGATGGGCGCGGTATCCGTTGGCCCCCTCGGCTCCATGGAAGGAGACGGTGAGGGCCTGGGCGCCGCTTGCTCCCTCGGCAGGGGTCGCCGTGAGACTGGAGACGCCCCGGGCCGGGTCGATGCTCAGGCTGGCAGGCGCCGAGCGCTGACCGTCCTTGCCCACGGCGACCAGCTGCAGGTCAACCGGGCCGTCGGCCTTGAGGTCCTTGACGTAGAAGCGCGAACCGAAGGTCGAACCGAGAGCTGTGAGCGAGCCGTCAGCACGACGAGCGCTCAGCTCGTAGTAGTCGACGTCCGTGAAAGCGCCAGCCTGCCAGGTGACTTCCGCCTGGCCGTCGGCGTAGAGGTGCTCCGTAGCCAGAGCGCTGGGAGCAGCGGGTGCCGCGGCGCCGTCGGTCAGGGACAGGCGACCGACGTTGACCTGCACCTGGCCCTGGCCCTCCAGGACGAGGGCGAGGGTGGACAGGGTTGAGCCAGCGCGCTCGGACAGGTCGGCGGTGTAGGTGGTCCAGCCGTTGGCGTCGGTGCCTGAGGCGGTGAGCGCCACGGTCTGGATGGTGGTTGGGTCATCCTTGTCGACGACACCGAGCGCGAGGGCTGGCTCTCCCGTCACAGTGCGGGCCACGACCTCGACCCGGCTGGAGGCAGTGACCGTCAGGTCGGTGCGGAACAGGCGCAGGGTGGCTCGGTCCTGGAGCTCGCCGTGCACGACGAGCGAGGATCCGCCGTCGTAGGCACCCACGGGAGTGAAGGGAGCGGAGGTCTCGGCCCCTGCGGTGTCTTTGCGGGCCTCCTGCGTGCCGTAGTCGAAGTCCGCCGTGAGCGCGGGCTGGGCCGTGGCGCCGTCGGCCCCGGTGATCCACCACTGCCAGGACGGCAGGATTGACTGCTCGTTGATGTTGCCCCACTGCTCGGAGGAGGTCTGGACGCCGTCGGTCCACCGGGCCACGCCGTGGCCGGTGTTGAAGGTGGAGAAGAACTGTGTCCCGCCGATGACGGAGCGAGCGGGAGTGAAGTCAGCGACCCCCACCCAGCCGGAGGCGTCAGCCACGCCGACGTCAGCGCGCGAGTAGCCCTCCTTGGTGCCGGTGTCCGTGACGTCCTGGGTGACGCCGGAGAAGTACATGCGCTCGCGGTCGTGGATCATCCACTGGAAGTCGGGCGTCTGCATGAGGGGACGGTCGTAACCGGCGACCTTGACGTCGTCGTCCAGACCTCGCTGGTAGTAGTCCGAGGGTGTGAACAGGGCGATGGAGGTCTTCGGGCTGCCTGTGGCCTGGTCGTAGAGGAGGGGAAGGTACTTGGCGGAGGCGTGGGCGCCGGAGAACTTGGCCTGGTTGGCCTCGACCCCGACGAAGACCTCCTTGTACCGGTCAGTTCCGGTCTGCTGTGCGTAGCCGAGGAACTCGTCGACGTACCAGGGCCATTCGTAGTTGACGAAGACCGAGGTGTGGATCTGACCGTGCTCGTCGTCCTTGAGCCAGGCACGCTTGGAGTCGTCGAAGGTGGAGTTGGTGTCATACCACTGTGTCCACAGGCCCTGGCTGGTCAGGTAGGACATGAAGGGCTTGAACTCGCTGGGGTCCGTGCCGGGCTCCTCCTGGTTGAGGAAGTAGCCGTCGAAGCCGTAGTACCTCGCCATCTCGATGAGCTTGTCCGCGATGACGTAGCCCTGAGACTCGGGGTCCTTGTCAAACATCTCCGCGAAGGTCAGGCCTGGGCGGAAGGCGGGATCGAAGTAGATCGTGGCGATGGACTTCACGCCGTTGCGGTGGGCGGCGTTGGTGTAGGCCGGGTTCGGGATGTTGACGACACCGAACTCGAAGCCGCGGTTGCGCCAGTCGGAGCTGGTCGGGTCGTACAGGGAGTCCGGCGTGGAGGCCGTCGCGGCACCGTGCCAGGGAGAGAAGTAGTCCGTGTACTGCCAGAAGCCGAGCGTGTTCTCCGTGTAGTCGTTGTTGTAGGTCGGGGTGTTGAAGAAGGAGTTGCCGTAGTCGCCCTGCATGAGCATGACCTCGGCCTTGCCGTCCAGGGAAGGCTTGACCTGCGTCTGGGCCGGTGCCTGGACGCGGGTCTGGAGCGGGACCTCGGCCCTGAGGTCCTGGGCGAAGGGGTCGGACTGTGGGGACCAGTCTCGGATGTCCTGGACCCGGTAGCCGGCGAAGCGTGGCTGGGCGCTGGCCAGGGCCTGGTCGCCAGAGGGCGGGAAAGAGTCTGCTGCTGTTGCGGTTGATGCCAGTGCGCCGGCGCCGAGGGCGAGGGCTGCTCCAACGGCAAAAAACCGCCTAGACCGTACACTTCTCGATGAGAAAAGGGGCATATCAGCTCCGTTGCTGTGTCAGGAGTGGGTGGGAACTACTTAAAGGGTTTAGTTCCCGTACACATGATGTCACCTGGGAGCCGTGATGTCGAGTAGGAGCATGAAGCACGAGCCTTGGCGGCGCTGCGTGACAGGCGTGTGCCGGCGGTGTGGCGGTGAACCAGGACGATCCTGTGGCCCTCATCTCTCGTCCCGTCGTTTTAGGTCGTGGACAGTCGCTCTCCGTGCTCAGTCCTGTCCCCGGTCAAGCCCCGTGCTGATTGCCTCCGTGCTCACTCTCCGCTCCCGTCGTTTTAGGTCGTGGACAGTCGGTGTGGGCGTCTGTGGTTTCCCTTCGTCGTCGTTTTAGGCGGGGAACAGTCGGTGTGGTTGTGGTGGGTGTGGGGTTTGACTGTTGCGGGCCTGAAGTGAGGGATCGGTGGGGTTGGTGGGGTGGGTGTGGAGGGTTTGGGGCCTGAAGCGACAGGGGTGCAGGTGCGTCCAGGTTGTCGGTTTAGGTCGTGGACGGTCGGTGTGGGGGTTGTGGGTTGGTCTGGCGCGTCGTTTCAGGCTGTGGGCGGTCGGTTGCCGGTGTAGGAGGCCTGGCCTGTGCGCTGCTCTTGCCTCCACCTTCCGTCGTTTTAGGCCGTGGACCGTCGGTGTGGTTGCGGTGGGCGTGGGGATTGACTGTTGCGGGCCTGAAGTGAGGGGGTTGTGTGGCCGGTGGGGTGGGTGTGGAGGGTTTGGAGCCTGAAGCGACGGGGGTGGGCGGAGGACGGCGTGGCGGCGGCGAGTGCAGCCTCAACCCACGCGGACACGCTCTGGCTCCTCGCCGGCCTGGCGGGGAGCCAGCCAGATCTCGCGCAGCCGCCCCTCGTCGGTCTCGACGACGTCGGCCGCCAGCTCCAGCTGCCACCTCACCGCGCCCGCGGCCTGCGGGACGGCGGTGGTGAAGGCCAGCGTCTCCTCGCACCGAGGAACGACGCCCCCACCGTTGCGCCGGCCAAGGAGGACGAGCACCTCCCGGTGCCTGTCAGCGCCCTGCACAGTGACCTCAACGTGGAGCCGGCCTGCCTCGACGGCCTTGCACGTGAGCACCGGTCGGGAGCCACCTCTGCTGGTGCCTCCCGCGGCAAAGGGGACCAGCACGGGCTCCGGGCAGTCGCGGTAGACGTCACGGGACGGCCAGCGGTCGTCATGATGAGTCGGCAGGGCACCGGTAGCGTGCGGCAGGAGCATGTGCAGCCGCCCCGTCAGACCGGCCTGACCGGTCAGCGCCTACGCGATCGCCTCGCCGCCGAAGGGACCGGGGTACCCCGCCCAGACGACGGCGTCTGCCTCCTCCAAGACGTCAGTCAGGACATGAGGTCGACCGGCCACGACCACGGCCACCACCGGCGGCCCGCCCGCCTCGCGCAGGGCCACGCCAGCGTGCAGCAGCCCGGCAGCTCCCCGGGCAGCTCCAGGACGCACGTGGGATCAGGACTGTACATGGCCCAGGCTCCTTGTCGGTGGCAGGGGCAGGGGCGCACTGAAGGGGGTGTCAGACGGCGAGCGCCAGGGTGCCTGGTCGGGCACCCTGGCGCTCAGCGGGCTCGCGGGGGTCACCCCTTGACGCCACCTTCCTGGACGCCCTTGAAGAACTGCTTCTGAGCCAGGGCGAACAGGACGATGACCGGGATGAGGGCGATGACCGTGCCGGCGGCCACCACACGCGGGTTGGAGCCGAAGTTCGACTGCAGGTACTGCATTCCCACGGTCAGGGTGTACTTCTCCGGGTCGGACAGGACCACCAGGGGCCACAGGAAGTCGTCCCAGGCGCCGATGAAGGAGAACAGGGCGACCACGGTGACCATGCCGCGGATGTTGGGCCACACGATGTGGCGGATGCGCTGCCAGGTGGTGGCGCCGTCGATCTCGGCGGCCTCGATGATGTCCTTGGGGATCATCGAGCAGGCCGTGGTGATGAGCAGGACGTTGATCGCGCCGATCGCGCCGGGCAGGAAGACTCCCACGAGGCTGTTGGCGAAGCCGAGGGACTTGACCGTGAGGTACTGGCTGGTCAGCGTGACCTCACCGGGCAGCAGCAGGGTGGACAGGAACAGGGCGAAGAAGACGGCCTTGCCCTTGAACTTGAGCACGCCCAGGGCGTAGCCGGCGCAGGTGCAGAAGAAGACCTGGCTGACCACCGTGGCCACGCCCACCAGCAGCGAGTGCCAGGCGTACTTCACGATCGGGATCGTGTGGGAGACGGTGCCGTAGTGCTCCAGCGTGGGGTGGCTCGGGATGAGGTTGGGCGGGAAGGCGTAGATGTCCTCCATCGACCCCTTGAGGGAGGTGGACAGCTGCCACAGGAAGGGGAAGACCGCGATGATCGCGATGATGATGAGCAGGGCGTAGCGCACGACGGCGCCGCTGACCGTGGGCTTGAGGAAGTCAGACTCGCCCTTGCGGCGCCAGAAACGGTCCTTGTAGGGCTTGGAGAGCGTGGCTGTGGTGCTCATGCCTGGGCCTCCGTGTTCTGGGTGGGCTGGGCGGGTGAGGTCTGGGAGGAGGTGGCGGGCCCGGCCTGGGAGGCCTCGGGCTGGCTGGTGCGGGTGCCACGGGCGGCCATGCCCTCGCGGGCCCTGGCCCTGGCGGCTCGCAGCGCCTTCTTGTGAGCCTTGCGCTGGCGTGCGGCGGTGCGCATGGCGGCAATATCGGTGCCGTTGTTGAGGAAGGCCGTCAGCAGCAGCGGGCCGATGGTGAGGAAGAAGAGCATGACGGACAGCGCCGAGGCGTAGCCCAGCTGGCCGTCGAGGCCCGATCCCTTGCGCTGGATGAGCATGACCAGGCTCATGGCCTGTCCGCCGGGGCCGCCCGATCCGTTGGTCAGGATGTAGATCTCGGAGAAGATCCTCATGGCCGAGGTGGTGATGAGGGCGGAGATGAGCAGCATGGCTCCGCGCACGCCCGGGACCGTGATGGACCAGAAGCGGCGCCAGGCACCGGCCCCGTCCAGCGCCGCGGCCTCGTGGAGGTCACGGCCGATGTTCCCCAGGGCGGCCAGGTAGACCACCATGTAGTAGCCCAGGCCCTTCCAGGTGGTCAGCAGGATGGAGACCACGAGGATCCACCAGCGGTTGGTCAGGAAGTCGATCCCGGTGCCGCCGAGGAACTCGATGGACTGGTTGACCACGCCGCGAGAGTCGAACATCCAGGACCAGATGATGCCCACGACCACGACCGAGGCGATGACCGGGAAGTAGTAGACGGTGCGGAAGAAGGACATCCCGGGCATCCACTTGGAGATCAGCAGGGACAGCAGCAGGGGCAGGAAGGTCAGGAGCGGCACGCAGGCGATGACGTAGACCGCGCAGGTGACCAGGGCGTAGCCGACCTGGGGGTCGTCAAGGATCTTGGCGTAGTTCTCCAGCCCGACGAAGCCTGCCGGGCGCAGGGGCCGGGCGTTGGTGAAGGACAGGACGATGGTGTTGAGGAAGGGCCACAGCGAGAAGACCAGGACCCACAGCGCTGCGGGAAGCAGGAGCAGGTAGGGGGTCAGGTGCCGACTCAGTTTCATGTTCTGTCTCCGTCCAACGATGGTGCGCGGGCGCACGTGCTGAAGAGGGGCCGAGGGGCGGGCCACCGGCCCGCCCCTCGGCGACCTGGTCACTCGCTCAGGTTGTTGTTGCAGTAGGTCTGCCCAGCCTCCAGGGCCTCCTTGGAGGAGATGTCGCCCTTGAGGGCCAGCGCGATCTGCTGCTGGACGTAGGCCTGCATGTCGTCGCTGTAGCTGATCGGCTTGGTGAGCTCAGCCTTGGGCATCGCAGCGGCAGCCAGGTCCATGGCCTTCTTCATCAGCTCAGAGTCCACGTCACCGGTGAAGGAGTCGGGGTTCTCGTTGCCCTCGACGGTGCCGGGCATGAAGCCCCGGGCCAGCTTGACGAACTCGACCTGGTTGGCGTTGTTCGTGGCGAACTGCGCGAAGGCGAGGGCCAGGTCGGGGTTCTTCGACCCGGCGGAGACCGACAGGCCCTGGATGTACAGCGGCGGGTTGGTGAAGCGCGGGGAGCAGTCGACCTTGTCCAGCAGGTTCGGGGCGTCGTTGGTCAGCTGGGTCACGAAGGAGCCGGTGGCGGTGGTGTAACCGACCTTCTCCTGGGTGAACATGGCGGCGTCACCGGTGTAGTTGTCGTTGAGGATCTCGGAGGGGGCGGCCCCGGCCTTGTAGATCTCGACGAACTTGTCCAGGATCTCGGCGGCCTTGTCGTTGGCGAAGGTGAACTTCTCGCCGTCGAAGATGTCGGCGCCGTAGTCCTTGAGGTCGGTGATGGTCGGCATCTTGGCCTGGAGGCGGACGCCCTTGGCGGCCGCGGTCTTGCACCACTGGAGGTAGGAGTCCAGGTCGGTGGGGGCGTTGGCCATGTCCAGGCCTGCTGTGGCCAGCATCTCGGTGTTCCACCAGCACACGTCGGTGCCCAGGTACCACGGGTAGCCGAAGGTGCCGCCCTCGACGTCGTCGTAGGTGTAGGCGTCGACGGCGCCCTGGACGTAGCTGGTCAGCAGGGCCTCGTCAGCGGCCTTGAGGTTGACGATCTGGGAGACCTTGGCGAGCTTGTAGGCAAAGCCCTCGGGGATGTTGATGACGTCCGGCAGCTCGCCGGAGTTGGCCTGCTGGAGGACCTTCTCCTCGTAGCCCTCACCAGGCTGGTCGATCCAGTTGATGGTGGTGCCAGGGTTCTGGTCCTGGAAGTCCTTGATGAGGGCCTCGAAGTAGGGGGTGAACTTCTCGTTCTTCAGTGACCAGGTCTGGAAGGTGATCTCACCAGACAGCTTGCCGGAACCTGCTGAGGCACCCGAGCCCGAGGAGGAGCCGGAGCCGTTGGATCCCGTGCAGGCCGCCAGCGTGGCGGCAGTGGCGACCGACAGGCCGATGAGTGCGTTGCGCCGGGAGAGGATCATCGAAAATCCCTTCATCGTTGAAGTGGTGGGTATATGTCAGATGACGGAACCGATACTACATCGGTTTAGTCGAGATGCACCAGATGTAACCAGACTGTGATCTGAAAGGCGTGAGTACCTGGCGCTGCGGTGCGGCGAGCCCCGTGGCGCCCCGCACCGCTCGGCCTCAGGGAAGCCGAAGCGAGGGGGCCGGGCCGCTGGTGGCCAGGCGGACCCACTGGTCGAACAGGTCCGAGCGTGGGCCGGTGGCCGAGCGGTGGGCCGGGTCGGCTGTGGGCAGGGTGAGGAAGGGGACCTCGCTCCCGGCGGCCTGGGTGGGTGGCGACGACGTCGCCTCCTGCCGCTCGTGGACCTCACGGACCGTGTCCCGGAAGGCCTCGCCTACGGGTTTGACGGTACCGTCGGAGGCGATCAGGCCCAGCGAGTGCTCCAGCTCGGGGAAGTCCGCCAGGTCCCGGGAGACGTCGTGGGAGCACCACCAGGTCACCGCCGCGAGGTCCTGGGCGGCCGGCTGGCCGTCCAGCCCCGTGAGGTGGGCGATGGTCTCACGCAGGAAGTCAGGCGCCGCAGCAGGCGGGACGTGGGTGACCGGTGCACCGACCTCCTGGAGCCAGACCTGGCGTCCCGGCGCGCCCCAGGCCCGGGCCAGCTCCACGAGGTAGCGGGCAAAGAGCGTGAGAGCGGGATGGCCCTCACCGTAGCGGGGCCCGACCTGCATGAAGACCCAGGAGTGCACGGTGGTCAGGTCGCCCAGGCTCACCGCGTGCTCAGGGCCAAAGGGGTGGGAGTCGTCGAACCACAGGTCGTCGTCGAAGGAGTGGGTCAGGCACCCGCTCTCCCACTCCTGGCGGGCTGCGCCCAGCATCGTCTCCAGCCAGCTGCGTGCATCGGCCGCGGTCATCGGGGCGGCCGAAGGGTGGCGTGAGGCCGCGAACTGGATGAACTCGTTGCCCACGCTCAGGCCCTCGGCGTGCGGGCGCTGGGAGAGCTCGCGGGCCAGGGTGCGCACCAGCGCGGTCTCGCCGCTGACCACCTCGGGGTCGGTGAACAGGTTGCGCTCGTGCCAGGTACTTACCCATGACGGCAGGAAGTCGAAGGAGGACAGGTGGCCCTGGAGCGCGTCCACGGTCACCGTGAGCCCGGCCTCGCCGGCCAGGTCGACCACCCGCATGACGTCGTCGACGGCGGCGGGCCGGATGAGTGTGCGGTTGGGCTGCAGCAGCGGCCACAGCGGGAAGACCCGCACGTGATCGGCTCCGATCGAGCGGATCGTCGCCATGTCCTGGGCCACGAGGGCCGGGTCCAGGTCCAACCAGGAGTGGAACCAGCCCACCCTAGGGGTGTAGTTGACTCCGAAACGCATGTCAGTGGCTCCTCTCTGAGCGCAGACGGATGGTGGCGATACCAAAGGGGTGCAGCTCGAAGGCCCAGGTGGCCTCCTGCCCGTCCACCGGCGTGACCTGGACACCGAGCTCGCCTGAGGGCGTACCGTGCAGGTCCGTGCCGATGGCCTCGCGCAGCTCCGGGGCACGCAGCGTCACGCGGCTGCGGTGCCCGTCGGCCTCGTACAGGCGCACGAGCACGTCCCCGGAGGCGTCGTCAGCGGCGTGCACGGACTCGACGACCGCGCCGGTGACCTCCACCAGCGGGGCCAGGGCGACGGCGTCGCTCCCCACGGCCAGCTCGCGCACCGGCAGGTCGAGGCGGTAGGCCTCCTCGCGAGCCGGGACGGCGTTGGCCGCCTCCAGCAGGCCGAAGCGGAAGACCTGCTCGCCCTGGTCCTGATCGGGGTCGGGGTAGCGGGCCGAGCGCAGCAGCGTGGCGCGCACGAGGGACCAGGTGGCTCCACCGGTGCGGGCGTGACGCGTGACGTCCCAGCCGTAGGTGGCGTCGTTGACGATGCCCAGGCCTCGGCCCTCCTCCCCGATCTGCAGCCACTTGTGGGCGCAGACCTCGAAGCGGTAGGCGTCCCAGGAGGTGTTCTCGTGGGTGGGGCGGCGCAGGTACCCGAACTGGGCGCCGTAAGTGGCCTCGTCAGTGTGCACGTCTACCGGGAAGGCGAGCTTGAGGACCTTCTCTGTCTCGTGCCAGGAGACCTCCACCGTGACGTCCAGGGCCGTGCTGTCAGGGTCGAGGCGCCAGGTCAGGCGGGCGGTCGAGGAGCCGAAGGTGACGTCGACGACGGCCTGCGCGACGCCGTCGACCACGGCGACCTCGCGGAGCGTGCCGGGCAGCTCGTGGATGGAGCTGCGGTAGAAGGGATCGAGGTCCCAGGCGTCCCACTCGTTGGGGAAGTCGTTGGCCAGCTGGAGCACGCCCAGGCGCTGGGCCGGCGGGACGACCTCCTGGGTGGTGCCGTCGGCGCTGGGCAGCAGCAGCGAGGTGATGGCGCCGGTGGCGTCGAAGGTGACGCGGGTGGTGCCGAGCTCCAGGACGCCGCCCTCGCCCGTGCGCTCGGCGCGTGCCGGGCTGGCGGGGCGCGGCCTGGCAGGGATGACGGCGGAGCCGAGAGGCGGCACCTCCACCCCCTCCACACGGCGGGCCACCGGCGCGGTGTTGAAGACCAGGCGGGCGGAGCGCTCGGCCCGGGTGGCCTGGCGGACCGGCTCGGGGGCCTGGGGCAGCTCGCCGCGTGGCGCCTGAGGCAAGGGCTCGCTCAGCAGGCTGGCGGGCACGCCGTCGGCCAGGGCGGCACGAGCCTGGGCTGCCAGGGCGCGGGCGGTGGCGATGACCTGGGCCTGGGCCACCTCGGCGTCCTCGTAGACCCAGGCGATGGAGGAGCCAGGAAGGATGTCGTGGAACTGGCACAGCAGGGTGGTGCGCCACAGCTGGTGGAGCAGGGCGGCAGGGTAGGCGTCTGCGTCCAGGAGCCCGCGTACCCAGGCGGTGGTGCACCAGGTCTCGGCCTCACGCAGGGCCGCCTCGGCCTCGCGGTTGCCGCGCTTGGTCCTGGCCTGGCTGGTCAGGGTGCCGCGGTGCTTCTCCAGGTAGAGCTCACCGACCCACACCGGCGCGTCGGGGTACTCCTCGCGTGCGCGCTCGAAGAAGTCCTGGGAGGACATGTGCTCGATCTTCGGGACACCGGACAGGTCCCTGGCCCGCTCGATGCGCTCGAGCATCTCGCGCACGGGGCCGCCACCGCCGTCGCCGTAGCCGTAGAGGAACATCTCGGTGGAGGCGCGGCCCTTGTCCTTGAAGCTCTTCTCCGCGTGGGCGAGCTGCTCGGCGCTGACCTCGGCGCCGTAGGTGTCGGCCGGGGGGAAGTGGGTGAAGATCCGGGTGCCGTCGATGCCCTCCCACCACAGGGTGTGGTGGGGAAAGACATCTACCTGGTTCCACGAGATCTTCTGGGTCAGGAAGTTGTCGTAGCCGGCCAGGTGGGCGATCTGGGGCAGGGAGCCGGAGTAGCCGAAGGAGTCCGGCAGCCAGATCTCGTGGCAGGTGGCCCCCAGCTCGTCGCGGAAGAAGGAGGTGCCCTCGGTCAGCTGGCGCGCCAGCGACTCCCCGGAAGGCAGGACGGCGTCGGGCTCGATCCAGGATCCTCCCACCGTCACGATCTTGCCCGCGGCCACGTACTCCTTGACGCGGGCGAACAGGGCCGGGTCGTCCTCCTGGACCCAGGCCACGTGCTGGGCGGCGGGCAGGGCGAAGACCATGGGGGAGCCGTCGTCGAGCAGACGGATGACGTTGGACAGGGTGCGGGCCACCTTGCGGCGGGTCTCGCGCACCGGCCACAGCCAGGCGGAGTCGATGTGAGCGTGACCGATCGCGCCCAGCGTGATGGCCTCCGGGCCTGCTGGCACGGCCAGAAGGGGAGCCAGCAGCGAGCGCACGTCAGCGGCGGTGCCGGGGACGTCAGCCAGGTCGAGCTGGTCAACGGCCTGGCTCGTGCCGAGCAGGATCTTCCAGGCGCGCTGGGAGTCCTCGGGCAGGGTGCGGGCCAGGCCGAGCAAGGTGTCCAGGTCCGCGGCGAGAGCGCGGACCTCATCGTGCACCAGCACGAGGTTGGCAGTGCGGAAGGTGTAGATCGGCTCGTGGGACTGGGTGGAGCGTGAGCCCTCGTCGGTGGGCAGGAAGGGGTGGATGTCCAGGACCAGGGGGTTGGAGGCGCCCTCCAGGTAGAGGGTGAGGCGGCCGCTCTCATCCAGGTCCTCCGGGCGCACCGGGACCCAGCGGTTGCGCGGGTTGACGGCCTTGAGCACCGTGCCCGTCGGGGTGCGCACCGCGCCCTCGCACTGGAAGCCGGGGGAGTGGTCCGCCCAGCCCAGGTCGATGTCCAGCTCCAGGTGCGCCTGGCGCAGCTGCTCGGGCACGGTCACGCCCAGGCGGAACCAGGTGGTGCCCCAGGCCGGGCCCCAGGTGCCGGGCAGAGAGAAGGGAGTGTAGGGCGTGGCGGGGTCCAGGCCGACGGACACGGGAACCGGCTCCCCGGCTCCCTCAACTCCGGCCACGGGGCCGGTGAGGTCGGTCACGGCCCAGGACTCGACGTCGAGGGGGGCCACCACCTGGGTCACGGCTGGGCGCACCCGTTCGTCCAGGATGCGATCGATGTGCTTGAGGAGCATCGGGCGGTTGTCGTGCACAGCGGCCTCCGTTGGCGGCAGGAGATGGTCCGCCACAGCCGGTCAAGGGGCTGCGGCGAGGCCCCACACTAAAGCGCATTAGAAGCGAGGTCAAGCCGTTTGTCAGCGGTGGAATAAGCGGATCAGTATTGGCATACTGGTACCATGCAGCGTCCTACGATCAAGGACATCGCCGAGGTCGCCGGTGTCTCTCCCTCTGCTGTCTCCTTCGCCCTCAACGGTCGTCCTGGCGTCTCGGAGTCCACCCGTCAGCGCATCGTCGCCGTCGCCAACGAGATGGGCTGGACCCCGAACGTCGCCGCGCGGGCGCTGTCCGCCTCGTGCGCCGGCGCGCTGGGGCTGGTCATCGCCCGGCCGAGCACCGCGGTGTCCGCCGAGCGCTTCTTCTTCGAGTTCATCGTCGGGATGCAGGGTGAGCTGACCCGCGCCGGCATGTCCCTGGTCCTCCAGATCGTCGAGACCCCGGCGGAGGAGATCGCCACCTACCGCACCTGGTGGTCGCAGCGACGTGTGGACGGCGTGGTCGTCGTCGATCCTCGCAGTGAGGACCAGCGCCTGCCGCTCCTGGCCGAGCTGGCCCTGCCCTACGTGCTGGTCGGTGAGGTGGACACCTCCGGCATGCCCTCGGTCCTGGGGGACGAGGAGGGGATGATCGACGGCGTCCTGACCCACCTGGTGGAGCAGGGGCACGAGCGCATCGCCTATGTGTGCGGCACGGCGAGCGTGCTGCACAACGCCCGTCGTT
Source organism: Actinomyces sp. (assembly GCF_029851875.1). GTDB lineage: Bacteria > Actinomycetota > Actinomycetes > Actinomycetales > Actinomycetaceae > Actinomyces. Next base: position 15,362 of record NZ_JARKVC010000025.1, read on the forward strand.
CGACTGCCCTGTCCAGCGCGGGGCGGCGGGCCGGCGTCGAGATCATGGTGGACCAGGCGGTGGACTACACCGAGCGCTCGGGCGGCCAGGCCACCGCCGAGCTCATGGGTGGGCGCCGCGTGCCTGACGCGATCATCTACGACAACGAGGTCCTCACCGTCGGCGGCGTCGCCGAGCTGCGGCGCTCGGCGTTGCAGGTCGGCACGGACGTCGCCGTGGTCTCCCTGGAGGACTCCTCGGTCCTGCGGCTGCTCGATCCTCCGATCACCGCGGTGCACCGCGACCCCGGGGCCATGGCGCAGACGGCTACCCGCCTCCTCGTGGACTACCTGGACGACGGCGTGAGCCAGACCGTGCGCTCGCGCACCCCGGGGCTCACCGTGCGGGCCTCCTCCCGCAGGTCTGAGGCCGAGGCCCTGGCCCGGGTCTAGCCGCTGGTCGCAGCCGGTCCAGGTGCCTGGTGAGGGCAGATTCGTGTCCCACCCTCCGGCTACCCTGGCGCCGTGACCCACGAGCACCGTGACCTGCCCGCCGCCACCGGCCCCCGCCCTGGGCCAGGCCTGTTCCTCAGCCTCGAGGGCGGCGACGGCGTCGGCAAGACCACCCAGATCAACCGTCTGAGCGGTCTGCTGGAGGCCTCGGGGATTGACTGCCTGGTCACCTGCGAGCCCGGCGGAACCGAGCTGGGCGTAGAGATCCGCCGGCTCCTGCTGCACGGGGGCGAGGTCTCGGCGCGAGCCGAGGCGCTGCTCTACGCCGCAGACCGGGCCCACCACGTGGAGACCCTGGTGCGCCCGGCCCTGGCCAGGGGCGCCGTCGTCGTCACGGACCGCTACCTCGACTCCTCGGTCGCCTACCAGGGGGCGGCTCGCAGCCTCGGGCCGCAGGAGGTCCGTGACCTGTCTCTGTGGGCCACCCAGGGACTGCTGCCGGACCTGACCATCCTGCTGGACGCCGAGCCCGGGATCGCGGCGCGTCGCGCGGGGCAGCGAGCCGCCCTGGACCGCCTGGAGCGTGAGCCTGGCTCCTTCCACGTCGCCCTGCGCGAGGAGTTCCTGGCGCTGGCGGCGGCGGAGCCGGAACGCTTCGTCGTCATTGACGCCGATCGCGGTGTCGAGGAGGTCGCCGCGCAGGTGACGGCCGCGGTGGCCGGGCTGATCCGCTCCAGGGCGGAGGCTGCCTGCAGCCAGGTCCCTGACTCGGCGCGCGGCGCCTGGGCTGCTCTGAGCGCCTTAGCGGCGGCCCACGGTGAGGCGGAGGCGGGACGATGAGCGTGTGGGAGGACGTCGTCGGTCAGGAGCAGGTGGTGAGCGCCTTCCAGGCAGCCGCTGCTGCAGCGCGGGTCAGCGCCCTGGAGCGCGAGGGTGCGGGGGCGGCGCGGGACGCGCAGGTCTGGCAGGGCGGTGGCGGTCAGGGTGGTGCGGACATCTCGGCCATGACTCACGCCTGGCTCGTGACCGGCCCGCCCGGCTCCGGGCGCTCGAACGCGGCTAGGGCCTTCGCGGCTGCGCTGCAGTGCACCGGGCCGCAGCCCGGGTGCGGGCAGTGCAAGGCCTGCCGGGACGTCATGAGCGGATCCCACCCCGACGTGGTTCGCCTGGCCACGGACAAGCTCCTCATCGCGATGGAGGAGGTCAAGGAGCTCATCGGTGAGGCTCAGCGTCGCCCCTGGACCGGGCGCTGGCGCGTCATCCTCGTGGAGGACGCCGACCGCATGGTCGAGCGCACCACGAACGTGCTGCTGAAGTCTGTCGAGGAGCCCCCGACCCAGACGGTATGGATCCTGTGCACGCCCTCGGCTGACGACGTCCTGCCGACCATCCGCTCACGCTGCCGCCTGGTGACCCTGCGGATCCCTCCGGCGCACGCCGTCGCCGAGCTGCTGGTGCGCCGTGACGGGGCGGACCCCGTCCTGGCGGCCAGGGCTGCGAGGGCCAGCCAGTCCCATATCGGCCTCGCCCGGCACCTGGCGACCGACCCCGGCGCCTGGGAGCGACGCCGTCGGCTCCTGCTGGCGCCGGTGAGCCTGCGCAGCGTCGGGGACGCCGTGCTGGCAGCCGCCGAGCTCGTGGACAGCGCTGAGGCCGAGGCGAAGGAGGCCACCGAGCAGCGTGACGCTGCCGAGAAGGCCGAGCTCCTGCGTGCGCTGGGCATGGAGGGGGACGCCAAGGTTCCCCCGGCGCTGCGCGCCCAGGTCAGGCAGCTGGAGGAGGACCAGAAGCGGCGGGCCAGGCGTGCCCGCACCGACGTCCTGGACCGGGCGATGGTCGACCTGCTGTCCTTCTACCGCGACGTGCTGGCCACGCAGATGGGGTCGGACGTCGATCGAGTCAATACAGACCTTGACGAGGTGGTGACGCAGGTGGCGCGCAGCACCGGCGCCCCGCAGTCCCTGGAGCGGATCGCGGCGATCGAGGAGTGCCGGGAGCGCCTGCGGTCCAACGCGGCGCCGCTGCTGGCGGTCGAGGCGCTCATGGTCCGGCTTCGCCCGCAGGCCTGAAGGCCGCTTTTCCTCCCGCGAGTGTGCAGGTAGCGCCTCGGCAGTGCAGGACGAGGCTGCACACCGGCCGTCGCACCTGCACACTCGCCGCTCAGTGACCGGCCATCGCCTCGCGCTCGCGGGCGGGGGTGAGCTCGGTGGCTGCCCAGGCGGACAGCATGGCGAGGGCGTCAGCGCTGGGTGAGCCCGGCTCTATGCCGTACAGCAGCATGGTGAGGTCAGGGGCGGTGCCCATCGTCGCCGGCTCGTAGGCCAGGTGGATCTCGCCAACCACAGGGTGGTTGATGACCTTCTCCCCGCGGCACACGTAACGCACGTCGTGGCGCGCCCACAGGGTCGCGAACTCGCGGCTCGCCGTCGACAGCTCGCCGATGAGCGCCTGGAGGCCGGGATGGGTGGGGTCGGCTCCCGCCGCCAGGCGCAGCATGGCCACCAGGTCCGCCGCTCCCTGCTCCCAGGTGGGGAAGAAGTCGCGCGAGCGTTCGTCCAGGAACATGAAACGAACCATGTTGGGGCTCGGGGAGCGCACCGCCTCGCACGGGTCGAGGAAGAGCGGGGAGTACAGGGCCCGGGCCAGGTCATTGGCGGCCACGTAGGTGCCGACGGCGTCACGCACGGCCACAGGATTCGGTGTGGCCTCCAGGATCCACTGCACACCCGGGCGCACCGACCGACGGGCTGGGCGCTGGCTGCGCCGCCTGGTCCGGCCGGTGGGGGAGACGGCTCGGGCGAGGTCGAAGAGGTGGTGGCGCTCGGCGTCGTCCAGCAGCAGGGCGCTGGCGATAGCCTCCAGCACCTCCTGCGAGGCACCAGCCATGTTCCCGCGCTCCAGCCGCGTGTAGTAGTCCACGCTGACGCCTGCCAGCATGGCGACCTCCTCGCGGCGCAGCCCGGGGACGCGTCGGTGGCCGCTGCCCGCCGGCAGGGCGACCATCTCCGGCGTGACGCGGGCCCGGCGCGTGGTGAGAAAGCTCTTGATCTCGGCGCGCGCGTCCGTGGTGGAGGGCGCGACGGTGGAAGGCGTGGTCGCAGGACGGCTGGTGGAGGTCATGTCCACCAGGGTAAGAGCGAGGGCGCTGGCGGGGAGGCGCCGGCAGCCCCTCTGCCTCTTCGGGTCCCTTGGCCACGGTGGGCTTGCCTTGACGGCCCCCTGACAGCCCGTGGTGAGGTTCTGCGTCGTGCACCATGACGACGCAGCTCGGCTTGAAGGAGGAGTGACCACTGGCCGATGCGCCCGTAGGCTGCCAGGGTGATGACGACCTCCCCGCCTACGACCACCGCCCCCGACGTGTCCGGGACTCCCGCCCCGCGTGCTCTGAGCACTCCTGGCACTCCTGCCCGGCGTGCACCGGCTCGCCGCGTGCGCGCTGGCCTGGCCGGTGTGGCAGCGCTGCTGGCCTGCGTCTTGGCGGCCTGTGGTGGCTCCGCGGCGTCGTCGGCCCCCAAGGCCGTAGCGGCCAGCGGCTCCCCGGCCGCGGTCCCTGCAGGGCTGGAGCAGTTCTACGACCAGCAGCTGCAGTGGCACCCCTGCGACGACGGGGACGACGTCGAGCAGACCAAGGACGGGGCCTTCCTCTGTGCTGTGGCCGAGGTTCCTCTGAACTACTCCGAGCCTGCCGGGCAGACGATCCAGATCGCGCTGAAGAAGCGCCCGGCTACCAAGGAGGCCGTGGGCACGCTCTTCGTCAACCCCGGCGGCCCCGGTGGCAGCGGGCTGACCCTGGTGGACTCGGTGGAGGGTCACTTCTCTGACGACCTCATCGCGGCCTACGACGTCGTCGGGTTCGACCCGCGGGGCGTGGGCGCCTCGACCGCCGTGGACTGCCTGACCGACGCCGAGCTCGACGAGGACCGGGCTGGGCAGGGACAGACGCCGGCTGCTGGTCTCAGCGCCGAGCAGGTGCAGGCGCAGCTTGTCCAGCACACGGCCGGTTACGAGGCCGCCTGCGAGCAGCGCACCCAGACCCCAGGGCTGCTCGACCACATCGACACCATCTCGGCAGCGCGCGACCTGGACGTCCTGCGAGCCCTGGCGGGTGACGAGGTCCTGACCTACCTCGGTTACTCCTACGGCACCTACCTGGGGGCGACCTACGCCGAGCTCTTCCCCTCCAACGTCGGGCGCCTGGTCCTGGACGGAGCGATCGACCCGACGCTGAGCGCGGGTGAGATGTCGCTGGGGCAGGCCCAGGGTTTTGAGAACGCGCTGCGCGCCTTCGTCGAGGACTGCCAGGCCGGCAACGGCTGCCCGCTCAACGGTGGGGTGGACAACGGCGTCAAGCAGGTGCGCGACTTCCTGCAGCGTGCCGCGACCTCACCGGTGCCTACCTCGGACCCGGACCGGCCACTGACCTATTCCTTGGCGGAGGACGCGATCATCGGCGTGCTCTACCAGGACGAGTCCTGGTCGGTGCTTGCTGAGGGGCTCAACCAGGCCATGCTCCAGAACGACGGGTCGACGATGCTGTACATCGCTGATCTCCTGGCCTCACGTAGCACCGATGGGACCTACTCCGGCAACGGTGACGAGGTGATCTCGGCCATCAACTGCCTGGACTACCCGGTGGAGGGAGACCAGGCCACCTGGCAGGCCGAGGCGGAGCAGCTCAGGCAGGCCTCGCCGACCTTCGGAGCGGACCTGGCCTACTCGGACCTGTACTGCCAGACCTGGGGGCACGCCTCCACGCGGGAGCGTGCCGAGATCCACGCCTCTGGGGCGGCGCCGATCCTCGTGCTGGGGACCACCGGGGACCCGGCGACGCCGTACCAGTGGAGCCAGGCTCTGGCTGAGCAGCTCGACTCAGCCGTCCTGGTGTCGTGGGAGGGCAACGGCCATACCGCGTACGGTCGCGCCGGCAGCTGCGTGACGACGGCGGTGGACGCCTATCTCCTGGCAGGCACCATGCCTGAGGACGGGCTGGTCTGCAGCGGGCGGGAGTAACGTCCGGCGAGCGGCCGACCACCAAAACGGCGGCCGACCACGCAAAGCACGACCGACCGCCCGTGCCTTGACCGACCGCCTGAGTGCCGGTGGAGATGCCTGATCAGGAGCGCGACCGACCGCCAAAAATGCGACCGACCGCCTGCGCCTCGACCGACCATGGGATTCATGCAAATCCGGCGGTCGGTCGAGGCGCAGGCGGTCGATGGGAGATCTGGAGGTCGGTCGGGCGCGCCTCAGCCGCGTGACTCGGCACCTCGCGACTCGGTGAGCTCCCCGGCAATGGACCGCCCGACCCAGGCCGCTAGCTCCGCTCCTCCCAGCCCCTGGGAGAGCAGGAACTGCACCTTGGCGTAGACGGCTTCCAGCGTCATGTCACGGCTGCCCACCGCACCCGCGCGCGCGATGGCGTCCCCGGTCTCGTAGTGCCCCAGCAGCACCTCGGCCTGGTGACACTGGGAGGTCACGACGACGGCGACGCCTGCCTCAATGAGGTCGGCGATGACGTCGGTCAAGCCAGGTTCGTCGGAGGGAACGTTGCCCACGCCGAAGGCGCGCAGGATGACGGCCTCCGGCTGCGGGCTCACCATCGCCTTGAGCCGGGCGGCGGTGACGCCGGGGACGAGGTCGATCACAGCGACGTCGTGCCGGGCATAGGGCAGGACAGGACCGTCCCAGCCTCGAGCGCCAGCCAGCGGCTGGGACCACTGCCACGGCGCGCCGGTCAGTGCCAAGGGGGCGACTGAGGGGGAGTCGAATCCGCGGAAGGCCCACGAGCTGGTCTTCGTAGCGCGGTTGCCTGCTAGCAGGCGGTGGCCGAAGAAGAGCGTGACGCCGTCGGCCCTCCCGCTCACGGCTGCCCGCAGGGCACCGGTGACATTCGGGGCGGCGTCTGAGCCCACGACGCCCAAGGGCAGCTGGGAGCCGGTGATGACGACCGGCTGGGGCAGATCGGTCAGGGCGTAGGACAGCGCCGCCGAGGTGTAGGCCATCGTGTCGGTGCCGTGCAGGATGATGAACGCGTCCGGTGGGTTCGGACTCGCTGCGGTGGCGCGCAGGTCGTCGATGACGAGCTGCCAGGAGTCCGGGGTGGCGTTGGAGGAGTCGATGAGAGGACTGAGGGCGGTGAGCGTGATGGCCTCGCGCCCCAGGTCCTGGCCGGAGGCGCTCTCGCCCAGGAGCGTGCCGAGCCATCCCTCCAGGTCCGCCCCGGGCACCAGCCCGTGGGGTGAGTCGACCATCCCGATGGTGCCGCCGGTGTAGGTGACATGGATGCGCACGGCTCAGGCCTCCTCGACGGTCTCGACGTCCTGAGCCAGGACCTCGTCGAGCAGGTCGCCGCGGATCCGGCCGCGCACGGCGTACCAGCCGGCCACCATCATGGCGATGACGACGGCGAAGAGCGCCAGGGTCCAGCGCCCGGAGGAGGAGGTGAGGTTGGACAGGACGACGATCCCGAAGAAGAGCAGGGCCAGGTAGCTGGTGTAGGGGGCACCGGGCATCTTGTAGTCGGGGCGGCTGGCCGCGCCCGCCTTGACCTGGCGCAGGAAGGCCAGGTGGGTGACGAGGATGGCGGACCAGGTTCCGGCGATGCCGATACCGGCAAGGTTCATCACGATCTCGAAGGCGTCGCCGGGCAGGAAGGCGTTGAGGAGGACGCCAAGCAGCCCGAGCGCGGAGGTGATGATGATCCCGCCGGAGGGAACCTTGTGCTTGTTCAGGCGCGCCGCCATCCTCGGGGCCTCGCCGGCCACGGCCATGGAGCGCAGGGTGCGGCCGGTGGCGTACAGGCCGGCGTTGAGGGAGGACAGAGCAGCGGTGAGGACCACCACCTGGATGATGTCGCCGGCGTGGGGGATGCCGATGCCGGAGAAGAAGGTAACGAAGGGGGACTCGTTGGAGGAGTAGGCCGTGTAGGGCAGGACGATCGCCATGAGGGCCACTGAGCCGACGTAGAAGACGAAGATCCGCAGGATCATCGAGTTGATGGCCTTGGGCAGGATCGTGGCCGCGTTCTTGGCCTCACCGGCCGCCACGCCGACCATCTCGGTGCCGCCGAAGGCGAAGATGACGCCGAGCGTCAGGGCGACGACGGCGGGCAGGCCCTCGGGGAAGAAGCCGCCGTTGTCAACGATGTTGTGCAGGCCTGCGGGCGTGCCGTCCACCGGCGCGCCGGTCACGATCGCCCAGATGGCCACAAGCATGAAGGCCACGATGGCAGCCACCTTGATGAGGGCGAACCAGAACTCGGCCTCACCGAACATCTTGACGTTGAGCATGTTGAGCACGAAGACCAGCGCCAGGGCGATGAGGGCCAGGACCCACTGAGGCACCACCTGGAAGGACGTCCAGTAGTGCAGGTAGAGGGCGACGGCGGTGATGTCAGCCATGACGGTCACGGACCAGTCCAGGAAGAAGAACCAGCCGGTGACGTAGGCGCCCTTCTCGCCCAGGAACTCGCGCGCGTAGGACACGAAGGCTCCGGAGGACGGGCGTCGGATCGCCAGCTCGCCGAGGGCTCGGACCATGAGGAAGGCGAAGACGCCGCACACCGCGTAGGCCAGCGCGAGACCAGGACCTCCCTGGGCCAGGCGGCCGCCGGCACCGAGGAACAGCCCGGTACCGATCGAGCCGCCGATGGCAATCATCTGGAGGTGACGGTTCTTCAGGGCCTTGTTGTAGCCGGCGTCGCCCTTGTCCTGGGCGTGGCTTGAGGTGGAAGCAGGTGGGGGAGTGGACATGCGTTCCTCCTAGGTCGGTGGGCGCTCCGCCGTCGGGCTCGACGACGGACCATGCGAGAGGGTAGTGCGGATCGGAGGTGCCAGACAGCCGCGTAAGCCAGGCCCTGTGGCCAGGACCACGTGGTCGGCGGTGACTCGTGGTTTGCGCTCGGTGGCCCGCACCGGTAGCGTGTGCTGCGCTGCTTTCGCAGTATGCCACCTTAGCTCAGTCGGCAGAGCGATTCACTCGTAATGAATAGGTCGTGGGTTCGATTCCCACAGGTGGCTCCGATTCTTCCGGGATGTCAATGAGGACGTGCGGTCAGTCGCGGCCGTTCCGGACTGTCTCCACTCCTTATGACACCCCTTGCTAAGTTGCTAGGCCAGAGGCGGCTGACGCGGTGGCAGGTGGGCCGCGAGCGCAAAGTGCAACGCAGGCAGGAAATGACGCGCCGCAGTGGCTGATGCAATTCAATGCCCTGTCTTGTTGTTGCTGAGGGCGTGGCGTCGGCAGAGGAATTGACGGATTACCGATCTTGTCGTCCGGGACGAAAGTCGGCACTTTATTGACCTTGCTGTTCATATGCGAATGCCATTAGCATTTGTGGTGATCGGGCGATGGTTTGCGCGATCATGCGCAGGCCGCACAAGTAAAGGAGTCATCATGGCGCAAAAGACTCAGGTCATTCTCGTGGACGACATTGACAACGGCCCTGCCACGCAGACCGTGACTTTCGGGATTGACGGGGTCACGTACGAGATTGACCTTAACGACGAGCACGCCGCCGCTCTGCGCGAGTCCCTGGCGGAGTGGATCGGCAAGGCACGCCGTACCGGCGGACGTCGCGCCGCCGGTCGCCGTCGTGCATCCTCCGCAGCCGGTGGCGAGACTCAGAAGATCCGTGAGTGGGCCCGTGAGAACGGGATCGAGGTCTCCGCTCGCGGCCGCATCTCCGCTGAGGTCCGTGAGGCCTACGAGCAGGCTAACGCCTGACTGCCTCGCCGTCGCTGATGACGGCTCTGAGTACTTCGGTCAGCACACCCGAGGCTGCACTCCTCCCAGGCCCTGGGCCGGTGTCGCACCCGCGTACCGGACCCAGGGCCTGGCCCTTGGCAGCCAAGGACTGGCAGGATAGGACCATGGCATACACCCTTGTGCTGCTCCGCCACGGCGAGAGCGAATGGAACGCAAAGAACCTCTTCACCGGGTGGGTTGACGTCCCGCTGTCGGAGAAGGGCCGCGCTGAGGCGACCCACGGTGGTGAGCTCCTCAAGGAGGCTGGAGTCCTCCCCGAGAAGCTCTTCACCTCGATGCTTCGTCGCGCCATCATGACGGCCAACCTGGCTCTGGACGCCGCTGACCGCCACTGGATCCCGGTTGAGCGCAACTGGCGCCTCAACGAGCGTCACTACGGTGCGCTCCAGGGCAAGAACAAGAAGGAGATCCGCGACGAGTACGGGGAGGAGCAGTTCATGCAGTGGCGCCGCTCCTACGACGTGCCGCCGCCGGCCATCGAGGCTGGCTCCGAGTTCTCCCAGGACTCTGACCCGCGTTACGCCGGTGAGCCGATCCCGGCCACCGAGTGCCTCAAGGACGTGCTCGAGCGTCTGCTCCCCTACTGGGAGGGCACGATCGTCCCGGAGATCAAGACCGGCAAGACGGTCATGATCGCTGCGCACGGCAACTCGCTGCGTGCGATCGTCAAGCACCTGGACGAGATCTCCGACGAGGACATCGCCGGCGTCAACATCCCCACCGGTATCCCGCTCGTCTACGAGCTGGACGAGGAGACCCTCAAGCCCGTCAAGAAGGGTGGGCGCTACCTGGACCCCGAGGCGGAGGCCAAGATTGCCGCCGTCGCCAACCAGGGCAAGTGAGACAGGGTTCCTGAGGACCTGAACGAGGGCTCGGCCAGTCGGTATCCGGCTGGCCGAGCCCTCTGTTCTACGCCTGTGGCGAGTGTGCAGGTGCGGGCGTGGGTGTGCACTCTGGGACTGCACACCCAC
>NZ_JARKVC010000032.1 GCF_029851875.1 Actinomyces sp.
CCGCGGCGGGCAGGCCACGCCGCGACCACCCACCACCCAGGAGAGGACTGACATGCCGTCAGACGTATCCACACGGGGGCGCACCGCCCCCTCATCCCGGTCGCAGGCCCCCACCGCCTCCCAGCGCCGTGCGGCGGTGTCCCGCCGAGACAAGCTTGGCCGGCTGGACTTCAAGGTCTCGCCCTACCTCTACATCGCCCCCTTCTTCCTTGCCTTCGCCATCACCGGCCTGTACCCGCTGCTCTACACAGCCTGGGTCTCGCTGCACAAGTGGCACCTCATCGGCGGCGACCAGGGCTTCACCGGGCTCGACAACTACCTGACGGTCTTCCAGCAGCCCACCTTCTGGGTGGCGCTGCGCAACACCTTCTCGATCTTCCTGCTCTCCAGCGTCCCGCAGATCATCCTGGCCGTCCTCATCGCCTACATGCTGGACACGAACCTGCGCGCCAAGACCTTCTGGCGCATGGGGGTGCTGCTGCCTTACGTCGTGGCTCCCGTGGCCGTCTCGATCATCTTCTCCAAGCTCTTCGCCGATCAGTCCGGCATGATCAACGCGCTGCTGGGCTTCGTGGGCGTGGATCCAATCGGCTGGCACGCCTCGGCCTTCTGGTCCCACGTGGCGATCGCCAACATGGTTAACTTCCGCTGGACCGGTTACAACGCCCTCATCGTCCTGGCCGCCATGCAGGCCATCCCGCGTGACCTCTATGAGGCAGCGACGGTCGACGGCGCCGGCCGGGCACGCCAGTTCTGGTCCATCACCATCCCACAGCTGCGCTCGACCATCATGTTCGTGGTCATCAGCTCCACGATCGGCGGCCTGCAGATCTTCGACGAGCCCCGCATGTTCGACACCATGGGAGGCGGCGGCGCGGACAACCAGTGGCTGACGCTGACGATGTACCTCTACCAGCTGGGTTGGGGCCCGCAGAAGAGCTTCGGCCGCGCCTCGGCCGTGGCCTGGATCCTCTTCCTCATCATCCTCGGCTTCGCGGCGCTGAGCTTCCTGCTCACACGCTCCATCGCCTCCTCCGGCACAGACGCCAAGAGGAAGGGACGACGGCGCCGCCACGCCTCGCGCCGTCAGCTCGCCTCCGCCGGCCAGGGCCGGGCCTCCTCGGCCGCTCCCACCGTCTCCACCACCACCAAAGGAGCCCAGCGATGAGCCGCAACGAGCAGTCGATCGCGATGATCGAGCAGACGGCCGGCAAGGGTGCAGCGCGAGCCGCTGCTCGGCGTCGTGCCAAGCAGGCGCACCGGGGCTTCGGACCGGACCGCAGGCCCGGACCGGTGGGCTACGTCCTGCTCGCCCTGGCGGTGCTCATCAGTGCCTACCCGCTCTACTTCGCCTTCCTCCTGGCCACCTCCAACGCCGGGGAGATCGCCCGCAACCCCATCCCCTCGCTCATCCCCAAGGGTGAGCTGGTGGACAACATCCAGCGCGTCCTGGACTCAGGCATCGACCTGTGGCGAGCCTTCTTCAACTCTCTCATCGTCGCCGTTGTGGTCTCGGCCTCCGTGGTCTTCTTCTCCACCCTGGCCGGTTACGCCTTCTCCAAGCTGCGCTTCCGCGGGCGTGACGGGCTGCTGACCTTCGTCATCGCCACGATGGCCGTTCCCGCCCAGCTGGGTGTGGTGCCGCTGTTCATCGTCATGGCGAAGCTGGGGTGGACCGGCGAGCTGGTGGCCGTCATCGTGCCCGGCATGGTCTCGGCCTTCGGCGTGTTCTGGATGACCCAGTACATCCGCGACGCACTGCCCTACGAGCTCATCGAGGCCGCCCGCGTGGACGGGGCGTCGATGTTCCGCACCTTCTGGTCCATCGCCCTGCCCGCTGCCCGGCCGGCCGCCTCGATGCTGGCCCTGTTCACCTTCGTGGGCTCGTGGACGAGCTTCTTCTGGCCCTTCATCGTCCTGGGCGCGAAGAACCCCACGCTCCCGGTGGCCCTGCAGCTGCTGCAGGCCTCCTACTTCAAGGACTACTCGCTCATCATGGCGGGCGTGGTCGTGGCGACCGTGCCGCTGCTCGTTCTGTTCGCCGTCGCCGGGCGCCAGCTGGTCTCCGGCATCATGCAAGGAGCTGTCAAAGGATGACTATCCTGACCTTCCCCCCGGGCTTCCGCTGGGGCGTGGCCACCGCTGCCGCCCAGATCGAGGGAGCCGCCTTCGAGGACGGTAAGGGTGCGTCCATCTGGGACGTCTTCTGCCGTCGCCCAGGCACCATCGCCGACTCCTCGACGATCGACGTGGCCTGCGACCACTACCACCGGATGGAGGCTGACGTCGCCCTGCTCAAGGAGCTGGGCTACCCCACCTACCGCTTCTCGGTGTCCTGGGCGCGGGTGATGCCGGACGGTCGTCACGTCAACGAGGCGGGTCTGGACTTCTACGAGAGGCTCGTGGACTGCCTCCTTCAGGCCGGTATCGCGCCGTGGCTGACGCTCTACCACTGGGACCTGCCCCAGTCTCTCCAGGACGAGGGCGGCTGGACGGTACGCACCACCTCCGAGGCCTTCGCCGCCTACGCCCGCGCGGTCTACGAGCGCCTGGGGTCCAAGGTGAAGGTGTGGACCACGCTCAACGAGCCGTGGTGCTCCTCCTTCCTGTCCTATGCAGCCGGCGAGCACGCGCCGGGACTGACCTCGCCGACGCTGGCCGTGGCGGCAGTCCACCATCTCATGCTGGGCCACGGCCTGGCGGTGCGGGCGCTACGGCAAGCCGCCGCCGAGGCGGGCCACAACCCACAGGTCGGCATCACCCTCAACTTCTCCCCGGTCCACCCGGCCGACCCCACGAGCGACGCGGACCTGGACGCGGCCAGGCGCGTGGACGGTACCTACAACCGCGTCTTCCTGGAGGCGATGGTGCGCGGGGCCTACCCGGCTGACGTCGTGGAGGACATGAGCGCCTGGGCGGACATCCGCCAGTGGGTGGCAGAGGGAGACATGGAGGCGATCGCCGAGCCGATCGACGTGCTCGGCGTCAACTTCTACAACGGCCAGACCGTGGCCGCCCCGGCTCCCGGTACCCCGGTGGGAGACCCGAGCGCGCAGAGCGGTCAGGTCACGCCGTCAACCAACGTGGGCTCGGAGAACGTGCGCTACGTCCCGCAGGACCTGCCCGTGACGGACATGGGGTGGCAGGTGGAGCCCGAGGACCTGCGCGAGCTGCTCGTGCGGCTGGAGCGTGAGTACACCGGCGACGCCGGCCCGGACGGCACCGGGATCCCGATTGTCATCACTGAGAACGGTGCCGCCTACGCGGACCAGCCCGACGACGAGGGCTACGTTGAGGACACCGACCGCCTGACCTACATCCGCGACCACCTGGCCGCGGTGCACGCCGCGATCGCGGACGGTGCGCGAGTGGAGGGCTACCTGGTGTGGTCGCTCATGGACAACTTCGAGTGGGCCTGTGGCTACACCAAGCGCTTTGGGATCGTGCGCGTGGACTATGAGACGCAGCGACGGGTGCCTAAGGCCTCAGCGCGTTGGTTCAGCCGGGTTGTGCGGGACAATAGCGTGACGCTGGACTAAGGCAAGTCTGTGCAGCCCCTGCCTCCTGGCTCAGGCACAGTGAGCGGGACCTGTGCACCGCTTGCCTCGGCTCAGGACATCCGGCCCAGCCTGCTTCTCCTTCTTCGGGCGTTGAGCAGACTAGGCCGCGGCACAAGCAGGACGGAGAGATGACGATGGTCGGGCGGGCGACCCTGGAGGACGTTGCTCGGGCTGCCGGGGTCTCACGGGCCACGGCCTCACGCGTGGTGCGTGGTGACGGCGGGGTGAGTCCCAAGAAGACCAAGGCGGTCCAGGCTGCGATCACGGCGCTGGGCTACGTGCCCAACTCCGCAGCCCGGGCTCTGGTGACCAGCCGGATGAACACGGTTGCGGTAGTCATCCCTGAGGCCGATGAGATGGTCTTCACCGACCCTTTCATCGTGCGCACCGTCCAGGCGGTCTCACGCGAGCTTGACACGGCTGACATTCAGCTCATCATGGCCTTCGCGGACCACGCCGGCTCGGGGCGCCGTACGGCGAACTACCTGCGTACCGGCTCGGTTGACGGCGTCATCGTCATCTCCCACCACCGATTCTCCGGCCAGGTCGAGGCGCTCATGAGCGCGCAGATCCCCGTGGTCTTCGTGGGTCGGCGCCTGGCCCAGGAGCCGCCGCAGTCCTGGGTGGACATCGACAACACCGAGGTCGGGCGCATGGCGGCCAGGCATCTTCTGGACCACGGCGTCAAGCGGCCCTCGATCATCACCGGGCCGCTGGACATGGTCTCCGCCCATGACCGCCTCGTGGGATTCCGCGAGGTGATGGGGGAGCAGGGCGTCTCGCCCCTCGTCCTGGAAGGTGCCTTCACCGCGGAGTCAGGGCGCGCGGCCGGCGAGGCTCTGGCACCACGGATCAGGTCCGGGGAGACAGACGCGGTCTTTGCCTGCTCCGACCTCATGGCGCTCGCCGCCATGGAGGCCTGGCGCCGAGACGGGATCGTGGCACCTCGGGACGTCAAGATCGTCTCCTGCGACAACAGTCCTGATGCCGTCCGGGCCGAGCCGCCGCTGTCCTCCCTGGAGAACCCTGCAGAGGTCCTGGGCGCCCGGGCCACGCAGATGCTGCTGGAGATCCTGGCCGGTTCCTGGGACGGCGAGCCTGTCATACTGGCGACCGGCCTGGTCGAGCGCGAGTCCTGCTGAGGCAGGACCGTGGCATGCCTGCCACCGGGGACGGGACGGACTTGGGCGGCGGACGGCGCTGGTACAGGGTGGTTGAGTAGCGGCCTGCCCCGAAGGCGGCACCCGTGCGCACGAGCGCACCAGGACCTGTCCCTGCCGGTGCGGGCCGCCCTGCCGTCAAGCCTGCAGCTCGTCTTTGACAGCGTGGCCGGCTACTGAGAGCGTGCCTGTGCCTTGAGGACCTGGCCAGCCCCTGGGGCCCGGTGGAGGAGGCGGTCTCGCACGCCACCTGCGCCTTGGCGGTGTGGCTATCCCCCTCCGTGACGGCGTGCTTGTCCGACGACGGCGCACCTCCCTCCAGTGGGGGCGTACCTCCCTCCAGTGGGGGCGTGTCTGTGTGTTGGCGGCGTGCCTGAGGACGTCGTCAGCCACGCCGTCAACACACAGACACGCCCCCACAGCACCAACGCACGCCCTCATCGCACAGACACGCCGCCACAGCCGGCCTCAGACAGGCTCTCAGCACCCAGGCACGCCGCCTCCCAACACGCCCGAACCAGACACGCTTTTGCAGCATGACCCCGCTATAGGACGGCGGGGCGCGGTCAGGCACCTTCCTGGTAGCACGAAGGCCCGGATCCTTGTGGGATCCGGGCCTCTCGCAGTGGCTCCGACCGGCGTCGATCCGGTGACCTTTCGATTTTCAGTCGAACGCTCTACCAACTGAGCTACAGAGCCTTGGATGGAGTCGGCCCGGCCATGATGACCGGGCCGACTCGCTTCCGCGACCTCGACGGGACTTGAACCCGCGACCTCCGCCGTGACAGGGCGGCGCGCTAACCAACTGCGCCACGAGGCCTCGTTTCGGCACGAAGCCTGACTCTAGCGAGTCATTCTTCACTCGCACGAATCGTACCCCCAACGGGATTCGAACCCGTGCTACCGCCGTGAAAGGGCGGGGTCCTAGGCCGCTAGACGATGGGGGCCTGTTGCCCTTGGCTTTCTCGCGCCTCGAACCGGGTAGAACACTAAGGGCCCGATCAACACCGACGCAAATCCAGGAGCCGTGATGCTGCTCACCGGACCTTGAGGCCTCTCTGACGCCCCTCCGGCCACCCCGCCCCGTGGCAGGCTGGCCCCATGAGCCCGGCCCACCTCCCTGATGCCGACTTCGAGAACGCCGTCCGCGACGCCCTCGACAGCCTGCCACCAGACCTGGCCGAGGCCATGGACAACATCGCCGTCCTCATCCAGGACGAGCCCGAGCCAGACATGCTCCGTCCCGAGGACTATGACGAGCTCGGCCGCCCCACGCTGCTGGGCCTGTACGACGGCGTCCCCCTCACCGAGCGTGACACCTCCTGGTCCCTGGTCCTGCCCGACCGCGTCCTCATCTTCAAGGGTCCTTTGGAGCGCTGGTGCACCAGCCGCGAGGAGCTGGTCGAGGAGATCGCCGTCACCGTCATCCACGAGATCGCCCACTACTTCGGCATCGACGACGACCGGCTCCACGAGCTCGGCTGGGAGTAGTTTCTCCAGGCGGCTATGGTCGCTGGCATGAGGCGCGTTTCCCTATCGGCCCATCCCCCTTCCCGTCTGTCCCGCCGTGCCGCCATCGGCGCCACGGCCCTTGTCGCCACGGCCGCAGCCGGCGCCACAGCAGTGCTCGCCTGGCCGCGCAAGCCCATCCCTACGCCCGCAGCATCTCCGACGCCCTCTAACGCGCCGCCCGCCACGTCATCAGCCCTCGCGACTCCAGAGACCGCTCTCTCCTCCGAGGTTGGCGCCGACCCGGTGGCAGGGTGGAGCATCGAGCAGATGGCGGGCCAGCTGCTCATGGTGGGCGTGCCAGCCACCGGCAGCGCCGAGGCACTCGGCTCCCTACTCGCCCGGCAGGTGGGCGGGGTCTTCCTGTCCGGGCGGTCCTCGGCCGGGGTCGCCGCCACCCGCGCCCTCGTGGACGCCCTCACTGCCCAGGCCGCGGCCGCCGGCCAGAGCGCGCCGCTCCTCATCTCCACTGACCAGGAGGGCGGCAACGTCCAGGTCCTGTCCGGCGCGGGGTTCACGAAGATCCCTGAGGCAACAACGCAGGGCACCTGGTCCGCCAAGGAGCTCAGTACAGCCGCGGCTGGCTGGGCCGGCGAGCTCGCCGCAGCGGGCGTGTCGATGAACCTGGCACCAGTGGCTGACCTCGTTGACATCGCCAACCCGAGCTCGAACGCCCCGATCGGCCTCTGGGACCGCCAGTACGGATCGGAAGCCGCCAGCGTCACCGAGCAACGTGCTCGCCTTCAACGCCGGGATGCGTCAGACCAGGGTGGTCCCCGTCATCAAGCACTTCCCAGGACTCGGACGCACCATCGACAACACGGACGTGGCCACGCAGGTCACGGACACGCTCACCACCCGTGGCGACGCGGCGCTCGAGGTCTTCGCCCAGGCCATCGCCGCCGGCGCCGAGGCTGTCATGATCTCCTCAGCCTTCTACTCACTCATTGATCCTGAGGCACCCGCGGTCTTCTCCCCCACCGTGGTGAGCGAGCTCCTGCGCGGCGAGATGGGCTTTACGGGCGTGGTCATCACCGATGACGTCGCCGCGGCCGCGCAGGTCAAGGCCTGGACGCCGGCCCAGCGAGCGGTGCTCGCCGTGCGCGCCGGCTGTGACATCGTGCTGGCCGCCGCTGACTCCTCCGTCGCCCCACCCATGCTCGACGCGCTCATCGCCGAGGCTCAGGTAGATCCGGACTTTGCCGAGCAAGTTGCGGCCGCCGCGCGGCGCGTACTAGCCCTCAAGGCGCAGCGTTAAGAATCCCCGCCGCTAGCGCAGCCTGGTCGTGACCTCAGAGAAACCACCCAAGGAGATCTGCTTGGCGAAGCAGTCCTCCTTGGAGATGCCCTGGGCGTCGCACCAACCGTTGGCACCCTCAGGGCTGCAGTCCAGCCCGAGCACGGCCTTCATCGAAGAGGCACTGAGCTCGGCCGCGGACCAGAAGTACTGCGAGGAGGCGAAGGTGCCAGCCACGGGGTGCCTGAGGGAGCTGGCGCCACCCCCACCGGCGAGGCGGATCAGTCCACGTGTTCCAGCGCAGCGACGTTGTCGACCTCGCCGTGAGCGGACAGAGAGGAGGGGGGCGTAGAGGGTAGGAGATTCTGCGCACCAGACAGAACGTCCCCGCTCTCGCAGGACGCGGACACCTCCAGACTCACGCGCAGGCTGGAGGCGGCGTCTTCAACGTCCGTCACTGTGACGTCCGGGGCCAGCGCGCATTAACGGGCATCACCCGAGAAGTCCTGACCGTCCTCGCTCTGCACGCTGGAACCCGCTCTGGAGGACTGGCTCGCTGTCTCGTCCTCCTGGTTGCGGGAGGACATGTACCAGGCCCTCCTACCGCCCGCGAGCAGCAGCAGCAGCAGAAGGATGACGACGGCGGTCGCGAGCCACGCCCGCTGGCACGACAGGTTCGTGTCCGCACTCAGCTTCGGTCGCTCGCCCTGGCCGGAGGCGACGGCGGCCGGCGGACCGCTCCAGGCTCGGGGAGCGGAGGCAGCACCGGCAGGCACCGGGCTACCTGCGGCTCCAGGTGCGGCAGCGCCAGCCTCCGCCGCACCTTTCCCCGTCGTCACGAGCCACTGGCGCAGGTCGGGGTAGAGCAGTGGGTTGCAGGACAGAGCCGCGTGCAGGTCAGGCCGCTGCTTGGCAATGGCCGCTTGGAACTCGAAGTCGGCAGTGCTCGTGGCCAGGGTCGGCGTCAGCTGCGAGCGCCGCTGCCGCGGCCAGAGCTACCGCAGGCGCTGCAGGGCTGGCCGGCTCTGTGGCCGGATCAGGCTCCCCCGGACCCGGCCCGGTATCCGAGTCGGGCTGCGTGGGAGCCTGGCCGGCGGAGGTGAGGGCGTCAGCCCTCACCACAGGCGGGAAGAAGCTGTTCACCAGCCCCCTGCCCGACGACGAGCCGAGCCCAGGCTCCGGGAGCCGGACAAACGCCTCGGCCAGCACAGCCGGAGCCTGCACACCCGCCTTCTCCACCAGCCCAGCCATGCTCGGCACGTTCACCGCCAAGTCCCAGGACGATCCAGCCTTCAGCAGGCGATCGGAGGTTGTCGTTGGTCGTGCGCACGACGCGCCCGCACGACCAACGAGGTCACACCCTCGGTGGGCACTCCACCGGAACAGAGCCGCACTCCCTCATGCCTGAGGCACTGAGCGACATCGTGTAGCGGTACGCCTGGGCACGGGCCTCGGTCATGACGTACCCCTCGCCGTCAACCTGATACTGCACCGAGCACTGCGCGGGCATCGACGGGAGACTCCAGACGACCTCGCGCCCGTCCGGGCTGAACTCTGGCTTCGGGAGGTTGGGCAGCGCGTGAACCTTGTAGATGGCGGGCGTGGCGCCTGCCGCCGGGCTCTGGAGAGCGTTCAGAGTGCTCGCCACGACCGGGTGCTCCGTGCGCAGCACGACCGACACGCTCGTCAACGGGATCTGGGTCCCGACAATGACCCGGAAATGAGGGACGTAGAGGTACAGCGCCTCTCCTGGCTGGGAGCCGTGACCGGAACTCGTCCGCGCCGTCTGCGTCAGCCAGTAGTCCACCGACAGGTCAGAGCAGTCTCCCGTCCCCACGGGCTCATGCTTGTCCCGCGTGAGCTCGTTCCCCCTGCCGCCACTCAGGATGGTGACCTTGGTGGTCCACTCGAAGAGGCAGGGACTCGCAGCCACCGCGGGAGCGGCCGAGGCGACAGCTACCACAGGCAGGCTCCACGCAGCACCTCGGACCAGGGCGCGCCTGCTACTCGTGCAAGCACGCCCCCTCCCCTGTCCGAGCGGGGCGCCCTCGACGCTCACAGTAAATCCTTCAGCACGTCGACAGCGGGTTGGAACTGTGCTCGATCACGATCTGTCGCGCAGGGAAGACCTGCTCAGCGGGGAGAGAGACCGTCTGACCTCCAGAGACCGTGGTCAGCGTGCCGCCCTCGACCCGGATACTCCAGGTCTGAGACACAACCTCCGTGTCAAGCGGCGCCTCCCAGACAGTCGCAGTATTCACAAGAACCTGATTGAAACGCTGACGGACGGCACGTGCCACAGATTGCGAGGAGACGACGAGGTCTTTGTCGAGAGTGTGGACGACAGAACCGTTCAACACCTTTCCTTGACGCTGCCAGCTCCAGGAACGACGCATCGGCACTCCAGGATTCTTGATGCGCCACCCGTTTGAAGTATCATCAGGCTGCTTCACAGTGTCAGAACCAATAGACCCCCATGAGTGAGAGATGTAGTCTCCCGCATCACCGTTACGGCCCTTGACTCGCGCATATTTCCCTGATGTCCGCGGACCGTAGAGATAGACCCATTTTCCCGTCTGGGTATATTGCTTAATTTCACCGTTCCACTTCTGAGCGATCTCCTCAGAGTTCATCGTCGCCTCAAGGCTCAGAATAATCTTCGTATCCCGAGACAAGATGGTCTTCCCTTGCAACGGGACACCATTCGCATCTACCGGAGAGCCGATCCACAAACCCGAGCCGCCTACTTGAGAGTCACTTTCGGCGCCAGCCTTCGCACCCGATGCAGTACCAAGCGTGCCGTGCGGCGTGAACACTCCGACACCTCGAACGAATGCGCTGGCGGTCTGGCACCCATTCTCATTCCAGTTCCAGGTAGGAGTCGTCTGCGGGCCCGCCCAGTTGTAGGTTCGGATCGGAGCATATTCTCGGGCCGCTTCAGGGCTCTTGAAGTCAAAAATCGGATCCTTGATACCAGGGACATTCACGCCCGCACCCGTGATCGTGAGGAACATATTACCCACGGGCGACACCGGAGCGCCCGAGACAGCAACCGCGGGAGCCGCTGCGGCCACGGTGATGGCAGGGACAGCCCAGGCGGCACCTTTGACGAGGGTACGTCGGCTCGTTGAGACCATGAAGGAAATCACTCCCTGATTCAAGGAGAACACACAGGCATTCTCTGCGTACAAGGCCCCGGCGCGACGGCACCCCACCCGGAACGAGACCTTAGTCCAGGACGTCATTCTCCGGCGACACGCCATTGCCCACCTAAGAATGGGACCTTCGACTTATCGGCTAGAGAGTACATTTCACCCACCCCCCCCCGCAACCTATAAACAATGACTTATGTCACATATATGAATAGCCTGGCAGTCCCAGACTCACGCTCGCAGGTACCAGCACCGCGCCACAGCGACTATCGCCGCAGCCTTCCGCACCCCCTCCAACGCCACGTCCTGCCCCCAACCATCATCGCGACAACAGCAACGAGCACGGGGTCCACCAATCCGAGGCTGGCACCAATCCACTCAACGCTGTATCGCCCAGACCAGAAGATCCCTTATCTCTCCGTCGCCCGGGCACTGACAGCCAGCCAAACACTACCCGCCCCCTTGAAATAGCTGCTGACGTGAGCAGAAATCCTTTCTACGGCGCAGGAAACACCGCCCCCCCCCCGGACGAGATGAGCCCGACCACCGCCGGAGAGGCCCGCCTCGCGAGTCACGAGACTCTCGTCGAGGTCCAAGACTCAGGAACCCGCACACGCGTGAGGCCGGTCACCACAGGCCTTCACACCTGTCACCCGAAGGTCACCTTGCTGAAGCACCGTGGACACCTCTGGCGCTGAGAGCACAAGCGGAGTACCCGCGATCTCGTACTGCACCGAGCTTTGGGCCGGCATGTCCCCGATCTCCCAGGTGATGACACGCCTCTCCACGACCGGAGGCCCGGCAGATACGAGGTGTTCCCTATAGATATCTGGCACCGCTGCCTGAGCCGGAGAGGTCGGCCCGTTCACGGTCGAGGCGTCGAAGACGAAGGGCCCAGGGTCTTCGAGAGAGAAGACTGCACGCACATCCTTAATCTCAAGCTGCGTCCCTACAATGACGCGATACCACGGGGTCACCGTGACCGTGCCATCAGGGTTGTCGACCGGGCGATACCAATAGTCCACCGACACGTCAGAGCAGTCGCCTTGACCAGCTGGCTCATGCTTCTGGCGCACGATGCAGCCGGCCTGAATGGTGACTCTTGTCCGCCACTCAAAAGAGCACGGACTACCAGCCAGGGCAGGTGCGGCGGCTGCGACAGCCGGGACAGACCAAGCAGCACCACGAACAATGCCGCGACGCCCGAGGGTTACGGAACGTACGTTCATAGAAACGCCCCTAGGTTCGGGATGGGGAATTGGATTGGGGAATGAGCCGTGAGCCGATCGCGGGGCTGGCGGTTTCCCGGCACGACAGCCAGGCTCGACCTTAGACCCACAAGCGTTGTCCGGAATACGGGGAAAGCGCACCGATACTCAGCTCAGCGGAGGACCTTTGGCCCCAATCAGGCTAGCACGACTAACCTCACATGTCAGGCAAGACCTATAACTTCCATTCATCATCCAGGGGCCTCAGCTCGCCCCGAGGCTCACCAGTCGTCCGCCACCCCATCAGGCCAGCCAGCGACGCCTCCACCGTCACCTCCGACGTCCACTACCTGGGCACCTTCGCAAGGCGTCTGTCCTGCCCCTGGCGGAGTTCTCCAGCTCCGCCCAGGACGACACCCCTATCCGGGGCGCGGTCCTCACGCTCTCCCGGCTAGACATGCGCCTCACCTACCGCGAGGGGGCCGCCCCGGCCCACGCTTAACGGACAACCTTGCCGTCAGTCGGACAACCAGGGTTCCTGGTTGTCCGACTGACGGCAAGGTTGTCCGTCTGAGGTTCTCAGCAGGCAGGGCGAGGCTCAGCGGGCCACGCGTCGGCGGCTGGCCAGGACCGTCCCGAGGCCCGCGAGCGCGAGGGCGAGAACCACACCACCCAGGCCGACGCCGGTGCGCGCCAGGGAACGCTTGCGGCTCACCGTGGTGCCGGTGCCACCGATGTCCGACGCCGTTGCTGTCTCTCCGCCCGGTGCCGTCGTGCTGGTGGGGACGCCGGTTCCCGGCGCCTCGCCCTCCACGGGCTCCTCACCGCTAGCCGGCCCCTCCTCGTCAGGCGCGGCACAGGCCTGACCGTCCTCGCCCACGAGTCGGAGCCCCACCTTGACCGGGTCGTGGTCCGAGGACCGGTAGGCGTCAGCCGCATAGAGCTCCGCGACGTTGTAGCCGGCCCGGGAGTACTCGTAGGCCACCGACTCATCAGCGTTGACGTCCCACACCTTCGCCCCGGCAACCATCGCCGCAGCGGCCTCGTTGACGAGCACGTGGTCCAGCGACCCGATACGGCCGCTGAACTGGTAGGTGTGCCCCACGTCGGCTACGACCTCGTCGATGAGGGCGAACCCGGCCGCCTTCATCGCCCTGACGGGGTCCTCCCGGGAGTATGAGTTGAAGTCGCCCAGGAGGAGGACCGGCCGGTCCGCCCACTGCGCGTTCACCCATGCCGTCAGCGCCGTCGCCTGAGCCACGCGCGCCGCATTCGACGCCCCCTGGCCATCGCCGGTGTCCGCGTTGCCGACACCCGAACCTGATCCCTTGGACTTGAAGTGGTTGACCACGGCCACGAAGGACCGCGCCTTCACCTCCTGACCACCCACCTGGCAGGTGCCCACGCCCTGCGTCGGCGCGAACTCCTGGGCCAGTGGCTGGCGCGCGATCCCGGTGAAGGCAGGGTCGTCAAGGATGACCGACTCACCCACCGGCGTCACGAGTGACGGCTGGTAGATGAAGGCCGTGCGGATGACGTCCTCGTCTGAGGCCTGCGGGCGCGAGGCCGGCGAGGGCACGTAGGCCCACTTCGTGCCACCCGCCGCAGCATTGAGGGCGGCGACGAGCGCGGCCAGCGAGGCATCACGGTCGTGGCCGAACTTCGCCGCGTTCTCGATCTCCTCCAGGCCGACCACGGAGGAGCCCAGCTCGTTGATCGCGGCGACGATCTTGGCCTGCTGCTGCTCAAAGGCCGCGGTGGAGTAGGCACCGCGCACCTGGCACCCGTTGGCGGTGACCTTGTTGCCCTGCCGGTCGGTGTAGGCCCTGCACCCCGCCTCGTCCTGGCCGAGGTCGGTGAAGTAGTTGAGCACGTTGAAAGAGGTCACCGTCACCGCCCCCTCGACCGTGGGGGCCGGCGCGCGCGAGCTGCGCCAGCTGATCGGCGAGCCCTCAAGCCCCGTTACCTGGGTCAGCGGCTGCAGGCGCCAGCGGATAGCCTCCTTCGCCCCGTCCTTGCGCTGGTCGAGGATGACGTCGGCGGTGAAGGTGACCGCGTCCCCAGCGCGCAGCGACGTGCTGGCCGTCAGGTAGGGCAGCGCGGAGGCCTTCGCCTCGGCCGAGCTCATGTAGTTCCACGTGGAACCGTCATCGAGGTCAATCTCCTTGAGCAGGTTGGCGGCCTCGTAGTCCTTGGCCGCCTGCCCAGGAGCGACGACGTCGGTCGCCTGGTACAGCGGCTCGTCGCCAGCGGCCAGCCCGACGCGGCCATACTGGTTCGTCGCGTAGTTGCTGGTCACGGTCCAGGCGCCGGTCGGCCGCAGCAGCATGCCCTCATAGGCCTCCTTCGCCTCGTCAGTCGCCAGCCAGGCCGTGTCCGGGACCTCGACGGCGGACACCGGCGCGCAGTCGGCGATCGTGGTGGTCCGGGTGACCTTGCTCAGCTGGGTCAGGCCGTTGTACTCACCGGCCGTCCCCGTCACCTCGACGCACTGGCCTGCCGTGAGCGTCGAGGCACCTGCGCCGTCGTAGACGAACAGGCCCTGCGAGGCCGCGGCCTCCCGCTCCTGCGCCCTGTCTGCGCTCACGGTGCCTCCGCCGCTGCCTGGGGTCTGGATGTAGTAGCCCCTGATGCCACCGGTGGGGTAGACCGCGGTGACGACGCCGCGGGTCGTGACCACCTGACCGGCCAGGGGCGTGAGGCTGCCAGCGCCCTGGATCTGGGCGATGGCGGTCACAGTCCCCTCCTGCCCAGGACCGCTCGGGCTGCTACCAGGGTCCGACGGCGTAGCCGGCCCCTCGCCGTCAGGGTCGCTGCCGCCCGTCTCGCCGCCGGAGCCTCCTGGTGCGATGCCGTCAACCGCACCCGGGGTCGGAGCAGCAGGCGTAAAGTCCGCGGCGTTGTCATTGGTGTCCGTGGTGCCGGCGCGCTGGTAGGACTGCGCCACCTCGCCCTGAGGGACCACGGCGCCCTCGAAGGTCAGCGAGCTGCCCCAGCCCACGAGGTCAAGGACCTCAGGGTCACTCGTCATGGAGCCGATGGTGAAGGTGTGCCTCGCGCTTCCGCGCACGAGGGCGAAGACACCACCCTTGGCACCGGGGTTGGTGGCCGCGCAGGTGGCGTCCGCACTGAGCGTCTGCCCGGCATCGCCGTTGCTCCTGCCGACGGCGACGACGAAGGAGGAGCCGGCCCTGACCGTCCCACTCAGTGCACAGGTGCCGGAGGCGGGGCCCGGCGCGCTCTGCTTGGGCGAGCGGTACTGCAGGCTCAGGCCATCCAGCGCGAGGTCGGCTCCGGTCGGGTTGGTGAGCTCGACGAACTTGTCCTGGTAGGAGGCACCGGCCGAGCCCCCGCTGGTGTAGACCTCGGAGATGACCAGGCCGGAGCCGTCCGGGGCGGCGTGAGCCGTGGCAGGCAGCGTCAGACCGGTGCCAGCCAGGGCGAGCACACTGACAGCCAGCGCTCCGGCCCAGGGCCGCGACCGCCGTCGCCCAGCACGTGGATGCGCAGACAGACAGAACATGACAGGGGCTCCTCACAGGGACGTCAGGGGTCAGGA
Source organism: Actinomyces sp. (assembly GCF_029851875.1). Taxonomy (GTDB): domain Bacteria; phylum Actinomycetota; class Actinomycetes; order Actinomycetales; family Actinomycetaceae; genus Actinomyces. Next base: position 15,386 of record NZ_JARKVC010000032.1, read on the forward strand.
CGGCGCGGGGCGCCGACGGACGCGCGGACCTTGCGTGCCCGTGCACACCACGGTACCGGGGAAAGATGAACGGCGGAGGGCCGGGAAGCATCGGTTTCATCAGCACTTCCTGCCTGGCTGTGTCCATGCGGATGTGCGCCAGAAGTCCCTTGCCCAGCCCGGAGCACTGCACGCCGGCAGCCTGATCGCGATAGCCTTCGCGTGTCTGTCGTGCCCACCGGCGAGCTCGTCGCCAGTCGCATCGTGAGAAGAAGGTCGGCCCATGCCCCAGAACCTGCCCCCCACACCACCGCGCGAGGCATCCCAGCCCACGCTCGGCGAGCTCGTCGCCCGCATCTCAGAGAACGTCTCTGGCCTGATCAAGGGCGAGATCGACCTGGCCAAGGCCAAGGGCAGGCGCATGGCCATCAGGATGGGCACGGGCATCGGCCTGCTCGCCGTCGCCGGCGTCCTGGCCCTGTACGCGCTGGGACTCCTGCTGGACGCCGCCGCTCACGGTATCGCCGTCGCCCTGCCCCTGTGGGCGGGATACCTCATCGTTGCCGTCGTCATCCTCGTCATCGTCGCCGTCCTCGCCCTCATCGGGGTCAGGAAGCTGCAGGCCGGGGCCCAGGACGTCCCGGCCCCGCAGGCCGGTCTCAAGGAGGACCTTGAGACCGCCAAGACCGCCGTCCAGGCAGGTCTGAAGAAGGGAGAGGCCCAGTGACCGCCCAGAATCCCGCTGCTGCACCCACGCCTCTCACCGTGGAGGAGATCGAGGCACGCCTGGCCGAACGCCGTCGCAGGCTCTCCCACGACCTGGAGGACCTTGGCTTCCGCCTGGCTCCTACCTCGCTCAAGACCCGGGCACGTCACGCCACCGACGAGGCGAGGGTGCGGGTGCGCGCCGGCCTGACCGAGCTCAGGGACCGTGCACAGGATGCTGCCGATGCCGCCCGGGAGAAGGCTGAGGACGTCGTCGACGACCTCGGCCCCGCCGACCAGCCGGGTGCAGCCAGCCCGGCTGACCGTGCCCGACGTCTGCTGGATGACGCCGCCGACGGCGACCCGCGCTCGCTGGTGATCGTCACCGGTGCCGCCCTCGCCCTGGCCGGCCTGAGCCTGTACGCCGTCGTCAAGGCGCTGCGCTCATGAGCAGCCCTGAGCGGACTGCGCGCGCGAGGACGCCCGAGGAGATCGAGGCGCGCCTGGCCGCTCAGCGTGCCGACCTCGCTGCGAGCGTGGACGCGCTGGCCGACCGTGTCTCCCCCAGCGCGCAGGTACGCGAGGCTGCCCAGGAGGTCAAGACCAACGCCCGCGAGCTCGGACAGTCACTGCGAGACCTCGGCTCCGACCTGCGCGAGCACGCCACCCGGACCGTGTCTCAGGCGTGCGAGGGCGAGCCAGAGGCTCTCAAGGCCCTGGCGGTCGCCGGCGGGGCCCTGGTGGCGGCCGCGGCGGTGGGGATCACGATCGCACGACGCGGTGCCCGCTAGGCGGGAAGCCGTCCGTGCGGTAGGTCCGGACCGCTCACCGCATGACGGCGCATGGCTGACGTGGTTGGAACCACGTAGGCCACGAATGACTCCGAATGGTGTTCACCTATCGGTCCGTTGTAGGCTCGGCCTACGACACATTTGCCCAAGTGAAGCGCGCCCAGCGCGCCCAGAGATTGTTGGAGGGGGTCGAGCCTATGGGGCGCGGCCGTCAGAAGGCCAAGGCGACCAAGGTCGCCCGTAAGCTCAAGTACTTCAGCCCGGAGACCGACTACGCGGCGCTCGAGCGTGAGCTCGTCAGTGCGTCCAGCGGTGCGGAGACCGGCGACGACGAGGTCGACTACGAGGAGCTGGCCTCCAAGTACAACGTCGACGACGATGAGGACGACTGGGGCACGAGCCCTGCCGGCGCAGGCAAGTAGCGTCTCTTCCTCAATGCCGTACGAAAGGGTCCACCAGGCTGACCTGGTGGACCCTTTCGTACGATGATCTGCTTCTTCGCCTATTCGTCCGTTTGCTGTCGCTGGAGTTCGGATTCGGGGCAGGGGTCGTTGGTCTGAAGCATGGCCCGCGTCAAAAGGCACTCGGTTACGTCCTTGATGACAACGCGATACTGCCCTGTATACCAGGGCGCGATGATGAGTCAGGACACTAAAAACCAGTATGGCGACGACGTCGGTGTTAGCACTGAGCGGTCCCGTCAGACTGCCGACGGTAGCCACGTTGTAATCCCGATCAGCTCTCCGCGTACCCTACTCGGCTACGTGTCCTGGATACGGGCACTGGCATCCACGGGCGGCGGTAAGCCGACACCCGGTACAAACCGATGCAATAACCAGATTAGTCAGCACCTTCAACGACTAGCAACTCACCAACACAGACTGTCGCATAAGCCTACTACCTAGGCAACCTTTGAACGAAATGTGCCGCGGCGGTCATGGCCGACGCCTACCAGGTACAAGTCTTTTGAGAGAAAGCGCAGGCTTCTCAACAAGCCACCATGAGGCAGCAGCACACGGCAGTACCAAGGCCACAGACACCAAGACGTGCGAGAGGTAGCCGTAACGGTCGGCACCGATCAGCACGGCGACCTGTTGCATCGGCATTCCATAGATATAGATCCCGTACGACAAGTCGTTGACCTTGCCAATCATGATGCGACTCATCGCGCCAAGCATGAGCACGCTCAACGCTACAGGAAGCTGTGCATACAACTCCGCGTGAGGCAACATATAGACACACAGCGCAGAGACCATGCAAGTTGTCCCGAGAAGCCAGCCCCGGAGAGGAACACGATCACGCAGAAAGTATAGAAGCACACCTGCCAGAAAATATGACGCCAGGGATACTGAGTGTAAATACAGGTTCGTTGTGACAGCCAAGGGCCCCTTCATAAGCGGGAAAAGGATGGTCGTCAGGGCGAGACACGCAGCGCTTACCGCCGCCCCATGCCTCCTCACCCAGCCGATACTGAACATGATCAGGACGACGAAATAGGCTTCAAATTCATAGAACAGCGTCCAGATGGAACCGTTCCAGGCAGTTTGGGGAAGGCCTCCCAGGGTCCCCTCTATCTCCCACGCTGGCCGATAAAGGAAAGCAGACTCTTGTACGTAAGCCCAGCCAGCTGCCAGGCGATACTCGCTACCAGGCAGAAGCAGCACCGACAAAGGAGCCAATACAAAAGCAGTCACAAGAAGCACTACCCAGTAACCTGGAAAGATCCGTAGCACACGTCTCCACAGGTACGCAGGTGCAGACAAGTGGAGACGCGATGCCACAATCAAGTAACCACTAATTGCGAAGAACCCGCGAACAGCCCAGCCTCCAAGCGGTCCCACAGTACTCGTGAGCCATTCCGGTAAACCACTGGCGGTATACCTACCAATAACGAGACTGTGGCTGAGAATGACGAAGAGCGCCAAGACCAGACGCACAGCGTTCAGCGCGTTATCTCGGGTTGAGAGAGCAGTACCAAGACTCGGGGAAGGGCTAGAGCCATCACCAACCATGACAGGTATTCTGTCTGAACTGTTCTAAGTTGTCCAACGCTCTGCCGTTGAAGCCTGGCGATCACACCTTGAGGCCCCTAGGAAGCCTTGTTCTCTACCTCACTCCCGGCACCCGTCATGAACTTTTAGAGAGGAGCATCTCTCAACGACAGGGAACATGACCCTCAATCGCAAGCATCCTAGTTCTCAATACTTGAGCGGCACCGACTCATGAAGTCTCCCATATCTTGCCAACCAATCTTAGCTGAATGCATAAGCCTCTGCCAACGCACCCTTGGCGCGAGCAGAGCCCTCACTTTCGACAATCCGTGTATCTCCGGCTCGATCCACTGGTAGCCAGTGTTGAGTATTGTCGACGGCCCCTCCCATCTCAACAGACCGGGGCGGACCATGCAGAATCTAATCGAGTCAGGCCACAGCCGGAAATCATCTGCGTTCCAATAGATACCGCACCGCAGCCCTTTCTCCACCAAGGACCTGGCGGCGCGGCGGTCAATCATATACCCGCCGGTCCCCCACATCATGCCATCGACAGTGCCAACGATCCTCGGCATCAACCCGACACGTCCGACCGGTCGTGACAAGAGCGAGAGCGTCACAGACCTCTGTGAGCGTGACATCGTCACCCATCGGTCCTGGACGGAAAAAACGTCGCCTAGCGACACAAATCCGGAAATCCTCGATCTCTGGAGACGACGAACGACCCGCCAGAAATCATCTGACCACCTCGAGTCATCTTCCATAACGAGAAGCCAGTCATCTTCAGCACCCTTCTCTTCCGAGAACGCTCGCAAGACCCTGAAATGACTTACCGAGCAGCCAACCTCTCCACCGCGAGGTTCACGACCGTTAACTTCAATATAGCGATCCCAGTTGAACTCCGCAGGAACATTACCCCCGCGTCCGTCAAAAGCAGTGACCAACTCAAATCGGTGCGCACCTGTTTGGTCATAGAAGCCGGCTATCCGTTCCGACTCTTGCAGTGATATCACTTTACAGGCGAGCATTCTTTGCCGCATTTCTACCGATAGTCCTTCCTCTTCGACCGGAAATCATGAGTTCATAAAAACATGACAGAATCAAATATACCTAAATAGCAGCGGCCAACGCACCAAGGTCAACCGATTGCAAATATTTGACAGACCGCTATTGATGCGCAAACTTTATCGCTTCCGCGGAAGTCAATGCCACACGCTACTCTCAGGAGCACTGTCCCCGTTATCCGAGAACATTTGGCGTCCGTAACGCGTCGGCGAGGTAGCCTCAAGGTGGAATAGAGTTAGTGTCTGGGTACGTACAGATTACTGACGCGCTCCTGGAATCGACTCAGAGAAAAACGTTTCCGGATATCGCCTGCAACAGCAAGGGCATCATCTTGGGCCCGGTCTGTCAAAAGCGCCTCGATCATGGCTGCAGCAAATTCATCCGACTCATCTGTCACCTTCCAAAAGATATCATCACCTCCAATTCCTTCGGCGCCGACAGACGTCGCGACGGTCGGGACCGCTGATATCAGCGACTCGATTGCCTTAAATTTGACTCCCGCGCCGTCCCTGAGAGGTATAACAGACAGCGCGGCCTTCTCATACTCCGAGGCCAGGTCGTCAACATAGCCGATGATCTCTACTGAACCATCCCTCGAGGCAAGATCAACAATATCGCGAGAAACGTCTTTACCTACGATACGTAACGTCGCAAACGGCACTTTGTCGACAACGAGTGGCCAGACTTCTTGCAGAAGCCATTTGATCGCGTCTACATTTTCTGGCCTAAGCATCCAACCAACGAACAGAACGCACCCGGAGGTCACCTGCCTCCTATTGCAGTCTCTCTTGGGAAATTCAATCGGAGGATCTACGACCACGATCTTTCCAGGCGCGACACCCGCCTCTTCAAGCAGGATACGATCTTTTATGCTGAATACAACACAGGTGTCAATATCATTAGCGCAGCGTCGTTCTGCACGACGGACATAGCAGCCTGCCGCTCTCAACAAGAAGCGCCGGAAGCCAGAGGAGCGTTCGCATTTCCTCATCCATCGCTGAGAATCGACATCATGAAAAGTGGCAATAATTCGAGCACGAGGCGAGTATCGCCGAACCAATGGCGCTAGCCTAGCCATCGATTCCCACTGAAGATCAACGACATCTGCATGTTCGAGATCGTCATGAAGAGCATCATCGTTCTTGATCGCGCTCCATAGACGTTGATCCCCTACGACCTTCGACATAACAAAGGCGAGCTGTCGCGCCTTAGCCGATACCGCCCTACCGAGAAAACTTAACGCTATCGATTCTCTCCCCTTCAAGAGGTGCGGCCGATCTTCCTCCACATTATTTGCAATAGCATGCAAATTCATAGGACTTTCGGGAGCATACACATGAAGACTCACGTGAGGCATAGATCTCAATACGTTACACAACTTTTGAACATATTGTCCTCCAGCATGAGGAATGCCGTCATAGGGGGCGCTGGACGTCACCGAAACGATACGCATCACATGATCCTCCGTTCTTTTCTTATGAGAACTACCATATCCTACACCAAATTAAAATGATTCTCTATGAATCCTGTCGTCAGAAATTGCATGCTCCAAGGCACTGATCGCCGAACGAGACCACGCGTCCCAGTTCCATGACTCTGCAGCAACCTTGCGTGAGCGCAGACTCACCTGTTGCAACCAGGTAGCATCCGCGGTGTCTAAGATCTGACGGGCGATATCTGCATCGTCTGCGGCCGGGGAAACTAGCATGCCAGTTCCGGCACTCCCCACGAGCGACGGCATGGCACCTATCGCATTGGCGATCACGGGAATACCTGCACTTGCGGCGTCCGCAACGAGAACGCCGCCGGTGTTAGCTATAGTCATCTCGATGAGGATGTCGTGTGAGAGGTACAGACGAGATAGTGATTTACGGTCCATGCGCTCGTGCGACGTGAGCCACTTGTTATCAGACATTTTTCGACCGACGAGAGTCAACCGTACATGCGGGTTTATCTTGCGCATCTCTCGGACGATTTGCAATACTCTGGCCCCACCCTTGCGCTCCCAGTCACTAGCGACTAGGAGAATCTTAAGACCGAATCCGGAAAAAGGGCCGCGCTTTCCGCCGCTGGAATCTATTCCGGGTCCTGCAGGTGCGGTATAGATTTTTTCTTTAGGGACACCGAGGTCTCGTGTCAGAAGGTTCGCCACCCACGGTGACGACGCCAAAAATGCATTCGTGTTTTCTAAACCTCTTTTCTCAATATGAGAAAACTGCCGGACAGAGAGCCTCGATAAATTTGAAAACATCGGGTAATGGCCGATCAGCGCCGCGGCAGTTGCGTCACAGAATTGAACAACAGGAAGAGGGAAGGAATGTAAGTACAATGCGCTTAACGCTCCGAACGCAAGCACCGCATCAAATCGTTCTCTACTTAATTTATGAACCGCGTCTCGACTGGCTTTTCTTGAACTGGCCACCCCAATACTCGGCAAGTAACTCGTAGCGCCGGCAAACTCTCCATAACACCTTGCCAAGAGGCGATCGATAGCAGCATGTTTGTCGGTATAGACTACCGGGCGGATCTCGATCTTACGAGCGAGTGCTCTATAGGCTGGCTTGACGATCCCAGACCAGGCCGATGAGTCATTGACGTCCCACGGTGTCAGGAAGGCTATACGCACTTGTCACCTCTAGTTCGCAGCTGGTTGTCACCAACGGCTTCAGGCCGCCCGGTACTTCCCGAAGATGTCTACGGCTCCGCCGTCCACGCCCTTGGTGCCCGAGACCAGGCGCCCGGCAGCCTCGTAACCGGCTGCCTCATGGACCTCACCCAGCACCCAGGCGCAGACGCCTGAGCCCTCGGCCACGCGGATGACCGCCTCGGCAGCCTCCGGGGCGACCACGGCGACCATACCCACACCCAGGTTGAGCGTGCCCTCCAGGTCCTCCCAAGGCACCGCGCCCAGCCGCCGCACGACGTCGAAGACCGGCGGGACCACCCAGGAAGCCCGGTTGACGTCCCCGACCAGTCCGGCCGGCAGGACCCGAGCCAGGTTGGCGGCCAGGCCACCACCGGTGACGTGGGACAGGGCGTGGACGGGGCCGGCAGCCGCGCCGTCGTCCAGGGCGTTGATCGCGGCCAGGCACACGCGCGTGTACAGCGCGGTCGGCTCCAGCAGCTCCTCCCCCAGCGTCCGTCCGAGCTCCGGGACCTCACGCTCCAGCCCCCAGCCGGCGTGCTCGATGACGCGGCGTACCAGGGAGTAGCCGTTGGAGTGCAGGCCGGAGGAGGCCATCGCCACCAGCACGTCCCCTGCCCGCACACGTTCGGCACCGAGCACGCGGTCCGCCTCGACGACGCCGGTGGCCGCGCCTGCGACGTCGTACTCGTCGGGGGCCATGAGGCCGGGGTGCTCGGCGGTCTCGCCACCCAGCAGCGGGGTGCCGACGGCGGCGCAGGCGTCCGCCACACCGCGCACGATGTCTGCGACGCGCTCGGGGACCACGTGGCCGCAGGCGATGTAGTCAGTCATGAGCAGCGGGGTCGCGCCGACCACGACGATGTCGTCAACGACCATGCCCACCAGGTCCTGGCCGATGGTGTCATGGATGTCGAGGGCCTGAGCGATGGCGACCTTGGTGCCCACACCGTCGGTCGAGGTAGCCAGCAGCGGGCGTCGGTACTCACGCAGCTGGGAGACGTCGACCAGCCCGGCGAATCCGCCGACTCCTCCGACCACGGCGGGGGTCATCGTGGCAGCCAACGAGGCTTTCATCAGCTCCACCGCGCGGTCTCCGGCGGCGGTGTCCACGCCGGCCGAGGCGTAGGTGATGCCCTGGTCGTCAGCGCTGTGCACGGGATGGGGGATCTGGCTCATCGGGTCTCTCCTTGGGCTGCGGCGGAGGCGGGGGTGGCTGAGGACGGGCTGATGGGCTGAGGACTTCCAGCAGCCAGGTCTGGCCGGGTCACCTCATCGATGCGCACAGGGACGGCGTCGCGACGCCGTCGGTAGACCGAGGGGACGCGCGAGACCGGAAGGGTGCCGATCGGTACGCCCTCAACCGGGGGCGCGACCGGGTAGGAGCCGGTGAAGCAGGCCATGCACAGGTCGCCCGGCTCCTGGGCGGAGGACTCCACCATGCCCTCCACCGAGAGGTAGCCGAGAGAGTCCGCGCCCACGGACTCACGGATCTCCTCCACGCTCATGCCCGTGGCGATGAGCTCAGCACGCGTGGCGAAGTCGATGCCGTAGAAGCACGGCCACATCACCGGCGGGGAGGAGATGCGGATGTGAACCTCAGCTGCACCGGCCTCGCGCAGCATGCGTACGAGGGCACGCTGGGTGTTACCGCGCACGATCGAGTCGTCAACGACCACCAGGCGCTTGCCCTCGATGACCTCGCGCACAGGGTTGAGCTTGAGGCGGATACCGAGCTGGCGCAGGGTCTGAGTGGGCTGGATAAAGGTCCGCCCCACGTAGGCGTTCTTGACCAGGCCCTGGCCGTAGGGGATGCCGGAGGCCTGGGCGTATCCGATGGCCGCCGGGGTCCCGGACTCTGGGGTGGCGATGACCAGGTCCGCCTCCACCGGGTGCTCGCGGGCCAGGGCTGCGCCCATGGCGTTACGGGCGGCAATCACCGAGCGACCGGCGATCTTCGTGTCCGGGCGGGCAAGGTAGACGTACTCAAAGACGCAGCCCGCGCGGTCAGCGACGGCAAAGCGGCTGGAGCGCACGCCATCGGCATCGATCTGCAGGAACTCGCCGGGCTCGATCTCACGGACCACCGTGGCACCCACGATGTCCAGGGCCGCGGTCTCCGAGGCCACGACCCACCCACGCTCCAGGCGGCCCAGGACCAGGGGACGCACGCCGTGGGGGTCGCGAGCGGCGTAGAGGGTGTGCTCGTCCATGAAGACCAGTGAGAAGGCACCGCGCAGCATCGGCAGGACGCGGCGTGCCGTGTCGGTCACGCTGAGCGGGGGCTCGGGCGCCTGGGTGGCCGACTCGGGGGCCCCGTCGGGATAGAGGCCGGTGGCCTCCAGGTCGGCGACGTCGTCGTGGCCTTCCAGCCTGCCGCGCTCTGAGACGAGGTTCATCAGCGAGGCGATGACGGCGGTGTCCGTGGAGGAACCACGGCCGAGCTCACCGGTGAGGTCCTCACCGCTGGTGGCGCGCACGGCATCCATGAGCTCACGAGTGTTGGTGAGGTTGCCGTTGTGGGTCAGTGCCAGGGTGGAGCCGGCTACCGGGCCGAGCATCGGCTGGGCGTTCTCCCAGGTGGTGGCGCCGGTGGTCGAGTAGCGCACGTGACCGACGGCCATGTGACCAGCGAGGCTGGACAGGGCGCGATCATCAAAGACCTGGGAGACCAGGCCGAGGTCCTTGTAGACCAGGATGTGGGAACCGTCGGAGGTGGCGATGCCGGCCGCCTCCTGACCGCGGTGCTGCAGGGCGTACAGACCGAAGTAGGTCAGGCGGGAGACCTCCTCACCCGGCGCCCACACGCCGAAGACGCCGCACTCCTCGCGCGGAGCGGGCTCCAGCTCGCTGGTCAGGTCGATGGTTGGGGAGGTCAGGGCAGCCGTGTCCGGGAGGAGCGACGACGGCGCGGGGCGGGTGGACTGCATGCTCTCACCAGGGCTCACCGCCACAGTCTCCCACACTGTGGCCGCCTCCTTCGCGCGCTCCCCTCGCCCACCCCGCTCAGACCCGCATGAGCGGCAGGTAGGGCGAGAGGTCGCACCGTTCGCCTGAGGCGTGCAGCGCCCCGCTGGCCAGCGCCTCCTCCCAGCCCAGGCGGCCGGTGGCCAGACGCAGCCAGGTCTGTGCGTCCGTCTCCACGACCGACGGTGGTGTCCCGCGCCGGTGCACCGTGCCCGCCACTGCCTGGGTGGCGCCAAAGGGCGGCACGCGTACCTCTACGGCGTGCCCGGGAGCGCAAGCAGCCAGCTCCTCCAGGCTGAAGCGCACCGCCGTCGCCGTCACGCGTCGCCGGGCCGAGCGTGCGGCCAGCGCCCCCTGGCCCTGCGATGGCGCGTGCGTGTGTGCTGCTTCCGCAGCGCCGCCAGCGGCGTCCTGGGACCTCGCCCACTCACGGACAGCCTGGGCCCCAGCAGAGATGTCGATGCGTCGTCGTGCTGCCATGGCGCGAGCCTAGCGGCCCGCTGGGCTCACCACCCCGGCCAGACCGGTGCGGCGAGCCCAGCAGACGACTCACTCCTGCGAGTCGTCCTCGGTAGTGTCCTGGCTCGCGTCCTGGGCCCCACGGCGACGCGCCACGAGCACCCCGCCAGCGCCAAGCAGACCGATGACGGCCAGCGCGCCGATGCCGATCGACGCACCCGTGTTGGCGAGCTTGTTCTTCGGGGTCTTGACGACGGGCGTGCCGTCAATCTCCTCCGCGTTGTTGCTCGGCGCCACCTGCGGCACCTCCAGCTGCGGCGCCAGCTCAAGCTGACGGGTCGTGCCGTCGTTGTTGGTGACCACCAGGGCCAGAGTGCCAGGCAGCGCGGCAGCCTGGTCGCTGGCGCCAGTGACTACCGAGGAGTCAGCCGGCAGGTCCTGCGGCACGGCGAAGCGCAGGACGGCCGTGCCCGTGCTGGGCAGCCCGGAGGTCACGAGCGTGCGGTCGACATCCGCCCGAGCCAGGACCCTGCTCGTCCCGTCAGGCAGGGCGAGGACGACCTCCACGGACTTCGCGGCGCCGCCGGCCTGCTGCTCAACGGCGTTGGAGAAGCTCAGGCCCGTGAGGCGAATGGTGGCCTGTCGCCGCTGCTGGTCCTGCGTCACCGAGACACCGATCTGGCGCTTGGCGTAGCTGGCAGTGAGGTTGCCGGCGTCCTGGAGGTACTCGCTGGTGGCGTCCAGGTCGATGATGCCGGTGTTGGTGAAGGGCGCGGCCTTGAAGGCGGCGAAGTTGTCGCCCCCGGCCAGGAGGAAGGAGTTGGAGGCGACGACGACCTTGGCGTCGTCAGCCAGCGGGACGCCGTCAACGTAGACGGCCTTGATCAGGCCCGTGCGGTCGGCTGTGCCGTCAGCCTGCACGGCGTCCGCCACGTCCTGGTTGACGAAGACGCTCACGTTGCCGGACACGCCGAGCGTGAGCACGGCCCGGGAGGAACCCGCTGGTTGCCACTGCTCGGCCAGGATCTGGCGCAGCTGGGCCCCGGTGTAGGTGCCGTAGCCCAGCTCGTTACCGAAGGGCTGGACGGTGTAGGCCTCACCGTAGGTCAACTCACCCTTGGCGTAGTCCGCACGCACACCGCCGGGGTTCATGACGCCCACGAAGTGGTCGCCAGAGGCGGTGGTGTTCTTCTTCACCCACCAGGCGAAGGAGTCAGCGATGAGGTTGGAGGCGGTGGACTCGGTACCACGGTTCGAGCCGGTGGAGTCAACACTGCTGTCCGTCATCTGCGTGCCGCGCAGGAAGTCTGAGCCGAGCGTCGCCACGACGTTCTTGCCAGCCTCGTCAGAGTCGGTCTTCGCCTTCTCGACGATCGCGCCCACGCCGTATGCGTCCTGGCAGCCGGTCAGGCCCACCAGGGAGGTGTTCTCAGCGCTGCGGTCCGTGACGCTGACCTTGCCGGCCGCGTCCTTGGAGACGTTCAGGGTGATGTTGCCCAGCACGTTGCCGTAGTGGTCAGGCTGGACGACGGCGATCTTGGTGCCCTGGGTGGAGTCGACCACCTTGGCGAAGGGCACGTGGGTGTGGCCGGCGACGACGGCGTCCACCGCGCCGTTGAACTGGTGCCCGTAGATCTCGGCGTCCTCGTGCGCCAGGACCACGACGACGTCGGCCTCGCCGTTGTCCTCGTCGCCGTCCTTGAGAGCCGCGGCACGCTCGTTGGCAGTCTGCGTGGCGTCGGCTACCGTCAGGCCGTCCAGCGCCTGGGCGGAGACGAGGCTCGGCAGCTCGTCGGTCACGACGCCCACGAAGCCCACACGCACGCCGTCGACCTCCTTGACGAAGGTGCCGTTGCCCTGCCCCTGCGAACTGAGCGCGGCGTTGCCGGTGACGTTGGCGGAGAGCACCGGGGCGTTGAGGGCCGGGAGAATGCGGTCAGTCAGGTCCGTGATGCCGCGGTCGAACTCGTGGTTGCCCGTGGCGGTCACGTCCAGACCGATGGCGTTGAGGGCGTCGATGGTCGGCTGGTCCTGGAGGATGGAGGAGATGTAGGCCGAGCCGCCCACGTTGTCTCCTGCGGAGACGAAGAGAGTGTTCTTGTTGGCCTCCCGCGCCGTCTTGACCGCGCAGGCCAGGCCGGCAGCCCCACCGGTGACCTCCTTCTTGGTCCCGTCCTTGAGGGACTCGGTGTCCTTAAGGAGGTGGCCGTGGAAGTCCGTGATACCGAGGATGTTGATCGTCGTGGTTGACGGCGCCGTGGCTGCCGCCTCCTCGCCGTCGGCGGGAGCAGCCTGCTCGGCCCGGACGGCCTCCGAGCCGTCGGGGCCGGTGGCGGCAGGCTCGGGCTGGGCGTTCGGCTCAGCCTCAGCCTGACTGGTCTCAGCCGGCTGCGTCGAGCTGGTCTCGGACAGGTCAGGAGCAGGCTGGGAGTCAGCGGCGGCAACAGGAGCGAGGGAACCGACGGCCAGCGCCGCGATGGCGAGGCTCGTCGTCGTGCGTGAGAGAAGACGCATGGAAGGTCCTAGCGAGTGGGGACAGGGTTCACTACCAAACTACGCACCCGCCAGTCCCATGCCTAGAGCGCCACACGAGTGTTCACGAAGTTGTCACTTTCCCAGTGTCCTGCTACTCGCCACCTCAATCCGTCCTGGACGTGCGGCCGGTGAACGCCGAGTACCCCCAACAGCACTGGCTGTGGGGGTACTCGGTGGCGCCGGCAGGGAACGGTCCTCTCAGGGAAGCCCGCTCAGGGAGGCACAGAGGTGTCCAGGTTGCTCAGACGATGCCGTGGGCGATCATGACGTCGGCCACGCGGGTGAAGCCGGCTGCGTTGGCACCCAGCACGTAGTCACCCGGGCGGCCGTACTCCTCAGCAGCAGCCACGCAGGAGCTGTGGATGTCCTCCATGATGGCGGTCAGCTTCTCCTCGGCGGTGGCGAAGTCCCACCGGGTGCGTCCGGCGTTCTGCTCCATCTCCAGGGCGGAGGTAGCCACACCTCCGGCGTTCGCGGCCTTGCCGGGGGCGTAGAGGATGCCCGCGTCCAGGAAGGCCTCAACAGCCTCGGGGGTGGAGGGCATGTTGGCCCCCTCAGCGACGACGGCGCAACCCTGCCGCAGCAGCGTGGCTGCGTCGTCACCGTCGAGCTCGTTCTGGGTGGCGCAAGGCAGGGCGACGTCCACCGGCACGTCCCACGGACGGCCCTCGGTGACCAGGCGCGAGCCCGGGCGGCGCGAGACGTAGTCAGCCACGCGGCCACGCTCAACCTCCTTGACCTGCTTGAGCAGGTCAAGGTCCACACCCGCCTCGTCGACGACGTAGCCCGAGGAGTCGGAGAAGGTGATCGGGGTAGCACCCAGCTGCTGGGCCTTCTCGATGGCGTAGATCGCCACGTTGCCCGAGCCGGAGACCGCGACCTTCTTGCCCTCCAGGCTCTGACCCTTGGTGGCCAGCATGGACTGGGCGAAGAGCACCGTGCCGTAGCCGGTGGCCTCGGTCCGCACCAGGGAACCGCCCCAGGCCAGGCCCTTGCCGGTGAGGACACCGGCGTCGTAGGAGTTGCGCAGACGCTTGTACTGGCCGAACAGGTAGCCGATCTCGCGGCCTCCCACACCGATGTCACCGGCGGGCACGTCCGTGCTCGGGCCGATGTGGCGGGAGAGCTCGGTCATGAAGGACTGGCAGAAGCGCATGACCTCAGCATCGGACTTGCCGTGCGGGTCGAAGTCGCTGCCTCCCTTGCCGCCACCAATGCCCTGGTTGGTCAGGGAGTTCTTGAAGATCTGCTCAAAGCCGAGGAACTTGATGATGCCTGCGTTGACGGAGGGGTGGAAGCGCAGTCCGCCCTTGTAGGGACCGAGCGCGGAGTTGAACTCAATGCGGAAGCCGCGGTTGACGTGGACCTGCCCGGCGTCGTCGACCCACGGCACACGGAACATGATCTGGCGCTCCGGCTCGACGATACGCTCCAGGAGCGCGTTCTCGGCGTAGTGGGGGTGCTTGGCGATGACGGGATCCAGGGACTCCAGGACCTCGCGGACGGCCTGGTGGAACTCGGCCTCTCCACGGTTACGGGCCACGACCTGCTCGTAGACCTTCTCGACAACGTCCTGCATGGGGGACTCCTTCAGTCGGTGTGTGCGGCACCGGGAGCACGTCATCGGGCAGAGCGGGTCTCCCGCGCCGCCCTCAGTGTTCCATCCGGCCGGAAACTGAGATGAAACATCTCACCGGTTGGCTTCGCGAGACAGCGAGGCTGTCGTTCACGCCCAAGCAAGCCAACCTGAGGCATCCTCAGTACCGGCGAACCAAGATAGTGTGCCATCTGGACAGACCCGTTTCTTTGAAAAGAGAGCCACAGCATGACCCCCCCCCCAAGATCCAACGGTCACCGCCGTCATCCCCGATCTCGCCTACCAGTATGACGGCAGGTGGTACCTCGACACCAAGACTGTCACTGGACTGGTAGAGCAGTACCGCACCTGGTCATCGCCCGTGCACGTCGTGGCCCGGGCCTCAGGCAGCACTCGGCCACCGGGACCGAATTTCTCGGAGGCATCCTTCGACGGGCTGCCCCTCACCCTGGTGACTACCCAGGACATCGCCCGTGCCATCACCCAGATCGGTTCAGAAATCTGGACGGTGCTCCTCTCTCCGTCGACGCTTCCTCTCCTCGAGGCCGAGCTGCCCGGCCGCTCGGTTCCCTATGCCGAGTTCGACCTGCACAACCGCGTTCTGACCTCAACGATAGGAGCCACATCACGATTCGACTCTCTGCGTATCCGTCTTGGACTGCTCCGACGCGAGCGTGCGCTCAGGAACGCGGTACGCCATGCAGCGGGTATCCAGTGCAACGGTCGTGTCGCCTATGACGCCTACGGACACCTCAACCCGCACAGCCTGCTCTTCTTTGACTCGCGAGTCGCAGAGTCCACGATTCCCGAGCAGCCCGCCCCGATGCACAGCACCCTGCAACTAGCCTTTTCCGGTCGTCTCATCCCGCAGAAGGGTGTCCTTGATGCCATTGAGGCGTTCTCTCTGGCACGGCACCAGGGCTTGAACGCAAGTCTTCACGTCTTCGGCAGCGGTAAGCTGGGGGACCAGATCCCCCACGATGACCCAGGTATTGTCATCCATGGCTCAGTCCCCTACCGTCCGGACTGGGTGAGCTTCATGTCTACAGAGATTGATGCACTCCTGATTCCACATCGCCAGGGCGATCCGTCTTGCACCTATATCGAAGGTATGGGCTGCGGACTACCGTTCATCTCCTACACGAACGACACCGCCTCTGACCTTGCCGCCAAGTCCTCCGCCGGCTGGACAGCCCCGCTTGGGGACACTGAGGCACTGGCCCGGCTACTCCTCGACCTCCAGCGCGCTCCCGAGCGCGTGATGAAGGCCAAGTACGCTGCTCTGGCATTCGCAAGGCAACACTCGTTTGAGCGTGAGTCAGCCATGCGCGCAGCGCATCTACGCGCATGCTGACAACTCACCCTGCAGCCGCTCACGACAGAGCCCCCGCCCCAGATCGAAGGTGCCGTTGGCGATGCCCACCGCGTGCGTCGTGTCCATTGCAAGGGGCCGAGGAGACGAGCGTGAGCATCACGGGCTCGCTCTTGCCAAAGACATTCCCAGCCTTGAAGACAGCCTCACTAAACGGCCTAGACCCATCCAGGGCTCAGGGGCTCTCCCTAAGAATCAGCTGGCCACCTGGAGCACACCCCGTGCCACAAGCTCCTGAGCCGCGCGGGCAACCATCGATCGAGACTCCGGGTGCTCCCCCATCATCGCGACGACCTGGTCATGAAGCTGGGCGAGCGTGGCGGGCTCGTCAAGCGCGGTCCAGAGCGCCGCGCCCGCTCCTCCCAGTGTCACTGGTGTACGCCCAAAGAGCAGGACAACTCTGCCCTCAGACTCCACCCCATCGTCCCAGGGCGTCCTGACCAGTGCCTCCTCTGGTTGCAGGGGAGGGCGCTCGCACACATGGAGCTCACTCGCTCCGGTCGCGTCGCCCTTCAACGCCCGTCCGGGCCTGTGTGTCCACTGCGGCCCCGGCGCGTTGCTCGGCTGCACCAGGGCACGTAGGAGCTCCGCGCACTCCAGCTGGTCGCTGAAGCGCAGCAGCCAGGGCCCACCAGCCAGGGTCAGCACCTGACTCAGGACACGTAGTGGGTCCTTGAGTGCGTAGAGCGAGGAACTCTGCGCGATCGCCGTCTCCAAGGCCTCAGCCAGGCTGATCGGGACGAGCTCGTTGCCTTCGGTCACACGCTCGGCCAGCACGAGTGCCGCGAGAGCAGCCTCCGTGTCGGGACGGATCGAGGTGAGCCCGAGGTCCGCTGGAGCGTGGTCCCTTTTTCTCCGCGCCAGGCCCGTTACCGCAGGATCGTCCTCAATGAGTGACAGGGGCTTGGGATAGGCGATGACGCCCATGTCCCGGGGACGGACCGCCAGGGTCTCATCCGTGACGTATCCGAAGCCGTCCGTCAGTCGCTGGCAGAAAGTGGTCTTTCCTGTTCCTGAGGCCGCGATGATGCCCACGACCGGTGAGGGGAGGCCATCAGGTTGTGCAGCTCCTGGCGCAGGGAAGGGGACCAGACCTGCAGCGTGGAACATCAGCAGCTCACCCGCTGCCCGACGGATGGCGAACCAGGTCAGGTGCTGGGAGACAGAATAGGTGTGGTCCAGGCGCTGGTCCCCTAGCACGAGATCCTCCGGCCCGCACTCGTGCCCAGCCTCTGGTGGAAGAAGGCGGATGACATCATCCTGCGGGCTATCGGCCGCTACGGCACAGTCCTGCCACAGCCACTCAATCTGGCGGGAGACGGCTGGAAGAAGCCGGCTGGCATCGACGTCAATACGCCGACCTAGCAGAAGAAGCTGCACAACGAGGACCTGTCGGAGGGAGTGGTATCAGGAGCGATGGTAGCGTGGCGACAGCTGACGGGGCCATCACACGCTTGTCCGGATGTCCTTGGCCGGTGCGCCCAGTCAGGAATCGATCCACATGATGGCGGATGTCACCGCCCTGACAACGCGGAAGGTGATCGAATGGCGAGTCATCATTCGGCGGACCAAGAACGTTCCCGCTCAGGGACTCATAGACATCGATCCCGCCGCCACGGTGCTACCAGGCCCGCTGTTCCTGTCACGACGACTGAGGAGTACCTCGAGGGTCTCGGCTCTGTGTCAGACCTCTTCGGTGACGAGGCTCCGCAGGCACCTCACGACGAGCCCCCACGACGACGTCGGCGACGCAAGAAGGGGGCCTGGTACTCCCGCCACAAGGCCCTGACAGTCGTGCTCGTCCTCTTCCTCGTCATGGCACTGGGCGTGGGCGCAGGGGCGCTCTGGCTCCGTCAGGCCCTGAGCTCGATGAGCTCCTTGGGTGATCCGTTCGCCGCCCTGCCCTCCCGCGCCCCCTACGCCACTACCGCTGCGGCGGAAGATCCGGTGACCTTCCTTGTGCTCGGCTCCGACTCACGAATCAACACCTCGGACCCCTCTCAGTGGGAGGTGGGCGCCCAGCGCACCGACACGATCATGCTCGTCCAGGTCGCCGGGGACCGTCGCAGCGTCAACGTCATGTCGATCCCACGTGACTCGTGGGTGACAATTCCTGCCAATGACGTGGTTGACCACGACTCCCAGGCGAAGATCAACGCCGCCTACTCCTGGGGAGGCCCGACGCTTCTGATCCAGACGGTGGAGAACGTCACGGGCATCCACATCGACCATTTCGCGGTCGCTAACTTTGAGTCCTTCAAGAAGCTGACTGATGACCTCGGAGGTGTCGAGATCACCTTGACCCAGCCGCTGGACCTGCGCGGCACCCAGGACGCCGCGACGTCAGACACGGTGCTTGAGCCCGGCACACACACCCTGACCGGCGAGCAGGCGCTCATCTATGCTCGTGAGCGCTACACGCTGCCCAACGGCGACTTCGACCGGATCAAGCGTCAGCAGAACTGGATGCGTGCCATCCTCAAGGCGATGATCAGCAAGGACACGCTGACCAGTCCGAGCAAGCTGGCCAGCCTCATCACGACAATCAAGGACACCGTCGCGACCGACCAGGCCTTCACCGCCTCGGAGATGACGGCCTTGGCGACCTCGCTCCAAGGCCTGCGGTCTGACGACGTGCAGTTCTTCCAGGCCCCGGTCACCGGGACGAGCATGTCCGAGGACGGACAGTCCATCGTGCTGCTTGATATCCCTACGCTGTCAGCCGTCTCAGCGGCATTCCAGAACGACACCCTGACGGACTACGTCTCGAAGAACTCAGACAAGCTCAACATGCTTGGCGGCCAGGTGAACTGATCCTTCGAGCGAAGACAGATCCAGGCTGAATCCGCGGGCGGCTCCACCCATATCGGGGATGGAGCCGCCCGCTTTTCTACGAGTGCTTCCGTCAGCCGCAGCCCGACTAGCCGTTCCTCAGGCTACGACGTGTAGGACGGTCGGGATCCGCAGCTGTTGCCCTGCGGGTGACGGGAATCTGTGGCGGCAGCGCTGCGGCCTCCGGCTCCTGAGAGGACGGAGCGGCATGACGACGCGAGGCGCGCCTGGCGGACGAGTCGGGCTCTGCCGCACGTTCGGGGACTGACAGCGGCGCGTTAGGCAGATCAGGCTGCTCCTCCACCACCATCTCACCGAAGCCAGCGCTGCGCCGCTTACGACGCCTTGGGAAGATCCCCAGGAACTTGCCGCGCTCATTGCCGTACTCATAGTAGTTGTGCCCGTAGCTGCCGTAGCCGTAGCCGTAGTAGACGCTGCCAAGCTGACGACGTGAGGCACGGTTGAGAACGACACCGAGCAGGCGGGCGTCAACCTGCTTGAGGACCTTCGCGCACAGGCGAGCCTGCTCCTTGAAGGTCCCACCCACCTCCATGACCACGATCGCACCGTCAGCCAGTCCGGCAAGAAGGCCGGCATCGGTGACCGGCAACAGCGGCGGCGCGTCAAGGATCACGATCGCTTCCTCCGTCAGGCGGTCAAGGAGCGCCTTCATGCGCTGGGACCCCAGCAGCTCGGAGGGGTTCGGAGGGATACGACCAGCAGTGATGACGCGTAGGTGCGGCTGGTCCTTGACCGGCTGAGCCACCTGAGCCACCTGCATGTCCCCAGCAAGCACCTGGGTCAGGCCGACTGCCCCGTCTAGCTCAAAGATCTTGTGCTCCACAGGCTTGCGCAGGTCGCAGTCCACGAGGATCGTCCGTTGCCCGGAGGCCGCCAGCATCTGAGCGAGCACGGCAGAGACGGTGGACTTGCCTTCTCCTGGATTGGCCGAAGTCATCACGATAGCCCGAGGAGGATTGTCCACGTCCAGGAAACGGAGGTTCGTACGCAGGTGGCGCAACGCCTCAGCGGCCTCCCCGAGGCCGTCTACATGACGCCGCCCGTCCTTGTTGAGCTCGTTCGAGCGGGGGACGACGGCGAGCACCGAGGCCCCGGTCAGTTCCTCCACGTCAGAGTTGTGCCGGACGCGGTTGTCCAGGGCACGCTTGAGGAAGGCGATCAGGTAGCCGAATACCAGGCCGCCGAGCGCACCTGCCAGGGAGATCTTTGGGATGTTCGGGTAGACCGGGGTCGTCGGCACAGTCGCCTGCGCCAAGGCCACGATCTGGGTCTGAGTCGTACGGTCAGGAACGTCCACCGAAGTGGATGGTTCATTCTCCACACCGTCTGCGGCATCAGTCTGCTCTGAGGCCTGAGGCGTCGGCACAGACAGGGACTCCAACCGGGTGACTTCAGTCCCCAAGGCCTCAACGGCAGCGTTCGCGATGTCGCGGGCTCTGGTGGCATCGTTTGAGGAGGCCGTAATCATGATGATCGGGGAGGAGGACTGGACAGAGCCGCTTAGGGATCCGCCCAGGCTCTCCAGCCCGAGGTTCTTCGCTGTCGTCTCGGCCACTGACTGGGAGGCCACCAGTGAGGAGAAGGCCTCAGCCTTCTGCTGTGCCAACGAGTTGGCGGTGAAGGCGTCTGTACCTGCCACCACGACGAGCGCGCTCGTCGTTGCCTGATACATCCGCAGCTGCAGCTGAGCGTATCCAAAGCCAAGAGCACCACCGAGCACCGTGCAGACGATGATGAGGAGCGCATTGACCCGGGTCAGGCGCACAAAATCCTGAATTGTCACGGCAGTGTCCATCCTTTATGTCCCGTATGAGGACGCTTGGCGTCGTACCACTGGTCCTACACGCTAACAAGGAACCTAGACCGTACGCTCCATCAAGCGGGCAAGCGTGACCAAAGGCTCGTCCAGCACTGCAGCCACACGCTCCGCCTCATCACGTGGCCGCCGGTACGGGTCGGGGACATCCTCGCCGCTCCTTGCTACCACGCCCGTCTCATGCAGTCTCATGACGAGCTCGCGAATCTCCCAGGACTGGTCGGGGTCAGCGCCAACCAGCAGGGACCGACCAGCCCTTCCCGCCTGGGCGAGCGTGAACACGCGAGCGTGGACCCGTGGCTCGAGGTCGAGAACGGCGTCACGGTGCCGTTTCTCCATGGTGATGATGAGGTCGGGCTCCAGCAGCATCTGAGGGTCGACGCTGCGGGACCGGTGAGCCTCGCACCAGGAACGCGGAACCCCGCGCTCCTGGGCCATCTCACTCATCTGGGGATCCATCACCCAGCGGTCAGCACCTGGGACACCAGCGCTACTGATGATCCAGGACGTCGGCGCCCCCAGATGCCTCCGCAGAACCAGCTCAGCAAAGGGGCTGCGTGAGACGTTGGCTGTACAGACGAAGAGAAGAGCATTGGCCCTGTGCCGGGGGCGACGAAAAGGTGCCACCTCGCTGTCCGAGGCATGCGGGGAGAAGATGCTGCTCATCATCCCCCGTCCCGCCTCTCGCTCATCGGATGCTCCTCCGCCAGAAGCCCGCGACGCACCATCTCCCCCAGGAATGTCGCCACATCCGCACGTATCTCATCCGCTGTGGCGCCCACGCACTCGGCCACCCGCCTGGTGACAGCGTCGTTGTCACCAGGCGGCTCCTCCTGGTCGGCAGCCGAGGCATCCACCTGCCCATGACCAGATGCGAGTCGACCAACCGCTGCCCGCCAGATGAGAGCGGCAGAGTCAGACAGGACGAGGAGAGGACCATCCGGAAGAGGGGCGACGTAGACAGCGGCAGCCTCATCGTCATACACGTATCCGGTGCGGGGAGCGACAACATACGTCATTTCCTCAGCGCCCTCCTGATCTCACTGACACCAGCACCGAGTCGGTGAAAGAACTCTTGAGCTATCTCACTACGAGTCGGCTGGCGGTGCAGCCGCATGGCCAGGTGGTCCCGATTGACCAGAAGGGCTCGCAACGCCAGACGAGTCTTTGCCTTGGCCCCGGGCGCCGCCTTCACACGCGCTGACCACTCGGACAGCCTGGAATGCGAGCTTCCGGAGAACACCTGCCACAGGTCGTGAGCGGGGTCATCTGCGTAGAGGTCAAGCTGTCCTAGTGCTGCCGCCAGAGCAACTTCGGCATCAAGCGATACTGCAAGTCGTCGGATCGCGTCACGCGCGTCCCGTTCCAGTCCCGACCAAGCACGCGCATAGTCAGGGTCAGCCTCGCCGGCGCCATTGCGGGCCAGGTGCAGCAGGAGCAGCAGCCGTTGGGCTGACAGACCTGGGACAGCGCATACGATCCCTGCCAGCTTCGCCGCCTGTCGCCCCTGCCAGAGCTGCTCAAACGCGTCGTGCGCCCGCATCCCAGGGAATACTTTATGAACATCCGCGTACCCCCAGGAGTCATGAAAGTACGTCGCTGCGTGCTCGAAGGCGGAGCCGGTCTCAAAGGAAGTCACCGGCGTCCAACCGTGAGCGGCAAGCAGATCGAGAAACGAGCCCACATGCTCTGGACGCACCAAGACGTCAGCGTCTGTCGAGCCCGTCCGTGGCCGCCCGATCTCCGGCGAGACTGCAGGACCTTTGATGTGCAACAGGTCTAGCCCGTCTTCAGAAGCAATCACCTGGAGCGCCGCGTGCGCGAGATAAGCACGTAGCCCAACAGGAACCGCAGGCTCTCGACTCTCTGACGCGGAAGAAGTCATGGGATCAGCCTACAGCCGCCCACGGTTCCACCCACAGCCTGGTGCATACTTCGTACACAGTTGTCAATAACTGACGGACAACCCCTTGCATATGCAGGGCTGTACGCTAAGGGACATGATGAGTTGTCCGCCACCCTCAATTTCCACGGGACGTACACACTGACGATGAACACGCTACGCACATACCGCCACTATCTTGGCGTGCTTCTCAACCGACGTCAGCGGTGGCAGCTGGCGATCGCTGCGGTCGGCAGCATCGTCCTCGCCCTCATGGACACTGCGTCGGTACTTCTGACCGCCCCTCTTCTCGTTGCACTGAGCGGGCAGTGGGATTCGGGAGTCGCCGGAAGCATTGCACGCATGCTCGACGTCACCTCTCAAGGCGATCTCATCACGATCTTGCTTCTATTGACGGTTGGCGGATTTATCCTCAAGGACCTGCTCACCATCGGCTACAGCTGGTGGTCCGCGTCCTTCACCAACAAGATGCGGGCCCACGCCCAGGTCGAGGCAACTGACTACTACATGCGTCTGCCCTACCACGAGCACTCCCACCTCAGCCTCGCCCTCATCATCAGAAAGACGTCAACGTCAGTCATTCAGACATACCAGACATTCATTGGCGGAATTCTTGGACTTACCAGCCAGGTATTCCTTGTCGCCTGCATCTCGGTCGCACTGGTTGTAGCGACACCGATTATGTCCATCACGTTGATACTCGTTGCCACTCTCACCTCCTGGGTATTCATCCGTGTCATCAAACCCGTTAACGAACGCATCGGACAAGAGGGGCTCTCGACAGCGGAAGAGTCTTACTCGGCAACGATCGACGCCTTCGGCGCCATCCGGGAGACACAGCTGCGCCATTCATACCGTTTTTTTCTTGACGCGATCGCAACGCCAACCTATCGTAGCGCTCAACTTCAGCGAAATTCAACATTTCTTAACGGTCTCCCGAAACAACTGATCGAGATCCTCTTTATGGTGAGCCTGGCAGTCGGCTTCCTCGTAGCCACCCTCACTGGCCAGGCGACAAATGTCCTGGCATCACTCGCGCTTCTCATGGCGGGCGCTTTTCGACTCCTACCAACTTTCTCCGCCATGATCGGTTCCCTGAACAGCATCCGGCAGGGAGAAGCCGCTGCCCGGGAATACGTTGCGGATCGTCTCGCTGCGAAGAGCAGGAACGACCTCATCCCAGTGACAGACAAGGGGAACGGAGCACCCACTCCTCTGACTGAGTCGTTGTCCTTGAGAGATGTTCATTTCCGCTACTCGCCACGGTCACCCGAGGTACTGCACGGTGTCACCATGGAGATCGCGGCAGGTTCGACGGTCGCTTTTGTCGGTTCCTCAGGTGCCGGTAAGTCCACCTTGCTCGATCTCCTCATGGGGCTCCAGGAGCCGACATCCGGCACGATCATGGTCGATGGCGTGGACATCTCCTCCGCCATGTACGGCTGGCAGCGCAACATTGGGGTGGTCCCCCAAGAGGTCTTCATCACCGATCGCACGATCGCCGAGAACGTTGCCTTCGACCAGGCCAAGGAGGATATCGACGAGGACCTGGTCCGGCAGGCTCTCAGGCAGGCAGACATCCTCAACTTTGTCGACAGCCACCCCGAGGGGATCTGGTCCTCCTTCGGGGAGCGCGGACGGCGCCTGTCCGGCGGACAGCGTCAACGGATCGGCATCGCGCGGGCGCTGTACCGCCAGCCCTCCGTGCTCATCCTGGATGAGGCCACATCCGCCCTGGACAATGAGACCGAGGCGCGTATCGCGGCCACCGTGGCTGTCCTAGGCAGTGAGATCACTGTCATCATCGTCGCCCACCGCTTGTCCACCGTACGTGACGCCGACATGATCGCCTATCTCGAGCACGGTCGCGTGGAGGCTACCGGTACTTTCAGCGAGCTCCAGGAACGCAGTGAGGGATTCCGGCACCTGGTGGAGCTGGCCTCTCTGGAGGAGCGACCATGAACCACCGCGTGAGTATTGTCATTCCGTTCTACGGAGATCCTGCTCCTGCTCAAGAGCTGATCTCCCGGCTGCAGCAGGATCACTCGCCCCTCCTGCACGAGATCATCGTCTCCGACGACGCCTCACCGACCGCGTTCCCGCACATGGACGGCGTCATCGTGACCCGCCGCGATCACAACGGCGGTTTCGCCCAGGCGGTGAATTCCGGTGCTTCCCTGGCCACAGGAGACCTCCTTCTCATCCTCAACTCCGACCTCCACCTGTGCCGTGGCTTCCTTGATGACCTCATCACACAGGCACAGCCATGGATGCCTGCCATGGTGTCGGTCAACACGGCAGGCACATCCACCAGCGCCTCCTGGCCAGGACGGCACTTTCCGAACACGTGCCACGCCGTCGCCGAGTGGCTCCTGCCCCTGGTGCGTCTACGGCATCTCCCCGCCCTCCATGAGGCCGTGGGGCACGACACTCGTGCGGACGGCTCACGCGACATGTGCGTCGACTGGGTCGTGGGTGCTCTCATGCTCCTTCCCACCCAGGCGTTCAGAGCCGTTGGAGGGCTGGATGAGTCCTTCTACATGAACAGCGAGGAGGTTGACCTGCAGCGTCGCTTACGTGTCCTGGGACTGCCTTCGGTCATCCTCAGCGGCCTGCACGCCGTCCATGACGGCGGAGGCTCCTCCGCTGCCGACAAGCGTGTGGCCTGGATGATGGACGGACGCCGCCGCTACCTCACCAAGTGGCGAGGGAGAACGGGACTGGCTCAGTTTGAGGCAGCCATGCTGGCTGCCACCGGAGTCAACCTCGTGTGGAACACCATCCGTCGCGCTGCCGGAACGCGCATCAGCCCATGGGGCGTGGCTCAGGAGCAGTGCCAGGTGATTCGCCACCCCGAGCAGTGGGTCCCGCTAGAGCACCGTGCGCCACGCTCGCAGCGCGGGCCGTCTTCTTCGCCTTCTTCTCACGGGGACACCCCAACGGCACGTCAGCAAGGATGAAGCATGCCCCAGCTCCGGCTCCTCATCATCTCCCCCGCTTTCCACGGCTACTGGCGGGCCTACGAGGACGCTTTCACACGTCTTGGCTACCGCGTACGCACCCTGCGCTACGACGAGCTTCCGAGCCGCTCAGCGAAGGTCAGGCACAAGCTCGGTGTCGAGCTGATGGACCGCCTTGGCGCTGACGGCTCCTCCCGCTGGGCCCGCAGGACGTCAGCCCTGTGCGCCAAGGAGGTTCTCTCATCACGGCCTGATCGTGTCCTCGTGATCCGGGGGGACATCCTCGGCGAGGACTTCTGGGAGGCAGTCACCCAGGTCGGTGCCCGCCCGCTCACCCTCATCTATGACGAGGTCGCTCGTATGGGCACCTCTTACGAGCAGCTCATGAGGCATGGTCCCGTCGCCTCGTACTCGGCTCACGACACCGCCCAGCTGGCTGCACGTGGAGCACGTACCGCGCATGTTCGCGACGCCTACGACTCTCACCTCCCCTTCCACCCGGTGGCGAGCGATGAGGTGGTCTTTATCGGCGCTCTCTACGGGTTGCGCGGCACCTACATGGAGAGTCTGCACCGCGCGCAGATCCCGGTACGCGCCTACGGCCGCTCATGGTCCCACCACATCTGGGACCGGATCCGTACCTGGGACGCTCCACGCCCGGACCTGCCAGCGCACCGTGACGTCCCCCGCGACCTGGCTTACGGCATTCAGGCCGGAGCCCTCGCCTCGCTCAACGTCCATGACCAGCAGGACGGCTTCACGATGCGGACCTATGAGATCCCCGGAGTCGGCGGGCTCCAGCTCATCGACCGGGACGATGTCGAGGACCTGTATGAACCAGGTACCGAGGTTCTTGTCTTCCACTCATCCGAGGAACTGGTCGATCTCGTCCGACGCGCCGCGACTGATACCGCCTGGGCCCGCTCGATCCGGCGAGCCGGGCGACGCCGCACTCTGGCGGAACACACTTTCGATCATCGCGTCCTTGAGCTCGCGGCACTGTGGGACTAGGAGAACACCATGCTGACACCCTCACCGTCCCAGGCACCCGCTGACCGGCTCCTCCACCCACGCGACCTCACCGCCTGGCAGTCCTGGGCAGCCTCCCACCACCGTCTTCGTCGCCTCAAGGCGGGCCTCACCTCGTCGGCGCGGGCTATCGCCCGCCGACAGCCGCGCCAGCCCGACGACGTCCTGGCAACGACCGGCCCTGACCCGCACGTCCTGATCGTCATCGACGCGCCGACCTCCTCACAACAGGCAGCACTTCTCCAGCCCTTGGCCCACCTGGTCTCCACGGGCCAGGACGTCGCTGTGCTGTGTCCTCGTGAGGTACTGCCACTCCTGCAGATGACCATCGCGCCCAGGAGGACAGTGACCAGATCAGCCGCCGGCAGCCTCCCGGACTCTGACCTCACGAGCGTCTCCACGGTCCTCGCCGTCGGTCACTACCTCTCCCTGGGCTCGCAGGCTTATCGCTGGGCCAAGGAGAGGAGCGTGCGCTTCTGCGTCATCCAGCACGGGCTTCTCACTCCTTTCATGGCCCCCTTGCCCGATGACGCTCACCTCCTCGCCTGGTCCCAGGAGGACGCCGACTTCTGGATCTCCGGGCGACACGACGTGACCTACGAGGTCGTCGGCAGCCAGCTGCTGTGGCAGGCCGCCAAGGAGCCAGCCGCTCAGGTGGACCCCGACGCCCGTCCCGTCTTCTTGGGCCAGCTCCACGGCATCGAGCTCAGTCGTTCCTACATGACAAGAGTCAGCTACGACTTCTGCCGAGGCACCGGGGCCACCTATCGGCCTCATCCCTCAGAGAAGGACAAGCTCTCTCGCCTGACCCACGCCCTGTGGGAGCGTCGCGGTATCGAGATCGACCGCACCAAGGTCCCCCTGCCTCAGATCGGTCGCCCTGTTGTCGGTGTCTTCTCCACCGGGATCCTAGAGGCTGCCGCGAGAGGAGTACCCGCGTGGCAGGTCTCTACGGCTGGGTCAGGTCTAGGCACAAAGGCCCCATCATGGCTTCAGGCTTTCCACAGCCGATATAACATGTCCTCATGGGGCAGCGCGCCGACCCCACGTCCTGATGTACCCAGGGCCGAGCCGGCGCGGGCCGTCATATACGCCCTGACCACGACATAAAGGACCTACCCGCTCATGAGCGCGCTCGCCGTCATCCCTGTTCGCGGGGGCTCCAAAGGTATCCCACGCAAGAACCTGCGAGATGTCGGCGGCAAGCCGCTGGTCGCATGGACCATCGAGCAGACCCTGGCGGCATCCTCCGAGCTGCGTGTGGTCGTCTCCACCGAGGACGCCGAGATCGCGCAGGTCGCCCGGGAGGTCGGAGCCGAGGTCATCGACCGCCCAGCAGACCTGGCGCAGGACACCACGGCCACCGAGCCCGTCGTCGTCCACGCCATGAACCTCCTGTCAACCCAGGGCTACGAGCCGGACTACGTCATGCTGCTCCAGGCCACCTCACCGGTGCGTCGTCCCGGCACCATTGACCGGGCACTGACCCAGGCTCGTGACACCGCGGTGGACTCGTTGGTCGGCGTCGTGCCCCAGACTCCTTTCCTGTGGTGGACCGCCCGCGACGGACACGGCCCGACGGCCGACTTCGACGTCGATCATCGCCCCCGCAGGCAGGAGCTGACAGCGGACCAGATGCGCTACCGGGAGACCGGGTCCCTGTACGTCACCCGCCCCTGGCTCTACCGCGAGCGTATGAACCGTATCGGCGGGAAGATCGGGCTGTTCGTCATGGACGAGGTCGAAGGCGTCGACATTGACAGCCCTCTCGACCTCGAGCTCGCAGGAAAGACCTTGACACAGATGCAGCAAGAGGAAGGCATCGCATGAGCATCGAACGCTCCATCACGCCCTACATCATGTTCGGCGAGGAGCCCGTCCTCAGCGCGCTGACGAAGATCAACGCCAACCGCGCCCGGACAGTCTTCCTCGTCGACGAGCACGGCACCCTCGTCGGCTCCCTGACGGACGGGGACGTGCGGCGGTGGCTGACCTCCGGTCACAACGACCTCCAGGTCCCCGCCTCGGCGGTAGCCAACCTCTCCCCACGCTTCGTCACCGAGGGCACGATCCTGGACGAGCTCGACTGGGCGTTTCGGGACGGCGTCACCCTCATCCCGGTCCTGGACGACCGCCACCGCGTCGTCGCCATCGCCTCTCCAGGAAACGACATCTTTACCATCGGCACCCACAAGGTCGGCAAGGACCAGCCAGTCTTCATCATCGCCGAGATCGGCAACAACCACCAGGGCGAGTACACACGTGCGATCGAGCTCGTGGACCTGGCCGTGGATGCAGGCGCGGACTGCGTCAAGTTCCAGCTGCGTGACATGGACGCGCTCTACCGTGGAGCCTCCGGGCAGATCACGGCCGGCGAGGACCTGGGAGCGCAGTACACCCTGGACCTGCTCACCCGTTTCTCCCTGCCGGCAGAGGCGATGCTCAAGGTCTTCGACCACTGCCGCGAGCGCGGTATCGACATCATGTGCACCCCCTGGGACCTTCCCAGTCTCGACGTGCTGTGCCAGTACGGCGTCGACGGGCTCAAGATCGCCTCCGCGGACCTGACGAACCACACCCTGCTGCGTGCAGCGGCACGCGAGTCCCTGCCGATGATCGTGTCCACCGGTATGAGCACCGAGGCCGAGATCAAGGAGTCGGTGTCTCTCCTGCGACGCTACTCCGCTCCGTACGCGCTGCTGCAGTGCCAGTCCTCCTACCCCGCTCCTTTCAAGGACCTCAACCTGCGTTACATGCAGCGCCTCGCAGAGATCGGTGACTGCCCGGTCGGCTACTCCGGGCACGAGCGTGGCTTCCACGTCCCGATGGCGGCCGTGGCCATGGGAGCTGCCATCATCGAGAAGCACTTCACCACCGACCGAGGGCTTGAGGGCAATGACCACAAGGTCTCCTTGCTCCCAGACGAATTCGCCTCCATGGTCCAGCAGATTCGTGAGGTGGAGGCCTCGCTCGGTAGTGCTGAGCCGCGCACGGTGCAGCCGGGTGAGTTCATGAACCGTGCCAATCTGGCCAAGTCCCTGGTGGCTGCCCGTGACCTGTCCGCAGGACAGAAGATCACCGGAGACGACGTCGAGGTGAAGAGCCCCGGACGGGGCCTTCAGCCCAACCGTATGACGGATCTCGTCGGACGAGTCCTGACCCGTGATATCGCTGCCGGTGACTTTTTCTACGACGGCGACGTGAACGACGACGCCCCTCGGCCCCGCGCCTACAGCTTCCGCCGTCCCTGGGGCGTGCCCGTGCGCTACCACGACTTCCGCCGCATCCTTGCCGCCGGCGCCCAGCCCGACTTCCTGGAGTTCCACTACTCCTACAAGGACCTGGACATGGATGTGGACGAGGTCTTCGCGGACTTCACGGACAAGCCGCTGCCTATGGGCTACACCTGCCACCTGCCAGACCTGTTCAGCGGTGACTTCATCCTGGATCTTGCCTCGAAGGACGACGAGGTGTGGGAGCGCTCCATCCGAGAGCTCCAGCGCACCATCGACATCACCACCTCGCTGCGTCCTTACTTCCAGCAGGAGGAGGCTCCGGTCTTCATCGCGACCCTCGGCGGTTTCACCGAGTCGGGCTTTGTCTCTCCCGATGAGGTCCCAGCCATGTACGACCGCATCATCGAGGGCCTCAAGCAGGTGGACCACTCTGGTGTACGGCTTGCGCCCCAGACCCTCCCGCCCTACCCGTGGCTTCTGGGCGGTCAGAAGTACCACAACCTCTTTATGAGCCCTGAGGCCCTGGCTGACTTCGCTGAGCGTTCCGGCCTGCAGATCACCTACGACATCTCGCACTCGATGCTCTCAGCCAACCACGAGCACCGACCGCTACGCGAGTACACCGAGATCCTGGCCCCGCTCGCGGCCCACCTGCACATCGTCGACGGCAAGGGCGTTGACGGAGAGGGCACCCAGATTGAGGAGGGCGACGTCGACTGGCCAGAGCTCGCCGAGCAGCTGGACCGTCTGGCGCCTGGTGTCTCCTTCATTCCGGAGATCTGGATGGGGCACGTCAACGACGGTGAAGGCTTCTGGAGGGCCCTGGACCGCCTGGAGAAGTACCTGTGACCCGTCCTCAGTTCTTTTCCGATAGCGCGCGACGCACCTATAGAGGCATTCTAGGTAACGCGCCGATCGCCCTGTGGGCGGTACCGGTCGCTGATCTGGGTGGTGTAGCCCGGCACGTGCTTGACGTCGCACGCACCGGTATCCCGGATACGCGACTGGTGGTGCTGTGCCCACCGGGGCCGCTCGCAACCGCTTTACGGGATATCGGTATTCCTGTCCTGGTCGAAGGCTTTGGTCCCGAGGCCGGCCTGCGTTCCTCAGTGCGTAGCCTGCGCCATGCAGTGGCCAAGCTGCGTCCCGCTGTCTTGCACACACATCTTGCTTACGCCGATCTCGTCGCCGCACTCGCTGTCCCGATCAGCTGGCCGGTACGGCTGATCTCGACGGAACACGGAATCGCCGCGCCAGGAACGGATGTCGTGTACCACGGTTCAGGGGCCAAGTCGGCTTTCATGCATGCCGTTCACGCAGCCCGCTGCGAGCGTTTTGATGCGCTCATTGCTGTCTCCGAGGCGACAGCTGCTGCTATGCGCGCCACCTGGCACCCACGCCGTGAGATTCGCGTCGTCTACAACGGCGTCAATCCGCTTGCGCATCTTGCACCGACGACAGGGCTTCGAATTCTCTCACTGGCTCGTCTTGCGCCAGAAAAGCGCATTACTGAGCTGCTCAAGGCCTTCTCTGTCCTCCACCGAGATCACCCAGAGGCATGCCTCACCATTGCGGGCACCGGTCCCCTTGAGGAGGAGTTGCGCGCGACGGTGGCCGTGCTTGGTCTTGAGGAAGCCGTTGACATGCCGGGTTTCGTAGATGCTGAGCAGGCCTTGGCTGAGCATGATGTCCTTGCCCAGCTGTCTGTGTGGGAAAACTGCTCCTACTCGCTTCTCGACGCTGTTGCCCACGGGAAGGGCGTGGTGGCCACACCCGTGGGTGGCAACCCCGAGCTCTTGCCTCCGCAGTCGCTGGTAGGAGCAGAAGACCTCCAGGGGCTTGCCTCTGTGCTCTACACCCAGGGGATGGATCTTCAGGCGCGCCCCCAGCTGGGTCACTGGCTTTCTCTGCCGGAGATGACCGTAGAGATCCAGGATGTCTACCGAGGCTGCTTCGCATGACCCTTATTCATCTTGCGAGCAATAACGGGGAGATCGGCGGCGGGGAGGTCATGCTTCTTCACCTCGCCGAGGGCCTGCGCGACCTCGGTCACGAGGTGCATGTCCTCGGGCCCGCTGCGCCGTGCGGTGTGCTTGAGGCGGCTGCCGAGCGCGGCTTTGACACGACTGAGATGCCGGCGGGCCGCCGAGACTATATGCGTGCGCTGGCGTCCTGGGACCGCAGACGGCATGGGATCTTGTGGTGCAACGGCCTGGTCCCGGCACTGGCAACAGCTGGGCGCCGGCGCCGTATTGTCCATCTGCACCAGGCGCCTACCTGGAAGCATGTGCTGGCAGGGCGCACGGCAGGCATGGGCGCTCTGGCACTTCTCGTGCCGTCAGCCTGGATGGCTGCGCGGTTCCCGGGTGCACAGATCCTTCCGAACTGGGTGGAGGCCGTAGACGTCCTCCCTCACCAGCGCAGCGAGAAGGAGCCCGTCATCCTGGGTTTCCTTGGCCGGTTGAGCCTTGATAAAGGCGTGGGGACCCTTGCACGTGCGCTGCAGCAACTGGATGTCGGGAACCCTGGCCGTTATCGTCTTCTCCTTGCAGGCGAGTCGCGTTTTGTTGATGAGGCTGATCAACAGCAGCTGCGGAAGGCCCTTGCTCCCATTGCTCATCTCACCCGCCAACCGGGCTGGATGGAGCGGGCAGACTTCTTTTCGGCCGTTGACCTTGCGGTCTTCCCCTCTACCGCGCCAGAGTCCTTTGGGCTCATCGTCGCCGAGGCGCAAAACGCACGCTGTCCTTATGTCGTGTCTGACTCGGGAGCCCTGCCGGAGGTTGCTGGCCAGGCATATCCGTGGGTCTTCCACGCAGGAGACCACGTGAGCCTGTCTCGCCGTATCGAGCAGGCCCTGGCTGTCTCAGATTCGGAGCAGGAGCAGCTTCTTCAGACTCAGCATGAGCGGTGGGAGTCCCGTTTCTCTCCCACCGCTGGTGCTGCTCGCCTTCGCCACCTGCTCACCGATGTCCTCCCGCAGGAAGAGAACGCATGAATACCTCTCCTCTGCACGGTCGCGACGGCGACGCTGCCCGAGCAACGCACCCGCTCACAGCCTCTCTCGTGATCCCTAGCTACAAGGGTGAGACCAAGCTCCCCACGCTCTTGGCCGCGCTCGAAAAGCAAGACGCTCCGCATGGCAGCTGGGAGGCGCTTGTCGTGATCGACGGCCTCTTTGATGACTCACCGGCTCTCATCGAGGCAGCGCGCGAACAGGGCGTACCCGTGCGCGCCGTCGTCCTGGAAGAGAACCAGGGGCGTGTCGCGGCACTCAACGCCGGATTCGCCGCAGCCACGGGCGATGTCCTCATCCGTTGTGATGATGATCTGGAGCCTGCCGCGAGCTACGTGTCCTCCCACCTCGCTCGCCACGCCCACGCCGCGCAGCCAATCGGCGTCGTCGGAATCTATCGCGATATCCTCCCGCATTCGCGATACTCCTCAGTATATGGTCACCCACGCGAGCAAAAGGTTCGTCAGGGGGCATACGCCGCAAATCACCCCAGCTGGAAATACTGGGCAGGCAACTGCTCGGTCACTCGAGAGACCTATGACCGCCTCGGTGGATACTCAACAGCCTATGTCCACTACGGCTGGGAAGATGTGGACTTCGGTTACCGCCTTCATGAGATCGGGGTCCCTGTCATCCTTGCTCCGGAGCTGGAGACCATCCACCACGGAGCTGCGATCTCGACCGTGACACGCACCTTGCGCGCCTACCACTCTGGTGCAGCACGCCGCACCTTCGATGCCCAGCACCCCGGCGTCGTGCCCGCGCCCAGTGCCGGAAGCGGCTGGTGGGGACGTCTTGTCTCCGCTGTGGCAGCCGCTGGAGCAGAAGAGCAGGTAGAGACTCGTGCCCGCCTGACCGACCACTTCCTTCCCTTCCTTCCCAGTGCTCTCGGCGAGAAGCTGGTGGCTCTCAACGTGGAGTCCGCCTCTCTCGCTGGCTACGAGCACGCTCACACTGTCACGAACCGATTCTGAGCAGCTGCCATGTCACGTCCACAGATTGCGCTTGCCCATGACTACCTCACCCAGCGCGGTGGGGCCGAGCGTGTGGTTCTCGCGATGCACCGGGCCTTCCCAGACGCCCCGATCTACACGACTCTCTATGACCAGCAAGGCACTTTCCCAGAATTCCAGGACGCCGACATCCGGGTCAGTGCCCTCAACCGTCTGCCCATCGCCCGCAAGCACTTTCGGGCCATGCTTCCCTTTCTCGCCCCGACGGCCTCTTCGATCACGGTAGATGCGGACCTGACGATCGCCTCCTCTACGGGGTGGGCACACGGCTTTCGATTCACAGGTCAGAGCCTGATCTACTGTCACTCCCCCGCGCGTTTCCTGCACCTGTCACGGCAGTACCTGGGAGACGCCTCCCCGCTGAGCCCCCAGGCACTCGCACTGGGCACGTTGCGCCCCACTTTGCGGCGATGGGACCGCCGCGCTGCTCTCAGCGCGGATCGCTACCTAGCAAACTCAACGATCGTCGCCGAGCGTATCCATCGGGTCTACGGGATTGAGGCCGACGTCCTCTTCCCACCTGGAGGAGTGGATGCTCACGCACCGTTGACCCCCGTCCCGCAAGTCGAGCACTGGGTGACGCAGGCCGACCCACGCCCCTTCCACCTTGTGGTCTCGCGCCTCATGCCCTACAAGAAGGTCGACGTCGTCCTTGAGGCCTTCTCCCAGATGCCTGGTCACAGGCTGTTGGTCGTCGGCAGAGGGCCGGAGCAAGAACGCCTCACTCGTCTCGCCCCTCCCAATACCCGGCTCGTCTCCGGCCTTGATGACACGCAGGTCCGCTGGGCCTACGCACACGCACGCGCGCTGATAGCGCCGGCCTTCGAGGACTTCGGCCTGACCCCGCTCGAGGCCTATGCATTTGGCACTCCTGTCCTAGCGCGGCGCGGCGGCGGCTACCTGGACACCGTCGTGGACGGAGTCACCGGCCTGTTCTTTGAGCACTCCACCTCTCAGGACATCATGCGCGCCGTCAGGCGCGAGACCACCGTGAGCTGGGACCGGGAGGCCATCATCGAGCACGGTCGTTGTTTTGCTGAAGACAGGTTCGCTGAGCGTCTACGGGCCTACGCGGATGCCATGCTGAAGGGCCCGGAGGTCCGGCGATGACACACAACAAGCTCATGCGCATCGTCGGTGTCAGCGCTGTCGTCCTGGACGCTCTCGTGATCCTGCTGACGACGGCCCTGGCTGAGGACCTACGCTCACGTCTGGAGTTCATCGCGGACGGGTACGTCCTTGACCAGACCCTCTCACAGCTGCGGATCCCTCTGGCCATCGGGTGGGTACTTGTCATTGCAGTGGCGGGCGGTTACTCCACACGAGACCTCGAGTCAGGGACCTCCAGCTACCGGCGTGTCCTCAACGCCTCCATGCTCACCGCCTGCCTGATGACGACGGTTCTGTTCTTTGGCCGTGTGCCGATGTCACGCGCCTACGTGCTGATCCTCGTACTCATCGGACCGCTTCTGCTCCTCCTCGGACGTATCCTGCTCAGACGTCTCCTCCATGCGATCTACCGCCGCAGTATCGGGACCAGGCGGGTCATGGTCGTTGGCCACGGTCCGGTACTGGCTGCCCTCGTCAGGCGTATCCGTCAAGGTAAGTGGCTCGGTCTGACACCCGTCGCGGTGGTCCAGGCCTCGCCGGAAGAGGCACGAGACCTTCGCCTCCCCTTGGCGGACGCCTCCGTGGGTCTGCTCCCCCTGGCAAAGGAGTACGCAGCAGATCTCGTTCTCTTTGCTGACGGCTCGATGCCCTCAACCACTGACTTCCGCCGTTACCTGTGGCAGTTCGAGCGCCACCACACCAAGCTGGCGGCAGTGTCGTCCATCATTGACGTCGCTTCCGACCGCGTACGTACCCGTCCTGTCGCGGGCACCCAGATCGTCTACATTGAGGATCCACGGTCAGCCGGCGCACTGTCCTGGAGCAAGCACCTCTTCGACATCGTCTCTGCATCCCTGATGCTGCTCGTGCTCTCTCCTGTCATGGCCATCACTGCCCTGCTCGTCAGCCGTGACGGCGGACCTGTGCTCTTCCGACAGACACGGGTCGGTCACGATGGCAAGCCCTTCACCATGCTCAAGTTCCGTTCGATGGTGGTTGATGCCGAGAGCCGTCTGAAGTCGGTCCAGACGGAGAAGCAGACCAACGAGGTGATGTTCAAGCGCGCCGACGACCCTCGCGTCACCAAGGTCGGACGCTACATTCGCCGCTATTCCATTGACGAGCTCCCTCAGCTCATCAACGTGATTCGCGGGGAGATGAGTCTGATCGGCCCGCGGCCGCCCTTGCCCCGCGAGGTCGCGCGCTACACCGACGACGAGTGGCGGCGTCTACGTGTACGCCCAGGACTAACGGGCCTGTGGCAGGTCTCCGGGCGTTCCGACCTCTCCTGGGACGAGACGATCCGACTGGATCTCTACTACATCGACAACTGGTCCCTGCTCCAGGACTTCTCTATCCTGCTGCGTACCGTGAAGGCTGTCTTCGTGGGACACGGCGCCTACTAACGATGCCTGCACGACAGATCAGCACGACTCACCATTCCCCTGGCACTCGCGCCTCCGCTTGGAGCTCGACGATCTGGACACTTGCCTTCCTCATCACGTGGCTTCTATCGGCCGCCGTCGAACCTGCCCAGGCGTTCGGATACTGGCTACTTGTTGAGCTTGGTGCCGTTCGTCACGCCTGCCCACCGTGGCTGTTGTCCTTCATCATGACGCTTGGCTCGGCGCCAACGACTGCCTTCACACTTCTTGCCTGTCTGACTATCAGGCTATTGCGCCAGCCTTGGAAACCTGCGGTACTGGCGTTGGGTGCCGTCTGCGGTGCACTTTCTCTCGCCTTGCTCTTACCACATCTTAATCTATACGTCGACTATGGCTGGTTCCCACACGAATCCACTTTTCCTTCAGGGCATATGGCTGGATTTCTTGTCTCTCTCTTGATGCTGAAGAGCATCATGCCGAGAGGTAGGAGGCGGCAATTCGCAGTGACCGCGTTCGCGTGTCTCATCGGTTGCGCACTCGGCGTCGTTATCCTGTCTGTCACCGCACACACCTTGTGGGATGTCCTAGGCTCCATCTTCCTGGTTCTCGCTATCCGTCCTCTCGTCAGTCCAAGGAGCAGCGCATGAGTATCTCGCCAGCGACTAACCTCGTACGCTCATCCGGCTATCCTGCGGACGCGATAGCAGACTCACAGCCTCCTGGCGCCTGGGCCTGGACGCTGCCCACAATCTCCAGCAAGAGCTCCACTCACCTCGTGGATGCTCTCTTCGGCCTGTTGCTCACCTTCCGGATTCTTCCTGGCATCCCTGCTCCTCTGCCCGTCAGTGACCTTGCCGGCATCATCTTCATCCTCATCCTGCTCTTCCGCTCTCCCCGTTATCGCTTGGGACGCGCAGAGCTCCTCATTCCTGGTGGCCTCGTCATGGCGACTTATCTCATCGCCGTGTCCATCATCAACGACGTCCCCTGGACCCGGCGTATCGGCCACATAGCGATCCTGCTGGCCTTGGCTCTTCTGATCGGAAGTGGTCGCGCGCACCTGCCCTCTCTCCTGCGAGCCTCGGCTCTCGGCATCCTGGTCAACGCAGGCTTGTTCTACACAGGCGTCGCTCCGGACGAGTACGGTGGTTTCCTGACGGGCTACCTTGAGGACAAGAACCATGCCGCACTCACTATCGCCATGATCGGCGTTACACTGTGCGGCTTTGTCCGACGCAGGTACATCATCCCCATACTTGCGACCACAGGTGGACTGATCTGGCTCACCGGCTCGCGAACAACCCTCGGCGCCTTGGCCGCTGCGGCATTATGGATATTGTTGCGACCAAGAATGCGCACGGTGCTGCCGCGAGCAATTCTAGGTGGCATTATCGTTTTCGGGCTAAATATTTTGGTCAATAACTACTCCCAAGAGGGCGCCTTCGCAGATCGCACCGGCACTGACGCCCTGCGCCAGCGTATCGACGACGCAGTTCAGGTCAAGCTCGAATCTACTCCCCCCTACGGCGGAGGGCTCGGTACGGCAACCGTTGAGATAGACGAAAAAACCTGGTTCTTTCACAATGCGTACGATGGACTACGCCAGGAGGGCGGATGGCTGCTCCTAGTAGTCTTTCTCGTGGTCTTTGTGTGGTACGGGCTCCGCCCTAATCGACAGGAGATTACAAACTTCACCCAGCTCGCCGTCGAAGCCGCCGTCATCGTTGAGCTAGTTTGCGCATGGAAGCTCGGCGAGGTCTTCTTCTCCACCCAAACTGTCCTGCTGCTAGCAGCCATGCTTCAGGTGTATCTGAAGGACCACGATCCTGAAGATCTTTTGATCACCACACAAGAGGAGACAGTCACTAGACGCTACCGTCAGGCACTAGCCACGCACAACGAATGAGAATTGCGTTAGCGTGCTATACGCCTGCCGCCACCCCTCGCCTCGGCGAGTGGTGCATGAGATACCCATGCGCTGTTTGTCAGAACCTGACCTGGACGCCGTTCACGCGGCATAGATGTCCAGGCTCGCCCGCAGAGTCTCGTCTCACAGGTCCACCTGCCGGCATCTTCACGTGACGACAGGGGAGCGTCGCGATGTTCGAGCCGCTTCCGCTATCTCCAGGGTCATTACCGGCTCTTCCCTCACGAGCGGAGGGACGACCCATGCCGGCGCTCGACGCCGCCGCTGGTCCTCGGCGGCTCATGGAGTCCCCGTCCCTGACCGGAGAGCCTTGACCGCCAGGCCAAGGCTCATGCTCAGCGGCATGCTCCTGACTCCTTCGTCGAGCGCTGGACCGGCCTCTGGCAGCAATGATCCGAATCCACAGCATCCCAGTCAGACCACCGGCGGGCCGGAGGAGGTGGGTGGTGTTGGATACTGCTCCTTCCAGCACCGCCCACCTCGTCTGGCCGCTCAGAACAACGCCGGCAGCGTCGCCTCAACACCCTCGCGCAGCTCCGCCAGGTCCAGCGTCAGCGGCTGGCCCTCCCCGCCGTCGGACAGCAGGTCCGAGCCGACCACGGTCAGCAGCTCACCGCCCGTGGTCCCCAGGCGGGTCCAGGCCACGCCCTCGGCCTCGGCGGCAGCGGCCACCACAGCCACCGCGCCCTCCGGCACGGCGAGGACGGCGCGGGCGCCGGACTCGGAGAACAGTGCGGTGAAGTCGTCGACCTCGTCTCGGCCCTCCAGGCCGGCCAGGTTGATGCTCGCCCCCACGCCGTGACGCAGCACCGAGTCCACCAGGGTCTGGATGAGGCCGCCGTTGGAGACGTCGTGAGCAGCACGCACCAGCTTCTCGCCGTCCGGGCCGTCCGCCTCGCTCAGGGCCAGCAGCACCCGCCCCAGCGCCATCTCGGCCTCCAGGTCCACGCGCGGAGGCAGACCACCCAGGTGGTCGTGGACCACGCGCGTCCAGGCCGAGCCGTCCAGCTCGTCAGCCGTGGTACCCAGGGCAATGACAGCCAGCCCCTCCTCGAACCAGCCCGAGGGGTTAGCACGGCGCACGTCGTCCATGACACCCAGGACACCGACCACCGGGGTGGGGTTGATGGAGGAGTCGATAAGTCCCTTGACCTTGCCGTGGGAGTTGTACAGGGACACGTTGCCGCCGGTCACCGGGATCCCCATGACCTGACAAGCGTCAGCCAGCCCCGTGATCGCCTCGACAAGCTGCCACATGGCGTCAGGGTCCTCCGGGGAGCCAAAGTTCAGGCAGTCAGTCACAGCCAGCGGCCTGGCACCCACCGTGCACACGTTACGGTAGGACTCCGCCAGCGCCTGAGCAGCACCAGTAGCCGGGTCCAGCTTGGTAAAGCGCCCGTTGGCGTCAGTGGAGATCGCCACGCCGCGGCCAGTGGCCTCGTCCACACGGACCACGCCCGCGTCGTCAGGCTGAGCCAGAGCGGTACCACCGCGCACAAAGCGGTCGTACTGGCTGGTCACCCACGCCGTCGAGGCCTGGTTGACGCTCGTGACCACCGCACGCACCTGCTCAGTCAGCTCGGTAGCGCTGGAGGGACGAGCCAGGCGCGCGGAGGTGTCCGCGTTGAGCTCGTCCTGCCAGGCCGGACGAGCGTAGGGACGGTCGTAGGTCGGACCCTCGTGGGCCACGGTACGCGGGTCGACGTCCACGATCCGCTCACCGAAGTGGTCGATGGTCAGGCGACCCGAGCCGTTGACCTCACCAATGACCGCGGCCTCGACGTCCCACGTGGCGATGACCTCCATGAAGGCCTCCAGCTTGTCCGGGCAGACCACCGCCATCATGCGCTCCTGGGACTCGCTCATGAGGATCTCACCAGCGGTCAGCGTGGGGTCGCGCAGCAACACGTTCTCCAGGTCCACGTGCATACCGCCGTCACCGTTGGAAGCCAGCTCGCTCGTGGCGCAGGAGATTCCGGCCGCGCCCAGGTCCTGGATGCCAAGGACCAGGTCCTGGGCAAACAGGTCCAGGCAGCACTCGATGAGGACCTTCTCCATGAAGGGGTCACCCACCTGGACGCTGGGGCGCTTGGCCGGCATACCGTCCTCGAAGGACTCCGAGGCGAGGATCGAGGCACCACCGATCCCGTCCCCACCGGTACGCGCTCCGAAGAGCACCACCTTGTTGCCCGCGCCCGAGGCGTTGGCCAGGTGGATGTCCTCGTGGCGCAGCACACCCACGCACAGGGCGTTGACCAGCGGGTTCTCCTGGTAGGAGGAGTCGAACTCGGTCTCGCCACCGATGTTGGGCAGGCCCAGGCAGTTGCCGTACCCACCCACACCGGCTACCACGCCGTGAACCACACGCGCGGTGTCCGGGTGGTCCACCGCGCCAAAGCGCAGCTGGTCCATGACAGCCACAGGACGGGCACCCATGGAGATGATGTCACGCACGATACCGCCCACACCGGTGGCCGCACCCTGGTAGGGCTCCACGAAGCTGGGATGGTTGTGAGACTCCACCTTGTACGTCACAGCCCAGCCGTCACCGATATCCACCACGCCGGCGTTCTCGCCCATGCCCACCAGCAGGTGCTCCTTCATCTGGGGCGTGACCTTGGCACCGAACTGCCTGAGGTGGATCTTGGAGCTCTTGTAGGAGCAGTGCTCGGACCACATGACCGAGTACATGGCGAGCTCGGCGTTGGTGGGACGACGCCCCAGCAGACCCTTGATGGAGGCGTACTCCTCGTCCTTGAGGCCCAGCTCGCGGTAGGGCATCTCCTGGTCAGGGGTGGCTGCGGCGTCCTGGACGGTGTCCGGGTGCTCGACCGGCCACGGGGTCAGGCCCGGCTCGGGGGCGGGGACGGTGGACTCGGAGGACGCGGTTGCCATGCGGCTGCTCCTGGGGTCGAGGAGGTGAGTGGACCAAGGCTGAGGATACCTGCCGCCGACCGCCCCTCGCTCGTCGGCGACTCCTATGGTCGCCACCCGCCTCCCACCAGGCCCGACGACGTGCCTCCTCCCCGTACATCACCTCGCCTACCAGCCTGCTCACGCGGGCTGGTAGGCGAGGTGGGAGGAGACAGGCAGGCACCGCCGTCGTCCTTGCGACGGCAAGCGGGCATCTCAGCGCAGCGAGCCGTCCTTGGACACGAGGATCATGATGAACTCGACAAAGGCCCACAGGCCGTTGACGGCGATGAGCAGGTAGGCCGTGAGCAAGACACCGCCGGCCCTGAGCGCGTCAGAGTCGGCGATCTGACCGGAGGCGTCGGCGTGCGAGGCCGCCATGGCCACAGCGGCGACGATCAGCACGATCGTCAGGACCACGAGGGCAAGGTGGCCTGCACCCCGCTTCATCTGGCCCCGGTAGAAGCTGTGCGCGCCGACCCCGCCCAGGAAGAAGGCGAGCAGCGCCGCCGCGGTCTTGGACTTGGCGTTCGGGTTGTAGGGCTGCTGGCCGTAGGCCGGCGGGTAGCCCTGCTGTCCGTAAGGCTGCTGCGGCTGGCCGTAGGGCTGGGCAGAGTTCTGGGGGTAGGAGGGCTGAGCCATCACGTTTCCTTTGTTCATCAGGACCAGGGCACGGGAGTCGGCGCACCAGCCGTGACAAGCTCACCGCGGCACGGCCCCACCCGCGAGAACGATTATGGAGGCCCCGGATCAGCAATCCGGACAGCTACGTGCGACACGCTCACTCAAAGTGCTGCGAGTCACACAAAAGAGGGGCAGGATCGGGACATGAGAACTATCGACGTCGCACCCCTGCCCCTGTCGGACCTGGAGAGCCACCTCGACGAGGTCGCGATCCGCCGTCTGTACGACGGCGTCGCCGCAGCCCACGGACTGCTGGACGGCCGCACCGTGTGGACCGTGACGCCGTCGGCCGCCGCGGAGGCAGGACCGGCCCAGACCGTGGCCCCGCTGGTCGGCTACGCGCGCGGGCTGGGCATTGACGCCCGGTGGCTCACGCTTGACGCCCCCGCCGAGTTCCTGACCGTCACCGCGCGGCTCAACGCCGCCCTCCACGGCTCGCACGGCGACGGGGGCAAGCTCGCCGACAAGCAGCGGGACCTCTACGAGCACGTCCTGGCCTCCAACGCCGAGAACGTGGTGGAGGACGTGCGCGAGGGGGACGTCGTCATCCTCCACGACCCAGCCACCGCCGGGCTCTCCCGTGCCTTCCACCAGGCCGGGGCGACCGTCGTCTGGCGGTGCCACGTGGGCGCGACCGACGCCGGCGAGGAGGGGCAGCGGGCCTGGGCCTTCCTCGACCGCTACCTCGAGGACGCCGACCTCGTCGTCGCCTCGCGCGCGGAGTACCTGCCGCCCTACGCCGAGGAGGAGCGCTGCGCCGTCGTCGCCCCCTCGATCAACCCCGACTCCCCCAAGAACCGCGTGCTCGACATGGACGAGGCCGCCTCGGTAGTGCGCCTGACCGGGTTCTTTGACGGGCAGCCGCCCTTCGACGCCGTTCCCTTCATCCGCGAGGACGGTCGGCCGGACGCCTTCCGGGGCCTGGGCGAGGACGCCCCGAGCGGGCCCGCCGCCGGCGCGCCCGTACCCGAGGGCGCCAAGGTGGTGACCCAGGTCCAGCGCTGGGACCCGCTCAAGGGCGGTCTGGAGCTCATCGAGGCCTTCGCCTCCCAGATCGAGACCCTGCCGAGCGACGCGCACCTGGTCCTGGCTGGGCCCACGCCCGATCCTGCGCGCGAGCCCGGTGCCGCGCGGACCCTGGAGGAGATCACGGAACGGGTCTCTACCCTGCCGGAGTCCGTGGCCTGCCGGATCCACGTGCTCGTCATCCCTGCCTCGGACCGTGAGGTCAACGCGACGATCGTCAACGCCCTGCAGCGGGTGAGCGCGGTGGTCACGCAGCGCTCGCGCGTGGAGGCCTTCGGGCTGACGGTGGCTGAGGCGATGTGGAAGAAGGCTGCCGTGGTAGGTAGCGCGGTCGGCGGCATCCAGGACCAGATCAAGGACGGGGTCTCCGGCGTGCTGGTGGCGGCTGACGACGCTGCCGGGTGGGCCGAGGCCGTGCGTGACCTGCTGCTGTTCAGCGAGCGGGCGCGCGAGATGGGGGAGGAGGCGCACGAGGCGGTGCGCCGGGACTACCTGCCTGATCGTCACCTCATGGAGGTTTTCAACGTCATCGCCCAGGCCGCAGTCTGAGCGGGTGCGCGGGAGGCACGGCGGGCACGCAGGCACGGGCGTGCGGGTGCATGCAGTCTGAGCGGGCGGCGCAGGCGTTCAGGTGTGCGGGTGCGCAAGCCTGGTCTGGGGTTCCCCTCGGCTCTCGTCGTTTGAGGCCCGCAACCGTCCGCACCCACCTGCCCAGCCCCACACATCCCTCGCTTCAGGCTCTGAACAGTCGATCCCCGCACCCACCGCAACCAAGCCGACTGTTCCCAGCCTGAAACGACGACCCTGACCAGCCCTGGACACCCAAACCGACTGTCCAGGGCCTGAACCGACGTCGTCATCACAGACGCGCGCACTGGCCCGGGCTCCACAGGCAGCTCCCATGACACCCCTGTCCACAGCCCTCGCCATGCACCTTGGCATTCCCGCCCCACCGCGTTGCACGCTGGGGCACATGAGCAGCGTTCCGCCTCCTCCAGCAGTGCCGCAGCTGACCTTGACCACCCTGCGCGACGACGCACGAGCGATTGTCGAGACCGGCGCGGTCAAGATCATGCGCGGCGTCTATCTCCACCCCGAGCCGAAGCTCGCACCGTGGGAACAGCGTCGCGAGGCAACACTCGCACGGGCGGCAGCCGCGCTGCACACACCCGTCCGCCGTGTGCCTGACACACGAGGCTGCAGCAGTCGCGCACGGATACACCTGTCTGGCGGCAGAGCCCGACATTCGTATCGCCGTCCCGAAGGTCCCCACCGGCGGTCGACGTCTCCTACCTACGCTGACATACACCGCTGAG
This sequence comes from Actinomyces sp., assembly GCF_029851875.1. Classification (GTDB taxonomy): domain Bacteria; phylum Actinomycetota; class Actinomycetes; order Actinomycetales; family Actinomycetaceae; genus Actinomyces. Next base: position 59,678 of record NZ_JARKVC010000032.1, read on the forward strand.
GACGGTCGCACGTTCCACGGGCGGGAGGTCTCACTCGTGCGAAGCACGCGGCTTCCTCGGTCAGATGAGATCGAGGTCGTCGGCGGCCTCAGAGTGACCAGCCCGGCCCTCACCGCACTGGACTGCGCCTGTGACCTGCCAGCGCGCGAGGCGATCTGCGTCGTGGACTCCATCTTCCGCAAGATCTGCGAGGCGGATCGGTTCACACGCACCTGATCTCGGGCCAACACCCGAGGAGCTGCGCGCCACGCTCCTGACCATGCTGGAGCGTTACCCACGACGTCCTGGCCTCCGTCGTGCGCGCGCGGTCCTCGCCATCGCGAGCCCGTTCTCAGAGTCCCCAGGTGAGAGCATCCTGCGGTGGGCCGTACACGCGGCTGGTTTGCCCATGGCTGTCCCTCAGCTGTGCTGGCAGGGTCGGGAGGACTCGACGACCTTCTTCCTTGACCTGGGCTGGGAGGCACACAAGCTAGGACTGGAGTTTGACGGTTATGCCAAGTACGGCCAGGCCAAGGACCTCCGTGCCGAGAAGTCTCGCGAGATGCGGCTACACCGCGATGGGTGGCGCATCGAGCGCTTTGAGTGGTCAGAGCTCAAGAAGCCACACGAGCTCACTGCCCGTCTGACATCTTTGTTCCCTGCCGACGTCGTGCGCAACGCGCGCCCGGTCCGGGACCTGTGGCTCTAGGCCTGAAGTGACGGCCCGGACGCACCTGGGCCCCTGCCGCCTCAGGCCCCAAACCCTCCACGCCCACCCCACCGGCCACACAGCCCCCTCGCTTCAGGCCCGCAACAGTCAATCCCCACGCCCACCGCAACCACACCGACTGTTCCCGGCCTAAAGCGACAACCCGCCCCGACCCAGGACACCCACACCGACAGTCCACGACCTAAAGCGACACGCTGGACGCGCCTAGGAACCGGGCAGACGCAATCACCAGCACACTTATCCACAGATTCTGTCCACAGCCTTGTGCACAGAATCCCCAGAGCGGGGAAATGACGCCACTCGCCTTGTGGCTACCGGCCGACGACCCACCCGACCCCACCCGGAGACCCCGTCGGGCGCGCCACACACCTCACCCGCGCCGCTATTACCTACGATTCTCAACCACGTCAAATCGTTGAAATGGCGCGGTTCTCCTCAGCGAAATACGCCTCGGCACATCACTACCCTCCGCACTGGCGACTCTCGATCCTTGTAACGACGCCAAGATCCATAGACCGCCGGAAGCACCTAGGACGATCGTCTCCTCACCTGCCGTTCGGGGTCGATGCTGAGGACTTTCCCACAGCACATGTGGACGACTGTGGACTATCTGTGACGATGCTGCTACTTCGTCGTCCGTACGGCCGTGTCGAGAACCAGAGAGGCGGCCCCCAAGGCTGCCGCGGTCCCTGAGCTGGGCGACAGGCGGATCTCCATCGGCCCGCGAACGCCCGCACCAAAGCGCAGTGCCAGCTCCTCCTCCAGCACCGGCAGGTAGAAGGCCCCAGCGGCGCCCGCGCTCGGTCCGGTGAGCACCACCGTCGCCACGTCCAGGACGTTGACCACCGAGCGCACCGCTACCGCCAGCGCCCGCGCCGACTCGGCCAGCAGCCCCTGCGCCGCCAGGTCTCCGGCCTGCGCCGCACGCGCCACAGCCGCAAAGTCCGCCTCGACGCTCCCGCGCGCACCGGGCTGGGGCCCGAGCCCCGCGGAGCACGCCAGGCTCTCCTGGGCACCAGCCCGCCTGACCACGGACACCGGCCCGCCCACAGCCTCCAGACAGCCGCGCGCGCCGCACGAGCACACTGGCCCAGCCAGCTCTACGCACACGTGGCCGAGCTCACCCTCGCCCTGGTTGACTCCGCGCTGCAGCCGGCCGCCAGCCAGGTAGCCGCTACCGATCCCAGCCCCCAGGTAGACCACGAGCGCGTCATCGGTACTGCCGGCCGGCGAGACCCACCACTCCCCCACTGCCGCCGCCGAGGCGTCGTTGTCAAACAGGACCGGCAGCCCCAGGACGCTGGTCTGTCGCGCCTGCTGACTCGCCAGGATCTCCGCGCGCACCGAGTCGGAGCCGACGACGCCAACCCCCAGCACCCGCTCGCGCGGCACCCCAGCACCCGTGAGAAGCTCGTCAACCGCCTGCGCCAGCGCCTGTAACCACTGGCTGCTGCCCAGGTCGCACGGGCGCCGCGTTCGCGCCACCACCGCCCCCAGGAGGTTGGCGAGAACCAGCACCATGTCGCACCGGGTGAGGTGGACGCCGACGGCGTAGCGCGCGTCAGGCACGACCTGGACGAAGGTGCGGGGCTTGCCGCCCGTCGAGCGCGCACGGCCGCTCTCCTCGACCAGACCCTCCTCCATCAGATGGCGTACCAGGGTGGAGATGGTGGCGCCAGTCAGGCCGGTGCGCTCGGCCAGGCCCGCACGCGATGCCCGCCCCGAGGCGCGCACGAGGTCAAAGACGAGCGCCCTGGTGTCCACGCCCCTGGCCATCGTCCCTCCCTCATCGTGTCCGTGGACCCTAGCGCCGGCACCTGTGCTGGTGCCAGCGCGGGCCCGACCCTGTCACCGGTTAGTCACAGCGCGCTCTAGACTGACCAGGCGCCCGCTGCAGTGCAAGGATCGCACTCATCAGGCCCCGCCTGCACCCTCAACGCCCAAGGAGCACCCATGGCGACCGCGACCCACCGCTGGGGCATGGTGCTGGACCGGCCTCGCGGCCTGTACACCGCCGAGTCCTACTACGCCGAGGTCACCGACGGCATCGAGGAGGTCCTGCACGAGACCGCCGTGACCTTCTTCCTCCACCAGGTCTCCAGCATGGAGGAGGAGATCGCCGCCTACCAGCGTTGGGCCCGTGAGCGCTTCGTGGACGGCGTCATCATCGTGGACCTGGTCGACGACGACCCCCGCCCACCGCTGCTGGAGCGCCTGGGACTGCGCGCCCTGTACGCCGGAGCCGACACTCCGCCGTCGGGCTCTAGCGCCCTGACAAGTAAGAACGCTGAGTGGACCCGCACCGTCCTCACTCCCCTGGTCCAGGCCGGCCACCATCACATCGCGCGCGTGAGCGGCCCCGCGAGGCTGGTTCACACCCGCGTGCGCACCGAGGCCGCCGGAAGCTTTGCCAGCGAGCACGGCGTGGAGCTGACGACGCTCGAGGGCGACTACTCCGCCGCCTCCGGCCGGGAGGCGACTCGTGCCCTGCTGCAGCTCGATCCGAGGCCCACCGCCATCATCTATGACAACGACACCATGGCCCTGGCCGGTATCGCCACCGCGCGCGAGATGGGCGTCCCGGTCCCCGAGCAGCTGAGCGTAGCCGCCTGGGACGACTCGCTGTCCTGCCGTCTCGCGCACCCGCCGGTGGCTGCGCTGACGGACAACTCCCACGAGCTCGGCCGCCTCATCGCCCAGGCGCTGCTGCTCCTGGACGAGGGCGAGACCCGCGTCCTCCTGCCGCACCCGCAGCGACGCTGGCTGGCCAGAGGCTCGGTGGGGCCGGTGGCGTCTCGGTGAGGACGGCGTCGCCCGCCGCCTTCCACGACACCACCGGCTGGCTCAGCCGGCCAGGTCGTTGGCGCTGCGCAGCACCGGCCAGGAGCCGAGCACCGAGGGATCGTCCAGTTCCGGGCCCCGGACGGTGAAGGTCGCCGTCTCACCGGGCAGGAGGGTGACCAGCATGTCGTCGACGACGGCGCCGGGCAGCACCTCATCGGCCGTCAGCGCGAGGTCACGCAGCAGGACCTGCGCCGTCACCTCGACCCGGTAGCCGTCCTCGACCCGGTCCACCGCTACCTGCGCCTGGGGCGCCGGGAGCCCGGCCTCGCGGTCGGTGGAGGTGAACCACACGGCCCGTCGCACGCCGTCGGCCTCGGCCACGAGGAAGCCGTCCGCCTCCAGCGGCGCCGCCACGAGGACGGCCGTCGAGGAGGCCGGCGCCGTGCTGAGATCCAGCGTCTCCCAGACCACCTCACCGCCGTGGCGCGACCCGCGACCGAGGCGAACCTGGGCGTTCCAGGGCTGGCGCAGGTTGTTGACCGCCGCCAGGCGCACCTGCCCCGGCCCTGCTGGCTGGAGCACGAGCATCCGCTCCTCGTGGGCGTGACGCATGGCGTACCAGCCGGGCTTGCGCACACCGGCGCTGTCCACCACAGCCCAGGAGATGACCGGCCAGCAGTCGTTGAGCTGCCAGATCACCGAGCCGGTGCACAGCGGCTGGATGGAGCGGAAGTGGCTGATGCCAAAGTGGAGGGCCCGGGCCTGGTTGAGCTGGGTGGCCCAGTGCCAGCGGCGGAAGTCGGCCGGCTCAGTGAGGTGGTTGTCGATGCCGCGCTGGAGCTTGGCGAAGCCGTTGTCCGCCTTCTGGTGGACGGCCAGCTGGGCGCCGTCGCGCGAGAGCGGGGAGTCGTGCACTGAGGCGAGCAGGGTCGAGTAGGCCATGGGCCCGCCAAAGCCGAACTCGGAGGCGAAGCGCGGGGCGTGGTCGGCGTAGTGGAGGTAGTCGAGCTCGTTCCACACGTCCCACACGTGGGTGTCGCCGTCGGTGTCGTTGTTGGCCTCAGCCTGCGGGTCGGGGCAGAAGGGGCTGGCTGGGACGTAGGGCGTGGTGGGGTCGAGCTCGGCCACGATCGCCGGCAGCAGCTCGCGGTAGTAGCCCAGCCCCCAGGTACGCTCCCCCAGACGCTCCTTCCAGCCCCAGCTCTGGTAGCCGGTCTCGTTCTCGTTGTTGCCGCACCACAGGGCCAGGCTCGCGCGCCCGCCGATCCGTCCCACCGCCTGGCGCGCCTCGATGAGGACCGTCTGGCGCAGCCAGTCCTCCTCGGCGTAAGCGGCGCAGGCGAAGGCGAAGTCCTGCCACACGAGCAGGCCGAGCTCGTCAGTGGCGTCGTAGAAGTCCTCGGACTCGTACAGGCCGCCGCCCCACACGCGCACGAGGTTGCAGCCGCCGTCGACGGCGTCCGTCAACGCCCGGCGGTAGTCGGCGGCAGTGACGCGAGTGAAGAAGACGTCGTCGGGGATCCAGTTGACGCCCTTGACGAGGATGAGCTCGCCGTTGACCAGCAGCCGCAGAGGCGCGCCGACCTCGTCGGGGGTCAGGTCGGTCCCCATGTGGCGGAAGCCGACCTTGCGGCTCCAGACCGGCTCGCCGTCGACGCTCAGGACCGAGTCGTACAGCGGCTGCTCGCCGTAGCCTCGCGGCCACCACACCTGCGGCTCGGCCACGCGCGCCTCCAGGACCACCTCGCTGACGCCCGGCTCGCTCACAGTGGCCGTGACCGTCTGGCCGCCGACGGCGTAGCTCAGACGCGTGGGCGCCTCGCCCTCCGCCCGCTCGACCTGAGCGGTCAGGCGGGCGAGGCCGATCAGTCCGCCCTGGCCCGCGGTCACCGGTGCGGCGAGCGGCTCGCCTCCCGCGCCCAGCAGGTCGACGCCCACACGCACCTCTCGCAGACGCGAGCCACTCCAGCGCTCCAGCCGTACCGGCTTCCAGATGCCGGCGGTGACGGTGACGGGGCCCCAGTCCCACCCGAAGGAGCAGGAGGCCTTGCGCACCATGGAGAAGGGCACAGGATAGGCGGTGGGGTAGTCCCCGTAGCGGCGGGCGCGCTCCTCCGCGACGTTGAGGGCCGAGGTGAAGTCGACGACGAGCTCGTTGCCCTCCTCACGCAGCAGGTGGGTGACGTCGAAGTGGTAGGAGCGGAACTGGTTGTCGGTACGTCCCACCTCGGTGCCGTTGAGGGTGACGACGGCGATCGTGTCCAGTCCGTCGAAGGCCAGCTCAGCGTGCTCGCCCTCGGCGAGCACCGCGGCGTCGAAGGTGGTGGCGTAGCGCCAGTCGCAGCGCCACATCCACTTCAGCCTCTCCTCGTTGTCCCCGTCCAGGGGATCGGGGATGAGGCCGGCGTCCAGCAGGTCGGTGTGGACGCACCCGGGGACCGTGGCCGGGACGGTGGCGGGCAGGCGGAGGCGGGTGGCGAGGTCAGCGGGCAGCGGACCGTCCAGGAGACTGAGCTGCCAGCCAGAGTCGAGGGTGGTGGAGGTGAGCATGGGGCTCCTTCGCAGGTACGTGGTGGACGGGAAGAGGCAGGGACGTGGAGGGAGAGGAAGATCAGCGACAGTGGCGCTGCGTCCAGGCGCTCCACCACTGCTCAGCGATGAGACGGTGCCCAGCGGGGCCGGGGTGGACCCCGTCGGCGGCGACCGCGGCGGCTCCGACCTGCTCAGCCAGGGCTTCCATCGGTTCCTGAAGAGGGACGTAGACGGCCCCTAGCCACGAGGCGACCGCCTCGATCGCGCTGATCCTGGGCTCCAGGTCCTGCGCCCAGTCACGGTCCTGCCCCACAGCCGGCAGGACGAAGGGTGAGACGAGGACCAGCTGCGTGCCCGCCTCGGCCAGGGGTGCGAGCAGGCTCGCGAGCCGGTCTCGGAAGAGGTCCGTGGGGGAGAGCATGCCGCAGTCGTAGCGACGCCAGGTGTCATTGATACCGATGTAGACGCTGAGCAGGTCAGGGTGCAGGTCCAGCACGTCGGTGGACCAGCGTGCTGCCAGGTCGGCCAGTCGGTCCCCGCCCACTCCGGTGTTGAGGACCTCGACGCCCGCAGGCCCCGTGGCAAGGGGCCCTGCCGCGAGCACGCTGACGTAGCCCTCCCCCAGATCGTGCGGGTCAGTGTTGTCACGCCGTCCCCACTCGGTGATGGAGTCCCCGGTGAACAGCCAGCGCGAGCGGGGAGGCGTGCCTGGGTGCGCGCCCGTCGCGGCCAGGGAGGAAGCGGGTGAGCAAGTCATGCCTGCGCCCCCGCTGCCGTGCGGGCCGCCCGCAGCTCGGCGAGCCGACGCTCAGGGTCTGGCGCCGCTGCCCGCAGGGTGCGGGTGTACTCGTGCTGAGGAGACAGGATCACCGAGTCGGCTGGCCCGCGCTCGACCACCTGGCCGCGATAGAGCACCATGATCTCGTCAGAGAAGTGACGCGCTGTAGCCAGGTCGTGGGTGATGTAGAGGACGCCGAGCTCTCGCTCCTGCTGGATCTCAGCCAGCAGGTTGAGCACTCCCAGCCGGATCGAGACGTCCAGCATGGACACCGGCTCGTCCGCGATGAGGATTCCCGGATCAGGAGCCAGGGCGCGTGCGATCGCCACTCGCTGGCGCTGACCGCCGGACAGCTCATGGGGCTTGCGCTCGGCGTAGTCCTCCGCCGGGTCCAGGCGCACGTGCCGCAGCAGGCCCAGCACACGCTCACGCACCTGCTCGCGGCTCGTCTGCGGGTTGTGGAGCCTGACGGGCCGAGCCAGGTGGTGGCCGATGGAGTGGTAGGGGTTGAGGGAGGCGAAGGGGTCCTGGAAGACCATCTGGACGATCCCCCGGTAGTCCTTCATCCCGCGCCCGTGGTGGGCCACCGGCTCGCCGTCGATGAGGATCTGCCCGCTGGTGGGGGACTCCAGCTGAAGCAGGAGCTTGGCGATGGTGGACTTTCCTGAACCGGACTGGCCCACGAGCGCGATGGTCTTGCCGGGCACCAGACGGAAGGAGACATGGTCGACGGCACGCAGCGTCGTCGTCCTCAGCCCGTTGCGCAACGTGTAGTCCTTGACAAGGTCCTTGGCTTCCAGGACGGTCATGACTGCTCCTCCTTGTGGCTGCGTCCGGTGCGCACAAAGTCACCGCGCTCCCCCGTCAGCGACGGGAAGGAGCTGAGGAGCCGCTTGGTGTACTCCTCCTGGGGACGGGTGTAGAGCTCGACGGCGTCCGCCAGCTCGATGACCACGCCCTTGCGCATGACGGCGATCCGGTCAGAGATCTCCAGCAGAAGGGGCAGGTCATGGGTGATGAAGATGACGGCAAAGCCAAGCTCGGCGCGCAGCCGTGAGATCTCCTGGAGGATCTCTCGCTGGACCACGACGTCCAGGGCGGTGGTCGGCTCGTCCATGATGAGGATCTGGGGCTCCAGCGCCAGGGCCATGGCGATCATGACACGCTGGCGCATGCCGCCCGACAGCTCGTGGGGGTAGGCCTCCAGCCGGTTGCGGTCCACTCCCACGCTCTCCAGCAGGTCCCCGCAGCGGGCCAGTCGCTCGGCCCTGCTCATCTCAGGACGGTGGGTGGTCAGCACGTCACCGAGCTGGGTCTTGATCTTGAGGACCGGGTTGAGGGAGTTCATCGCTCCCTGGAAGACCATGGCCACCTTGTCCCAGCGCACGGCCCTCAGGTCCGCACCGGTGAGGGCGGTGAGGTCAATGTCGTACCCCTCACGGGAGTGGAAGACGGCAGAGCCGGCGACACGGCGTGCAGGGTCCTTGAGGAGCTGGATCGCCCCGTAGGCGAGGGTGGACTTTCCGCAACCCGACTCCCCGGCCAGACCGAGGATCTCGCCGCGGTGGAGCGTCAGGCTGACGTCCTTGACCGCGTGGACGGGAGGATCGACGTCGTAGTCGATACTCATGTGCTCGATGGTGAGCACCGGTGGGCGCCCGGGAGCCGAGCCGCCGGTGGCCTGGGCGTGAGTGCCTGGCTGGTGTGTGGGGGTCATGCGAGCGCCTCCTGCTTCTGGCGGGCACGGCGAGACTCCACCTTCTGGCGGGCCCGACGGCGTTTCCTGGCGTCCGTGGCAGCGCGTAGCCTGGGGTTGATGGTCTCGTCGATCGAGTAGTTGATCATGGACAGCGCTGCTCCGAACGCGGCGAGCATGAGGCCGGGCGGAATGAACCACCACCAGGCGCCCAGCCGCAGGGCCAGGCCGTTTTGTGCGTAGTAGAGCATCGTGCCCCAGGTGAAGGAGCCTGAGGCGCCCAGGCCCAGGAAGGCCAGTCCGGCCTCGCCCAGGATCCCGGCGATGATGGCACCCACAACCTGGGAAGCCAGCAGCGGGATGAGGTTGGGCAGGATCTCGACGGTCAGGATGCGCCAGGTCTTCTCTCCGCTCACGCGAGCGGCCAGCACGTAGTCACGGCTGCGCACGGACAGGGTGACGCCTCGCAGCACCCGGGCTGATCCCGCCCAGGAGGTCAGCGACAGGATGAACGCCACGAGCCACACGCTCTTCTTGGGCACGTAGCCGGAGATGATGATGACCAGGGGCAGGCCTGGGATGACCAGCATGACGTTGGTGAACAGGGAGAAGAGGTCGTCGACCACGCCGCCGGCGAAGGCACCGACGACGCCGAAGAAGGCTGAGAGCAGCAACGTCAGGGCACCGACGACAAGGCCTACCAGGAGCGAGCCGCGCGTGGCATAGGCCAGCTGGGCCAGGACGTCCTGGCCGGTCTGGGTGGTGCCCAGGACGAACTCGCCGCTGGGGGCCGTCATACCGATGTCGCGCACGAGGGAGGGGTCACCGACGACGAGAGGACCGATGAGTCCGAACAGGACAGTCAGCGTGACCACGCCACTCCCGATGGCGAGCTTCGGGGTCAGCCGCAGGCGCCGTCGTCGTGAACGACGTGTGGTGGGCACAGCGCCAGGAGCGCGGGAGGCTGAAGAGGTAGCAGGGCTTTCGTGTGACATGACGTTTCTCCTTCAGCCCCGGGCCCGCGTGCGCGGGTCGATGACGCCGTAGAGCAGGTCGACGATGAGGTTGGCGCCCAGGACGGACAGGGTGATGACGAGGAAGATGCCCTGCATGAGCGCGTAGTCGTTGTTGTTGACAGCCTGGTAGAGCGCCGTGCCGATCCCCGGGTAGGAGAAGACCTGCTCGGTGACCAGCGACCCTGCCACGACGAATCCCAGGGAGATCGCGAAGCCGGAGATCGAGGGCAGGACCGCGTTACGGGCGGCGTACCAGGCGCGGATACGGCGTGGGGTCAGCCCCTTGGCCTCTGCGGTGAGGATGTAGTCCTCGCTCATGGTGGAGATCATCATGTTGCGCATCCCCAGCGCCCAGCCGCCGACCGAGGAGATGACGATCGTGACCGCAGGCAGGACGCCGTAGTACAGCACTGACTTGATGAAGGGCCAGTTGAGGCCGATCTGGGTGCCGTAGACGTCGTAGCCGCCGTGGATGGGGAAGACCCGCCAGGTGGAGGCGAAGAGGAGCAGCAGGATGAGCGCCAGCCAGAAGTAGGGAACTGACTGGAGCATGGTGAGCCCCGGGATGATGTTGTCCAGGAAGTGACCGCGCTTCCATCCAGCGGCGGCCCCCAGGCCCACGCCGAGCAGGAAGGAGATGACGGTCGCCAGGCCTACCAGGCCGATCGTCCAGGGCAGAGTCTGACCGATGACCTGGCTGACCGGCGTCGGGAAGTAGGCCACGGAGACCCCCAGCTCGCCGTGAGCCAGCTGGGAGAGGTAGTCCAGGTACTGCTGCCACATGGAGGAACCGGTATCCGTGCCCAGCAGGGCCTCGATGGCCTGGCGGGTGGCGGGGTTGACCTGACCGCGTGCAGCCAGTCGCGAGACCATGATGTCCACGGGGTTGCCTGGTAGCAGGCGGGGAAGGAGGAAGTTGAGGGTGACGGCTGCCCACAGGGCGATGGCGTAGAACCCAAGCTTTCTCATCAGAAATCGCATCAGTGCGCCTTCCGTGATGTGTGCCAGTGGGACGGGGGTGCTGGCGAGCAGGCTCAGGCAGCCGGCTTGAGGCGCTGGAGGATGATGCCCGAGGACCATCCGCTCCAGGAGGCGGGAAGCGCGTAGGCGTCCTCCTTGCTGGGCCAGCCCACGTAGCGAGAGGTGTTGAACTCCGTGAGCATGGAGTTGACGTAGATCGGGATGTAGGGGAGGTCCTCAGCCACCTGCTCCTGGATGACGGCGTACTGCTTGGCCTTCTCCGCCTCGTCGTCGGTCAGGCTTGCGGCATGTATCGCGGCGTCAACGACCTCGTTGGAGTAGCGGGCGTAGTTGCCGCCGATGGCGGACTCGCCCACGGGTGCCGTGGAGTCAGTGTGGAGCATCCGCTTGTAGGTGAAGTAGGGGTCGGTGGAGGCGCCCAGGCCCAGGGAGTCCAGGGATAGCTGGTAGTCCCCGCTCAGCTGCTTCTGGTTCCACTCGTTCCAGGACACCTGTGAGGTCGTCAGCTCGATGCCGGCCTTGGCGAGCTGCTGGACCAGGGCGTCGTTGATGGAGATGAAGTCTGACCACCCCGAGACGGTCTGGATGGTCAGGGCCAGACGCTCGCCGTCCTTCTCGCGCACGCCGTCTGCTCCCTCGACCCAGCCGGCCTCGTCCAGGATCTTCTTGGCGCGCTCCAGGTCCGCGGACTGGGGGACGATGACGTTGTCCTTGTCCGCGATCCACTGGTCGTCGCGTCCGGGCATCAGCAGAGAGGGCGAGGCCTCTGCGGCGAAGCCGCCGCCGGCCAGCTTGTTGAGCTGGGCACGGTCGATGGCGTAGTAGATCGCCTGGCGCACGGCCTTGTCTGTCTGGGGGCCGGTGGCGCCGAGCTCTGCGTTGCCGGAGGCGTAGATGCAGGTCGTCATCGAGGGGGTGTTGACGTAGGTCAGATCCGGGTTGGAGGCGATGATCTGGTCGATTCCCGGCAGGAAGGCGCTCATCCAGTCGACTTGGCCGTCCACCAGCGAGGCCGAGGCGCTGTCAGCGTTCTCCAGGGAGATGTAGCGGACCTCGGAGACGGCAGGCTTGCCGCCCCAGTACCTCTCGTTGGCAACCAGCGAGTAGGACTGGGCGGACATGGTCTCCAGGACGAAGGGGCCGGTGCCCACAGGCTTGTCGTTGGTGTAGGTGTCCGGCTCAGCCACGTCCTTCCACAGGTGCTCCGGAAGGATGCCCTGGTTGCCGAGGGTGTCAGCCTCGGAGGTGAAGGAGGTCTGGGAGAAGGTGAGGATGACGGTGGTGTCATCAGTAGCCTCAGCAGTGGCTGCCAGGCCGGAGGTGTTGAGGGCCGGAGTCCTCTGGATGAGGTTGAAGGTGAAGGCGACGTCCTTGGCAGTGAACGGCTCACCGTCGGACCAGGTGACACCCTCACGGGTGGTGACGGTGAGCTGGGTGCCGTCCTCGTTCCACGAGAAGTCGGTGCCAAGCATGGGCTGAGGGTCCTCGCCGGTGACGAGGTTGTAGAAGAAGAGGGTCTCGAAGATCAGGCCGCGGGTGGGCTGGAGGGCGGTCGGGCTCTGCGGGTTGAAGTTGGCGGTGACGGTGCCGGTGGCGCCGTTGAAGACCGTCAGCACCTCACCGGAGGAGCCCGAGCCCTGGGAGGAGCCCGAGCCGCCGCAGGCCGCGAGCGCACCCAGGCACGCGGCAGCGGCGGAGGAGACCAGGAACGAGCGGCGGGCGATGGGAGTGGGGAGCAGCGACATTGCTTGCCTTCTTTCATGGGCGCCGACTGTGGCGCGTGACCGGTAGCTCAGGAGGGGCCCTCCCGGCGACGCCCACTATCTTTGCGTACTTAACTAAGTAAGTGCAAGAGGTAGAAAGTCCTAGGTCTGGGCTACAGGGCGACCGGGGTGCTGGGGGTACCTGGCTGTCAGGCTGCTGGGGCCATCTTCTGGCGCCTTGACCTCAGCCATGAACCGATTGCTATCGTGCCTCCACGACGAAGGAGCGTCTGCCAGGCCTCCACACGCACGCTGCCGTGGGCATGCTGCAGGCACCTCCCCCACGACCACGAGCTGCGCCTGTCACCCCGCCGGTGGCTGGCCGCCCTTCCCCAGGCGCAATGACCACACGCTCCTCCTACAAGACCGGCCATCAGCGACCGCGGCGTGCCTCCCAGAGCCCGGGAGGCACGCCGCGGTCGTCAACGCGCGCACCGCGAGAACGCGGCGTCACAAGTCTCTCAGGCCCCGACCAGCGCGCTGATAGCGGACTGGAAGATCCTCAGTCCGTCCACGCCCGTGCGCGGGCCCGCCGCGGAGTCCGGCCCGAAGCCCGGCTCGACGGCGTGCTCGGGATGCGGCATCAGCCCGACGACGTTGCCGCGCTCGTTGCGCACGCCGGCGATGTCACGCGCCGAGCCGTTGGGGTTGGAACCGGTGTAACGGAAGACCACGAGCCCCTCTCCCTCCAGGCGGTCGAGCTCCTCGGGCGAGGCGATGAAGTTGCCCTCACCGTTCTTCATGGGGATGGTGATCTCGTCACCATCCTCGAAGAGGTTGGTCCACGCCGTTGTCGTGGACTCGACCCGCAGTCCCTGCTCGCGGCAGATGAACTTCTGGTGGTCGTTACGAATGAGAGCGCCAGGCAGCAGGTGCGCCTCGGCCAGGATCTGGAAGCCGTTGCAGATGCCGAGCACGGGCATGCCCTTGCCGGCTGCCTCAACAACCTCGTCCATGACCGGGGCAAAGCGCGCGATGGCGCCGCAGCGCAGGTAGTCGCCGTAGGAGAACCCGCCGGGCACCACGACGGCGTCGACGCCGTGGAGGTCGGTGTCCTTGTGCCACAGGGAGACCGGCTCGGCACCGGCCAGGCGCACGGCCCGCAGCGCGTCGACGTCGTCGAGCGTGCCGGGGAAGGTGATGACGCCGATGCGGGTCACGCCTGGGCCCCCTCGTCCTCAGCGTGAACGGAGACGACGTCCTCGATGATGGGGTTGGACAGCAGCTTCTCGGCAGCCTCGGCCGCAGCGTCCAGGTGGGCCTGCGTGACCGTGCCGTCGACCGTCAGCTCGAAGCGACGCCCCTGGCGTACCGCGGTGAACTGGTCGAATCCGAGCCGCGGCAGGCTCCCGACAACTGCCTTGCCCTGGGGATCAAGAATCTCGGGCTTGGGCATGACCTCGACGACGATACGTCCCATCGGTTCTCCTGGGTGCGGGTGGGCGGAAGAGGGTCCGGACCCAGCCTACCCGGCCAGGTCGGGGCAGGCCCAGCCAGCGGGGCGCCAGGACCAGCGACGACGGCGAGGCCCCTCGCCCGTCACACCTCACCGGGTCCGCAGTCCCTCGGCCCTCGGCGGCTCCCACTGCCCGCCTACCTGAGTCACAGGGCGAGCGGGTGACCGGTCAGGCGCTCGTAGGCCTCGAGGTAACGGGCACGGGTGCGCTCAACGACGTCGTCAGGCAGGGCCGGGGGCTGCTGGCCGCTGCCTCGCTGCCAGCCGGAGTCAGGCCCGGTGAGCCAGTCACGCACGAACTGCTTGTCAAAGGAGGGGGTCACCTGGCCCGGGACCCACTCGTCAGCCGGCCAGAAGCGCGAGGAGTCAGGGGTCAGGACCTCGTCTCCCAGGACCATCTGGCCGTCGGCGTCGCGACCGAGCTCGAACTTGGTGTCCGCCAGGATGATCCCGCGCTCGCGCGCGATGTCCGCGGCAGCGCTGTACAGGCGCAGCGTGACCTCGCGCAGCGAGGAGGCTGTCACCTCCCCCACCATCTCAGCCACACGCTCAAGGCTCACGTTCTCGTCATGATCGCCGAGCTCGGCCTTGGCAGCCGGGGTGAAGACCGGCTCCGGCAGGCGTGAGGCCTCGGTCAGCCCCTCGGGCAGGGCGACGCCGCACACCGACCCTCCCGCTCGGTACTCCGCCAGTCCCGAGCCGGTGAGGTAGCCGCGGGCCACGCACTCCACCGGGTACATGTCCAGGCGCTGGCAGATCATGGCACGCCCAACCACCTGCTCGGGCACGTCAAGGGAGACGAGGTGGTTGGGGACGATACCTGCCAGCTGCTCGAACCACCAGGCGGACAGGGCAGTAAGGACCTTGCCCTTGTCCGGGACGGGGGTGGACAGGATGTAGTCGTAGGCACTGATGCGGTCAGAGGCGACGACGAGGAGGACGTCCCGCCCGTCCCACGGGCCACCGGCCGCTGGGACGTAGACGTCCCGGACCTTGCCGGAGGACAGGTGCTGCCAGCCGGGCAGGGCGGGGGCAGCGGGGATGACAGGCTTGGTCGCGCTCATGGAGCCATCCTAGAGGGCTCCTGTGACACGAGCCCGAGCGCCTCGTGATCCCACCTCGTGGACCAGGCCGCACATGGTCTACACCATTTCGCCGTCTGAGCCTGCGGTGGTCTAGACAACCCCCGGCAGCACCGATATGGTGATGCCGGTTCCGATCACATCACAGAGTCGTCGTATGTGCAACGAAGCCATGCCAGCGCCGACCACTGTGGGAACCGCGCCATACCCACCCCTTCCTTCACTAGGACAGGTTCATGTCACCTACATCGGCACGACGCAGACGTCCCACCGCCGCGTTCCTCACGTCCTTGATCGCGGTCCTCGGCCTGACCGTCCCTCCGGCCGCAGCGGCCGAGACCACCGTCCCTATCCACTCTGAGGTGGTAGCCGCCGCGGCAGCCTCCACCCACCCCACCGTCTTCCCGGTCCCCCAGTCACTGACCTGGGACGACTCGCAGTCACTGCCCCTGAGCGGCCCGGTCGTCCTTGACGTCGCCAACGGCGACCAGCCCACCGCAGACCTGCTGCGCGGCATCGTCGAGGCCGCGGGCGGCAGCATCGTCGAGGCGGGGACCGACGGCGCCACCACGATCACGGTGAGCACGGTCCCTGCCGAGCAGCAGGGGGATGACATCTCCCAGGTCCCCGCTCACGCCGAGGCCTACCTGCTGACCACCTCCACGCAGCCCAGCCCCACGATCACTATCCAGGGCGCGGACGACCGCGGTGCCTACTACGGCGCCCAGACCCTGGCCCAGCTCGTCGTCGACGGCAGCGTCACCGGAGCACGCGTGCGCGACTGGCCGCTCATGAGCGTGCGCGGCACCATCGAGGGCTTCTACGGCATCCCGTGGTCCCACCAGGCCCGCCAGGACATCCTGGCCTGGTCCGGCCCGCACAAGATGAACACCTACATCTACACCCCGAAGGACGACAGGTACCTGCGGGCTGCCTGGCGTGAGCTCTACCCCGCCGAGGAGCTGGCCGAGCTCAAGGAGCTCGTGGACGAGGCCGCCTCCCACCACGTCGACTTCGTCTTCGCCCTGTCTCCAGGTAATGACATCTGCTACTCCAAGGACAGTGACTACCAGGCCACGACCGCGAAGCTCGAGCAGCTGCGCAGCATCGGCGTGCGCTCCTTCTACATCGCGCTGGACGACATCAACCCGACGCTCAACTGCGACGAGGACTGGGACACCTTCCCCAGCCGCGGGCCCTGGACCCAGCTGGCCGACGCGCAGTCCTACTACCTCAACAAGGTCCAGAACGACTACATCAAGGGCCACCAGCTGCCAGACCTCATGATGGTGCCGACCAACTACAACGGCAACGCGACGGACCCCTTCAAGACCGCTCAGGGCGAGCGTCTGGACCAGAACATCCGGATGCAGTGGACCGGCATGGGCGTCTTCTCTGACACGATCTCCTCCGCCGAGGTCGTCAAGGCGACGCAGACCTACAACAACCAGCACATGTTCCTGTGGGACAACTTCCCGGTCAATGACGGCCAGCGCGGCCGTCTCTTCCTCAACCCGCTCACCGGGCGTGACCCCGAGCTCTACAAGCACCTGGAGGGCTTTACCTCCAACCCGATGATCGAGCCGTACGCGTCCTTCCCCTCGCTGGCCAACTACGGCGACTACACGTGGAACGGCCCGGCCTATGACGCCAAGGCCTCCTTCTCGGCTGCTCTGGGTCGCATCGCCGGCGAGGACCCGGCCGTGCGTGCCTCGCTGGACGCCTTCGTCGACCTCAACCAGTCCTGGGGCCCCTACCGCCAGGACTCCGAGCACGCCCCGGCTCTAAGCGCCGACATCGAGGCCTTCAACGCCGCCCTTGCGGGCCAGGACGAGGAGGCGCTGACCGGGGCCACCACGACCTTGCGTGACCGCCTGGCACTCATTGCGGACACGCCGAGCTCCCTCAAGAAGCTGGCGGTCACCGGGTTCTACGACGACGTCGCCCCGTGGGCCGAGGCCGCCGCGGACTGGGCCCACGCGAGCGAGGAGGCCGTCAACCTGCAACTGGCCCTGCGCTCGGGCGACGGCGAGGCCGCCACTGCCGCGCTGCTCAAGATGCAGCAGCACGAGCAGGTCGCCTCGACCACCAAGCGGGTCGATGACATGAACTCGAGCTTTGAGTACACCGAGAACGCGATCGTGCCGTCCATCGGCGACGGCGTCTTCCAGGGCTTCCTGAGCAGCGCGACCAGGGCCTGGAACGAGTGGCTGGCCCTTCCTGCCGCCCAGGGGGCGAGCAGCCTGGACATCGCGGGCGTGACGACGACGATGGGCCAGTACGGGGACAACGCGCCGAGCCGTGCCGCTGACGGCGATGACAACACCTTCTGGTGGTCCAGCTCCAGCCCGTCCGCAGGCTCCTCCCTGACCGTGGACCTCGGCGAGGTCAAGGAGGTCGGCAACGTCGTCATCGAGCAGGGCCGCGCCGCTAACCAGACCGGCGACATGATCTACCACGCCGCGGTGGAGGTCTCCTCCGACGGCCAGCAGTGGGAGCGCGTGGGCACCTACGAGAACGCCCCGACCATCGCCCAGGACCTGCCGGCCGGCACGCAGGCCCGTTACGTCCGCCTGGTCGCGACCGCGGCGAGCAGCAACTGGGTCCAGGTCCGCGAGTTCACGGTGTCCGCTCCCCTCACGGGTCTGTCCACGACCCTGACGACCGCGGACGGCCACGGCGTCACGGCCGCAGCCGACGCGGACGGCAGCACCTGGCTCCAGGCCGCCTCCCCGGAGGCCGCCGAGGGCTCGGTGACCCGTGAGTACCCGCAGGCCCTGACAGGCGCCCTCTCCGCCGTCGTCGCAGGCAGTCTCACCGGCACCGTGGAGGTGCTTGACGCCCAGGGCACGTGGAAGGCGGTCGGCGAGCTCTCTGCGGACCGTGCCTACCAGGTCTTCCCCTTCGAGGGACCAGCCACGGGCGTTCGCGTCTCCGGCACGGGGGCTTCACCCCTTCCCAGGATCCTGGAGCTCGGCCTTCGTCCCCTGCGCGCTGGGGACGTGGACAAGTCCAGCCTGGAGGCATCGATCAAGACCGCTGAGGAGGCGAAGGAGACCGTCGCGTACACCAAGGCCTCTGAGAAGGCGAAGGCTGACCTCGACGCCGCCCTGGCCACCGCCAAGGAGGTCGACGCCAAGGTAGAGGCCACCCCGCAGGAGGTCGCCGCTGCCAAGGAGGCGCTTGACGCCGCGGTCAAGGCCCTCGACGGCCAGGAGACCCCCTCCGAGCCGACCGACCAGCCCACTGACAACCCGAGCCAGCCGAGCGAGCAGCCCACTGAACCGACCGAGCCG
Organism: Actinomyces sp.; assembly: GCF_029851875.1. Lineage (GTDB taxonomy): Bacteria > Actinomycetota > Actinomycetes > Actinomycetales > Actinomycetaceae > Actinomyces. The sequence goes on from NZ_JARKVC010000032.1 coordinate 77,771, forward strand.
TCTGACAGGCCGACTGACACGCCCAGCCAGTCGACTGACAACCCCAGCCAGCCCGGCGCGTCGACGTCTCCCTCCGGCAAGGACACGGCCCGCGGCAAGGCGAGGCAGCGCCTGGCGAAGACCGGCGTCAGCATCGGCATCGGCATCGCCGCGGCCGCAGGCCTGGCAGGTGCAGGCCTCCTGCTCGCCCGCCGCCGTCACGACGCCTAGTCACTGACCCTGCGGCAACAGCCTGCCGTAGCAACCGGGTGTGGGCCGTTCTCCTCGGAGAGCGGCCCACACCCGTTCCAGCCACCCGTGCCGCGCCTGCCTGCCGACGGCGCCGCGCGCTCCCGTGCAGAGCGAGCGGCGCCGTCGTCGGTTGCCGTGCCGGGCTAGCGGCCCAGTGCGATGTCCTTGCGGTACTGGGCTCCGTCAAGGTGGATCAAGCCGATCGCCTCGTAGGCGCGGGCGCGCGCGTGCTCCACCGTGTCCCCCAGGGCGACCACGGACAGGACGCGCCCGCCGGTGGCGACGAGCTCGCCGTCGTCGTCCAGGCCGGTACCTGCGTGCAGGACGTGCACGCCGTCGAGCGCCTCAGCGGCCTCGATCCCGGTGACGCGCCCGCCGGTGGTGACGGTGCCGGGGTATCCCGGGGCCGCAAGGACGACGTCGACAGCAGCCTGGTCGGACCAGGTCGGGCAGGAGACCTCGTGGAGACGGCCGGTGGCTGCGGCCAGCAGCAGCTCGGGCAGGGAGGAGGTCAGGCGAGCCAGGACGGCCTGGGTCTCAGGGTCGCCGAAGCGGACGTTGAACTCCACCACGCGCAGGCCGCGACTGGTCAGGGCCAGGCCGCAGTAGAGCAGGCCGGAGAAGGAGGCGCCACGTCGCGCCATCTCGTCGACGACGGGCTGTGCGACCTCTGAGACGACCTGCTCGGTCAGCTCCGCAGGCGCCCAGGTGAGCGGGGTGTAGGAGCCCATGCCGCCGGTGTTGGGGCCGGCGTCGCCGTCGGCCAGACGCTTGAAGTCCTGGGCGGGGGCAAGGGGACGGACGGTGGCCCCGTCGCAGACGCAGAAGAGGGAGACCTCGGGGCCGTCGAGGTAGTCCTCGACGACGACGCGGCCCCCCTCCTTGGCCAGGCAGGCCAGGCCGTGGGCGAGGGCGGCGGCGCGGTCATCGGTGACGACGACGCCCTTGCCTGCGGCGAGCCCGTCGTCCTTGACGACGTAGGGGGCGCCGAAGCGCTCGAAGGCGGCCTCAAGCTCAGCCTGCGTGGTGCACACGGCGGCCTCGGCGGTAGGGACGCCGGCCGTCTCCATGACCTCCTTGGCGAAGGCCTTGGAGCCCTCGAGACGGGCGGCCTCGGCGCCGGGCCCGAAGACGGGGACGCCGGCCTCACGCAGGGCGTCAGCGACCCCTGCCACCAGCGGGGCCTCGGGGCCGACGACGACGAGGTCGGCCTGCATCTCGGCGGCGAGCTGGGTGACTTCGGTGGGCGAGGCAGGGTCCGCCTTGATGTTGATGGCGACGGCGCCGATGCCAGGGTTTCCAGGGACGGCGACGAGCTCGGTGGTCTTCGGGTCTGCGGCAAGGGCACGGGCGAGGGCGTGTTCGCGCGCGCCGGAGCCTAGAAGGAGGATCTTCACAGGGCCAGGGTAGCGGGGTCGGGCGCGCAGGCGGCGACACAGCCGCGCCCGACACACTGGGTACCGGTACCGAGGCGAAGTCCTCCACGCGGTCGGCGTCCGGCTGCGAGCAGCAGGGGGACGCCGACCGTGCCAGGAAGCACGCAGTCAGTCTGCCAGGAGCACCTGGATGAACGGGTGCTCGCCCTCACCGGCTGCGGCCTGAAGGCCCGCCGTCGTGGCGATGTCCTCCGCAGTGGCCCGGTAGGACTCCCCAAAGTAGGTCACGCCTGAGGACAGCACACCGACGCCGTCAGAGGTGACCACCTGGACGGAGATGTAGCCAGCCTGTCGCAGGCTGGTCGCCAGCTCGTTCGCCTTGTCGGCCTGGAGGCTGGAGGCCTGGATGTTGACGGCTGCCTCATGGCTGACTGAGCCCAGCTTCGGGGCGGCGAAGGTCGGGCGGACGGTGATGGGGGCAGCAACGTTGACGGAGGCGGCGGCGCTCGCCTGTCTCTCAGCGCTTCCGTCAGGGCCCAGGGCCAGGTATCCGAGGGCGGCAGCGGTGATCAAACCACCGACGACGGTGACAATTCCCCAGATCAGCAGCCACGGCTTCTCGTTGCCGGAGGTCCTGGCTGCTTGTGCGTGCTTGATCATGCAGGTCTTTCTCCGTGTCTCAGAAGACGGACTCGGGGCCGGTAGGTCTTCCTACCGGCCCCGAGACCACTTCACCGTGTTCTGTCACAGGTGACAGAGGCCGGAATCAGGCGTTGCGGCGACGGGCGAGGACCGCACCGGAACCGACCAGGCCGGAGGCCAGGACGGCGAGGCCGAGGCCAGCACCAGTCTTGGCCAGGGTCTTCTTGCTGGTCTTCTTGGCGTCGTCCTTCTTCTCGTCGGCGTCCTTGGTCGGGGTGGCCGTGGGCTCCTCGGACTCAGAGGCGGTGGGGTCGGTCGTGGGCTCCTCGGTCGGGGCCGGACCGAAGTCGGTCTCCCACACCTTCTCGGTCAGGACCTCACCGTTGGCGCCCGTACCGAAGTAGCAGCCGTCCTGGGCGACAGCCTTGACCTTGAAGATGCCGTACCTGGGAGCCGCGAGGGTGTCGTCAACCCAGTCAGGGTTGACAGCCATCCACTCGTCGGTATCGCCCTCGGAGAAGTAGTAGGCGGTGCACTCGGTCTGGGCCAGCTCGAAGAAGTTGCCTTCGCTGTTGCTGATGAAGCCCACACCGGGGTTGACAAGCTTCAGCTCAGCCGGAGGGTTGCCGAAGTAGTGACCCCAGACACGCTCGGTGTCCTTCTCGCCCTTGGTGAAGGTGTAGCCGGGGGAGGCGACTGCCTTGACCTTGAACTCACCGTACCTGGGAGCCGCGAGGGTGTCGTCAACCCAGTCAGGGTCGATCTGACGCCACTCGCCGGAGTCGCCCTCAGACATGTAGAAGGTGACGCCCTCAACCGGATGGACCCTGAAGGTGTTGCCGGACTCGTTCTCGTAGAACCACACGGTCGTCTCAACGACGGTGTCCTCTGCCTCCTGCGCAACAGCGTCATAGCTGCAGGGGAAGGAGGAGACCTTGCCGACGAGGTCCTCACGGCCGGAGAGGTCAGTTGGGGTCGCGGTCACCGTGAAGGCGTCCTTCGAGACGCCAAAGCCGCCGTCGCCGCTCTTGGCCGTCCACACGCTGTCGCCGTCGGACACCACGTAAGAGAGCTCCGCGCCAGGAACAGCGTTGAAAGTGATGACTCGGTTGCCGTCCTCCTGCATACCGACTGAGATGGCGGAGGTGCAGATCTCGTTCTGGAAGGCAGCGACGCGAGCCTCGTCCGTCAGCTCCTCAGCGACGGCCGTGGACACCCCCCCCGAGGAGGGTGGCGGCAGCGACCGCCGCGATGAACCTGGAGTGTGCCATGTGAATTCTCCTTGCTAAACGGGAGTCCCTCACGCACAGAGAACGAGCGAAGGGACAGGTTACGCTGGGTAAGCGCACAGATTGACTTTAACAAGTCGTGACGTCGGCACGCCAGGTGTTACTGGTGTGAAATATGAGACGCAAGACTCTCTCCGCCTCCTCTCCGGGCGTGCCGGGAGGTGCGTAGCCAGTCTGCCAGGACTACCTGGTGAGGAACGGGGCTGGCAAGTCTGCCTGCCAGCCCCGTTCCTCACGTGGAGTAACCTGTCACCAAGACAGAGGTCTCACTCAGGCGACGCGGCGACGCAGCAGGGCGGCACCAGAGCCAAGGAGGCCGGTGGCGAGGAGGGCGGCACCGGCGCCGATACCGGTCTTGGCCAGGGTCTTGTCACCCTTGGTGGCCTTCTTGGCGTCGTCCTTCTTCACCTCGTCGGCGGGCTTGGTCTCGTCAGCCGGCTTGGTCTCCTCGGAGGGGGTCTCCGGCTTGGCCGGCTCCTCGGGCTGTGCCGGGGTCTCCGGCTCGGAGGGGGTCACCTCGGGACGCTCCGGGGTCCCGGGGGTGGAGGAGGCGGAGAAGTAGAAGACCTCAGCGTGGTCGGCAACGCCGCCCCAGCCGTAGAAGAAGGTGCCCTCAGGGCCGGTCACCGTGGCGGCAACGCGGAACTCGCCGGTGGGGACAGTGAACGACTCACCCTCACCGTGGACGAAGGAACGGCCGTCAGCCAGGATCACGGTGTAGGAGACCTCGGCGTCCTCGACAACGGGGAGAGTCACCTGGGAGTAGACGGTGCCCAGGGCAACGGTCGGCGCAACCTGGTCGCGGGTGACGTAGCTGTACTCCTGAACCTCGACGACGCCCTCCTCAACGTTGCAGTCGAGCTCAGAGGTACGGGTGACGACGTGGATCGTCTGAGCGTCGTTGCTGATGACCTTGGTGCCGTCGTAGGCGATGGTGTCGTCAGCACGGAAGATGTAGGTCACGGCGCCGAGGTCGTCACCGGGGGTCAGGGTGACGGTACGGCCGTCCATCGTGGCAGCGCCGACAGAGAGCAGGGAGGAGCAGCTCTGCTCAGCGACCTCATCCGCAGCAGCGGTCGAAGCGAAACCGCCACCGACCAGAGCAGCGACAGCCGCAGCAGCGGCAAGAGACTTGATACGGGTCATGTTGATCTCTCTTCACGAAACGTTCACACCTCCTGCACTAGCACGACATCGCCAGACCAGGAGGTGCGGCACGCGGGGAACGTGTCGGCACGACCCTAGGGCGGGGGGGGAGACGCAAGCGGTTCTGATCACAAACCGCCCAGTTCCTTCTCTCCTCGCCGAAGAATCGTGGTCACCACCTGGTATCACGGCCCAAAGTCCCTCATCGCCCCCTGCTATACAGCGTATTTGCGTAGTCCAGACACCGGTGGCGG
>NZ_JARKVC010000005.1 GCF_029851875.1 Actinomyces sp.
TTTGAGGTGGTCGCGGCGTGTGTTCGTGTTGTGGGGGCGTGTGTGCGTTGAGAGGGCGTGCCTGCAGACGCTGCCAGGTACGCCCTCACCACGCAGGTACGCCCCCGGCCAGTGGAAGCACGCCCCCAGCGAGTGAACGCACGCCCCCGGTGTGTGGAAGTACGCCCCCGGTGCGTGGATGCACGCCGTCAGCGCCTGGATGTACGCCCTCGGTGTGTGGAAGTACGCCGCGACCAGGCGGATGCACGCCCCCAGTGCGTGGAAGCACGCCGCCAGGAGTGCGCCCAGAGCCCCGCACGCGAGCCCCACACGCGCTCAGAGCCTGTCGGAGCCTGCGAGGCTGACAGGTAGCCGGTGGATCGTCCAGCTCTTGCGAGGTCCTCGAGGATCTCATGAAGCGCTCGGCCCGAGCAGAATCGGCCGGGGCAAGGTCTGCCTCGACGCGGCCTCATGAAGCGCTCGGCCCGCTCCGGCGTCACCAGGTTGTCACCGCCGAGGCCGGCGACTCAGCCTCCGGGCCCGGCCCTCCTCCCGGACCATGATGCCGAGGTAGCCCACACGTCACAGCCACCACCGTGGCGCAGCGCCTCCCTCACGTCGATCACGGCCCCACGGCCCCACGGGCGGCCGTAGGCTTGAGGGCATGAGCGAGACCACTCCACCCACCGTCGGGCAGGTCGTCACCCTCCTGCGCCGCATCGCGCCCAATGAGCTTGCTGAGTCCTGGGACTCCAACCAGCTCATCTGCGGAGACCCTGCGGACCCCGTGCGCACGGTGCTGCTGGCCGTCGACCCCCTGCCCGCCGTCGTCGACGAGGCCATCAAGACGGGCGTGGACATGGTCATCACCCACCACCCCCTCTTCCTGCGCGGTACCGACCACGTCTCGGCCACGACCTCCAAGGGCCGCAGCGTCCACCGCCTCATCCGCGCCGGCATCGCGCTGGCCAACGCGCACACCTCGTGGGACTCGGCCTCCGGGGGCGTGGCTGACGCGCTGGCGGCGGCCGTCGGCCTCACGCAGACCGTGGTGCTCAGCCCCAGCCAGGCTGACCCTGGGCTGGGTATCGGACGCGTGGGGGACCTGGAGACGCCGACGACGTTGCGCGCCTTTGCCCAGGCCGTCGCCGCCGCCCTGCCTGACAGTGCTCCGGGCCTGCTGGTCGGCGGTGACCTGGATGCCGAGGTACGCCGGGTCGCCGTGTCCGGAGGCTCGGGGGACTCCTTGCTGGGGGCTGCCCGGGACGCGGGCGCGGACGTCTTCGTCACCGCGGACCTGCGGCACCACCCGGCCACCGACCACCTGGCTGAGGGACGCCCCTACCTGCTGTGCGGTACCCACTGGGCGACGGAGTGGGTGGGGCTGCCTCCGCTGGCCACGCGTCTTGAGGCCGAGGCAGCCGCCCTGGGACGTAGACTCACCGCACAGGTCTCGCGCGTCGTCACCGACGCCTGGACCCTGAGACTGAGCACGGGCGCCTGAGAGCGCCTCCACCGGAAGGACCACCGACGTGACGCGCGCACCACTTGCCCAGCAGCGGCTGCTCATTGAGCTCCAGGCACTGGACTCCACCCTGGCGCGCCTCAGGCACGAGCGCCGGCACCTGCCCGCGCTGGCTCGCATCGAGGCGACGGTGGAGCGGCTGAAGGCCAGCAGGCGTCAGGCTGTCATCGCCGATGCTGCCCTGGGTGAGGCCAGGAAGGAGGCCACGCGCCGCGAGGAGGAGGTCGGCCAGGTGGTCCGCCGCGCCGGGGTGCTGCGTGAGCGCCTGTCCTCGGGCGGGGCTGGTGCCCGGGACCTGACGGCCATCCAGGGCGAGATCGATCAGCTGGGACGGCGTCAGGCGGCGCTGGAGGAGGCCCAGCTGGCTGCCATGGAGTCCCTTGAGGCGGCGCAGGGCGAGGTTGACCGCCTGGCCGAGGAGGAGGCGGCGATCCGGGCCGCTGGGCGTGAGCTGACCGCCGAGCGTGACGCCGAGTTCGCGCGGCTGGACGCTGCGATCGCTCAGGAGCAGGGCAAGCGGGACCTCCTGGCCGGCTCCATCGCTGCTGACCTCCTGGCCGACTACGACGCGGTGCGCGAGGCCACGGGCGGGGTGGGCGCCGTGGCGCTGTACGGACGGCGCGTCGAGGGCGCGTCCGTGGAGATCAGCCCGCAGGAGCACGCACGCATTGCCGCTGCTGACGAGGACGAGGTCATCCACGCCGAGGACGGCGACGTCATCGTCGTGCGGATGGAGCGCTGATCTCTCACAGGACGAGCGTGAGATCTCGCCGACCGCGCGAGTCCGCCTCGCCCAGCTCAGCCTCGCGTACGCCCTCGTTCCGGGCGGCGAGGGAGACGACGTCGTCGACGCCGGCGTCAGCCGGCAGGCAGCCGCCGGCGCGGGCACGTACCAGGGCGCCTGCGAGCAGCCCACGGGCGTGCTTGGCGTGGTGGGAGACGACGGCGTAGCTACCGTCCGGCTTCTGGCTGACCACCCGCACGCGCAACAGCTGCCCCTTGGCCCCCTGGCTCGGTTGCCAGGCAGGGGAGTAGGCCCCGGAGCGGCAGTCGACCACGATGCCGTCGGCGGCCTCGTCCAGCGCCTCGGCAAGCCACGGTTTCCAGAAGGACGCCAGGCGTCCGGCGACGGGTAGGCGCACGCCCATCGACAACCGGTGGTCCGGCAGCAGGTCCGTGGCCCGCACGGCGCCCCACAGGCCGGAGAAGACGACGACCTCATGATGCAGGACCTCGCGAGTGCCCGGGGCGGAGCCGAGCAGCGGCATCTGGGCGGCGTCGAACAGGACGCCGGTGTACAGCGCGTAGGCCGGGGCACAGGGGGCGGTCTCCAGATCCAGGTTGAGGGCCGCCTCGGCTGCTGAGTGCGGGCCGAGCCCGAGCACGCTGGCAGCCTCGGGAGCGGCACCGAGCACGGCCAGCTCGGCCATGACCGTGCGGCGGGCCTCAGACAGCCGGTCTGGCTCCCACAGCCTGCTCAGGTCCAGGTGCGGGCCTGCAGCGGGTGCGGTCTTGCCCTCAGAAGGAGGGAGGAGGATGAGCACCCACCGATCATAGAGGTAGGCTGACCCGTGCGGACGAGCCGACCGGGCGGCCGCGGTACCGCGGGATCACCCCGTGGATCGAGGAACGTCCGGGCTCCACAGAGCAGGGCGGTGGCTAACGGCCACCCGGGGTGACCCGCGGGACAGTGCCACAGAGAACAGACTGCCGGTCGGTGGGTGACTGCCGGTCGGTGAGGGTGAAACGGTGGGGTAAGAGCCCACCAGCGCTGCAGGTGACTGCAGCGGCTTGGTCAACCCCGCCCGGAGCAAGACCGCGCAGCAGGCGCCTTGAGGGCTGCTCGCCCGAGCCTGCGGGTAGGTCGCGTGAGCCTGCTGGCAACAGCAGGCCAAGATGGATGGTCGCCACCGCCGACCCGGCAACGGGTGGCGGCAACAGAACCCGGCGTACAGGTCGGCTCGTCCGCCCCCTGTCCTCCTCGCCTACCGCGGCGCACGGCACGGGCCGCTGCTCGGGACTCCCCGGACAGCGGCCCGTGCCACGATGCGGATGACGGTCACTTGGCCTGGATGTAGACCTCGCCGGTGCCGTCGTACCTCGAGGAGAAGGCTGAGGCGGCGAAGACGCCGCTGTTGGTGTCAGAGGCGTTGATGACGTAGGTGTAGTACCCGGTCACCGAGCCGCCGTCACGCGGCATGTCCTGGACGTCGAACTCGTCGTCCAGGAAGACGGGCTCGGCAGTGTGGGTGTTGCCGTCCTTGACGTAGTCCATGCTGAGCTCAAAGCTGTTGAGCTGGCCGGAGCCGTGGTAGGTCACGGTCACCGGGACCCGCATGTAGACCTTGCCCGCACCAGGATCCTTGTAGCCCTCGGAGTATCCCAGGGCGTCAAAGGCCGCCTTGATGGAGTCGTTGGCGTTCCACTCCACCGCGCCGAGGGTGACGTCCATCGAGGCCTGCGGGTCGTCGTCGAACTGACCGGCCTTGAAGGTGACCGTCTGGCTGGGGTCGACAGGGTTGTCCATGGACGACCCCGGGCCCTTGGCGGCCCTGGGAGCCTGTGACCTGTCGGCCTCAGCGTCCGGCCCGGAGGCGTCCTCGGAGTCCGTCTCAGCCGCCGGGGCGGAGACAGAGACCTCGGAGGAGGCATGGCCGGCGGAGTCCGTACCGGAGCCCTTGACCAGGGCCAGGACCGCCCCCACCGTGCCACCGACCACAGCCAGGACGACGAGGACGATGATGAGCCAGAACCACCACTTCCGGGTCAGCGGGTCCTTGCCCCCACCGGGAGCGGCGACGTCGACCGGCTGCCAGCCACCCGCCGTCGGGCCTGCCGGGCCTACTGGGCCTGCTGGTGCGGCGAAGGCGGGGGCGCTGGGTGCAGCGGGGTCACCAGGCGCGCCGGGCAGCGTCGGCGCAGCGGCAGGGAAGGCAGTCGTCTCACCGCTGTAGGAGGGTGCCGAGGCGACCGAGGGCGCAGAGCCTGCCGAGGTGTCGACGGGCTGGATGACGGAGGTGGGGTCAAGGCTGACCTCGTCGTCGACCCACAGCTGCCAGCCCTCGGGAAGCGGCCCCCAGGCGGGGTCCGGCTGCCACCCGGGAGGCGGGATGAAGCCCTCCGGGGGAGCGGGCCAGTTCGGCGGAGGGTTGAAACGCGGTGCCATCGGGTGACATCTCCTGACAGTGGTAGGGGGGTGTGCGGCGCAATCTGACCGCACTATGCCAGACGCTACACGGTGGCCCACCGCGTGCACAGGCGCAGCCTGCGGACCGAGCCGTCAGGGCAGGGGGGCGGCAGGGTCAGGGCAGGGTCAGGACGTCCGCGCCGTCCTCGGTGACCACCAGCGTGTGCTCGAACTGGGCGGTGCGAGAACGGTCCCTGGTCAGCACCGTCCACCCGTCGTCCCACTGCTCCCACTCCTCGGTCCCCAGGGTGAGCATCGGCTCGATCGTGAAGACCATGCCCACCTCCATGACGTCGTCGTAGGCGGGGGCGGCGTCGTAGTGGGGGATGATGAGCCCGGAGTGGAAGGCCTCGCCGACTCCGTGCCCGGTGTAGTCCCGCACCACGCCGTAGCTGAAGCGCTTGGCGTACTTCTCGATGACCCGGCCGATGACGTTGACCTCCCGGCCCGGGCGCACGGCCTTGATGCCCCGCTCCATGGCGGTGCGGGTGCGCTCGATGAGCAGGGCGGTCTCCGCGTCCACCTCGCCCACCGGGTAGGTGGCGTTGGTGTCCCCGTGCACACCGTGGATGTACGCGGTGACGTCGAGGTTGATGAGGTCGCCCTCGTGCAGCACCGTGGAGTCGGGGATGCCGTGGCAGATGACCTCGTTGACCGAGGTGCAGATCGACTTGGGAAAGCCCATGTAGCCCAGGCACGAGGGGTAGGCGCCGTGGTCGCACAGGTACTCGTGGGCGATGCTGTCCAGCTCGTCGGTGGTGACGCCCGGAGCGATGGCCTTGGCAGCCTCGGCCATGGCACGGGCGGCCAGGCGGCCGGCCTGGCGGATGCGCTCGACGGTCTCGGCGTCCTTGACGTCGGGGGCGGTCACGCGCTCGGGACCGTCGTGGAACATGTACTCCGGACGCTCGACCGAGGCCGGTACGTGACGCTCTGGGCTGAGCACGCCCTTGGTGAGGGTTCCTCGAGGGGCGCGGTCAGCCAGGGCTGCTGCAGAAGGGCTCGTCATGGTCCCCAAGCATAGGTTCGACGCCGAGCGGCTGGCTTCCTGGGCCTCCTCCCTGTGGCGAACACCCGTCTTCTCAAGGTCTGTGCCACTTCCTACACTGATCGCCGACTACCCCACCCCGACGACCCAGGAGTGTGCGTGAGTACCACAGTGGAGCAGACCCAGCGCGAGGCTCGCGAGAGGCTCGATACGTGGATTCAGTACCGGGCTCGCACTCGCCGATGGAAGACCAGCGAGACCTATGCGGCGCTGGCTCTCATCGCCGCCACGGTCGTGGCCCTCGTCTGGGCAAACACCGGGCACAGCTATGAGCACTTCTGGCACACGCCGACGACGCTCGCCATCGGCCCCATCAGCGTGAACCTCACGATCCACCAGTGGGTGGACGAGGGCCTCATGGCCGTCTTCTTCTTTATGGTCGGTCTGGACGTGCGCCGTGACCTCACCCTTGGTGAGCTGCGTGTGCCCAGCCGCGCCATCTTGCCGGCCGGCGCGGCCATCGGGGGACTCGTCATGCCAGCCCTCATCTTCCTCGCCATCATGGGCGGGGCTGAGGGCTCGCACGCCTGGGGCGCGGTCATCTCCACGGACACGGCCTTCGCACTCGGTATGCTGGCGCTCATCGGTCCCAAGCGTGCCCCGCGTCTGCGTCTGTTCCTCCTGGCCTTCGCCGTCATTGACGACATCGGCGCGCTCGCGGTCATCGCGGTCTTCTACCCCGAGCAGCTCAGCCTGCCCTGGCTGGCCCTCGCGGCGGCCGGTCTGCTCGTTGTCTGGCTTCTTGCCCGCCGCGGTGTGTGGCGCTCACTGCCCTACGTGCTGCTCGCCGTCGTCATCTGGTACGCGGTCTTCCGCTCTGGTGTCCACGCAACCCTGGCCGGTGTGCTTATCGCCCTGCTCATGCCGGTGCGCAGCTTGCAGTCCCGAGACATTGACTCTGTGGGTGAGCTGGCCGCTCTCTACCGTCAGTCTCCCAACGCTGGGCTCACTGCCCTGCTGCGTGACGCCCTCAACTACGCCATCCCGATGAACCAGCGCCTGTCCTGGGTGCTGCCGCCCTACAGCAATTACATCGTGGTGCCGCTCTTCGCTCTTGCCAACGCCGGCATCGTCATCTCGGGGGAGACCCTGGGGGCCGCCTTCGGCTCTCGGATCCTGTGGGCGGTGCTCGGTGGCCTCATCCTCGGCAAGCTGCTTGGCGTGCTCCTTGGGGCAGGTCTCGTCATGTGGCTGGTGCCGGGATCGCGTATGCCTGGGCTGGACCTGCCACGGATGGCAGGCATCGGCGCTCTGTCTGGGATGGGCTTTACCATCTCGCTGCTCGTGGCCAACATCGCCCTCGACGACCCGACTCAGGGTGATCAGGCTCGCCTGGGAGTCCTGCTCGCCACCATCATCGCCTTCCTGCTGGCGTGGGCGATCTTCACGATCGGGGAGAAGCTCTGGCCCCTTCCTGACTCCAAGGGCGACAAGATCCCGCGACCTTTCGACCCGGAGGAGGACCTCTACTTCGGTGACCCGGACGCCCCGACCCAGATCGTCCAGTACGTTGACCAGTCTTACGAGCACCGTTGGCGCCTGGTCGAGGCCCTCAATGAGATCCACCCGCACCTCAACGCGGGCCTGGCCAGCCTCACCTATCGGTACAAGGTCACTGGCCCGGAGAGCTACATCGCGGCCCTCGCCCTCGAGGCTGTCGCTGAGATGGAAGGCCCGTGGGATGAAAAGACATGGCGTTTCCACGACGCCATGGGTGAGCTGCGCGGTGACGTCAGCAGCCAGAACATCACCCAGATCGCCCGCGACAACGGCATTGACGCCCACCGCATGTGGGAGCTCATCGACTCCGGTCACGGGGAGGAGCGCATCCTGCGCGACTCCCTCGAAGTTGACGGCTTTGTTGAGGACGCCGCGCCGATCATCTACATCAACGGCCAGCGCTTCACCCGGGTCCTCAACCGTTGGACCCTCTCGCAAGCCATCGGGGACCACGATCTCTATGGCGCTCCGGACGGCGGCGACAACAGCCTCGCTCACTCCTGAGCCAGCCTGAAGCGAGCCG
>NZ_JARKVC010000018.1 GCF_029851875.1 Actinomyces sp.
CCACCTGACGCCAGGTGGTCCCACCCCGGTTGCGCGCTACCCGGAGCGGCCCGTCAGGACTCCTGAGGTGACTCGTGATTCCTCTGACAGCACGCCCGCTGGGGGAGTAATGTGGGCCACGCCAGGACGCGTTGTGCGTCTTCTGGCCTCTTGCTGACAAGGATGTGATCTCAATGATCAAGAAGATCGTCTCGGCCGCTGCTTCTGTCCTTGTTGCCGTGGGTGCGCTAGGGGTTTCCTCTGCCTATTTCACGAGCCAGCTCCCTGCTGGCGGGTGGTGCTGATGGGGCTCCGGTCGTGGTGCCCGAGGGTACTGGCCTTCGTGCTGCTCGCGGCGGGGTTGTCTGCCTGCGGTCCTGAGACGGCTGAGCAGGAGGTCGGTGCTGACGTCTCGTCCATGTCCCTCAGTGACATCTCCCCGGACGGAACGGTGTCGGTCTCGGGCTTGACGATCAAGGACTATGAGAAGGGGAGCCTGCCTTCCTACCCCTATGAGGGGGTTGACCCCAGGCTGTGGAGCTACGCCTATGACCTCCACGTGGCCTCGTGCATGGTGGACCGAGGTAGAGTGGCACCACCGGTGCAGGAGTTTGACTGGAACGCCCCGGAGGCGGAGACGCTTTCTGGTGGATGGGGCCGACCCCGAACGGTTGACGAGGCAAGGCAGTACGGATACCACGCTGCCCCCTCAGGGCTCCGTGACTTTGTGATGGCGGCCGAAGCCTTCCTCGCCTCCCAGGGGGAGTCCTACCGCGAGGACTTCGAGGACTGTAGACGCCGTGTGATGGAAGACCCCGTATTTGAGCGGGCCGGCCAGGCTATGAAATATATGCCGCAGGCGTCTGGATTTGAGGAGAATCCTGCGCTCAAGGAGGCGATGGCTGCATGGCGTGAGTGCATGGCTCCGCTGGGGATCCCGGACCTGCCTGAGGACCGTCCGGGCCCTGCTCCGTCGGTGATGGAGCGTTTTGGCCTGGGCGGGGCTGATAACACTCGGTATGCCGACCTGTCGACTCTGACGGAGGAGGAGGTCGAGATCGCGGTCCATGAGGCGCAGTGCACCGAGAACAGCGGCTATGACCGGCTGGCCTACGGCCTGACGTGGGAGGCCAATGACAGCTACCTTGCGGACCATGCCCCTGAGTTCGCGGCTGTTCTGGAAGAGATCCGCGAGCAGGAGCAGACGCTGAAGGACTACATCAACGCCCATCGCAGCGTGGTGGATTGAGAAGATGACGTTCCCTGGATCCTCTGATCCCATGGCCACGCAGGAGGCTGACGCCCCTCGCCCGCAGCGACGCCGCTGGCTCGTCCTCCTGGCTGTCGTCGTGACCGTCGCAGTGGTCGCCGGGACCTGGTGGCTGGCGCGCAGCGTCCAGTCCCCGGCCCAGCGTGACGCGGCCGCGGCACCGCCCACCGTCCAGCCGGTCACGGTGGCGGTGACCAGCGGCGACCTGCACGATGAGATCACCGCCGCTGCCACGGTCGTACAGACCGAGACCCAGACAGTGACCCTGCCTCTGGCGGACGGACGGAGTGTCGTCAGCCGCCAGCTGGTCGCGCCGGGCCAGCAGCTGCGCGCCGGTCAGGTCCTTCTTCACGTCAACGGCCGCCCGGTCATCGCGCTGCCCGGGGCCTTTCCCACCTACCGGGACCTTGTCCAGGGCGACCAGGGCGACGACGTCGTTCAGCTCCAGCAGGCCCTGGCGAGCCTGGGCTACAGCGTGCGGGCGGACGGCGACTTCGGAGCAGCCACCGCCAGCGCGCTGAGGAACCTGTACACGGATCTTGGCTACTCCGTGCCCACGACCACCAGGCAAGTAGGAGGGACAGAAGGGGGCGGGGCTGATGCCACGCAGCAGGGCACGTCCTCCTCGGGCCCCGGTGCCCAGGAGAGGAAGGACGCTCAGGCTGGGACGGCTACCCAGACGACGCTGCTCACTCTCCCCCAGGCCGAGGTCGTCTACGTCCCCAATCTCGCCTCCTGCCCTGTCGTCACCGAGCTACCCGCCCAGGGGCAGGTCCTTGACGCTGCCACCGCCGTCATGACCGTGGCTGGCGGCTCGGCCCGTGTGGAGGCCCAGATGCCCAAGGGGACGGCTGACACCCTCAGCGTCGGGACCAGGGCGCGCGCGGTGAGCGCAGCGGGAGAGCTCTCCCTGGCCCTGTCCCAGACGCGTCTGGTGGAGCAGGACACCGCCAAGGGGAGTGAGACCGGTGCTCAGCAGGCCGCCCCCAACGCCGGGGTAGGCGGCGCGATGGGCTCCTACCTGGGTGGCGTCCAGTCCGTCGCCGTCTTTACCCTGGAGGGCGGGGGAGAGCTGCCGGGGCCGGGGGAGGAGCTTGTGCTCACCATTGAGCGCACTCCCACGATCACCGGCGCCCTGCTTGTCCCCAAGCGTGCCGTGGCCACCACCGCTGACGGGGCGCACACCGTCCTGGCCAGGCAGGAGGACGGCTCCTTCCTCACCGTCCCGGTGGCCCTCGAGGGGTGCGTGGGCGGGCAGTGCGCGATCACCGCCGACTCCCTCGCGGTGGGCGACCAGCTCCAGGTCGACCAGTCATGACCGAGCTCCGCCTGGAGGCGGTCAGCCGCACCTACCCCGGTGCTGTCCCCGTCAAGGCACTGCGTGAGGCGGAGCTGGTGATCCGGCAGGGTGACTTCGTGGCGATCGAGGGGCCCTCCGGGGCGGGGAAGTCCACCCTGCTCAATGTCCTGGCCCTGCTGGACACCCCGACAGCAGGCCGGTACCTCATTGATGACGTGCCTGCCACTGACCTGGACGACGGCGAGGCCGCGCGCATGCGCGCCCGGACCTTCGGCTTCGTCTTCCAGTCCTTCCACCTCATCCCCCACCGCAGCGCCGTGGAGAACGTCATGCTCGGGCTGGCCTACCAGGGCGCCACCGTCGACCAGGCCCGGCGGCGGGCGCTGAGGGCGCTGGACTTCGTGGGCCTGTCCCACCGCAGCCACATGCCGGTGGACCGTCTGTCCGGAGGCGAGCGTCAGCGCGTGGCGATCGCCAGGGCCATCAGCGGTGGCGCACCGGTGCTCCTGGCTGACGAGCCGACCGGCAACCTCGACTCCGCCTCCTCGCAGGCAGTGATGGACCTCCTCCAGGAGCTGAGCGGGGCCGGCACCACGGTCGTCGTCGTCACCCATGACCCGGCGGTGGCGGCGCGTGCCGACCGGCGCGTGCGGGTCGTTGACGGGCGGGTGAGTGAGGAGACCCGGCCCCTGGACCCCGGAGCCGCCCAGAGGCCGGGGCAGGTTGCCAGCTGTGAGGACGGTGACAGCCCCGCCTCTGCGGAGGCTGGCGTGCCTGCCCGCCCCTCCACGGTGCGGTGGCGCATGATGCTGCATGACGTCGCGCGTACCCTGGACGCGGAGCCGGGGCGCACCCTCAGGCTCGTGTCCGTGGTGGTCGTGGCCGTCATGCTGTGCCTGACCATCATCGGCCTGGCCTACACGGCCCGCTACCAGGTCTCAGCCGCTTTTGACGCCCAGCGCAACCGCCGGGTCGCCGTCGGTGTCCAGGAGGACTCCCTGACCGGCGTCGGCCCGGCCCAGGTGGCGGCCGCTCCGGACCGGGAGGGGATGGCGCGTGTCGCCTCGGTCGCGGGTGTCGAGGAGGTCATGGCCCTCAGCGTCCATGAGGACCTGGAGGCGACGACGGATCCCAGCCTGCCGGCCTCAAGCGTGAGGGCCTACGGGATCACCCCCGCCACCCCGGTCTCCCACCTCCTGGGTGTCCAGGAGCTGGCTCCCGGGGTCGACCTGTCCCGTGGGCTCGGCGAGGGACAGGTCCTCGTCGGCGCAGCCGCTGCCGCCTCCCTTGGGCTCGGCCCTGTACAGGCCTCACCGACGCTGTGGGTCGAGGGCGTCCCCTACGAGGTCGTCGGGCTCATCTCGCAGGCGGGGCTGAGGGCGGAGATGATGAGCGCCGTCGTCATGAGCCAGGAGCAGCTCTCGGGGCTCTCGCCCGCCCGTGAGGCGGGCGTGGAGATCTGGGTCCAGCCGGGGGCCGCCCAGGAGGTGGGCAAGGTCGCCGCCGTGGCCTGGCTGCCCGAGCTCGCTGAGCAGACCACGACGCTGGCGCCGCCGGACCCGCAGGCCATGCGTGAGGTCCTGGAGTCTGACGTGCGCAACATCCTGCTCACCCTCACTGCCGTCGCGGTGCTCGCGGGGCTGGCGACCCTGTCCAGCGCCATGAACACTGCTGTCCAGGCCCGCCACGGTGAGCTGGCGCTGCGCCGTGCCATCGGGGCCCGCCGGATCCACCTGCGCGTGCTCATTGCGGGGGAGTCCGTGCTCATCGGCCTGGTGGGCGGGTGCGTTGGCGTGGTCGGCTCGGTGCTGGTGATCCTCGGGGTGACCATCGCCCAGCGCTGGCAGCCGGTCATCGAGCCCCTTACCCTGCCTCTGGGGGTGCTGCTCGGCGTGGTCGCAGGTCTGGCGGCGGCGCTGCTGGCAGCCCGTCGGGCCAGCCGGATCGATCCTGCGGCGGCGCTGCGCTAGGCGGGGCCGGGGCCTGGTGGCGCAGCCTGCTCGTGCGTCGCTGCTGCGATCGGTCCGTCTCAATTTGTCTACACAAACGGGTGGCGTGTCGCCCGGCAGCGATGTATTCTCGATTGCGTCCGAAACGATTCGAACACTCTGGCCCTCCACCTCAAGGAGCGACAACGATGTCACCGTCAAAGGCTGTCAACACTCTCGACCCCACGTACTCCCAGCTCACCATCGGCGTGTGCCCCGACCAGTGGGGCGTCTGGTTCCCGGACGACCCCAAGCAGATGAGCCCCCGCCAGGCCTGGGAGGAGATGGCTGAGGCCGGCTTCGAGGTGATCGAGACCGGGCCCTTCGGCTACTTCCCGACCGACCCCAAGGAGCTGCAGAAGTGGTGCGACGAGTACGGCATGCGCGTGGTCGCCGGCACCGGCTGGGGAGTCCTTCACAAGGCTGAGGCCTGGGAGACCACCCTCACGACCTTCCGTGCCATCGCCGAGACCCACGCCGCCGTCGGCGCCGAGTACATCGTCCACCTCCCCCCGCTGTACCGCGACGACAAGACCTGGGAGTGGACCGACGACCGAGTCCTGAGCGACGAGGCCTGGAGGCTCTACATCGAGCACGCCAACGCCCTGGGGCAGATGCTGCTCGATGAGTACGGCCTCAAGATGGTCCTCCACCCTCACGGTGACTCCCACATCGAGACGCCCGAGGAGATCGCCCGTGTCCTCGACGCCACTGACCCGACCTACGTCAACCTGTGCCTGGACTCCGGGCACGTCGTCTACGGCGGCGGTGACCCGATCGAGCTGTGCAAGAAGTACCCCGAGCGCATCGCCTACGTCCACATCAAGGCCTTCGACGAGGACATCACCCGCCAGGCCCACGAGAAGGACTGGCCCTTCGGTGAGGCCGTGACCAAGGGCGCCTCGGTCTGCCCGCCCAAGGGTCTGCCCGAGATGCACGCCTTCGTCGACGCCCTGGCTGCCCTCGACAAGCCGCTCTACGCGATCTGTGAGCAGGACTGCTACCCCTGCGACCCGTCCTTCCCCAAGCAGAACGCCGTCAACATGCGCACGTACCTGGCCGAGTGCGGCCTGGGCCTGGCCTGACCCCGGCCTGAGCCTCCCCGCCCGCCTGACTCGCTGTGGGCACCGCCGCGCTCCGCACGACGGTGCCCACAGCACCCCCACCACACCACGACTCAAGGAAGAGGACACTGACATGACTGTTCGCATCGGACTCATCGGCGCCGGCGGCATGGGCCGCGCCCACCTCGCCCGCATCCACGACGACCTCGCCGGCGCGAGGATCACCGCGGTGGCCGACATCGTCCTGGACGCCGCCCGCGCTGCCGCCGAGCCGTACGGCGCCAAGGCCTACGACAGCTCCGAGACGCTCATCAACGACCCCGAGGTCGACGCCGTCGTCATCGCCACCTTCGGCAAGGTCCACGCCCCCGACGTCATCAGGTGCATCGAGGCAGGCAAGTACGTCCTGTGCGAGAAGCCGCTGGCGACCACCGCCGAGGACTGCCTGGCCATCATGGACGCCGAGCGCAGGGCCGGAAAGAGGCTCGTCACCGTAGGCTTCATGCGACGCTTCGACGCCGCCTACAACGAGATGAAGGCTGTCCTGGACAAGGGTTGTCACGGTGAGGCGCTGCTGGTCCACAACCGCCACCGCAACCCCAGCGTGCCTGAGTCCTACACCTCGCGCATGGCGATCGACGACACCGCCATCCACGAGATCGACACCATGCGCTGGCTGCTGGGAGAGGAGATCACCGAGGTCCGCGTTGACCGCCCGAAGCTGACCACCCGCCGCTTCGACCACCTCATTGATCCGGTCGTGCTCGTCATGCGCACCGAGTCCGGCGTCCTGATCGACGACGAGGTCAACGTCAACCTCGAGTACGGCTACTCCATCGAGTGCGAGCTCGTCCTGGAGAGCGCCGCGGTGCGCCTGGGTGACCAGGAGAAGATCTTCATCCGTGACATCCACGGGGACCGCAACGCCATGTGCCAGTCCCACATCGACCGCTTCCAGGCTGCCTTCAACGCCGAGGTCCAGTCCTGGATCAACGCCGTGGCGGCCGGTGAGCACACCGGCTCGACCTCCTGGGACGGATACGCTGCCACGGCTGTCGTCGACGCCGCGGTCCAGTCCCTGGAGAACGGGGGCGAGGTCGTCAAGGTCTCACTCGTGGAGCGCCCGGCCCTCTACGCGTGAACCGTCCTGGCGCATCAATCTGGACATTCTGTCCTTGTTAAGACATACTCGTCACGGGCGACGAGGATGTCGACTGCAGAGAGGAGGACCCATGGTAGATATTGCCTTGGATCCGAACATGTACTACATGACGATGTCCACCCCGGACACGTTGCGCAAGGCGCGCGAGCTGGGGTTCGACTTCGTTGAGCTCTCCCCGAACCACGAGCTGCACCTGTGGCACCACTACCCCAAGGCCGACCGCGCCTTCCTGGATGAGATCCTCAAGGCGCAGAAGGAGACCGGGGTCAGGGTCCGCACCCTCAACCCGGTGTTCAACTGGTCCTCGCCCGATGAGGCCGAGCGCCAGGCGCAGGTACGCAACTGGCGCCGTCTGCTGGAGATCGCCGACGCCCTGGACGTGCGTGACATCGTCTCAGAGTTCTCTGGCGACCGTCGCCAGGCCAGCCGCTCTGAGCAGCAGTGGTACCGCTCGATGGAGGAGCTCGCTCCTGACTTCGAGCGCTACGGGATCCGTCTCAGCATGGAGGCTCACCCCTACGACTTCGTCGAGCTCCACGACCGGGCCCTCGAGCTGGTCCGCTCCATCGACAAGGACTGGGTCGGCTATGAGTACTGCTGCCCGCACACCTTTCACCTGTCCGACGGTGTGGGTGACGCGGCACGCATGATCCGCACGGCGGCGCAGTGCGGCAAGCTGCGTGAGGTCCACGTGGCTGACGGCTTCAACCACCGTGCCAACGACGGCAACCGCTACATCATCAACCCACCGGGCGCTGATGTCACGGTCCACCAGCACAACGCCATCGGGCAGGGCGAGGTCCCCTGGGACCAGGTGTTCGCCACCCTGCGCGAGGTCGGATTCGACGGTGTGCTCTCCGTGTGCGTCTTTGGGTGGCACGAGTACGCTGACGACTACAACCGGGCTGCTCTGGCCCGCCTGAAGGAAGAGCTCGGCTGACCTCGACGGGTCGGCCCGCAGCGCCAGCGCCACCGTGAACGCGGCGTGGACCGGCCCGTTGCCTCTTCCTCACCCACGGCGGGCCTGCGTTAAGGACGTCTCCCGCCTGCGAGCCAGTCACGCTGGCTCGACACATCCTGATCCTGGCGAGGATGCCAGGAGCCTCACATCAAAGGAGAACTCGTGTCACACACACCCGTATCCGCGACAGACCTGTCGCGTGAGCGTCTCGAGGAGCTGGTCGACAAGACGCCAGCCTCCGGAAAGAAGCGCTCGCTGGGCCTGATCGCGCTCGTCGCGACCCTGGGCTCCCTGCTCTTTGGCTACGACACCGGCGTCATCTCCGGTGCCCTGCCCTACATGTACCTGCCCCACGGTGCCGGAGGCCTGGGCCTGACCACCGCGGAGGAGGGCTGGATCGGCGGCCTGCTGTGTCTGGGCGCCGCGCTGGGCGCCTCAGTGGGCGGCAAGCTGAGCGACAAGTACGGTCGTCGTCACAACATCACGCTGCTGGCCATCATCTTCTTCTTCGGGGCCGTGGGCTGTGCCCTGAGCGTCAACATCTGGATGCTCTACGTCTTCCGGGTCATCCTCGGCTTCGCCGTCGGAGGTGCCTCGGCTACCGTCCCGGTCTTCCTCGGGGAGACCGCGCCCAAGCGCATCCGTGGCACCCTGGTGGCCCTGGACCAGATGATGATCGTCTTCGGTCAGTTCCTGGCCTTCTCCATGAACGCCGCTATCGCGCAGGTCAATGGCGGACCTCACGTCACGACGGCTGAGGGTACCCTGGACTACAACGCCTCGGTCGCCAAGGAGGTCGCCAACGGCCTGGCCGTCACCGGCGGAAACGGGCACACCTGGCAGTGGATGCTCATCCTGGCCTCGCTGCCCGCCATCGCCCTGTGGGTCGGTATCCGCATGATGCCTGAGTCCTCGCGCTGGTACGTCGCCAACCTCCGGATCCCCGAGGCCATCGGCTCCCTCAAGCGCGTGCGTAACGAGGCCAAGGACGGCTCCATCGTCGACGAGGTCGACGAGATGCTGGAGGTGCGTCGCAAGGAGGCCAGCCAGGAGAAGTGGCGCCTGGGCCAGATCTGGAACACCAGGTGGACCCGTCACCTGCTGGTCATCGGTATCATCCTGGGCCTGGCTGACCAGGTCACCGGTATCAACACCGCCATGTACTACACGCCCAAGGTCCTGGCTGCCGCGGGCTTCCCGATGACGGACGCCATCTCCCTCAACGTGATCTCCGGTGGTATCTCCTTCATCGGCTCGGCCGTGGGTCTGTGGCTCGTCACCCGCTTCGCCCGTCGTCACGTCGGTATCTACCAGGAGGCCGGCATCGTGGTCTCCCTGGGCCTGCTGGCAGCCGTCTTCTTCTTCCTCATCCAGCCCTACCAGAACGCTGACGGCGACATCGCCGGCGCCCCGGCCTTCGCCCCGATCCTCGTGCTCGTCATCGTCTGCCTGTTCGTCTTTGTCAAGCAGTCCGGTACGGTCACCTGGGTCCTGGTGGCCGAGATCTTCCCCTCGAAGATTCGTGGTACCGCGATGGGGCTGGCTGTCGGAGCGCTGTGGATCGGCAACGCGCTTGTCTCCATCGTCTTCCCGATCATGATGAAGAACCTGGGCGGCGCAGGTACCTACCTGGTCTTCTGCCTGCTCAACGTCCTGTCGCTGCTCTTCTACATCAAGTTCGTTCCTGAGACGAAGTACCACTCTCTGGAGGAGCTCGAGGAGCGCTTCGAGAAGGAGTACAGCTGATCGACCGCACGTGTCCGGCGCTGACCTGAGGGTCGGCGCGGACCTCGCCTGAGACTGGCTGCTCGGCGCCCCGACCGCACACGTGGTCGGGGCGCCGTCGTCTGTCGGGGCGGTGATGAGCCTCTGGCGCGCCTGAGGGCGGGGCTGTTGGGGCCTGGGCGCTGCAGGGAGCCCGTCGTGCATGACACGGGCCCCGGTGGGGGGATGACGGCGTACTTGTCCCCGGTGACGGCGTGGCTGCGGGGCGAGGGCGTGGATACTTGGTGACGGCGTACTTCTAACCGATGGCGGCGTGGCTGCCTGGTGACGGCGTATCTGAGAACGTCGTCAGATACGCCGTCAACACACACCCACGCCCCCGACACCCCCATGCACGCCCCCAACAACCAGCCACGCCGCCAAGCAGGTTACGAGGGATCCTTGGCGGGACAAGGGCACTGGAGCCTGGGCAAGCCAGGAATGCATCGCATGAGTCTCTGCGAGAGGAGTCGCCGGAGACGTCAGCCGCCCCTCTGCGCCGGCGTACCGTCGTGCCGGAGCAGGAAGGACCCCGTGCTGACCGTCGCTCTCCTGGGTACAGACTTGATCCGGTGCCCTAGCCGAGCAGCAGTGAGGTGAGTGTGGCGACCAGAGCCACGAAGCCTGCGGGACGCCGTTGACCTGACAGCGGGGTGCGGACGGGAGGCTGCCACACGAATTGAATTTATGTCCTGACAAATACGTGTCGGTGGGGTACTGTTGCCAGCGAACGAGGACGCGCAAGCGCCCCAACCGCCCAGCCGAGAGAGACTGAACCATGACGAGCAACGAAGCAGTCCAGATCCCCGAGACGATGCGTGCCGCGGTGCTGCGCGACCACGCCAAGGGTCTCGAGGTCGAGACGATCCCTACCCCCCGCCCCAAGAACGGTGAGGTCCTCATCAAGGTCGCGGCCTGCGGCCTGTGCCACTCTGACCTGCACGTGATCGGCGGCGCGATCGCCTTCCCGCTGCCCGCCGTCCTGGGGCACGAGGTCACCGGTACGATCGTCGAGGTCGGCCCCGGTAACGAGCACACCGGCCTCAAGGTTGGTCAGAACGTCGCGGGCGGCTTCCTCATGCCCTGCGGCCAGTGCGACGCCTGCGCCCGCGGCCATGACGAGCTGTGCGGCCCCTTCTTCGACCTCAACCGCCTCAAGGGTGTGCTCTACGACGGGACCACACGCCTGTCCAGCCTTGATGGCGAGCCCATCTACATGTACTCCATGGGTGGCCTGGCTGAGTACGCCGTCGTTCCTGCTACCGCGGTCGCCCCGGCGCCCGAGTCCATCGACCTCGTTCCCGCCGCCATCCTCGGTTGCGCTGCCATGACCGGTTACGGCGCGGTGCGCCGCGGCGCGGACCTGCGCTTCGGTGAGACCGTCGCGGTCGTGGCCACCGGTGGTGTGGGTACCAACATCGTCCAGATCGCGGCCGCCATGGGCGCCTCGCAGGTCATCGCTATCGACGTCTCCGGCGAGAAGCTGGCGCCGATGTTCGGCTACGGCGCGACCGCCGTGGTCAACTCCGTGACGCAGGACGCCCGCGAGGAGGTCTTCCGACTCACCGGTGGCAAGGGCGTGGACGTGTCCTTTGAGGCCCTGGGGATCCCGGCCACCTGGAAGACGGCGCTCGACGTCCTGTCCGACGGCGGTCGTATGGTTCCGATCGGCCTGGGCGCCGGTGTCCAGACCGCTGAGGTGGAGATCAACCGTACCGTGCGTCGCTCCCAGTCGATCCTGGGCTCCTACGGTGCCCGTACCCGTCAGGACCTGCCGGCCGTGGTCGACCTGGCCGCGCGCGGCATCATCAACTACAAGGACGTCGTCTCCCGTCGCTTCCCGCTCGAGGAGGCCGGAGCCGGCTACGAGGCGCTGCGCAACCGTGAGGTCCAGGGTCGCGCCGTCGTCGACATGAGCCTGTGAGCGCTCAGCAGGCTTGAGCACCTGAGCTGAGCCGCGCACACGTCAGGGGCGCCCGCCACCGAGGAGGTGGTGGGCGCCCCTGACGTGCGCGCTGTGGCGTGGTGTGGGAAGCGGCCGATACCGGGGAGGGGGCTGGTGGTGGCGGGTGAGGGGTGTCCAGGCTAGTGGCTGGGGACGGGGCCTTGTGCGCCAAGACAGGACGGGGTATCGCGGTAGGGACGGGTCTGTGGGGCCCGTCGTCGTCGCAGACGCCCGTTCTCAAGGGTGTTGCCCGTCCTCAGCGAGCGTCGAGAGCACAGGGAAACGCCAGCGGGCCACCACCCCGGGAGGAGCGGTGGCCCGCTGGCGTGCTCGGCCGTCAAGGCGGCCGTCACCGACAAGGAGTCAGGTGCTCACAGCGTGAACAGCGTGGACTCGATGTAGCGGCGCGCCTTCTCGCCGTACTCGTGCGGGTTGGCCACGGCCGGGTCCTGCTCGGCCTCGACCAGGATCCACTTGTCGTAGCCGTGGTCGACGAGGAGCTTGTAGGGCTCGGTGAAGTCGATCATGCCGTCGCCGGGGACGGTGAACATGCCGTTGAGGAAGGAGTCGAGGAAGGAGCGCTCCAGCTTCTTGGACTCCTCCATCTTCTCCGGGCGCACGTCCTTGAAGTGGACGTGCTTGACGCGGTCGATGGTCGCCTCGAGCAGGCCCATGACGTCGCCGTCGCCGACGAAGGCGTGGCCGGTGTCAAACAGGAGGGAGACCTTGGCCGGGTCGGTCAGCTCCATGAGGCGGATAGTCTCCTCCTTGGTCTGGACGACCGTACCCAGGTGGTGGTGGTAGACCAGCTCGAGGCCGTGCTCGTGGGCGATGTCGCCCAGGCGGTTGAGGCCCTCAGCCAGGAGCGGCCACTCCTCCTCCTTGAGCACGGGCTTGTTGGTGAAGATGCAGATGTCGCGGTCGCCCTGCACCGAGCCGGTCTGCTCGGAGACCACGATGCGGGTGGCGCCCAGGTACTGCAGGTACTCGCAGGTGGCGGTGAACTCCGGGACGACGGCGTCGATCCCGTCGCGGACGATGAAGGAGGAGAACCACTGGGCAACGATCTTGATGCCGCGGGCGTCAGCGCGCTCCTTCGTCTCCTCCTTGGAGGGGTACCACCCGGCGACCTCAGTGCCCAGGAAGCCCAGGTCTGCCAGGTCGAGCAGCTCGTCCTCGAGGGTGTTGAAGGCGCCGACCTCCTTGACGTCGTCGTTGCGCCAGGCGATGGGGTGCATGCCCCACGAGATGCCGTGCGGGTCCTTGATCGCGGTGGTGGGGTCGAGGCGGAATGCCATGTCAATCTCCTTTGATAAAGGCTGGGTGAGAGTGGCCCGTGGGCCAGGTGGAGGGGGTGAGGCGGTGGGCTCGCCCCCTCCGGCTGCTCACGCGATCTATCCTATTTGTCCGGACGAATCACGGTCAATGCCGTGCTCGTGCCGGTGTCCTCGCGTGAGCAGCCGCAGCGGTGCAGACCGCGTCAGGAGTAGCGCTCCTCCATGTCGCGCTCGATCTGCTCCAGGGAGCGGCCAGAGGTCTCGGGCATGATCTTGAGCAGGACCACGGCAATCACCAGGTTGAGCACGCCGTAGATCGTGTAGGTCAGGCCTCCGCCCAGGGACTCCATCATGGGCGGGAAGGTCCAGGTGATAATGGCGTTGGCGGTCCACATGCAGAAGACGGCCGTGCCGTTCATCACGCCGCGGACGTTGGCGGGGAAGATCTCACCCATCATCGTCCACACCACGGTTCCGTTGGAGGACTGGACGATGAGCATGAACACGGCCATGAGGCCGAGGACAAGGTAGGCAGCCCACGCGGGAGGCGTGGTGCCGGCCTTCATGTGCGGGGCGATGGCCAGCTGGAAGGTGGCGGCGATGCTCAGCAGGCACACACCCACGCCGGTGACGTCTGCGATGAGGATCTGACGGCGGCGGAAGCGCATGATGAGCCAGATGCCCAGCGCGGACCCGACCACGCTCATGACGCCGTTAGCGACCTGAGCCGTGATGGAGGCGGAGGTGGACATGCCGGCGTACTCCAGGACCTTGGGCGCGTAGTACATGACGGTGTTCACACCGGTGGTCTGGTTGACCACGGCCAGGAAGATGCCGACCAGCAGGAGCTTGCGCAGCCAGGGGGTGGACCAGACGTAGCCCAGACCCTTGGCCTGCTGCTGCTCCTCAAGCTCGTGCTGGTGAGCCTCGGCCATCTCCATGAGCTCGTCCTCCAGCGGGCCGTCCTTGCCGGGCTCACGCACGCGCTTGAGGGAGGCGATGGCCTCGTACAGGCGCTCCTTGGCGACGTACCAGCGCGAGGACTCGGGCATGAGGCGGATGCCGATCCACAGGGCGATTGCGGGGATGGAGCACAGGACGAGCATGTAGCGCCAGGCCTCGCCGTTGCCCGTGACGATGGTCAGCTGGTCGAGGAAGGCGTGGAACTGCTCGCTGCTCATCTGCCCGCCCTTGGTGCTCTGCAGGGCGGTCAGGGTGTCGTAGGAGTAGGTGCCGGGAGAGAAGGTGCCGGAGGGGTCGGCCTCGATGGTGATCTGCGGGCCGCCCTTGGCGGTGTTGATGATCGCGTTCATGGTGAAGGCGAGCAGCTGGCCGGTGACGATCATCAGCTGGTCGATGGCCACGATCGAGCCGCGGATGCGCTTGGGGGCGGTCTCGGCCAGGTAGACGGGGACGGTGGCGCTGGCCCCACCGACAGCCAGGCCGAGGACGACGCGGAAGGGGTACATGACCCACACGTTGGGGGCGAAGGTGGTGCCCAGGGCGCCGACCAGGAAGACGATGGCCAGCAGCGTGATGTTGTGGCGGCGGCCGTAGCGGTCGGACAGGCGGCCGCCGAACAGGGCGCCCAGGGCAGCACCGATGAGCAGGGTTCCGCCGATGGCGCCCTCCTCGAGGCTGGTCAGCTGCAGGCCCTTGGCTGCGTAGGGCATGTACATGTACGGCAGGGCGCCGGAGATGACTCCGGTGTCATAACCGAACAGGAGGGAGCCGAGCGTGGCGACGGCGGCGATGGAGAGGATGCCCCGGTGCTTCCCGGAGGCGGGGGTCTGACTGACGGCCTGTGCCATCTGCTCACGGGTGATCCCCTTGAGGGGGATCCTCTGAGCCTGCGTGGTCATGCCTTGTCCTTTCTGTGTGGTTCCCCGGTCGGCGTCGTTGTCCATCGGGGTTCGGAGGGGGTCGGAGAGGGGTGAGATGAGGAAGGAGAGTCTCAGACGTCGAAGGTGGTGCGGCCCTGGACGCGGGGCACCTCGTGCCACTGGCCGTCGGCTGCGGAGGCGACGACGGCCTCGTCGACCTCGGCGGCGCACCAGGCGTCAGCGGCCGAGGGTGCCAGCTGCTCGCCGGTGAGGACGGACTTGAGGAACTGGGCGGCCTCGATGGACTTCATGTCGTCAAAGCCCATCGAGGTGCCGATGGCGGGCTGGTAGCGGCTCCAGTCGCCCCAGGCCGGGCCGGCCATGGCGCGGGTGTAGCCGTGGGTGGGGCCGCCGTCGACGGTGGTGCACACCTCGAGCTCGTTGAGGCGCTCGAAGTTCCAGCGGGCCGAGCCGTTGGTGCCGTAGACCTCGACGACGTACTCGGCGCGCGGGCCCACGCTGACGCGCGAGGACTCCATGGTGCCGATGACGCCGCCGTCGAAACGGACCAGCATGGAGACGTAGTCCTCGTTCTCGACCGGGCCGCGCTCGTCGCCGATCTCGAAGCCGGAGTGTCCGAAGCCCATCTTGGTGGGGATGGGGCGCTCGGTGATGAAGGTGTCGGTGGCGGCGGTGACCGAGGCGATGCGGCCGACGACGTACTGGGCCAGGTCGGCGCCGTGGCTCATGAGGTCGGGAACGACGCCGGCGCCGGCCTTCTCGCGCGAGGCGCGCCAGGTCAGGGGGCCCAGGGGGGAGGAGTTGTAGTCGGCGATGAGCCACACACGCACGTTGGTGATGCGGCCGAGCTCGCCGGTGCGCACGAGCTCGCGCATGTACTCGATGGCGGGGGTGTGGCGGTAGTTGAATCCGACGGCGGTGACCAGGCCGGCCTTCTCGGCGGCCTGGGCCACGGTGCGGGCCTGCTCAGCGCTGACACCCATGGGCTTCTCGATCCAGAAGGGCTTGCCGGCCTCGATGGCGGCCAGGGCGATCTCGGCGTGGAGGAAGTTGGGGGAGCAGATCGAGACGACGTCGATCTCGGGGTCGGCCAGCAGCTCGTGGTAGTCGGCGTAGGCGCGCTCGAAGCCGAGGTCCTCGACGGCGGCGCGCTGGACCTCCTCGATGGGGTCGGCGGCGGCGACCAGGCGGGCCTCGACGCCGAGCTCGGGGAAGCGCTCGGAGACCGAGCGGTAGGACCGGGCGTGCAGGCGCCCCATCCATCCTAGGGAGATGACGCCGACGCCGATCGTCTTCTTTGCCATGGTGAGTGAGCTCCTTCGTGCCGTCATTGGCGTGTGTGCGGGTGTGGTGGGCACGTGCCCCGTCGTTGGTAACGCGCGTCACCACTTTGTACAGACAAAACTAGCAGCGTGCACCTGGGCGCGCAAGAGGTGGTCTGAGAACAGCCCTGGCTTCAGCCTGCCCGCCAGGCCGCCGAGGACGCGGACAGGGGTGACTCAGCCCTCAGAAAGAGGTAGCGAGGAGGCTCTGACGACCAGGCTCGCCCTCACGACCCGGTGCACAGGGGGCTGCGTGGGCTCCTGAAGAAGGAGAGACACGCACTGAGCCGCCAGCAGGTCCGGTGACTGGTCGATGCTGGTGAGACGGAACTCGGGGCGGTCGGCCCACGGAGAGTTGTCGTAGGACACCAGCGCGACGTCACGCCCTGGCCGCAGGCCTGAGGCCAGCAAGGCCGTGTGCAGGTCAAGCGCCAGGACGTCGTTGTACGCCACCGCGCCAAAGCGCCCTGCCGTGCGCGAGCGCGCCGCAGCCAGGGCAGGCGTGGCGCCGTCGTCGCAGACCACCGCCTGGAAGCGCATGCCGAGACGCCTCGCGGCCAGGCGGCACGCCTCGCGACGCTCGTCGACCAGCGTCTCGTGCATCGATCCTGACGGGCTGAAGAACACCGTCTCGGACACGCCCTGGCTCGCGAGGTGCTCAGCGATCTGCGCGGCGGCGTCGTCCTCGTCGAGCCGGACGACGTTGAGCGTGTCGGTGTCCAGACGGCGGTCCATGACGACCAGGGGGAGCTGGGTGGACAGCTCACGCAGCTCCGTCAGTGACAGGGAGGTACCGGGCAGGATGAGACCCTCGGGCCGCATGGACAGCACGTCGTCGATCGTGGATCGCTCCACCTGGTCCGTCAGGTCCGAGACGAAGGAGGCCAGGATGTAGCCGGCCTGTGAGGCGTGGCGCCGCAGGGCCCGCAGCAGCAGGTCGAAGAAAGGGTTGTCGAGGTAGGGCACGATCACCGCCAGGCGTCGCGAGCGACGGGAGGCGAGCTCGGCGGCCGCGTTGTTCGGCCGGTAGCGCAGGGTGCGGGCCGCCTCCAGGATCCGCTGGCGGGTCTTGTCCGACATGCGGCCCTCGCCCTTGAGGGCCAGGGAGACCAGGCCACGAGAGACCTTCGCCAGGTCGGCGACGTCCTGCTGGGTGGCAGGCGCACGGCGAGCAGCGGGAGCGGCCTCAGGCACGGGAACCTCCGAGGGGTGGCGGGTGTGCCCCTCAGGATAGGGCGGATCACACGAGCAGGTAGATCGCCGAGCCGATCGTCAGCAGCGTGACCAGGGGGTTGAAGACCTTCTCGTTCATCCGGGTGGCCAGGGAGCGGCCGGCAAAGGCGGAGACGATGACCACCGGGACCAGGACGGCGTCCGTCGCCAGGGTGCTGACGTGGATGATCCCCAGGCCGATCGAGAAGGGAAGCTTGACCAGGTTGACCAGGAAGAAGAACCAGGCAGTCGTGCCCAGGAAGGTGGAGATCGAGAAGCGTGAGGCCAGGAAGTACATCGTGGTCACCGGGCCCCCGGCGTTGGCGGCCATCGTCGTGAACCCCGCCAGGGTGCCGTAGACCGCGCGTCCGGCGCGCCCCTGGACCTGCGGCGGCCTGGGCAGGCGCATGAGCAGCAGGGTGACGGTGATCAGGGCCAGGAGCAGCGCGCCGATGAACCGCTGCGTCGCGCCGTCGGAGGCCACGTGCAGGAAGGCGGCCCCCAGCACCACACCAGCCAGCACACCGGGAACCAGGCGCCGCAGCGTCGGCCAGTCGGCGTCGCGGCGGTACATCCAGATCGCCAGGACGTCGCCGACCAGGAGGAGGACGAGCATGGTGCCCGTGGAGGCCTTGGCGGGCAGCACGGCGGCGAACAGCGCGACGGCAAGGGTCGCGGCTCCGGGCAGCGCGGTCTTGGAGACCCCGATCGCCGCTGCCGCGATGACGAGGACCACCCAGGTCGAGGTAGACAGCATTGTCAGCACAAAGGCATCCTAGTGTCACGGACGGACGATTCGCACCTGCTCTGAGGACCCGCGTCGTCGGAGTCCGGGCCCCGACCCCACCGGTGACAGGAGACGGTCGATGAAGATCGCACGAAGCTCAGCGCAGCGCCGTCTGCGCCTCCTGCTGGCGTGCACCGGCGTGGCTACCGGCGGTGCCTGGGGCTCGGTGGCGCTCGCCCTGGCCCACGACCACGCCAGCGCCTCGTTGCTGCAAGGACAGGCGGCGACGGCGGACACGGTGAGGATCATCGTCCTTCTGGCTGCGCTGCCGCTGGGCGCACTGGTCGGGGCGTTGCCCCTGGACCTGGTCTCCCACGCGCTGGGACGGCGGCCGGCGACGTTGGTGTGTGCCACCTTGGTCATGGTCGGAGCCGTGGTCGGGGCCGTGAGCGCCGCCGTGGCCTCCACCTGGGGGCAGTCGGTCGGGGCGCTGGTCACGGGTCTGGGTGTCGGCGGCTTCACCATCGTGACACCCAAGCTGGCTCACGAGCTGGCCGAGCGCGGGCACCGCAGGCTCATTCCCCGTCTTGCCGCCTCGCTGCCGGCAGGAGCGGGCCTGGCGCTGCTCGCCGGTGAGGCCGGTGAGCTGCTTCTGCCGGGCCAGGCCCTGGTGCTCGGGTGGCTGGCCCCCTTGACCTCCGGTGTCCTGGTCGTCCTGGTCGCCACCAGCCTGCCTGAGACGCCTCACTGGTACGTCGCCCACGGCAAGGTCGAGGCCGCTCACGCTGCCCTGCGCCGGATGACTGATCCGCTCGAGGCCGCGGTCGGGATCGACTGGGTGATGATGGACGCCGGGATGCTCGGGGAGCAGAAGGCGCTGAGCGCCAGCGACCTGCGCGTGGACCGGGTGCGCCGGACCGTCGTGGTCGGTGCGGTGCTTGAGCTGGTCCAGGGGCTGCCGCTGGGGCTGACGGCGATCTGCCTGACGCCGGCGGCCCTGGCGCTTCACGCAGGAGGGTGTGCGCCGGTGTGGGCTGTCGCCGTGCTGGCGTGCGCGTGGACGGTGCTGGGGATCGTCTCCAGGCGCCGTCGTCCCGAGCACATGCTGCTGGCCTGGGTGCTGGCTGGAACCGGGCTGGCGGCCTGCGGTCTGGTGCTCCTGGCGCTGCTGGGGCGTATGGGCGTGGCTGGGGACCAGTGGGTGCTGGTGGTGGTGGCCACGATCCTCGTGGCCGCCCACTACGTGCTCATCGCCCCGGCCTGCACCGGCGGCACCGACCCGCTGGTGCCGCCGTGGCTGCTGCGCTCCCAGCGTCGCGCTGAGGCCGTCAGCCGCCCGCTTGTCCAGCTCGTGTCGGTACTGTGCCCGACGCTCATGGTCGCGCTGGGGGTGAGTGGCCCGGTCGTCCTCGGGGTGTGCCTGGGGCTGCAGCTGACGAGTCTGCTGCTCGTGCTGCTCGCGCTGCCGCGGCTGGCTACGGCGCTGCGCTGAGGAAGGGGGCGCGGTGGCGGCGCGGCTGGCAGTGGGTATTGCGTGGTGGTGAGGCTGTGGCGGTGGTTGTGGTGCCGGGGTGAGGACGGTGCTGACAGCGATGAGGGTGGACGGTGCTCTTGGCGGCGTGCCTGCGTGTTGGCAGCGTGTTTGTGCGTTGTGGGGGCGTGCCTGCGTGCTGTGAAAGCGTGCCTGTGCGCTGTGGGCGTGTCCTACGACGTCGTCACGCACGCCCTCGTCGTGGAGGCACGCCCCGTCGTTGGGAAGCCACGCCGCCACAACACGCAGGTACGCCGCCATGTGGTGCGTAGGCCTTCACAGGGGTGGTCGGGCTTTGACAGCCGGGCTTTGGCAGTCGGACTTGGCATACGTGCTTTGGCGATCGAGCCGTGGCGCACAAGCCGTGGCACACGGGCCTGTGGAAGGGGCGGGCCTAGGCACTGGGCCTGGGGGCTTGAGCACGCCCCGGCCCGGACACGACAAGAGCGCCGACCCTCGTTGGGCGGCGCTCGCGGTGCTGACGTGACCTCGCGGTGGCCTGACGGCGTCGGGCGTCCCGGTCTACGTCGCTGCGCGGGCTTCGCTGGCCGCGCAGCTCAGGAAAGCCCGGAGGGCTTCCCGGACCTTTTCGGGGAGCCTCAGGCGCTCATCAGGTTGATGCCGGTGTAGGCGCCCACGAAGGCCGCGATCGAGCCGGTGACGCCCGAGGCGATGAGCAGCGGGGCGGAGGCGGTGAGAGCGCCGACGGCAGCCATGACGACAATGACGGCGGCAATGATGGCCATACCGATCTTGAAGGTGAGCAGGTCGGCAGCCTTGACCTCGGCCTCGGAGGAGGTGGTGGACTCAGGGGTGGTGACGACGACCTGGTCGATGACGGGAGCGATCATGGTGGTGTTCCTTTCGGTTCCGCTGTGCGGAACCGTGAAGGAGGCCCCGCACGGCTGTGTGCCCGACCGGTCTGGTCGGATCCGACCCTGGTGGGCCGGTGGCTCAAGCATAGACAGGTCGTCGACGCCTTGTCGAGGTGATTGTCCATACAAACTATGAGGAGCGGGGCGCACAGCCGGCTGCCCGGTCACTGGGGGCGGCCAGCGTCCCTCCGCCGGCTGCGGCCTGCGGCAGGCACCCCTGCCGTCTCCTCGCTATCCTGGGCCGGTGACGACCAATCCCCACGCCACCGCCTCGCACGCGGACCCGCAGGCCACCGGCCCGGTCCTCGTCGTCGACTTCGGTGCGCAGTACGCCCAGCTCATCGCCCGCCGCGTGCGTGAGGCGAGTGTCTACTCCGAGATCGTTCCGTCCTCGATGCCGGTGGAGCAGATGCTTGCCAAGCGCCCGGCGGCGGTCATCCTGTCCGGCGGCCCCTCCTCGGTCTATGCCGACGGCGCCCCGGGCATCGACCCGGCCGTCTTCGACGCAGGCGTTCCGGTTCTCGGCATCTGCTACGGCTTCCAGACCATGGCTCAGGCCCTGGGCGGCACGGTGGGACGCACCGGCACGCGCGAGTACGGCCACACCGAGGCCAAGGTCGACGCCGGCTCCTGCCTGTTCGCTGGCACACCGATGGACCAGGCCGTGTGGATGAGCCACGGGGACGCTGTCCAGGCCGCCCCGGCCGGCTTCGCCGTCACCGCCTCCACGGCAGAGACCCCGGTGGCGGCCTTCGAGAACCGCGAGCGCGGCCTGTACGGTCTGCAGTGGCACCCCGAGGTCCTTCACTCCGCCTACGGCCAGAAGACGTTGGAGAACTTCCTGCACGTGGCTGCCGGCATCCCGGCCACCTGGACGGCGGGCAACATCATTGACGAGCAGGTTGAGGCCATCCGCGCCCAGGTTGGCGACGCCCACGTCATCTGCGGCCTGTCTGGCGGGGTGGACTCCTCGGTGGCCGCGGCGCTGGTCCACCGCGCGATCGGGGACCAGCTGACCTGCATCTTCGTTGACCACGGCCTGCTGCGCGCCGGCGAGCGCGAGCAGGTGGAGCAGGACTACGCGGCCGGCATGGGCATCCGCGTCATCACCGTCGACGAGTCCGAGCGCTTCCTCCGCGCGCTGGCGGGGGTCACGGACCCTGAGACCAAGCGCAAGATCATCGGTCGGGAGTTCATCCGCTCCTTCGAGGCCGCCCAGCGCCGCGTCATCGAGATGGTAGGGGAGGCCGGCGGCGAGATCAGGTTCCTGGTCCAGGGCACGCTCTACCCCGACGTCGTCGAGTCTGGCGGCGGCACCGGCACGGCCAACATCAAGAGCCACCACAACGTCGGCGGCCTTCCCGACGACCTCGACTTCGCCCTCATTGAGCCACTGCGCACCCTGTTCAAGGACGAGGTGCGCGCGATCGGCCGTGAGCTGGGTGTGCCGGAGAAGATCGTGGCTCGTCAGCCCTTCCCGGGCCCTGGCCTGGGGATCCGCGTCATCGGTGAGGTAACGCGCGAGAACCTGGAGATCCTGCGGGCGGCGGACCTCATCGCCCGTGAGGAGCTGACCGCTGCTGGCCTGGACGAGGAGATCTGGCAGTGCCCGGTCGTCCTGCTGGCTGACGTGCGCTCGGTGGGTGTGCAGGGTGACGGCCGTACCTACGGTCACCCGGTCGTGCTGCGGCCGGTCTCTTCCGAGGACGCGATGACGGCGGACTGGACTCGCCTGCCCTATGAGGTCCTGGCGCGGATCTCCACGCGCATCACCAACTCCGTCCCGGAGGTCAACCGCGTGGTCCTGGACTGCACCTCCAAGCCACCGGGCACCATCGAGTGGGAGTGAGGCCAGTCCTCGCTCACTGACCGACGGCGGCCGGTGACCTGATGAGCAAGAGGTCACCGGCCGCCGTCGTCATGCTCGCGGGAGCCTCTGGTCCGTCTGACGCCATGGTGAGAGCAGGCCTGCCTGACCGTCCCTGTGGCGCTCGGCCTGGCCTGCGGGTCAGGCGAGGAGCGACGTCGTCGGTGAGCCCGTGGAGTGCACCCGCCCCTTGCTGCCAGACAGGACCTGGCAGGCCCTGGAAGGCGGGCGGTCACCGGCGGAGGCTGGAGCCGTTCCTCGAGTGTGCAGGTAGGGGTACGAGCGTGCACCTGGGGGCTGCACACTCGTACCAGCACCTGCACACTCACGCCTGGACCAGGAGAACCTATGCAGTACACGAACCTCGGGACCACAGACATCACCATCCCGCGCCTGTGCATCGGCGGGATGAGCTTCGGGGAGGTCTTCCCCGACTCTCACCAGTGGGTCATCGACCAGCCGGCGACCCAGGAGGTCATCGCCCACGCCCTGGAGCGCGGCGTCAACTTCATCGATACCGCCAACGTCTACGCCCACGGCACCTCGGAGAGCTTCATCGGGCAGTCGCTGAGGAACCTGGGCGTGGCCCGCGAGGACGTCGTGCTCGCCTCGAAGGTCTACTTCAACGAGGGGCACCTGTCCGCCGAGGCGATCGAGCGCGAGATCACCGGCACCCTGGAGCGTCTGGGCACCGACTACCTCGACCTGTACATCATCCACCGCTTCGACTACTCCACGCCGGTGGAGCAGACCATGGAGGCGCTGGACCGCCTGGTGCGTGACGGCCGCGTGCGTGCCCTGGGCGCCAGCGCGATGTACGCCTACCAGCTTCACTCCATGCAGGTGGTGGCCGACGAGCACGGCTGGACCCGTTTCGCCAGCATGCAGAACCACTACAACCTGCTCTACCGCGAGGACGAGCGCGAGATGATCCCGGTGACCCAGAAGTACGGGATGAGCCTGACGCCATACAGCCCGCTGGCCTCGGGGCACCTGACGCGTCCGACCTGGGAGTCGGCCTCCTCCCGCTCGGCCACGGACGCCACGATGCGCGCCAAGTACGACTCGGCCCGAGAGCTGGACATGCCGATCATCGAGCGGGTGGCGCAGGTCGCCTCCGAGCACGAGGTGGCGATGGCGGACGTCGCGCTTGCCTGGCTGTGGGCCAAGGGCGTGGCGTCGCCGATCGTGGGCTGCTCGCGCCCGAGCCGGGTCGACGACGCCGTGCGCGCTGTGGACCTCAGCCTCAGTGAGCAGGAGATCGACTTCCTGGAGGAGCCCTACCGCGCTCACGAGCTCGTGGGGCCGCTGGCCCGTCCGGGTGAGAAGGCGCTGGCCGGCGGCACCAAGGTCGAGGACCTTCCACGCCGCTGAGAGGCGACGGGGCGGGGCGGCCCGACGCCCCGCGTCCGTCATTGAAGCCGTGGTTTTCTGTGGGGCACCGGCCCCGACGGAACGCGCAGGGGCCGGTTCCACACAGAAAACCACGGTTCCGAGGGATGGGGTAGCCGTTGCTGAGCTACCGGGCGGTCTCAGTCGGCGTCGGCACCGGTGCCCTCGTCCCAGACCTTCTCGATGATCGGGAAGGCGGACCAGGCCTTGGGCCACCCGCAGTAGAAGGCGAGCTGGGTGACGACCTCAACGGCCTCGTCCTTGGTTACGCCGTTGGTCCGCCCGATGCGCAGGTGGGCCTCAAGCTGGGGGAACAGGCCGGCGGAGAACAGGGCGGCGATCGTGACCAGGGAACGGTCGCGGGCGCTGAGCTCGTCCTCGCGGGACCAGACCTGACCGAACAGGACATCGTCGTTGAGGGCGGCGAACTGAGGGGCGAGGTGGCCCAGCCGGTCGCGTCCGGCGGTCTGCTTGACAGCCATGGTGGTGCTCCTAGGTATGTGGGTGGTGGAGATCAGCCTGGGGAGCGCTGTAGTGGCTGCCTCAGGCGGGGACGACGGCGCAGGCGGGCTGCGTCGTCGTCCCACCTCGCAGTCAAGGCGGGGACGGCCCGGTGATCCAGGGTGTGTCAGTGCCTGTCTGCCGCGTGAGTGTGCAGGTGTGGCCATGAGTGTGCAGGTAGGCGGTGCACACCCGGGGGCGCACCTGCACACTCGCGGCTCAATAGAGCGTGGCGCCGCCCAGCTGCTGGTCCTTGACCAGGTCTCCCAGCAGCCAGCGCACGATCTTGGGGTCGAAGTGGTCGAAGATACGCGGGAAGGAGGGGTCGTCCATGGCCTCGAAGGCCGCCAGGTCCGCGGCGTCCAGCGTGAAGTCCAGGACGTCGATGTTCTCCTCCATGCGCTCGCGGCGCACGGTCTTGGGGATGACGATGACGTCCTTCTGCATCAGCGCGCGCAGGATGACCTGGCCCGGCTTCTTGCCGTGCTTCTGACCGATCTTGGTCAGCACGGGGTTGGCGAAGATGTTGTTCCGCCCCTCGGCGAAGGGGGCCCAGGCCTCGTGAGCCACACCGAGCTCGCGCATGAGCTCGTGCGCCTCGGCCTGCTGGCGGAAGGGGTGGGTCTCCACCTGGTTGACAGCCGGAGGCACCTGGGCGAGCAGGGCGACGTCCACCAGACGCTCGGGGTAGAAGTTGGACACGCCGATGGCGCGCAGCCTGCCGGCCTTGTAGGCCTCCTCCATCGCGCGGTAGGCGCCGGGGTAGTCCCCCATGGCCTGGTGCAGGAGCATGAGGTCGATGTAGTCGGTACCGAGCCTGCGCAGCGACTCCTCGATCGAGGCCCTGGCCCGCTCGTAGCTCATGTTCGACACCCAGATCTTGGAGGTGATGAAGACCTCCTCGCGACTGGTCACGCCGTCAGCAACCGCCTGCGCGAGGCCGGCGCCCACGCCCTCCTCGTTGCCGTAGGACTGGGCGGTGTCGATGAGCCGGTAGCCCACCTCCAGGGCGGTACGCACGTGCTGGGCGGTCTCAGCCGGCGGGGTCTGGAAGACGCCGTAGCCGAGCACCGGCATCTGCACGCCGTTGTTGAGGGTGGCGAGGGGAATCGTGGTCATGAAGGTCTCCTGGCAGTGTCCGGACGTGGGTAGGGGCGGGGCAGGGCGCTCAGGCCTGCTGGGAGTAGTCGTTGGGGCCCCAGACCCACTCCGGCGCCTCGTCCGGGACGGTGTAGTAGGCCTGCTGGGCGATCACGTTGATGGCCTCGACCTCGCTGGCGGTCAGCGTGAGCTCGGCGGCGGCGAGGTTGTCAGCCATGTGGGCCGGGCTGAGCGTCTTGGGGAAGACGACATTGCCCTCGGCCAGGTGCCAGGCGATGACCACCTGGGCCGGGGTGGCGCCGGTGCGCGAGGCGGCGGCCACGATAGCCGGCTCAGCCAGCAGGGAGGCGTCGCCGTGGCCCAGGGGGTACCAGCCCTCGTAGACGATGCCGGTGTCCGCCAGCTCGTCCTTGAGGGCGTGCTGGTTCCAGTGGGGGTTGATCTCCACCTGGTTGACGGCCGGCAGGATCGTGGCGACCGCGAGGATCTCGCGGGTCTTTGCCGCTGAGAAGTTGGACAGGCCGATGGAGCGGACCTGACCGGCCTGGACCGCCTCCTCCATCGCCTTCCAGCCCGAGACGTACTCGCCGTAGGGCTGGTGGAACAGGAGCAGGTCGAGGTAGTCCAGCCCCAGGCGCTCCAGGGTGGCGTCGATGTCCTTGACCGCCTGCTCGTAGGGGTAGGACTGGGGGAAGAGCTTGGAGGTGATGAACAGGTCCTCACGGCGCACCAGTCCGTCGGTGATCGCCTCGCGCACCACCTCGCCGACGGCGACCTCGTTGAGGTAGGCGTTGGCGGTGTCGATGTGGCGGTATCCGGCCTCCAGCGCCTGACGCAGGTGGGTGCGCACCTGCTCGCTGGTCATCTGGAAGACGCCGTAGCCCAGGGCCGGGATGGTGTGGCCGTTGTTCATCGTGAAGGCGGGGACGGTCGTCATGGGCTCTCCTGTCAGTCTTGTGCTGCTCGCTCATATGTCGTCGAGCGCTGTCCGTGAGTCTGCCCCTGGATATAGCGGTTGTGAAATGCCAAAATCGACTAGGAATATGTTCTGGGTGCATCAGGAGCGTCATGGACTTCGATCAGCTGCGCCAGCTTGAGGCCATTGCGAGGCTCGGCACGGTCTCGGCTGCTGCCGAGGAGCTCCACCTGTCCCAGCCGGCGCTGTCGCGTGCGCTGGCGCGGCTGGAGAAGGAGCTGGGGCACCAGCTCTTCCGGCGTGAGGGGCGTCGGCTCGTCCTGGGCGACGTCGGAGCGGTGGCGCTGGAGCACGCCCGTGCCCTGCTGCGGGCTGAGAGCGCCATGCGTGAGGCGGTGGCCGAGGCGGCCCGGCGCCTGCGCGCGCTGCGGGTGGGGACCGTGGCGCCGGCGCCGTTGTGGAGGCTGACGGCGCTGACCGTCGAGCGCTTTCCCCAGCGGCTCATGACCTCCTCGATGCTCAGCGAGCAGGAGGTGGCCTCTGGCGTGCATGACGGGAACCTTGACCTGGGGATCACGCTGCGTCCGCACAGCCTGGGGACGGTGCGCTCGACCCCGCTGATGGTGGAGAGCCTCGCGGTGGTCCTGCCCTGTGACCACGCCCTGGCCTCTCGCAGCGACCTGAGCTTTGCCGAGCTCGATGGCGAGACCTTCCTGCTGCTGGCTGACATCGGCTTCTGGCGTGGTGTGTGCGACCGCCACCTTCCCGGCTCGACCTTTGTGGTCCAGGAGGACCACAAGGTCTTCAGCACCATGGTCGCCAGCGCCCGGCTGCCCTACTTCGTCACCGACGCCCCCTCCCTGGCCGGGACGCCGTCGGACCGTGCGGTGGTGCCGATTCGTGACACCGGCGCGCACGCGACCTTCTACCTTGTCTGCCGCGAGGACGCGCGCGAGGAGGCGCTGGAGGTCTTCCGCTGGGTGCGTTCGCTCTGAGCGGCGCACCGGCGGCGTCACGGTGTCGTCCTGAGCCTGGGGGAGCCTGAGGAGCACTGCCCCACCCATATTGACCGATTGGCAAAAATGGGGGAGGTTAGTGCCGGACGCGACAGCGCCGCCCGTCCGGGCAGCTCCGGGCGGCCCGGATCCCACCTGCAAAGGAGCAACGCGATGGAGCAGTACGAGATCGACCACCTGGCGGCCGTGAGGGCCGGCGCCCCCCAGTCCGTGGTGCTGCTGGCCACTGACGGCACCTTCCCCCTGGCCGCGCCTGGCAAGATCGCCCTGTTCGGTGCCGGCGCTCGCCGCACCGTCAAGGGCGGCACCGGCTCGGGAGACGTCAGCTCCCGCCACGTCGTGACGGTTGAGCAGGGGCTGGAGAACGCCGGCTTCGAGATCACCAGCAAGGCCTGGCTGGACGCCTACGACCAGGTGGCTGACACCAACCACGTCGCCTTCGTCGCTGACCTGAAGAAGCAGGCCAAGGCCGCCGGCGTCCCGGCGATCATGTTCGGGATGGGCGCCGTCGAGCCGGCCCCCGTCTACGACCTGCCGCTGGAGGCGGAGGGTGAGACCGCCGTCTACGTCCTGTCCCGCGACTCCGGGGAGGGCAGCGACCGCAGGCCCGTGGCCGGCGACGTGCTGCTGTCCGACTCCGAGGTCCGCGACATCAAGGCGCTGGCCTCGCGCTTTGAGCGCTTCCTGCTGGTTCTCAACGTGGGTGGTGTCGTTGACCTCACCCCCGTGGCGGACCTGCCCAACATCCTCCTGCTCTCCCAGCTCGGTGCCGTCACCGGTGACGTCTTCGCCGACCTCCTGCTGGGCCGGTCCTACCCCTCTGGCCACCTGTCCACGACCTGGGCCGCCTGGGGCGACTACCCGGACGCCGGAGACTTCGGCGACCCGGACGACACCCGCTACACCGAGGGCGTCTACGTCGGCTACCGCTACCTCGACTCGGTCGGCAGGAAGCCGATCTTCCCTTTCGGCCACGGCCTGGGCTACACGACCTTCGAGATCGGCCGGGCGAGCGTCAGGGTCGAGGGCGCGCACGTCGTCGTGACCACGAGCGTGACCAACACCGGCTCGCGTGCGGGCAAGGAGGTCGTCCAGGTCTACGTCTCGGTGCCCGCCGGCGACCTCGACCAGCCCTTCCAGGCCCTGGCGACCTTCGCCAAGACCCAGGAGCTGGCCGCCGGTGAGAGCCAGGAGCTGACCCTGCGCTTCGACCTGGCTGACCTGGCCTCCTACGACGCCGCCAAGGCTGCCACCGTCCTGGAGGCTGGCGACTACGTCGTGCGCGTGGGCTCCTCCAGCCGCGATACCCAGGTGGCCGGCGTCGTCGAGCTCGCTGAGAACGCGCTCGTGCGCCAGGTGCACGACGTCCTGGGCGACCCCGGCTTCACCGACTGGCGTCCCGAGCAGCCCGTGTGCGTCGTCGTTCCCGACGACGCCCCCCGCGTCACGGTGCAGGCCGCTGACCTGCGCCGCGAGGACGCCGGTGAGGGCGTGGACCTGTCCGAGGCGCTTGAGTACGTCAGCGCCCTGTCCGACGACGAGCTGAGCTACCTCGTGCTCGGCCAGTACCACGACTCGGCGGACAAGCAGTCTGTCATCGGACAGGCCAGTGAGGACCTCGTGGGCGCGGCCGGCCAGACCACGACCCGCCTGGAGGGCCTGCGCACCCTGGTCATGCCTGACGGCCCGGCCGGGCTGCGCCTGGCCTCCAGGGTCGGTGTCGACGCGGACGGTCCCTTCGCGGTGGGCACGGCCTTCCAGGGCCTGTTCGCCGAGCTCCTGGACGAGGAGTCGCTGGCGGCCCTGGGCGTGGACCCGAGCCTCGCCCCGCGCGTGCCCGAGCGCACCTACGAGCAGTGGGCCACCGCCATCCCGATCGGCACCGCCGTCGCCCAGACCTGGGACCCCGGGCTGGCGGCATCCTACGGTGACCTCGTGGGCGCGGAGATGGAGCACTTCGGTGCGCACCTGTGGCTCGCCCCGGCCTTTAACCTCCACCGCACGATCCTGTGCGGACGCAACTTCGAGTACATGAGCGAGGACCCGCTGCTGGCCGGCCGCGTGGCCGCCGGCATCACCCGCGGCGTCCAGGCCCACGCCGGTCGTGGCGTGACTGTCAAGCACTTCGCCTTCAACAACCAGGAGACCAACCGCCTGAACTCCAACAGCCGCGTCTCCCAGCGTGCGGCACGCGAGCTGTACCTGCGCTCCTTCGAGATCGTGGTGCGCGAGGCCCAGCCCCACGCCCTCATGACCTCTTACAACCTGGTCAACGGCGTGCACACCTCCGAGAGCCCAGAGCTGCTGGAGACGGTCCTGCGCGAGGAGTGGGGGTACCAGGGCCTGGTGATGACTGACTGGGTGGTGGACGCGATGGCTCGCACGGACATGACCCACCCGCGGGCGACGGCTCCTGCCAGCATCAAGGCCGGCAACGAGCTGTTCATGCCGGGCTGCGAGAAGGACCGTCAGGCGCTCCTGGCTGCCCTGCGTGGCGAGGAGGGGGCGATCGTCGAGATCAGCCGTGAGGAGCTGGCCAAGCAGGCTGCGCGCGTGGTGCGCACGGTCTGGCGGCTGGCGGGGCGCTGATCCGGGCCGAACGTGTGTGAGTGCGACCGAATGAAGGGGTTGTCTCTCTTCATTCGGTCGCACTCACACACGTTCGACGTTAACGGGCGGGCGTGGTCAGCCAGGACTGGTAGGCCTGGGCCTGACGCTCCAGGTCGGCGTCGCTGATCTGCATCGCCCCGGACGTCACGAAGGGCTCGGTGAAGCGGGTGCCGATGAGACGGCTCGTGGTGGCAAAGGGCAGCAGGAGCTGGTCCACCGTCACGCCGTACTGCCCGGCTGACGTGTAGCGCTCGGCAGCCGCGCCCGGTGAGACAGCGAGAGCCAGCTCCTTGCCGTGCAGGGCCGTGCCGGTGGACCCGTAGGCCCAGCCGTAGGTCAGCACGTCGTCCTCCCACTGCTTGAGCAGGGCGGGGGAGGAGTACCAGTACACGGGGAACTGCCACACGATGCGGTCAGCCGCCTCCAGGACCCGGTGCTCGGCCTCGACGTCAACGTGAAAGTCGGGGTAGAGGTCGTAGAGGTAGCGCACCTGCACGCCGTCGACGGCCTCGGCGGCACGGGCGAGGCGTGCGTTGACGCGCGAGGTGGTGATGCTGGGGTGAAAGACGAGGACGGTGGTGGTCATCGGGATCCTGACGTGGTCGGGGTCTGTCGGACGGCCCTACGGTAGGAGCCTGGTGCTCGCTGAGCCAGGTACGGACAGTGCCCTCCACAGCCAGTGAGGCTCCCCACGCGCAGCCGCGGGGAGGAGGAGAGGGACGAGAGGCCCTGTTAGTGTCAAGACACCTCAGTGAAAGGACCGTCATGGCACTCCCTCAGCCCCAGCCCACCACCTGGCAGCAGTCCACCGGCATCGACCTCTCCCGCGCGGCGCTGGTCGTCGTGGACGTCCTGGGCGGATCGGGTGAGGTGATCGAGCCGCTGCGCGAGATGGCGGCCAACGCCGTCGCTGTGGCTCAGGCAGCGCGTGCTGCCGGCGTCCCGGTCTTCTTCGCCTGCGACAGCCACCTGCCCGGCACCGATCTGGAGACCGAGCTGTGGGGCGCGCACTGCGTCCGCGGAACCGAGGACGCCAAGCCCCTGGACGCCTTTCAGGTCACGGAGGCGGACTACGTGGTCCCCAAGCGCCGCTACTCCGCCTTCGTGGGCACGGACCTGGACCTCACCCTGCGCGAGCTGGGGCGGGACGTGCTCATCGTCGTCGGCTTCGACACGAACATCTGCGTCCTGCACACCCTGGCTAGCGCCTACTACCTGGGCTACCGCACGATCGTGCCGGCCGACGCCACCGCGAGCCTCCTCGTCGGCACGCAGGACGGCGGCCTGGAGTACCTCTCGCGCGTCTTCGACTCCCGCGTGGTGACGACGGCGCAGGTGCTCACCGAGCTTGAGGGCTGAGCCGGAGGGTGGCGCGGCTCAGGCCCGGGCAGCACGAGCTGACGACGGCGCAGCCGGGGCTGGGCTCGGTCCGCAACGCGTGGCAGGATCGGAGCATGACCTCCGGAGCAGGTACCCGCACCACCTACGTCCAGGCCTACTCCTCGCCTCTGGGCCCGATGACGCTGGCGGCGGCCGCCGGTGAGGGCCTGCCTGCGGGCGGGGCCCTCACCGGCGTGTGGTTTGACGGCCAGGCCCACGACCGCGTCACGCTGCCTGACACCGTCCTGCGTACCCGTCCAGGGGACGACGGCGAGCCTGCCGCCCTCGCTGCCGCGCGCGCCTGGCTGGATGCCGCCTTCGCAGGTGCCGACCCGGGCGAGCCTCCGGCGCTGGCTCCAGCCGGCACCAACTTCCAGCTCCGGGTCTGGGAGCAGCTGCGTGCCGTCCCACGCGGACAGACACTCACCTACGGACAGGTCGCTGCCCGGCTGGAGCCGGTCCTGGGCCGGCCGACCTCGGCCCGCGCGGTGGGCGGTGCCGTGGGGCGCAACCCGCTGTCCGTCGTCGTCCCCTGCCACCGTGTGCTCGGCGCCGACGGGGCGCTCACGGGCTACGCCGGCGGCCCTGAGCGCAAGGCCTGGCTGCTTCGCTCAGAGGGAGCAACAGTGACCGCCAGGCTCTGAGCACGTCATCATGAGGGCATGAGCCAGCTCTTCACCTCCACCACCTCACCACGTGCCGCAGCAGACACCGAGCGCCTGGCCAGCGCGCTCAGCGCTGCTGACGCGGTGCTGGTGGGGGCCGGAGCCGGTCTGTCAGCAGCCGACGGCGACCACCACGCCGACGCCGTCTTCGCCGAGCGCTTTGCTGACTTCCGGCGCGCTCGCGGGATCACGGACGCCTACTCCGGCGGCTTCTACCCCTTCCCGACGCCCCAGGAGCGCTGGGCCTTCTGGTCGCGCAACATCCTGCTCCAGCGCTACGAGTCCGGCCCGGGCCAGGTCTACGCCGACCTCATGGTCCTCGTGCGTGCTCTTCAGGAACGGGACGGGACCGACACCTTCGTCCTGAC
This sequence comes from Actinomyces sp., assembly GCF_029851875.1. Lineage (GTDB taxonomy): Bacteria > Actinomycetota > Actinomycetes > Actinomycetales > Actinomycetaceae > Actinomyces. Next base: position 32,038 of record NZ_JARKVC010000018.1, read on the forward strand.
CACCAACGTCGACCACCGCTTCCAGCGTGCCGGAGCGGACAGGTCCCGCCTGTTCTACACCCAGGGTGACTACGGCCTCTTCCAGTGCCCGGTGCCCTGCCACCAGGCCACCTACGACAACGAGGAGCAGGTTCGGGCCATGGTCGAGGGCGCCGCGGCCGCCGGGACGCCGATGCTCGTGCCTGCTGAGCTGGTGCCGCGCTGCCCCCGCTGCGGGGAGGTGATGACCACCAACCTGCGCGTGGACGCCACCTTCGTCCAGGACGAGGGGTGGCAGGCAGCCGCCAGGCGCTACCGGGACTGGTGCGCCACCCATGAGAGCGGGCGTGTGGTCTACCTCGAGCTCGGCGTGGGGATGAACACCCCCGGCATCATCAAGTACCCCTTCTGGCAGCGCACCTACGCCAACCCGCAGGCCCTGTACGCCTGCCTGGGCCTGGAGCCCGACGTCCCGCGTGAGCTCACCGGGCGCAGCGTCGTCCTGCGCGCGGACCTCGGCCAGAGCCTGGCAGCGTTGCGGGCCGCGCTGGCAGCCTGAGGCCGGTGCCTGGACGGTCCTTGCCGCCCTTGTCCCCTTCCCTGGCTCTCCCGACTCCTGACTACCCTGGTCCCTCTGGTACCAGCCTGACTTGAGAGGTCCCATGCTCCAGCTACGCGCCGTCACCAAGGCCTACCGCACCGCCACGCTCACCCAGACGGCCCTGGACGCGGTCAGCGTCTCCTTCCGGGACAACGAGTTCGTCGCGGTCCTGGGCCAGTCCGGTAGCGGCAAGACCACGATGCTCAACGTCATCGGCGGACTGGACCACTTCGATTCCGGGGACCTGGTCATTGACGGCACCTCCACCCGGGACTACAAGGACCGGGACTGGGACGCCTACCGCAACAACCGCATCGGCTTCGTCTTCCAGGCCTACAACCTCATCCCGCACCAGAGCGTGCTGGCCAACGTCGAGCTCGCCCTGACCCTGTCCGGCGTCTCCCGGGCCGAGCGGCGCGAGCGGGCGCTGGAGGCGCTGGACTCGGTGGGGCTGGCTGATCACGTGCACAAGCGTCCCAGCCAGCTCTCTGGCGGGCAGATGCAGCGCGTGGCGATCGCCCGCGCGCTCATCAACGACCCCGAGATCCTGCTGGTGGACGAGCCGACCGGCGCCCTGGACTCGCAGACCTCGGTGCAGGTGATGGACCTGCTGCGCGAGGTCGCCGCCGACCGCCTGGTCATCATGGTCACTCACAACCCCGAGCTGGCCCACGACTACGCCACGCGGATCGTCGAGCTGGCCGACGGGCGCGTCGTGGCCGACTCCGACCCATACGAGCCGGCTGCTGAGCAGGCGCGCCAGGCCAAGGAGGCCCGGCGCACGCGCATGGGGGCGCTCACCGCGCTCTCGCTGTCCTTCAACAACCTCATGACCAAGAAGGGACGCACGATCATGACCTCCTTCGCGGGGTCGATCGGCATCATCGGCATCGCCCTCATCCTGGCGCTGGCCAACGGTGTCAACGGCTACATCGCGCGTACCGAGGAGGAGGCCCTGACCTCCTACCCGCTGTCCATCCAGTCCACGGGCGTGGACCTGGCCGCGCTCATGCGTGCCGGCGAGGCTGAGCGGGCCGAGGCCAAGGACGGTGAGATCCTCATGACCGAGGCGCTCACCTCCACCATGGAGTCCACCACCGCCAACGACCTGGCCTCGCTCAAGACCTTCCTGGACTCCGCCTCCTCGGGCGTGGCCGAGCACGTGGCGGCGATCGAGTACTCCTACGACGTCTCGCCCCAGATCTACCTCGCGGACACCTCCGACGGCGTCGTGCGTGTCTTCCCGGACCAGGCGATGAGCCCGATGACCTCGGCGATGGGGGACAGCCCGCTGTCGACGATGGCCTCCTTCGACTCCTTCCACCAGCTGCCCGAGGCCCGCGCGCTGTACGAGGACCAGTACGACGTCGTCGCCGGGCGCTGGCCCAGGTCCGCCAACGAGCTGGTGGTGGTCACGAGCCAGCGGGGCACCCTGGACAACCTCTACGAGTACACGCTGGGCCTGCGCCCCTACGCCGAGCTCCAGACGATGATGACCGACTTCATGGCCGGTCGCGCCGTGCAGATCGGGGCGGGGGCGGCAGGAGCATCCCCAGCCGCGGGCACGGGGCGAGCCGAGGGGACAGGTCCGGCCACGCCGTCGGCCGGGCCGACCTCCACGGCGACGGCGAGGAGCGAGGCGGCGGTGCGCAGCTACTCCTACGACGACGTGCTCGGGCGGACCTTCTCCCTGGTGCTCGCGGCGGCGCGCTACTCCTACGACGCCGAGCACCGAGTGTGGACCGACCGCTCGGACCAGGAGGAGGTCATGCGTGAGGCGGTCGCCGCGGGGCAGCGGCTGCGCGTGGTGGGGGTGGTGCGTGCGACCGACGAGACCACCACGCTCCAGCCCGGCATCTCCTACACCCCGGAGCTCACCCGCCAGGTGGTGCGCGAGGCTGCAGGCTCCCAGATCGTGCGCGCCCAGCTCGACCACCCGGACACCGACGTCTTCACCGGGCGGACCTTCGCCGAGCTGGCCGAGGGCGCGGGCGGCGGCGAGCTGGACATGTCCTCGCTGTTCACCATCGACGGCGAGAGGCTCAGGGCCGCCTTCCAGGTGGACCCCAGCGCCTTGCAGGCGGACCTGAGCGGTCTCGACCTTGCCGCCCTGAGCCTGCCTGACCTGGGTGCGAGCGCCCTGGACCTCGGCGAGGTCGACCTGTCAGGCCTGGACCTGGGAGCCCTGGCGGGTCAGGTGGACCTGTCGGGACTGGACACGAGCGACCTGGACCTGGCGAACCTGGCCACCCGCTACCCGCAGCTGGGGCAGATCGACTACGTCGCCGTCATCTCCTCGGCCCTGGAGGACGGGGTGGTCAAGGACGGCGCGGGGGAGTACCTGGCGGGCGTGGCCGCCTCCCTGCTCCAGGGCTTCATGGATGACCTGGCCTCCCAGCCGGGCGAGGACACCGACGGCGACGGCGTGCCTGAGCGTGACTGGGTGGCCCTGGCGCAGGCCTACCTCGCCCGGCCCGAGGTGCGCGAGCAGCTCCGGGCGGCGGCTGGCTCGGACCAGCTGACCTCCTCGCTGACGAGCACGGTCTCCGGCGCGCTGGCCTCCTCGCTGGAGGCGAGCGTGGGCGGGGCGATGACGCAGATGATGACCTCGCTCCAGACCCAGATCGCCGCTCAGCTCAGCACCGCCATGGACGGCCTGGCGACCTCGCTTGCCAGTGCCGTGAGCGTGGATGGCTCGGCTTTGGCCCAGGCCTTCCAGCCCACGATGGACCAGGAGGACCTGGCCGCGCTGCTGGCGACCCTCATGACGACGACGGTGCCCACCTACGAGGGCAATCTCGCCTCGCTCGGGTGGGCGGATGAGTCCCGCCCGTCCCAGATCGACATCTATCCCACGAGCTTTGCGGACAAGGACGCCGTCAAGACGATCCTGGACGACTACAACGCCCGGGCCGCTGCGGCCGGGCAGGACGCCAAGGTCATCACCTACACCGACCTCGTGGGCACGCTCATGAGCTCGGTGACGCGGATCGTCAACATCATCACCTGGATGCTCGTCGCCTTCGTGGCGATCTCGCTGGTGGTCTCCAGCATCATGATCGCGATCATCACCTACATCTCGGTGCTGGAGCGTCGGAAGGAGATCGGCATCCTGCGCGCGATCGGGGCCTCGCGGTCGGACGTGAGGCACGTCTTTAACGCTGAGACCATCATTGAGGGACTCATTGCCGGCCTCATGGGCGTGGGGATCACGTTGCTCATCTCGCTCCCGGCCAACGCCTTTGTCCAGGCCCGGTTCAACGTCTACCCGATCGCCCACCTGCCGGTGACGGCAGGGGTGGTGCTCGTGGCGATCTCGGTGGGACTCACTCTCATCGCTGGCATCCTGCCCTCGGGGCGGGCGGCCAAGGAGGACCCGGTCGAGGCGCTGCGGGCCGAGTGAGCAGGCACCCGGCTGCTTGCCCGGCAGCGTAGTGTCAGTGGTGACCACGAAGGTGCTGAGGGAAGGACGCGAGGCGATGGCTGAGCTCACGGCGGCGACGGACAAGAAGGTCGCGGTGCTCGTGGCCCCGGGGCTGGAGGAGGTCGAGGCGCTGGCGCCGCTGGACATCCTCTTCCGCGCTGGTATCCCGGCTGACCTCATCTCGATCACGCGCTCGCGGCAGGTCACGAGCTCTCACCAGGTGGTGCTCAGCTGCAGCGCGACCCTGGCCGAGCTGTCCGAGGCCGACCTGGAGTCCTACGACATGATCTTCCTGCCCGGTGGGATTCCGGGCACCCCGAACCTCAAGGCCGACGCGCGGGTGCGCCACCTGGTCACGCAGCGCGTGCGCACGGACCGTCCGGTCGCCGCGATCTGCGCGGCGCCGTCGATCCTGGCCGAGCTGGGGCTGCTGGAGGGACGCCGGGCGACGGCGAATCCGGGCTTTGTCCAGGTGCTGGCCGATCACGGGGCGCAGGTGAGCGAGGCGAGCGTCGTCGTCGACGGCCGGCTGCTCACGAGCCGGGGCATGGCTACGGCCGTGGACCTGGGCCTGGAGATGGTGCGTTTCTACCTGGGCGATGCGGCTGTGGAGGAGATGAAGGAGCGGATCGTCTACCAGGGCTGAGCCCCTCGTGCCCTCTTCGAGCGAGGACGGGGCCTGGTGAGGGCGGAGGGGTGCCTCTGCCCTCACCAGGCCCCGTTGAGCGCGCGCGGATGCCTCAGAAGCCGGTCTGGCTGACCACGGGCGCCTCCTGGCGGGCTGGTGGGAGAAGACGTGCATTTCCCATGGATTTTTCAGGTTACCGGGGGGTGATCGTTCAGGGTGAGCGGGTTACATATGAGTCACCGCCGGACGGAACAGGTCGCGAGGGTTGGGGAACCCGGTGACCGGCTTGGACCGAGACCGCCACGGGTACTAGGGAGCCCGAGGCAGTCGCTTCGGTGAAGGAGGAGCGCTCCGTGGGCCTGGGAACCCACGTCGAGCACCTCAGTGACACAAGCCCTCGGGCCCGGGAGACCGGGCCCGAGGGCTTCGTCCTGCCGGCACGCCGGTGCCGGAGAGGCTGCATGGTGAGGATCACAGTGGGGTGGCTGTCACAGCCGTCCCCACCTGGTGGTCCAGGACCTACCTGCCAGTCCCGTAGCTCATGTCCTCGAGCTCCACGCCCTTTGTCTCAGGGATGTGGCGAGCGACGAGCCAGATCAGGACGGCCGTGACCACCGCGTAGGAGAGGTAGGTGCCAGCCAGTCCGAGGTGCTGCGTCAGCACGGGGAAGAGGAGGGTGACAAGCGTCCCGCCGATCCAGTTGCCGGTCGTGGCGAGGCCGATCCCCGCGGTGCGGATCTGGTTCGGGAAGATCTCTCCGAGGAAGACCCACAGCACCACGCCCCACGTGCCGCAGAAGATGACGTACACGGCGTGCACGGCGACGAGCGCGATCGCGGCCCAGGCTCCGGTCAGGTGGAGCGTGCCCCCTGCGGTGACCTCTCCCTGCATGAAGGCGACAGCTGAGAGAACCATCGCGGTGAACATGCCCACAGCGCCCCACAGCAGCAGCGGGCGTCGGCCGACGCGGTCGATGACGCACATGCCGACGAGGGTCATGACGATGCCGATGACCGAGGTGACCACCGGGATGAGGACGGCGGTGTCGCCCGTGAAGCCGACCGTCTCCCACAGCTCGGTCGCGTAGAGGAGGACGTTGTTGATCCCGGCCATCTGGATCAGGAACGCAAAGGCGAGAGCAAGCCAGACGACCGGGCGCAGGCCGAGCCTTGAGTCCTTGAGGTCGGACAGGGCGGGGCGGTGGTCGCTCGCCAGCGACTTCTTGATCTCCTGGACACGGCCTTGCGGGTCGGGGTCTGCGCCGGTGGCGGCAATGACGCGCGCAGCCTCTTCCTCGCGGCTGACCGAGACGAGGTAACGCGGCGACTCGGGCAGACGTAGGACAAAGAGCCCGTAGAGCACCGCAGGGAGGATCTCGACGATGAACATCCAGCGCCAGGTCGTGAGCCCCAGCAGGCCGGTTGCGTCGGCGGAGCCGGTGATCCTGACAAGGATGAAGTTCGAGATGAACGCGCCGAAGATGCCCACGGCGATGGCGAGCTGCTGAAGCGTTCCGAGACGTCCGCGCTTGTCCGCCGGAGCGATCTCAGCAATGTACGCCGGGGCGATGACGGCAGCGATGCCGACGCCCAGGCCGCCGACGAGGCGCCAGGCGATGAGTGAGCACACGTCGAAGGAGAGTCCCGACATCAGTGCAGAAGCGGCAAAGAGGACTGCTGCGGTGACCATGACGCGGACGCGGCCAAAGCGGTTGGCTGCGCCGCCTGCGATGAGAGCGCCTGCTGCGGCACCGAGGCTGACGACCGAGACGACGACACCGGTCATGAGGGAGTCCAGCCCGAAACCGGTCTCGGTGCCCGAGAAGGAGCCGACTGTGCCGTTGATGACGGCCACGTCGAAGCCGAAGAGGAACCCTCCGAGCGCCGCTGCCACAGAGACCTGAAGCAGCTTGTTGGTGGATGCCATCACCTGTCTCCTCCTAGTGAGGTCAGCGGCGTGAGGAAGGTTGTCATGAGGTCGCACAGGTTGTCCCACGTGCGAGTGCCGATGGTCGCGGGTGTGCCGTGGATGGTCCCGGGGAGCATGTGGAGCTCGACGGGCACGCCTGCGTCGGCGAGCGCTGTCGCCCAGCTGATTCCTTCGTCTCGCAGAGGGTCGGTGGGGTTAACGACCACGAGCGTGGGCGGCATGATCTCGCGCACGAGGCTCGTCGCTGCGTACACCTCGTACGGATGGGTCTTCTCGCCGAGATAGTGAGCCCAGGCGTACCGTGCCGCCTCGGCCGTCCAGAGCGGACCGTCCTGGCACGTGGTGTACGACAGTGAGTGCATCTCTGGGTCGATGCAGGGCTCGACGGCGATCAGGGCATCAAGGCGACGGTGGGCGCCGGCGCGTGCCGTGGCCTGGACGGCTTGCTGCGCGAGGCCGGCCCCGGCCGAGTCGCCGTAGATGATGATCGGGACGTCAGGGGCCTGCTGCACCAGGTAGTCCCACGCTGCGAGACAGTCCTCCACTCCCGCGGGGAAGGGGTGCTCGGGTGCGAGGCGGTAGTCCGGGCTCACCACCAGCGCCGAGCCGACGAGCCTGCTCAGTGCGGCATTGCGCTCGTCGTCAAAGCGGGCACGGCCGGCGATGAAGCCGCCGCCGTGGATGGAGAGCACAGCGGCGCGAGCCTTCCCCTCAGGGCGATTGACACGCATCGGGACGCCGTTCCACTCAGCTGTCTCACGAATAACCCCAGGCTCGTCGGGGAAGGGGGTATCGAGCAGCCTGTCGCCGCGCTCGCGCAGCGCAGGCACGTCCCACGTGGTCTGCGGAGGTGTGGCGTCTGGGACGTGCGCGAGCTCGTCGACGATGTAGGGCTCGGGGCGCGTGAGGGGCGCGAGAGAGTCGAGGAAGGCGTCGGCGTGCTCGTAGAACGTGGAGGGCTGGTCGCGCCGTACAGAGTGTGTGGCGTCGCTGACAAGGACGCCGTGGATGTACGGATTGTCATGGATCTGCGAGAGTCCGGCCTGTCCGATGAGGACGTCGTCGCCGTCGCCTGTGACGAGGAGGGTGGGGACGGTGAGCCTTCCCAGGAGGTCGGCTCGTGGCGTGCCGACGACGCCTGTGCGTACGAAGCCACGGTCGACCAGGACCTTGCCCTGCGCCCAGGGGCCGTACTCGGCGGCGGGCCAGCCGGGGTAGCTCTTCATCAGCTCGACGATCGCGTCACCGACGTGCGCGGTGACGAGGTCCTGCCGCTGGGCGAGCTGCTCGGCCGAGGAGGCGTACATCTCGATCTGATCATCGGTAAGGAGCGCCGGGTCGTCCAGGACGAGGGCGCGGACGAGCTCGGGGCAGCGGTTGGCGATCGTCGTCGCGATAGCGCCTCCCAGGGAGTGGCCGTAGATCACGACGGGGCTGCCTGCGTTGCGTACGGCGTGGGCGACCTCCGTGAGCGCGTAGGCGCACAGGGCCTCAAAGGGGGAGCGGAGCTCCTCGTCGCCGAATGCGGGCGAGAGCCCGTGACCGAGCAGGTCAAGGCAGATGACTTCCCAGTCGTCCTTCCAGTGGCTGGCGACATCCGACAGGGACGCCGCGCTGTCGGTCACGCCGTGCATGGCGAGGATCGTGCCGCGGGTGCGTGTGCCACTGATGGTGCGTGAGAGACGGTGCTGTGGCATCGTTGCCTCCAAACCCGAATACCTATGGTTGATGCAGATAACCCTAGAGTTATTGTGGGCTGCTTGTCAATACAAGGAATTCTCACTTAGGGTTAAAAATGAGGTCCCTTGGGCGTCGACGGCCCTAGGGGCGTCTCAGCTGCACACAGGATCTTGCGGAGCGAAGAGTGACGATGAAGCCAAAGTATGCTGCCGTGTACGAGGCGCTGGTTCAGCGCATCGAGACCATGAGCCCCGGCGACAGGCTCGAGAGCGAGACGCGGCTCGCCGAGGACTTCAACGTCGCACCCATGACCGTTCGTCGCGCCCTTGAGATGCTCTCCAACGAGGGGCGTACGGTAGGCCGCCGCGGCAAGGGGACCTTCGTCGCGGACCCGTCCCGTTCCTCGCGCCCCGACGTTCTTGGCGACACTGGTGCCCATCTGGTCTCCGCCACCCTCGAGCGTGCCGGGAGCGACCTGCCTGGATTTGATGTCGACAGCGATGCGTTCGTCTTCCGCATGGTGCACACGAGAACGCGTGAGGAGTCTGTTGTGGGTGTCCAGACGACGACGGCTGTCGCCTCCGCCTTTGACGGCCTCCTTGGGCGGGATCTTTCCCGGCCTGTCGGTGAGATTCTTGACGGGTACGGCGTTCCCGCCTCTGGTGCGCAGGTCGTCGTCGCCCAGGCGGGGGAGCACGAGGCGAAGATCCTCGGCGTCGAGGAAGGGCGGGCTTGCCTGTGCGTTCAGCAGCGCTGGGGCGAGGAGAGGCTGTACGCGCTCAGCGTGACGCTTGTGCGCACTGACAGGTACGCCCTGCGCGTGTGAGCCCTCACCTTCCTCGTCGCTTCAGGCCCTGAACAGTCGGTTCCTGTGCTGGGAACATGGGTGACCGACTGCTCAGGGCCTGAAGCGATACAAGGAGGACCGCGTCAGCGTGCGGGACGGCGCCTGGGGAGGAGCGCGATGATGAGCAGCGCCGCCCCAGCCCCGGCCAGCAGGATGATCGCAGCGCTCACCGGGTCGATCCTCACCCCCAGCCCCGTGGCCGCCAGCACCACGCCGATCGTCACCAGGACGAGACCCCACACGAGGGTTCCCGGGCGCGGGCCGGAGCGGCGAGCAGGCTCCTCGGCCTCGGGTCCCCTGGCCAGCGAGGACCCGGACCACACGGCCTCGGAGTCGTGCGGGTCCGCACCGAGGCTGCGTGCCTGCTCAGCACCAGGGGCCGAGTGCGCCTCCGCCTCCTCAGCGCTGCGCGCGCCAGGCCAGGGGCGGGTGGAGCGGATCGCCTCCAGGGGGTCGGTCGGTGCCAGGTCGTCCGCTGCGGCAGGCGCGGACCAGCCGGCCTGGGGGTGCTGCTCGGTGGCAGCGGCCGTGGGCAGCGCCTCGGTCGGGGCGGGGCCTGGAAGGACCTCAGTGGCCTGAGCGCTCTTCTCAGCGGCGGCCTCGGCCTCTTCCGGGGACATGGCGGTGGTCGGCAGGTCGGCAGGTGAGGGGGCTGACAGCGGCTGGACGGGGGAGGTCATGGCTTCTACTCCTGGTAACGGTGGCTGGACGACGGGGTGGTGCTCATGCGGCGGGCTGAGCAGACTCGGTGGCGGCGCTGCCGGCCTCAGCGGAAGGGCTCGGGGCGGCCGAGGGACTCGTGGCGGCGGCGCTGTCCGCCTTGGGCACGGCGCCCGTAGCAAGGACCTGGTCAAGGCAGTCGGCCATCGCTGTCTTGGCAGTCGAGCTCAGCTCGCTGAGGCTGTCCAGCCAGATCCACTCGTCCGAGTCCTCAGAGGGGGTCAGGTCCTCCTCGTCCTGGCTGCTGTGCTCCTTGGCAGAGAGGGCCTTGGCCTGCGTCAGGCACTGGTTGGCCTGCTCGGCGGAGACGACCTGGTGCGTCATGCCAGGAACCGGTAGGTCGTCTGCGGCGTGCTCCTTGCCATTGGCGTCCGTCCACGAGTCGACGATCCAGTAGTCTCCCATCTTGAAGCCAGACCAGGAGACGGAGCCTGAGCGCTGCTCACGGACCTGGACCCCGCCGAGCCCGACGGTGGCATCGACCGTGAGCGCGGGCTCGTCCTCAGCGGCCTTCTCCGAGCTCAGCGTCGCGCGGACCCCAAAGGGGTCGTCGGCGTAGATGAAGGTCCCCAGCACCTCCTTGCCCGAGAGGTCATAGGCACTTGGCCACGAGGTAGTCGTCTGGGTGGCGACCGCTCCCTGGACCGTCCAGCTCCCTGGGACCCTTCCGTAGACCTCGCCGAGGTTGGTGGCGGCGTTGACCTGGACGCTCTGGGTCTGCTTGGTCAGGACGCGCACCATGCCGGCCCCGGTCGTGACCTTGATGCGCTCGACCGGGTAGGGGCCGTCGTCAAGCTCGGTGAGGTCGACGGTCACGGCAGCGGCTCCGTAGGACCCGAGGTTCAAGACCTTGTCGCTGGACTGAGCGGCGGCCTGGAGCATGCTGTCAGTGACGGTATAGACCACGGGTCGCAGCTCGACGGTGCCCGAGACCGATCCAGGGGGAAGCGCGGTTCCGAGTGCGAGAGCAGGGACGGCGGCGAGAGCAGCCAGCCACCCGAAGCCGGTCATCCATCCGCCACGCCGACCGCGTAGCGCGCTGACGCTCACCCCCAGCCCCAGCAGTCCGACGACGGCGCCCGCTGCCACGAGCCCGGCGCCGAGCACACCCAGCGTCCCAGTGGCCACGCTCAGGATGCTGACGGCCAGGGCGAGGAGGAGCAGACCAAGGACGATGAGCGAGAGTGTGCGACCGGGCCCGGGAACTCGAGGCCTGGGCGGACGCGGCGGCTGGACCGGCTGGACCGGGCGCGCGGGGACGGCGGGCGGCATCGTCGTCGGAGCGCTGGCTCCTGCAGGTACGGGGGCGTAGGTGTACACCGGTCGCGGGCCAGCGTCAGCCTGCGTCTGAGCCGCTGACGGCGCCGGTCCGGGTCGAGGCGCGGACGACGGCGCCGCCCCAGCCTGAGGCGCGGCTGCAGGCCGTGGTGCCTGCCACGCCGTCGGACCATAGGGAGGCACCGGTCCTGCTGCCATTCCTGCGGCCTGGGCCTGACGGTGCTCGCGCCGGCGCTGGAGCGCCCGTGCCACGGCCCAGACAACCAGACACACCACGGCCACGTTGAGGCCGAGCCACGACAGGCCGACGATCAGGCGGCCGAGGCCCTCGTCGAAGAACCACCCGGGCAGTATGCCGTGGTCGCTCAGCGCGACACCGGCCACGACGGCGGTGATCGCGCCGGCCAGGCCTGCGTCGACGTCGCCCTCCAGGGCCTGCTGGACGTGGATGCGCCCGTCGCGCTCCTCAGGGACAAGCGCCCAGCCCAGCCCGTAGATGATGAGCCCGACGCCGGTGAAGACGCACAGCACCGCCCACACGCAGCGCACGAGAACGGGATCGACGTCGAGACGACGCGCCAGCCCGCCGGCCACGCCGCCGACCCACCGCTGCTCGGTGCGTACCAGGCCGGTGCGGCGCACGGAGTCGAAGAAGCGGTCTGTGGAACGTGGGCCCCCAGGGGCCTGGTACTGGTAGCCGGCGGGGCCTGGCTGCGGGGCCTGGAAGCCGGGACCTGCCTGGTAGCCGGGACCTGCCTGGAAGCCGGCTCCGGCCTGCGTGGACGGGCCGGAGGGCTGGTCAGCGCCCTGGACGGGGTCGTGGGGGGCCTGCGAAGGCTGCTCGGGACTGCTCATGGCTCTATGCTCCCGGGCCTGCCCGCCCCGGCGCGATGAGGGGAGACCCTGACCCGCCCCTGATTCCTCGGCTCCAGACCCCTGGTTCCTACCACAGGGAGGTTTTTCCGTCTCACCCGCGTGCCACGATGGAGCCATGACGACGACGGCCACGCCACTACGCGCCTCCACGCGCCTGCCGCTGCGCCGCCCCCTGCGTGCCTCCAGGCCCGCCGTGGTCCCCGGTGCTGAGGGGCCGGGCCTGCCCGGGCAGGCTCCCCGCCGTGTGCTCGGTGGGGTCTGCGCCGGCCTGGCCGCGCACCTGGGGCTGGCGGTGACGGGGGTACGCCTGGCCATGGTGGCGGCCGCCTTCGTCGCAGGATCAGGCCTGCTGCTCTACCTCCTGCTGTGGGCCCTCGTCCCTGCAGGCGATCCCTGGGCCGAGGCTGCCGGCCAGCTCCCGCCCGCACGCGCCCGGCTCGCCTCGCGCTTGCAGACCCCTTCCGACGGCGTCTCACGCCTGTCCGCCAACGCCACCACGCTGCTGGGCGGGGGCGCGCTCGTGCTGGCCGCGCTGCTCATCACCGTGTGGCGCTCTGGCTATCTCCCGGCCGGACAGTGGCTGCTGCCCGCCCTCGTCGTGGCAGCAGGCGCCGCCCTGTCCTGGTCTCAGATCGACGCCGTGACCGGGCCTGAGCGTGACCGTGGTGCCGTCCTGCGTCTGGCGGGCGGGGTGGTCCTGGCCGCCGTGGGCATCCTCCTGGCCATCGGAGCGGACACCCCACCACGCGTCCTGCTGACCGGGGCGCTGACGGGCGGTGCGCTGGTCATCTGCATCGCGCTCGTGCTCGCGCCCGTGTGGCTGCAGACCAACCGGGCCATGAGCCAGGCCCGCGCCGCCGAGGTGCGCGAGGCCGAGCGCGCGGACATCGCCGCCCACCTTCACGACTCTGTCCTTCAGACCCTCACCCTCATCCGCAAACGGGCTGACGAGCCTGAGACCGTGGCCCGTCTGGCCCGTTCCCAGGAGAGGGAGCTGCGTGCCTGGCTCTACACCGACCGCCCGGAGGCTGGCACCTCGGTGGCCGACGCCGTGCGAGACCTGGTGGGGGAGACTGAGGACCGCTACGGCGTGGGGATCGACCTCGTCGTCGTCGGGGAGCGTGCCCCGGACCGTGAGACCGAGATCGTCGTGGCCGCGGCCCGTGAGGCCCTGTCCAACGCCGTGCGCCACGGTGCCCCGCCAGTGAGCGTCTACGCCGAGATCACGGCGGAGAGGCTGGAGGTGTTCGTGCGTGACCGTGGGCCCGGCTTTGACCTTGACGAGATCGCCTCAGACCGCCACGGCGTGCGCGAGTCGATCATCGCCCGCATGTCTCGCCACGGCGGCCAGGCCAGGATCCGCCGTCTGGAGCAGGGGACCGAGGTCCACCTGACGCTGGCCTCGCCGCTCCCCTCCTCCTCCGCCTCCTCCTCAACCCGTCCTACCTCCGTATCCTCAGGATCATGATGGCCTCGACCTCCTCCGCCCCCGCCGGCCCCGCCTCACAGGAGGGTTCCAGCAGCCAGGCCCGTGCCCGCCTGCGCCTCCTCGTCGTCGACGACCACGCCCTGGTGCGTGCCGGAGTACGTAGCGAGTTGACCTCCCACGCCGCTGACCTCGAGGTGGTGGCCGAGGCCGACGACGTCGAGGGCGCGATCGCCGCGGTCCACACCCTCGTGCCCGACGTCGTCCTCCTCGACGTCCACCTGCCCGGTGGCAACGGCGGGGGAGGGGCGGAGGTTGTGGCCTCCTGCCACGACGTACCCGCCACCCGCTTCCTGGCGCTGAGCGTCTCCGACGCCTCCGAGGACGTCGTCGGCGTCATCCGCGCCGGAGCCCGCGGCTACGTCACCAAGGCCATCTCCACCGCGGACCTGGCCCAGGCCGTGAGACGCGTGGCCGCCGGTGACGCCGCCTTCTCCCCGCGGCTGGCCGGCTTCGTCCTGGACGCCTTCGGGGCCGGGGCGGGAGAGGTGGCCGTGGCCGACTCCGAGCTGGACCGTCTGTCCGCGCGCGAGCGTGAGGTCATGCGGCTCATCGCCCGGGGCTACACCTACAAGGAGTGCGCCTCCGAGCTGTTCATCTCGGTCAAGACTGTTGAGACCCACGTGTCTGCCGTGCTGCGCAAGCTCCAGCTGTCCAACCGCAACGAGCTCACCCGCTGGGCCGCAGCGCGGCGCATCGTGTGAGGCGGTCGCCAGGGGCGGGCAGGATCGTGGGAGGATGACCGACGTGAACGAGGAGCGGACCCTGGGCACCGTCGTGGCGCACGTGCGTGACGGCGGTCTCGCCATCATCCCGACCGACACCGTCTACGGCATCGGTGCCCTCGCCTCGGACGCGGTCGCCGTCGCGAGCCTGCTCGCGGCCAAGGGCCGTGGGCGCCAGATGCCTCCGCCCGTCCTCGTGGCGGGGCCCGACCAGCTTGACGGCGTCGTCGCGTCCCTCCCGCCCGCCGCCAGGGCGCTCATGGAGGCCTTCTGGCCCGGGGCCCTGACCATCATCCTCGACGCCGCCCCGGACCTGGGCTGGGACCTGGGGGAGACCGGCGGCACCATCGCCGTGCGCATGCCTGACCACCCTCTCGCCCTGGAGCTGCTGCGCGCCGTCGGCCCGATGGCGGTCACCAGCGCCAACCGCACCGGCCAGCCCCCGGCCACTGACGCCGCCAGCGGGCGGGCGGCCTTCCCCGGCCGCGTGCGCGAGGCTGGTTCGCCCGGTGCCGGGTCAGGGCGCCACAGCGAGGAGGAGATTCTCCTGCTTGACGGCGGAGCCACCCCTGGACCGGTCCCGTCCACGATCGTCTCGCTGGCCGGGGACCGTGCCCGCTGCCCCCGCATCATCCGCGACGGCGTGCTCTCACCCAGCCGGCTCGCCGCCGTCCTCGACCCCCTCCTGGCTCAGGCGGGAGCGGCCCCGATGGCGACCAGCAGCGAGGTCCGGCGTCCGTGAGGCTCTACCTGCTCATCATGCTCATCGCGGCGGCCGTCACCTACCTGACGGTCCCCGTGGTCCGCCACGTCGCCCTGGTCACTAACGCTCTCACCCCCGTGCGTGCCCGGGACGTGCACTCCATGCCGGTCCCCCGCCTGGGCGGGGTGGCGATGTTCGTCGGCTTTGCCACGGCCATGGCGGTGGCCTCCCGCGTGCCCTTCCTCGGTGGTGTCATTGACCGCTCGGCCTGGGCCGTGGTGCTGGGAGCGGGGCTGGTGTGCCTGCTGGGCGTCATCGATGACCTGTGGGACCTGGACTGGCTCACCAAGCTCTCCGGGCAGGTGCTGGCGGCTGGCCTCATGGCCTGGCAAGGGGTCCAGCTCATTACCTTCCCCGTGGGCGGGCTGACCATCGGCTCCTCGCGCCTGTCACTGATCTCCACGGTGCTCGTGGTGGTCGCGGCGATCAACGCCGTCAACTTCGTTGACGGTCTGGACGGGCTGGCGGCCGGCATCATCGGGATCGGCGCCAGCGCCTTCTTCGCCTACGTCTACGTGCTCACGCGTATGACCTCGCCGGGGTCCTACACCTCGCTGGCGGCCACGGTGGTGGCGGCGCTGCTGGGCATCTGCCTGGGGTTCCTGCCCCACAACTTCCACCCCGCCAAGATCTTCATGGGGGACTCCGGCTCGATGCAGCTGGGGCTGCTGTCGGCCGCGGGCACGATCATCGTCACTGGCCAGATCGACCCCGGCGCCTTCGCCGGGCAGACGGCCCTGCCGGTCTTCCTGCCGATCCTGCTGCCGCTGGCCGTTCTCCTCCTGCCGCTGACGGACATGATGATGGCCATCGTGCGCCGTACCCGAGCGGGCCACAGCCCCTTCCACCCTGACCGCATGCACATGCACCACCGTCTCCTGGCGGCCGGGCACTCCCACCGTCGTGCCGTGCTGGTGATGTACCTGTGGGCTGCCGTCGCCTCCTACTCCGTGGCGGCGACGGCCTTCTTCCCCCTGCGCTGGGTGCTGGCCGGGACAGGAATCGCTCTGGTGCTCAACGTTCTCATCACGGTCGACCTCATGCCGGGCCTTCGTCAGGCCTGGCGGCGACGCATGACGACCCGTCGGATCCGCCCGAAGGACCTTTCATGACTCCCACCTCACTGTCTCCTGGCCCGCTCAGTTACCAGGAGGTCTTTCGCCGCACTGCCCGGCGTGTGCTCGTCCTCGGCCTCGCGCTGGCGGCCCTGGCGCTGGCAGGGGGTGCGGTCACAGGTGGCCAGGCCTGGGCTGGCGCGCTGTGGGGGGCCGGGGCCGGGGCCGTGCTGACGATCGTGACGGCGGCGGCGCTGGCCGTGCCCTGGGACCGCTACCCGCTCCTGGCCTCCAGCGGTGTCATGATCTCCTTCGCCGCCAAGATCGTGGTCATGGTCGCCGTCGTGCTGCTCGCGGGGCCGCACCGAGGCAGCTTCTCCCCAGGCTGGTTCTTCGTCAGCCTGGCTGTGATCCTTCTCGCGGTCACGGCTGTCGAGGTCGGTAGCCTGGCCACAGGCCGTACGCTGACCGTCCAACCGTTCCAGGACACTGAGGACTGAGGTGGACCACGCGTGACTTTCGGCTAGAGTGACGCACGGCGCCGTCCCGTCCCGACGGTATCCCGTCATCCAAAGGAGGCCTGGTGATCAGGAGCGCTGCCCTGGCGGCCAGCCTGTCCGTACTCGCCCCTGCTGTGAGCGAGGTCGACGGCTTCGAGCCTCCTTCCGTCGCGGACTTCTTCCCGGAGGGCTTCGCCTTCGTCGGCACGCCCTTTGAGCTCAACCGCATCATGATGGTGCGGCTGGTCATGGTGGCTGTCCTCATGCTCTTCTTCGGCATCGGTGCCGCGCGGGCCAAGGTCGTTCCCGGGCGCTTCCAGAACGTGTGCGAGATGCTGCTGGACTTCGTCCGCGTCAACGTCGCTGAGGAGATCATCGGCAAGAAGCGCGCCCAGCCCTACGTCCCGATCATCACCACCATCTTCCTGGGTGTGCTGTTCATGAACATCGCGGGCGTCATCCCGGGACTCAACATCGCTGCGACCAGCGTCATCGGCATGCCGATCGTCTACGCGGTGGTGGCCTACATCGCCTTCGTCTACGCCGGGGTCAAGAACCACGGGGTGGGCGGCTTCCTGCGAGGGGCGGTGCTGCCGGGTGGGGTCCCCAAGCTGCTGTGGCCGCTGATCATCCCCATCGAGTTCCTCTCCAACCTCATCATGAGGCCGGTGACCCTGACTATCCGGCTCCTGGCCAACATGGTCTCAGGCCACCTGCTGCTGGCCCTGTGCTACGCAGCGACCAACTACTTCTTCCTCTACGCCGCAGGGGCCATGAAGGCGATGGGCGTGGTGACCTTCTCCGTCGCGATCGTCTTCGTGCTCTTCGAGATCTTCGTCGCGGCGCTGCAGGCCTATATCTTCGTCCTGCTGACGGCTGTGTACATCGAGTCCTCGATCAGTACGCACTGACCTGACCTTCCGCACACCTCAATACCTCTCACACCAGCGAGCAGGCACTGGTCCGCTCGTGCGAACACAAGGAGAAACCATGGAGGGAAACCTCGCGACCATCGGCTACGGCCTCGCCACGCTCGGCCCGGCCATTGGTATCGGCATGCTCGTGGCCAAGACCCAGGAGGGCACCGCCCGCCAGCCCGAGGTCGCCGGCGCCCTGCGTACCAACATGTTCATTGGTGCCGCCCTCATCGAGGCCCTAGGTCTGCTCGGCTTCGCCGCAGGCTTCGTCTTCTGATCTGGGGCGGTCGCCTCCATGACCTCACTACCCCTGTCCACGGCCCTCCCGCCGGCGGTCCTGGCTGCCTCTGGCAGCGAGGGAAACATCCTGCTGCCGCACACCTATGACCTGGTGTGGGGCACGATCGCCTTCCTGCTGATCGCCGGGTTCCTCATCTTCTACGCTCTGCCCCGCTTCACCACGGTCCTGGACGAGCGTACGAGGAAGATCGAGGACGGCCTGGCCCTGGCTGACAAGGCCAAGGAGGACCAGAAGGACGCCGAGCTCAGGGCCGCGCGCCTGGTTGAGGACGCCCGCCGCGAGGCGGCCCAGATCCGTGACCAGGCCCAGGACGAGGCTCGTCTCATCATCGCCCAGGCCCGTACTGAGGCCCAGGCCGAGGCAGGGCGCGCCCTGGATGCCGCCCAGCGCCAGATCCTGGCTGACAAGCAGGCCGCTCAGATCTCGCTGCGCTCCGACGTCGGCCTCCTGGCGACCTCGCTCGCGGAGAAGATCGTCGGTGAGCAGCTGAGCGACGCGGCGGTCTCGTCCCGGGTCATCGACCGCTTCCTGGACAGCCTGGAGGCGGATACTGACGCCGTGGCACAGGAACCCGTCCACGGGGAGGCTCGGTGAACACCGGAACCTCCGCGTCCCGGGACGCGGCTCGTCAGGCCTGGAACCCCGTGCTCGTCGCCGCCGGCGCCGCGGGGCAGGAGCTGGGTGAGCAGATCCTCGCCCTGGCCCACCAGGTTGCCAGGGCCCGGCTCGCCGGGCCGCTGACGGACCCTGGTCGCGACGGCGAGGACAAGGCGGCGCTCGTGCGCCGTCTGCTGGAGGGCAAGGTGGACGCGCGCGTCGTCGAGCTCCTCCAGGGGATGGTGCGCGGGCGCTGGTCCGCTCCCGTGGACCTCATCTCCTCCCTTCACGACCTAGGCATCGCCTCGGTCCTGGCGGGTGCGCGGGCCGGCGGGACGGTTGAGGACGTCGAGCAGGAGCTCTTCGACGTCACCGACGTCATCACCGCCGACCGCGAGCTGCGTCAGGCGCTGGAGCCCTCACGGCGCACGACGACGGAGGACCGGGTGCGTCTGGCCCGCTCCCTGTTCGCCTCGCGCCTGTCGGCGCCGGCCATGAGCCTGCTGACCTGGTGCGTGCGGCACCGTGCCGAGGGCGGCGTCCCGCGCAACCTGCGCCGCGTCACCGAGCTGGCGGCCGCGATGCAGTCGCGCGTCATCGCTGACGTCGTGACCGCCGTGCCCATGACACGCCAGCAGGAGGAGCGCCTCATCGCGGTCCTGCAGCACAGGCTGGGATGCGACGTCGAGCTCAACACGATGGTCGACCCCGCCGTCGTCGGCGGTGCCAAGGTCACCGTCGGGGACATCGTCATTGACTCCACCGTGAGCTCTTCCATCCACGATCTGCGGACGGCTCTGGCGTCCTGACGCCGCCCGCACCACACGTCCCGGTCCCGCGGACCGGTTCCACCACCCACAAGGAGACGACAGATGGCTGACCTGACCATCAGGCCGGAGGAGATCCGCTCCGCGCTCGACGAGTTCGTCGAGTCCTACAAGCCCGCCGAGGTGGCTGCCGAGGAGGTCGGTCACGTCGTCTTCGCCGCGGACGGCATCGCCCACGTCGAAGGCCTGCCCGGCGTCATGGCCAACGAGCTGCTGACCTTCGAGGACGGTACCGCGGGACTGGCGATGAACCTGGACGAGCGCCAGATCGGCGTCGTCGTCCTCGGCGACTTCACCGGTGTCGACGAGGGCCAGGTGGTGCGCCGCACCGGAGAGGTCCTGTCCGTGCCGGTGGGTGACGGCTACCTGGGGCGCGTCGTCGACCCGCTGGGCCGTCCGATCGACGGTCTGGGCGAGATCGCCTCCGAGGGGCGGCGTGCCCTGGAGCTCCAGGCTCCTGGCGTGATGTCCCGTAAGTCCGTGCACGAGCCCCTGCAGACCGGGCTCAAGGCCATCGACTCGATGATCCCGATCGGTCGTGGTCAGCGCCAGCTCATCATCGGTGACCGCAAGACCGGTAAGACCGCGATCGCCCTGGACACCATCCTCAACCAGAAGGCCGCCTGGGACAGCGGGGACCCGGACAAGCAGGTGCGCTGCATCTACGTGGCCACCGGCCAGAAGGGCTCGACCATCGCCTCGGTGCGTGCCACCCTGGAGGAGCGCGGTGCCCTGGAGTACACGACCATCGTGGCCTCCCCGGCCTCGGACCCGGCGGGCTTCAAGTACCTCTCGCCCTACACCGGCTCGGCGATCGGCCAGCACTGGATGTACGCCGGCAAGCACGTGCTCATCGTCTTTGACGACCTGTCCAAGCAGGCGGAGGCCTACCGAGCGGTGTCGCTGCTGCTGCGCCGTCCGCCGGGCCGCGAGGCCTACCCCGGTGACGTCTTCTACCTGCACTCGCGTCTGCTGGAGCGCTGTGCCAAGCTCTCCGACGACCTGGGCGCCGGCTCGATGACGGGACTGCCCATCATCGAGACCAAGGCCAACGACGTCTCCGCCTACATCCCGACCAACGTCATCTCCATCACCGACGGTCAGATCTTCCTCCAGTCCGACCTGTTCAACGCGGACCAGCGTCCCGCCGTCGACGTGGGTATCTCGGTCTCGCGCGTGGGTGGCGCGGCCCAGATCAAGGCGATGAAGAAGGTCGCCGGTACGCTCAAGCTCACGCTCGCCCAGTACCGCTCGATGCAGGCCTTCGCCATGTTCGCCTCGGACCTGGACGCCGCCACGCGTCAGCAGCTCACCCGGGGTGAGCGCCTCATGGACCTGCTCAAGCAGCCGCAGTTCACGCCCTACCCCGTGGAGGAGCAGGTCGTGAGCGTGTGGACGGGCACCAACGGCTACCTCGACGACCTCGAGGTCAGCGAGGTTCTGCCCTTCGAGGCGGCTCTGCTGGGCTACCTGCGTCGCAGCTCCTCGGTGCTGGAGACCATTCGCTCCACCGGGCAGCTGACCGAGGAGACCGAGGCCCGTCTCAAGGCGGACGTCGAGGCCTTCCGCAGCTCCTACGCGGCCGGTGACCGTCTGCTGACCGGCGAGGTCGCCGACGCCGAGGACGAGGTCCCCGCCGAGCGCACGAGTGAGCAGATCGTGCTCAAGAGGGGCTGACGTGGCAGGCAACCAGCGCGTCTACAAGCAGCGGATCCGCTCCACCCAGACCCTCCAGAAGGTCTTCAGGGCGATGGAGCTCATCGCCTCCTCGCGGATCGGTGTTGCGCGTCGCAACGCTCAGGAGGCGGGTCCCTATGACCACGCCCTGAGCCAGGCGGTGGCCGCCGTTGGCACCCACTCCAGCCTTGACCACCCCATCACCCAGGAACGCAGCGACACCAGGCGTGTGGCGGTCCTCGTGGTCACCTCGGACCGAGGCATGGCCGGTGCGTACTCCGCCACCGTCCTGCGGGAGTCGGAGCGACTGATCGACCAGCTGGTCAGTGAGGGCAAGGAGCCGGTGGTCTTCACCGCCGGACGCCGCGCCCTGTCCTACTTCTCCTTCCGCGAGCGCGAGGTCGAGCGCTCCTGGACCGGGGAGTCGGACCGCCCCGGCGAGGAGATGATCGAGGACGTCGCCCAGGCCCTCCTGGAGAGCTTCCTGGCTCCTGCCGAGCAGGGTGGCGTGGCCGAGGTGCACATCGTCTTCACCCGCTACGTCTCGATGGTCTCCCAGGTCCCCGAGGTCCGGCGGATGCTTCCGCTGACAGTCGTGGACGTGGACGGTCCCGGCGAGCTGGACCGTGAGGACCACGTGCGCGGTACGGAGTACCAGAAGGCTGAGACCACGGGCGCTGCCCCGCTCTACGAGTTCGCACCCTCAGCCGAGCTGGTCCTGGACGCGCTGCTGACCCGCTACGTGCGCAGCCGCATCCGCAACGCCCTCCTCCAGGCCGCCGCCTCGGAGCTGGCCAGCCGCCAGCAGGCCATGCACACGGCCACGGACAACGCCGAGGACCTCATCAACACCTACACCAGGCTCGCCAACCAGGCGCGCCAGGGAGACATCACCCAGGAGATCTCTGAGATCGTCTCGGGTGCTGACGCCCTAGCCGCTGAGTAGCGATCCCAGAGCCCCACCGACCACTGCCAGACACGGACACGGAAGATACGGATCATGGCTGACGAGACCACTACCGCCCCGGCGGCAACCCCCGGGACCGGACGCATCACGCGGATCATCGGCGCCGTCGTCGACGTCGAATTCCCGCCCGACGCCATCCCGGAGATGTACAACGCCCTCAAGGTGACCATCAAGGGTACCGGCGAGGGGGACGAGGACCACGAGATCACCCTCGAGGTCGCCCAGCACCTGGGGGACAACATCGTGCGCACGATCTCCCTCAAGCCCACCGACGGATTGGTGCGTGGCTCCCAGGTCCGTGACACCGGTGCCCCGATCACCGTGCCGGTGGGTGACGTGACCAAGGGCCACGTCTTCAACGTCACCGGCGAGGTCCTCAACCTCGCCCCGGGCGAGAGGCTTGAGGTGACCGAGCGCTGGCCGATCCACCGCCAGCCCCCGGCCTTCGACCAGCTCGAGGCCAAGGAGCAGATGTTCGAGACCGGCATCAAGGTCATCGACCTGCTCACCCCCTACGTCCAGGGTGGCAAGATCGGTCTGTTCGGCGGCGCGGGCGTGGGCAAGACGGTCCTCATCCAGGAGATGATCCAGCGTGTGGCCCAGAACCACGGTGGTGTCTCCGTCTTCGCCGGCGTGGGCGAGCGTACCCGTGAGGGCAACGACCTCATCGTCGAGATGGACGAGGCCGGTGTCTTTGACAAGACCGCCCTCGTGTTCGGCCAGATGGACGAGCCGCCGGGCACGCGTCTGCGCGTGGCGCTGTCCGCGCTGACGATGGCGGAGTACTTCCGCGACGTCCAGCACCAGGACGTGCTGCTGTTCATCGACAACATCTTCCGTTTCACCCAGGCCGGCTCCGAGGTCTCCACGCTGCTGGGGCGCATGCCCTCCGCCGTGGGGTACCAGCCGAACCTGGCCGACGAGATGGGCCAGCTCCAGGAGCGCATCACCTCTGCCGGCGGCCACTCCATCACCTCGCTGCAGGCCATCTACGTGCCCGCTGACGACTACACCGACCCGGCCCCGGCCACGACCTTCGCGCACCTGGACGCCACCACCGAGCTCTCTCGTGAGATCGCCTCGCGCGGTATCTACCCGGCCGTGGACCCGCTGGCCTCCTCCTCGCGCCTGCTGGCCCCCCAGTACGTGGGCGAGGAGCACTACGAGGTCGCTACCCGCGTGAAGTCCATCCTGCAGAAGAACAAGGAGCTGCAGGACATCATCGCGATCCTGGGCGTGGACGAGCTCTCCGAGGAGGACAAGGTCACCGTCAACCGGGCCCGCCGCATCGAGCAGTTCCTGTCCCAGAACACCTACATGGCTGAGAAGTTCACCGGCGTTCCGGGCTCCACGGTGCCGCTGAGCGAGACCATCGAGGCCTTCAGGCGCATCGCCGACGGAGACTACGACCACGTGCCTGAGCAGGCCTTCTACAACATCGGTGGCATCGAGGACCTCGAGCGTCGCGCCGCTGAGCTCGCCGAGAAGTGACCATGGCGGGTACGCGTGAGCTGAGGGTCGAGGTCGTCTCCCGTCGTGGGGGGACGGCGTGGCAGGGCGTCGCCCGCAGCGTCTCGGTCCCGCTGATCGACGGTGAGCTGGGTGTGCTACCTGGTCGTCAGCCGGTCCTGGCTCTGCTGGGCCGCGGCGGGGTGCGCATCGAGACCGCGCAGGGCGAGCCGGTGACCATCCGGGTCGCTGGTGGCTTCTGCTCGGTGGACCACGACGTCGTCACCGTGGCGGCTGACCGTGTTGACTCCGAGATCACCGGAGACGACGCCTCGGATATCGATCTGGTCAGCGAGCACGTCGTGGCGACCGACTCGGAGGACCTGGACTGAGATGACGGCGACGGGCTGGTGCGTGCTCGCGGTGCTTGCCGCCGCGCTGGTGCTCGTCGTCCTCATCCTCCTACGGGTGCGCCTGCTGGCCAGCCAGGTCGGCTCCTTCGAGTGCGCGCTGCGCCGCCCGGAGGACCGCCGCTGGATGAGCGGGGTCGCCTGCTTCGGCGACGAGGCGGTGGAGTGGTACCGGCTCATCTCCCTGTCCTGGCGCCCGAAGCTCCGGATGCCTCGTGAGGAGATGGTCCTGGCGGACGCACGGCGGCGGGGCACCGCAGGCCACGTCGTCGACGTCGCCTGCCAGGTGGGGCAGGCGCGCTACGACCTGGGCATGCTGGAGGACTCCCACTCGGCCCTGGTGGCGTGGCTGGAGTCAGCGGCACCCACCCAGCCGCGGCTGTTCTAGGCGAGAGCCAGCGTGCGAGCGTGTCGGCCGGGACGTCGGGCTCGGATCAAGCCTGTCTCATAAGCCCCTGCGTTGGTGTGCTTTCACGCCACGGTCGCGTTAGAATGACGCGATCGCGTGGCGGCTCGCGTTGCGCGCATCACTGTCCCAGGCGATCGGAGGTGGTCCTTGTGCCCCAGATCGTCTTGTCATCGTGTGCCCCCGCGGTCCCGGAGACGGGACAGGTCGTCCAGGTCCGAGGTTCCGTCTGGGCGGTCACGAACGTGACGTGCCAGGCACTGCCACGCAGCGCGGCTGACGACGGTGCGTCCCGTCTCGAGCATGTCGTCGATCTCCAGTCCCTTGACGAGGACCGCATGGGCGAGGAGCTCACCGTGGTGTGGGAGCTGGAGGTCGGACAGTCGGTGGTGCCAGACCGCGGCCTGCCTGAGAACATCGACGCGGATGCCTTTGACTCGCCCGAGACTCTTGGTGCCTTCGTCGACGCTGTGCGCTGGGGCGCCGTCACCTCAGCCGATCCGAAGGCCTTCCAGGCTCCCTTCCGCTCCGGCGTCACCCTGGAGCCCTACCAGCTCGAGCCTCTGCGCCGGGCGCTGGCAGCCCCGCGTACCAACCTCCTGCTGGCCGATGATGTCGGCCTGGGCAAGACGATCGAGGCGGGCCTGGTAATCCAGGAGCTGCTGCTGCGCCACCGGGCCCGCTCGGTCATCATCGTGTGCCCGCCGAGCCTGGCCCTGAAGTGGCGTGACGAGATGCGCGAGAAGTTCGGCCTCGACTTCGTTATTGTGGACTCGGCCCGTATGGCTGCTGACCGACGCACCTACGGGCTGGCCGCCAACCCGCTGCGCCTCCACCCGCGCGTCATCGTCTCCATGGCATGGCTGCCCGGCGTGCGCGCCCAGCGGCTCCTGCGTGAGGTCCTGGCCGACGCCGCACGGTCCGGTACGGCCCGCTCCTACGCCTTCGACGTGCTCGTCGTCGATGAGGCGCACCATGTGGCCCCGGCAGCGCCGACAACAACGGGGGGGGGGTGATGCTCGAGGCTACGCGGTCGACTCCCAGCGCACCCGGGCAGTGCGGCGTCTGGCGGAGAGCTGCGAGCACCGCCTCTTCTTGTCGGCGACGCCTCACAACGGGTATACCGAGTCCTTCTCGGCCCTGCTGGAGATGATCGACCCGCGCCGCTTCGCCCGCGGCGCAGGTATCGACACCACCGCCCTGAACGAGGTGACGGTGAGGCGTCTGAAGTCGCAGATCAAGGAGAAGGACTTTCAGCGGCGCCAGGTCAAGGTCCTCTCCTATGACGCGTCCCCCGATGAGGAGCAGGCCTACGACACCCTCGATGGCCTCCTGCGTGACTCCGGCCGCTCGCAGGGGCGTCGGCACCTGGACATTGCCGCTCTCTTGCTCAAGAAGCGCTTCCTGTCGAGCCCCTGGGCCTTCGCACGGACCCTGGAAGGCTACCTGGACCGCTCGTTGCCCGATGGACGCCTTGATGGCTTCGACGACCTGGACGATGACTACTACACGCAGGTCATGGGCTCTGGCCAGTCCGATGAGGAGGAGGGACTGGCTGCTCAGCCGGAGATGGACACGCTCCTGTCTACCCGCGCCTCGAACCCGCTGTCGGCCGCCACGCGTGGCCAGCTTGAGGACCTGGCCGCCTGGGCCCGGGGCTACCAGTCTCGCCCTGACACTCGTCTGAAGGTCCTCGTCTCCTTCCTCGACGCCGTGTGTCGTCCCGACGGGAGGACCTGGACCAATGAGCGGGTGGTCGTCTTCACCGAGTACGCGGACACCTTGGACTGGATCCTCTCCGTCCTGCGTCAGCAGGGTTATGACCAGCGCCTGGCGGTTATCCGCGGCTCGACGTCGGCCGATGAGCGTGAGGACGTCCGCGCGCGCTTCAATGCCGACCCCGCCGAGGAGGACGTGCGCGTCCTTGTGGCCACCGACGCCGCCGGGGAGGGCATCGATCTGCAGACCTACTGCCACCGCCTGGTGAGCTTCGACATCCCTTTCAACCCCTCCCGTCTGGAGCAACGGGTGGGGCGCATCGACCGCTACGGCCAGCGCGAGGTCCCGGAGATCTACTACCTCACTCCCACGGGCAGAACAGGCCTGTACGCGGGTCACCAGGACTTCCTCGGGAGGCTTGCGGAGAAGATCGCCACGGAGACCCAGGACCTGGGTGTCGTCAACCCGCTCATCGACGAGGAGGTGACTGCGCAGTTCCTCGGGCGTGCTCTCCGCAAGGCCCCCGCTCAGGGGCGCGATGAGCAGGCCATCACGCAGGCCCTGGCCGGGTCGACCACGCTCAACCAGCAGCTGACGGCACTCGCGGCGGGATATGAGAGCCGCAAGGAGCGAATGCACTTGACACCCTCGGCGGGCCGACGAGTGGTCGATGAGGCACTGCGCCTGACGCATCAGCCGCTTCTGACGGAGGTTGGCAGCGAGGATACTGATGCGGCGGTCTTCGCTGTGCCGACTCTGGGGCGCTCCTGGCAGGACGCCCTGGTGGGCCTCGACACCCGCCTGGCGCCGGGGCAGCTGCGGCCGATCACCTTCGACGAGGAGGCCGGGCGTGTACCTGGGATCGTCCACGTTCACCTGGGTCATGCGCTCATGCGCAAGGCGACCCGCATCCTGCGGGCGAACCTCTTCAGCCCGCACTCCCAGATGAGCCGGGTCACAGCGGTTGTGCTGCCTGGCCTGGAGCACTCCTGCGCTGCATCCCTGTCCCGCCTGGTCCTCGTGGGTCGTGGGGGACTGCGGCTGCACGAGGAGGTTTTCATCACCGGGGTGCGGCTGCGCGGACACCGCGTTGCTGAGGACATGCTCTCCCGTGTGCTCGATCGCGCCCTGGATCCGGACGGTTACCGGCTGGCAGGGCCGCAGGTGCGACGCCGCCTGACTGACCTGTGGAACGACGACGGGCACCTGCGTGCCCGGCTCGTGGAGGAGACGGAGCGGCGGGCGGTGACCCTCCAGGACAGGGTGACTGCCAACCTTGAGGAGCGCCAGCAGGCCGATGCCCAGCGCGTCCACGACATCTTCGCGGCCTTCCGTGCCAACCTCACTGACTCCCTGGACCGTCTGCGCGCCGAGGAGCGCGAGCAGCAGGGGATGCTCGCCCTGTGGTCGCAGGACCAGCGCCACCAGCGCGCCCGGGACGTGCGCGCCATGGAGGATCGCCTGCGTGCCCTGGATGATGAGGAAGCACGCGAGGCTGAGGCGATGGCGCTGCGTTACCAGGACGTGCGGCCCTACGTCTCGCCCGTGGCCCTCGTGCTGGCTGTAAGCGAGGAGGACGCGATGGCCTGGGAGGGACAGGCATGAGCCCGACGAGAGGAACAGGGCACAGGACGACGTCGGGACGAGGCACCCGGAGCGTCACGGGAGCGAGAAGCACCGCCGCTCGCTCGGCAGCCGAGCAGCACCGTGAGTGGCTGGAGCTGGTGGATACGGACGGGCCTTTCCTGTCCGTCCCGGTCATGACGGCGCTGTACCCGCAGGGCATGCCGTCACTGGACCGAGCCCGCCGGGAGGTTCTGCGTACGGCACAACCATCCTTCGACCGCGCCTGGGATGCATGGGACAGTCACCCGGACCCGGAGCGGGCACTGGACGACTACCGCCGGGCACGTGACGCCTGGGTGGCGACGGTCCTCGCCGACGGCATCGGCTGGGGCGGGGACTATATGGGTGCGGCGATCCTCCCCGCCCTCGGCGAGACCTACCGGGTGGTCTCCGACGGCTTCCCGGCGGTGACGCTGAGACCAAGCGGCGCTCTGGCCCACGGGGAGCAGGTCGGCGCCCTCCTGCTCGTCACCGACCCGGTGCGCTCCTTGCGCGACGCAGGTGATGACGAATGGGCGGCCAACCTCATTGACCGGATGGCGGCCATGTTACGCTGCCGGAACTCGGCCTGCACGATCGGCGTCGTGACGGACGGGCGCTGGTGGGCGCTGGTGAGTGCGCCCCCGGGCGGGACGACGGCCTCGGGCATCGTGGACTGCCAGACGTGGGTAGAGGAGCCGGCCACCCGCGACGCCTTCTGCGAGCTCCTGTCCCTGCGCCGCCTCCTGGGTGGGGAGAGCAAGGACCGACTGCCGGTCCTCTTCAAGGACTCCGTCCTGGCAGCGGAGGAGGTGACGGAGTCCCTGGGTACGCAGGTGCGCCGGGCAGTCGAGCTGGTAGTCACTGCTGTGTCCGAGGCTGCCCTCAGCGCAGAGACGGGGGAGCACTCCGACCCGCTGCCCGAGGACGTCCACAAGGTCTACGAGGCGGTCGTCACCGTCATGATGCGTGCCGTCTTCCTCCTTTTCGCTGAGGAGCGCGGGCTTCTGCCCGCGCAGTCCCTCTACACCGGCGGCTACGGCCTGGCAGGCGTCCTGGACGCGCTAGAGGCACGCGCCCGGGATGAGGGCGAGGAGTCTATGGATGGCACGTGCCTGACCTGGCACCGGCTGCTGGCGGCTTCCCAGGCTCTGTACAGGGGCGTCAACGTCGAGGACATGAGGATGCCTGCGTACGGTGGCTCTCTCTTCGCCCCAGTCCGTTTCCCCTTCCTCACGGCGACGGACGCGAGCGGCGCCCTACGCCTGGCGGTCTCCGACCGGGTCATGCTGCACGTGCTGCGCTCGCTCCAGACGACCCGGACCGGTAAAGGAGGGGAGGTTCGCCGTCTGTCCTTCCGGGACGTTGACGTGGAGCAGATCGGCTACATCTACGAGGGGCTGCTCGGTTACACGTGCACGCGCGCTCGAGAGACGGTGCTGGGACTCATTGGCGCCGACGGCGCTGAGCCGGAGGTGCCCCTGGTGGTGCTGGAGAAGCTGGCCGAGGAGCACGCCGACGACACCGACCTCGCCGAGGCTGTCATCGCCTGGCTCAAGGAGCACCAGAGCGCGGCGAAGCCACCTACGAAGAATGCCCTCGCCAAGGCCTTCTGCTCCGGGGACACGATGGATGGGGCAGAGGTCGAGCGGACCCTGCTGGCCGTGACCCGGGACCGGGAGGTGCATGAGGCCCTTCGCCCGTGGATCGGCGCTATCCGCCGCGATCTGCGCGGCCGACCAGTGGTCATCGAGGCCGGTGGCCTGGTAGTGACCGAGACCCCATCGCGGCGCAATGCCGGTGCCCACTACACGCCTCGTGCGCTCGCCGAGGAGGTCGTGCGCTACGCCCTGGAGCCGCTGGTCTTCAACCCGGGCCCGCACCAGACGAACGACCACTCGGCCTGGCGGCTGCTCAGCTCCGACCAGATCCTCGGCCTGCACGTGGCGGATATTGCCTGTGGCTCGGGCGCCTTCCTCGTGGCCGCGGCCCGCTTTCTCGCTGATCGTCTCGTCGATGCATGGACCCGTGAGGGGGAGATCGGGAGCTACACGGGCTTACCCGGCGGGGCGCGAAGCCACGCCCTGCGGCAGGTGGTAGCCCGGTGCCTGTACGGGGTGGACATCAATGAGATGGCCGTGGAGATGTGCAAGCTCTCCCTGTGGCTCGTCTCCCTGGACAAGGACAAGCCCTTCAGCTTCGTGGATGACAAGATCATGGTCGGCAACTCGCTGCTGGGGATCACTGACCTGCGCCAGCTGCGCGCCCAGCACATCGACCCGGATGCGGCTCCTGCGAGGCGCCTCTTCGAGCTTGACCGTACAGGGGACTACGCGCCTGCCCTGGACGTCGATGAGGTCCTAGCGAGGGTGCGGAAGCGGCGACATAGGCTCGCTTGCGAGGTCGATAACAGCGACCCGGCCCGTTCGACGACGACGAAGCAGCGGCTTCAGCGGGAGAACGAGAAGGACCTGAGACTCCTGGAGCGCGTGGCCGACGCGGTCGTAGCCGCAGGATTGGACCCGGCGGTTGGTGCTAAGCCGGGCAAGAGGCTGAACGAGGCCTACGGAGACCTGGCAGTCGCTCTCGGCCGTGCCTTCCCTGACGAGGGTGAGGGAGACGCGGAGATGCTGGAAACCATCCTTGAGCGTGGGCTGAGCCCGATGGAGGAGACGGACTACGATCGTTGGCGCTGCCTCCACTGGCCGCTCGCGGTCCCCGAGGTCATGGAACGCGGTGGATTTGATGCCATCGTGGGGAATCCGCCATTCCTCGGTGGGCAGAAACTCAGCGGTTCCATGGGTGAGAATGTTCGCGACTGGTTCGTCCACGTCCTCGCGAATGGACAACGCGGCAGCGCGGACCTCGTCGCCTACTTCTTCCTTCGTGCTTTCAGGCTGCTGAGGCCGACAGGAGCACTCGGGCTCATTGCGACGAATACCCTCGCCCAGGGTGACACCCGCGAGGTGGGGCTCGACCGCATAGTCGAGGGAGGATTCACCATCACGCGCTCCATCCAGTCCCGCACGTGGCCGGCGGCAAGCGCCAACCTCGAGTACGCGGCCGTCTGGGGGAGCCGAGGCCGCGTGGCCGTTGAGGCGGCACGCGTGTGTGACGACGCACCCGTCGCCCGCATCAGTACCCTCCTGGAACCTGAGGGGCGTGTTCGTGGTAATCCCGAGCGACTGGTGGAGAACGCCAATGTCGCCTTTCAAGGCTGTATTGTGCTTGGCAAGGGCTTTATTTTGGAGCCGGAGGAAGCGCAGGCCTGGATCGCTGAGGACCCGCGTTACGCCGAGGTCCTCTTCCCCTACCTCAACGGCGAGGACCTCAACTCCCGCCCCGACTGCTCAGCCTCCCGATGGGTCATTGACTTCAATGAGCGATCTGAGCGTGACGCATCGAGTTACGCTGCACCCTGGTGTCGTGTTGCTGGTGCTGTGAAGCCTGAGCGTATAGCCAAGGACGGATATAAATATCCACGCATGGTCAACGAGTGGTGGAAGTTCTGGAACTCACGGCCTGCTATGCGACGGGCGATTGCCGAGTTCGACGAGGTGCTGGTCATCGCCCTGGTGAGCAAGACGGTCATGCCCGTGCGTGTGCCGACCGGACAGGTCTTCAGTCATGCACTTGGCGTCTTCGCGACGGACTCCTACAGCGATCAGGCGGTGCTCTCCTCATCCCTGCACCAGGCCTGGGCGATCAAGAACGGCTCGGGGATGCGGGGCGATCCCCGCTACACGCCGTCGGACGTCTTCGAGACCTTCCCGAGGCCCGAGCCTACCGATGCCCTCGACATGATTGGTCGGATGCTGGACACACAACGCCGGGAGGTCATGCTGCGCCGGGACCTCGGCCTCACCAAGCTCTACAACCTCGTCAATGACCCAGACCTCGCGCCCGGCGTGGACCCTGACGTGGACCGCCTGCGCCGCATCCACCGCGAGCTCGACGAGACCGTGGCCGCCGTCTACGGCTGGGGAGATATTCCCTTGGATCACGGCTTCCACAGCTACCGGAAGATGACACGTTGGACCGTCTCCCCGGCGGCCCGCGTCGAGTTCCTCGACCGCCTCTTGGAGGAGAACCAGCGCCGTGCCGCCACCCAGGCACCCGCTCAGACCCAGATGAAGCCCCGTGGAAAGCGCGGCGCTGCACCCGTTCAGGAGGAGACCCTCGATGTCTGAGACCACACCCCGCCTGTCCATCGACCCTAGCGCTGGCACGCTCTCTCAGGACGGCACTGCCTACGTCTTCGATGAGGAACCCTCCTCGACCTCTGTTTCCGCCCGCGCCGGGCTCCTGGAGGTCCTGCGTCGTGGGCTCCTTGGACCGGCTCAGGGGGAGCGTGAGGTCCTTACGACCCCGCCCAACCAGCGCTACCTTCTCGGGCGTATCGCACCTACCCGCCTGCACGACGCCGTCGAGAATCCCGCCGCCGATACCTTAGATGACAGTGCCGAGGGTATCGACCCACTGGACGCGGCCGCCTCCACCGGTGTCCCGGTCACTGGCGTTGAGGAGGGTGCACTCGACGCCGCTGCGGAGGAGGACTCCGGTGAGGACACTGATGACGAACCCGTGCGCCGCGGCCTCATGATCCCCGCCTCCATGGGCCTGCGCTTCCAGGTCCCCGCTGACCTCGACGCATTCAACGTCCACGTCAGCTGGGGCACCTACGAGCCTACTGCCACCAAGACCGAGACCGCCGAGGCTGCTGCCGGCGCGGGTACCTGTTACCGGCGCGTCCCCCACGATCACAGCCTCCGACTCGAGCCAGCTACCCTGACTCCGGGCAAGACCGAGGACCGGCTCCTTGAAGGTGATGTCACCCTCCGTATCGACTCCTACCTTGATGAGGCCGCAGGACGGTACCTTGTTGAGCTTGCCCTGTGCAACGACCGCACCACTCCCAGGCGCATCCCCACTGGGGCATGGATGTTCCAGACCCGCATCGACGTGGATGCGGGTGGCCGTGCCGTCTTCCTCCCCGTCCACGACCCCATGATCCCGCCCACTCCGGGCTCTGGGCCACGGCCGCGGCCCGGCAGCGAGGAAGCCCGCCTGGACCTCCAGTACCGCGACCGGCTGGAGTTCGCTATTGGCCGCACCTGCTCCGCCGACTGGAGCCTGCCGCCGGTGAGCTCCGAGGGGCAAGCACCTCGTCGTGCCGTTCAGGTCCGCACCACCTGGATCCCCACGGTCGAGTCTCCTCAGACGAAAGCCAAGGAGGTCCTGGGCGCTGAGCTCGACATGCGGGCCCTCGCCACCGCTGCTGCCGACCTGAACAGCCCCGACGCTCTGCGCGACGTCCTGGAACCCATTGTCAGGGAGTACAGGGCCTGGCTCACTAAGCAGGCGACGGTTGCCGTGGACCTGCCTGACCACCTGCGGGAGACCGCCGAGGAGACGCTTGTCGAGGCACGCCAGGTCCTGGACCAGCTTGCCGAGGGCATCGACCACCTTACTGCCACTACCCCCGAGGGAGCGGAGGCCCGGCGCTGCTTCGCCTTCATGAACCGGGTCATGGCGGACCAGCGTGTCCATTCTCAGATCGCTGCACTCCGGGCAGCAGACCAACGCCTTGGTATGGAAGAGGCTGAGAGGCGCGTTCTCGCGAACGGCTCTCCACACCACTGGCGCGTCTTCCAGCTCGCCTTCATCCTCATGCAGCTGCCCGCCCTCAGCGACCCGGCGGCCGAGCGTCGCGCCGGAGACCTCGCCACCGTCGAGCTCCTGTTCTTTCCCACCGGTGGAGGCAAGACTGAGGCCTACCTAGGGCTTGCCGCCTACGCCTTCGCCATCCGCCGTCGGCAAGGCCTCCTGTCCACCCCGGATGGTCCTATTGATGGGCGCGCCGGCGTCACTGTCCTCATGCGCTACACCCTGCGTCTGCTCACCTCCCAGCAGTTCCAGCGTGCCACCACCCTCGTGTGCGCCGCCGAGCTCGCTCGCCGTCAGGACCCCGCCACGTGGGGCGAAGTGCCCTTCCGCATTGGCCTGTGGGTCGGCACCAGCGTCTCCCCTAAACGCGTGAGCGAGGCCGCCGAGGAGCTTCAGCGCCTGCGTGACCTGCCCGGCAGCGGTGCCGGACGCCGGTTCTCCGCCCTCCAGCTCGGGCACTGCCCCTGGTGCGGCTTGCCTCTCAGCCCAAATGACGTGACCGTGGGGGACGTGGATAAGATGGCAGAGCGCGTCGTTGTACGCTGCCCTGACCAGTTGGGCGAGTGCCCCTTCTCTGCTGGCGACCACAACATCCCCGATGGCCTGCCTGTGCTCACGACGGATGAGGAGATCTACCGGCTGGTCCCAGCCTTCGTCATCGCCACTGTTGACAAGCTCGCCCGGCTCGTCCGCGAGGGGCATGCCGCCGCGCTCTTCGGGCACGTCGCTCGACGTTGCGAGCGTCATGGTTACGTCCCCAGGCTCGACCATCGAGGCAAATCGGACTACCCGGGATGCAAGCTGGCGGACAACGGGAAGCACAATGCTAAGGGAGGGCTCCCGGCCGCTACGGTATCTCCCTCCACGAGGCTCCGGCCCCCGGACCTGATCATCCAGGACGAGCTCCACCTCATCACCGGGGCGCTGGGCACCACCGTCGGCCTATTCGAGACCGCTGTCGACACCATGTTCGCCTGGACGGCTCCTTCCGGACGTCCCGCTGCTCCATTGATTGTCGCCTCCTCGGCGACCGTTCGTAAGGCCTCTGACCAGGTCCGCCTCCTGTATGGACGCGACCTCACCATCTTCCCTCCCCAGGTGCTCGATGCCTCCGACACCTTCTTCTCCCAGGTCACCCCTGTTGACGCGACGCACCCGGGGCGCCTGTACGTTGGTCTGTCGACCACCGGGGTGCGCCTGACCACCGCCGAGATCCAGGTGACACAGGTCCTCATGGCTGGTGCCCAGCTGCTCCTCGACCGCGTTGGGAAGGCGGCGGACCCCTACATGACGCTCGTCGGCTACTTCTCCGCTACCCGCGAGCTCGCCGGCATGGCTCGCTACGTCCAGGACGACATCCAGACCGGCCTGGCCAGGCCGGGCCGGGACTCGCGCCTTCCACGTCGTCGGGGCACGGACTTCGGTGCCCTGCACCTGGGCGAGCTCACCTCGCGCGTCGCCTCCACCGACATCACTGCCTCCCTGGACCGGATGGCGATCGCCTTCGACCCCGACGTCGACTCCACTATCGCCAAGGACGCGGCGATGGCGGCGGCCCGGGCCGGGAAGAGCGTCCAGTACCGCCAGGCTGCGGCCAACCCCTACGACGTGGTCCTGGCGACCTCCATGCTCCAGGTCGGAGTGGATGTGTCCCGTCTCGGTCTGATGCTCGTCGTCGGCCAGCCCAAGAACACCGCCGAGTACATCCAGGCCACCTCCCGAGTCGGCCGGGACCCTAACCGTCCTGGGCTCGTCGTGACGCTGGGCAACTGGGCTCGTCCGAGGGACCTTGCCCACTACGAGCAGTTCCGCCACTTCCACGAGACCTTCTACGCCCGCGTCGAGCCGCTGTCCGTCACGCCTTTTTCAGTGACGGCTATCGACCGAGGTCTCGATGGGGTGCTGGTTGCCGCCGCCCGCGTCACCCAGGCCGCTGTCCCTGGGGGCCTCAATCCGGAGCATGATGCCGGTCGGGTCTTCGAGCAGCAGGAAGCACTGACCTCCCTCTCCCACGCACTTGCCAACCGGGTCACCGCCGCGGGCGGCGAGGGTGCCGCCCAGTACGTCACCAGGCGCCTCCAGGCCCGCATCACTGAATGGAAACGGAGGCAAGGAGCTGTCAACGATAAGAACGCCGCGCTCGTCTACGAGCGCGGCGCGGACGATGTCAGTCATTTTGCACTCCTTCGCTCGGCGGAGTCTGGCGGCGGTCACGCTTCCCAGCGGGATGAGGCTCCCTTCGCCGTATCCGGCTCCATGCGGGAAGTCCAGCCGGAGATCAACTTGCTCGTCTCTCCCGACCCCAGCCGCCTCGTGGATCGGGCCCCAGAGAACGGCCCGGACTGGCAGCGGCAGGAACCCGCAAGCAGTGACGGCACCGAGCAGGAGGAGGGGAAGTGAGTCAGGACACCGCGCAGGGGAATGGGCCCGACGCCACCGTGGTCGAGGACGAGCTTACCGCCGTCGACCCCTTGGGCGATGGTGCCCGGCTCGCTGCTGACCAGGCCAAGAAGAACTACGCGAAGGTCGGTTCCGCACGGCCAACGACCCTGCTCTACACCTACGGACCGGGTGCCGTCATCGACCTGCCTCACTTCACTATCATGCCCGCCGGCCTGGACGACTGGGAGCGCATCTGGCTGCGCCGGGACTGTGAGCCTGTCACCATCCACGCGCCTCGCCTCCTGGAGACCGTTCAGCTCATGCTTGGTCACCAGGTAGGTGAGCTACGTCGCTTCCCCTGGCAGCCCACCCGGCCCGGACGCCGGCGTGAGGGCGATGACCTCGGCGTGCCCGCAAGGGTCTTCCCCCAGTGGCTGCGCTGCACCGGCTGCGACCTGCTCGCCCCGGTCGGCCGCTTCGTGGACGGGTACTCCAACACTCACCCCTTCCGCCCGGACCAGGCCGTCTTCGAGCACCTCAACTGTCCCGGGCACGGTCGGCGTCGATCCGGTTCGCGCCCTGCGGGCTCAGCCGGGCGGAAGCAAGGGAAGCGCCGGTCTGTGTGCGTGCCCGCGCGCTATCTGCTGGCCTGTCCCGTAGGCCACCTCGATGAGTTTCCCTACGACTGGTGGGTGCACGAGGGAGCGCACTGTACCAAGGCGGCCAACCCTGAGCTGGAGATGCGCGACACCTCCCAGCGCGGCGCGACAGCTGTCGTCGGCTGCCGGGCCTGCGGGGCCAGTCGCTCTATGTCTCAAGCCCAGGGCGAGGATGGGCGCAGTCGGCTGCCGCGCTGCCGCGGACGCCATCCGCACCTGGGGGTCTTCGATCCCGAGGGGTGCCAGGCCGAGCCTCGGGTGATGCTCGTGGGTGCCTCCAACCTCTGGTTTGCCACTACGCAATCCATCATTGATATGCCGAGGCTCGACCCTGCTGAGGTGGAGCGGGACCGGATTGCGGTGCTCAGTAGGGCACTTGGTGAGGACCGGGAGTATGTCGGGGCAGACGTGAACCTGGCCCGGAGGCTTCTCAGGCGCAGTGACGCTGATGCTGCGCGATTGGTCGACCTTCGTGACGCCGAGCTCACCGAGCTGCTGCGGAAGCTTTCTGCTCCGACCGAGAGCGAGGACGAGCGACTGTGCCGTCGCGAGGAGTGGGACCCGGTGGACCTCCTCGTCCCCGAGTGGAACTACCTCCAGCAGGAGCCGCCGGGCGAGCGGCACGAGGACTCCGCCAGCGGGCTCGTGGTCTCGCCCCGTCGGCTCGGGGCGATGCCGGACGGGATCGGTCGGGTCCTCGCCGTCGACCGTCTGCGGAAGGTCAACGCCGTCCTCGGTTTCACCCGCATCGACGACTTCGACCGCGTCGACGACACCGGAGCGCGGCTCGTCCCTCTTGCCCGGTCAGGCCGCCCGACCTGGGTCCCCGCCACTGAGGACCGCGGTGAGGGGATCTTCCTCCAGCTTGATGAGGACGCGGTTGCCTCCTGGGAGGAGCAGGTGCGCGCCAGTCCGTTGTGGGCAGCGCATCGGAAGGCTCACCGGCGCAACATGGAGCGGCGCTTCTCCGAGACCGCCAAGAAAGTCAATCCTGACGAGCGCTTCGTGCCGCCGCGTTACTGGCTGGTGCACACCCTTGCTCACGCGCTCATCCGCGAGATGGCCATGTCATCGGGCTACGGGGCCGCTTCCATCTCCGAGCGCGTCTATGCCTGGGCGGCAACAACGTCGCGGCCTGCAGCGGCCGGGATGCTGTTGACAACGACGGCCTCCGACTCCGACGGGACCCTCGGCGGACTTGTGGCCCTAGCCGACCCCGACCGTCTCGCTCAGGTGGTCGATGCCGCGCTCACGGGAATGATGCGTTGCTCGTCGGACCCGGTGTGCGCCAGGCGCGTGCCGCAGGATCCTGAGGACTTCCTCCACGGTGCCGCCTGCCACTGCTGCACCATGGTCTCGGAGACCTCGTGCGAGCGGGCCAACCGCTTCCTCGACCGCCGTCTTGTCGTCCCGCTGGCCGGGGAGTACACGCTGAATGGCAGGATGGTAGTGTCGACGGACCTCGCGTTCTTCCACGACGTCCGGCTTGGGTAGGACAGGAGCGATCGCGTGTCATCGGATGTCCACGAGCCGTTGCGGATGCTCGGTGCTCTTCTCACCTGTACCGAGGCGGAGGGGATCGCTGCGCGTCTGTCCTCCGGTAGGACCCTTAGCCAGGCGCTCGCCGTCGTCCCGGCTGCGCACCGGGGACGAGTCCGGGATCTCTTCCAGGCCGCTGGGCTCGGCCCTCTGGCGCGTGAGCACAGCGTGGCTGTCTTAGATGCTATTGCCGGGGCAGCGAGCAGGATACGAACGGCAGAGCCCGTGTGGACGGCGCCCGCTGGCTTGTTGGGTACGGGTACCTTGACAGGCGACGTTTTCGGCAAGGCGAGCAGCGCGATGACTTCGGTCATCTGTGCTACCTACAACTTGCACCCCACTTCTGCGTTGTGGACGGCGCTCACTACCTTGGTGAGGGAACGGCCGGGTGTGGCGGTGCGGCTGTATGTCGACACGCAGGTGGCTGACGGGAGGTTCGTTCGCAAGGGCGGCCGGTCTGTTCGGCGTCACGATGACATTGCGGGTCGGGGGGAAGCGCCACGAGGTTGGCGGGCGCTCGGTACCGATGAGATCGCGCGCCTGCTGGTGGGTGCCGTCGTACTACGGACACGAGCCCCAGGCAAGGACAAGTGGGCCGTGACGAGCCACGCCAAGTTCCTCAGCATCGACCACCGGTTTCTGTTGGTGGGAAGTGCAAACTTTTCCTACAGCGCCGAAGAACGCAATGTCGAGCTCGGCCTGCACGTTGACGACCCAGGTCTGGCGACCAGTGTCGAGAGGCAGATGCGGGACCTAGAGGGAACGGTCTATGAGCCGGTGCTCTGGGACTCTCCATAGCACTGAAGTGATACCCAGGCGCTCAGGTCCTTCGGCACGTGGGTCTGTTGCCTTACCGGTAGGCTGCCCGGCGTGCGTGTTGTCATTGCCTCCTGCTCCGTGGACTACTCCGGTCGTCTGGACGCCCACCTGCCCCGGGCCAAGCGCCTCATCATGGTCAAGGCCGACGGCTCGGTGCTCGTCCACTCCGACGGTGGCTCCTACAAGCCGCTGAACTGGATGAGCCCGCCCGCGCGCCTGACGGAGGTCGAGGTCAACGAGGAGGATGCCGAGATCGGCGTCGCCCAGCGCTGGGAGGTCTCGGCGACCAAGACTGACGACCGGCTCGTCATCCGCCTGTTCGAGGTCTTCTCAGACGAGTCCATGGACCTGGGGGCGGACCCGGGACTGACCAAGGACGGCGTGGAGGCCCACCTGCAGGAGCTCCTGGCTGAGCAGACCGAGCTCATCGGACCGGGCTGCCGGCTGGTCCGCCGCGAGTACCCCACTCCGATCGGCCCGGTGGACCTGCTCGTGCGCGACGGCGAGGGCCGCGCGATCGCCGTCGAGGTCAAGCGCGTGGGTGGGATCGACGGCGTCGAGCAGCTGACCCGCTACCTCGACATGCTGGACCGCGACCCGCTGCTGACCCCGGTCCGCGGCGTCTTCGCCGCCCAGCAGATCAAGCCGCAGGCCCGTGTCCTGGCTGAGGACCGCGGCATCCGCTGCCTCGTGCTGGACTACGACGCCATGCGCGGGATGGACGATCCCGGCTCGCGGCTGTTCTGAGGCCGTGCGCGCACCAGACCCAGGTTCTGCTCCCGCTACCAGGCAAGGAGGCTTGATGACGACGTCGAAGCGCAGCCCCGCCCGTCAGGTGACGGCCCCGAGGTCCTCGCCCCGTGAGAAGTCGCTCCTACGGATCGTGGCCCAGGGCCTGGTGGCACAGACCCAGGCACCTGATCCGGCGGAGGCGGTGCGACGCCAGCTGGCCATCCAGGGGCAGCAGCCCTCGGCCGTGCCCCACGCGATCCTCTCGCGCGTGCCTGCGGGGCTCACGCGACAGGACGTTGACGCAGCCTTCCAGGCCGGAGCGCTGGTCCGCTCCTGGCCCATGCGCGGCACGGTGCACATCACCACCGCGGCTGACCACCACTGGCTGCGCCTGGCCCTGGCCCACCGCATGGAGACCTGGATGGCCGGTGACCGCCGGCGCTACGGCCTCGATGAGGCTGTCCTTGAGCGAGCCGGGACGACGGCGCTGACGGCGCTGGGCTCAGCCCACCGTGACGGCCGGACGGGGCTCACCCGCGCCGAGCTCGTCTCCGCCTGGCAGGAGGCGGGTGTGCTCCGCCCGCTCCTCGAGCGTGGGATGCCGGAGCCCGACGCGCGCCGCCACCTGGTCCTTGCTCTGCACGTCACCGGCGTCCTGGTCCAGGGCCCGAGACAGGGCAACGAGCACCTGCTCATCGACGCCACGCAGCTGCCTGGCGCGCATCTGGGGCCAGGGGGCAGTGGCGGCGGACACGGAAGCGACGGGCACCGCCAGGCGCTGGCGGAGATCGCGCGGCGGTACGCCACGAGCCACGGCCCGGTCAGTGCGGCCGACCTGGCCCGCTGGACCACCCTGCCGGTAGGTGAGAGCAGGCAGGCGCTGGAGGACGCCGTGGAGGTGACCAACGCCGCTGACTTCGCCGCCGGCCAGGTCGACGCGGCCCTCCGCGGCCTCGTGCCCCTGGTCCGTGCTGTCGCCGAAGGCGGCGACCGGGGCCGGGTGCGGGTGCTGGAAGGCCCGGCAGGTGCGGGCGGGGCCGCGTCGCCGGGCTCGCGGCGGGCGGGGGAGGTGCTCTACATGCGCGCTGACCTGCCCGACATGCTGTCCCGCGCCCGCGCAGCGGCCCAGGGCACGCTGTTCCTGGCCTCCTTCGACGAGCTGCACGTGGGGTACAAGGACCGCCTGTGCCTGACCGACGAGGCAGGCGAGCGCCTCATCTGTCCGTCCATGAACGGCATGTTCCGTCCCCTCCTGGTGGACCGGGGCCGCGTGGTCGCTGTGCGTCCGGCAGGTCAGGCACTGGTGTGGGCGCAGGGCGCCAGGCGGTCAGCGAGGCTGGAGCGGGACGTCGAGCGAGCGGTGGGCCGGATGGCCTCCCGGCTGAGGACCGGCCAGGACTGAGGAGGGAGGCGGCCGCGCACGTGCCTGGACGCCGGTTGGCCGCCTGGGTGGTCTGGACCAGGTGGCGTAGGCTGTCCCCATGAGCACCGTTGCTTTTACCGGCCGAGTTGTTACCCCCTTCGAGATCATTGAGGACGGCGCGGTCGTCATCACTG
This sequence comes from Actinomyces sp., assembly GCF_029851875.1. Lineage (GTDB taxonomy): Bacteria > Actinomycetota > Actinomycetes > Actinomycetales > Actinomycetaceae > Actinomyces. The sequence goes on from NZ_JARKVC010000018.1 coordinate 72,759, forward strand.
ACGGACACATCGCCTGGGTCGGTGAGACCAGCCAGGCCCAGCGAGCTGGTTTCGGTGAGGAGGTCGCCCACGCCGCCGCGGCGCCGCAGGACGGGTACCTCATCCCCGGTCTGGTGGACGTTCACTGCCACGGCGGGGGCGGAGAGTCCTTCCCCAACGCCACCACCCGTGAGCAGGCGATGACGGCGGTCATGGAGCACCGCCGCCACGGCACCACGAGCCTGGTGACCTCGTGCGTGACGGCCAGCGGCGAGGTCCTCAAGGAGCGCACCCGCCTCCTCGCCGACCTCGCCGAGGAGGGCGAGATCGCCGGGATCCACTTCGAGGGCCCCTTCGTCTCGGTGGAACGCTGCGGGGCGCAGGACCCCACCTACATCACTGACCCTGACGTCGCCCTGACCCGAGAGCTCCTGGAGCTCGGGCGCGGGCACGTGGTCACCATGACCATCGCGCCGGAGAAGCCCGGGGTCACAGGCGACGACGGCGTGATCGAGGCCCTGCTGGCCGGCGGCGCCCTGCCCTCCTTCGGCCACACCGACTCCGAGTCCGCGCCGGTGCGCGAGGCTCTTGACGATGCCGAGACCCGCATCCAGGCGCGGCTCACGGCTGGTGAGCCGGTGCGCTCGGAGCGGGCGACGGTGACCCACCTGTTCAACGGCATGCGTCCCATCCACCACCGCAAGCCCGGACCGGTGCCCTCCTTCCTGGCCGGGGCGGCGGGCTGGCGCTGCGTCGTCGAGCTCATCGGCGACGGCGTGCACCTGGCTCCGCAGATCGTGCGAGAGGTCTTTGACCTGGTGGGCAAGGAGAACATCGTCCTCATCACCGACGCCATGGCCGCAGCCGGGATGGCCGACGGTGAGTACGTGCTCGGCTCCCAGCCGGTCACGGTCTCCGGTGGTGTCGCTCGCCTGACCGACGGCGGCGCCATCGCCGGGGGGACCGCGCACCTCATCGACGTCGTGCGCACGACGTGGAAGGGCGGGGTCGACCTGCTCGACGCGGTCTACTCCGCCTCGCTCCAGCCGGCACGCGTCATCGGTGATAAGAGCATCGGTGCGCTGGAGGCCGGACGGTGGGGGGACGTCGTCGTCACGGACGCTGAGCTCAACCCTGTCACCGTGGTGCGTCGCGGCGTCGTCGTCAACGACTGACCTCGCTCAGTGTGCCCGTGGTGACGTCGTAGACGAGGCCACGGGCACGCTCTCCTGCCGGGACGTGCGGGTCTGAGGCCAGGGCGGCCATCATCTCGCGCAGATCCTCCTCCGCGCTGGCGAAACCACCGGGACGCCAGGTGGGGCGGATGCCTGTGGCACCAGCGAGCCGGCTGGCAAGGTCCTGGTCCCTCAGGCCCGCCATGCCGCAGTCGGTGTGGTGGACGAGGACGATCTCCTCCACACCCAGCGCGTGCTGCGCGATGGCCAGGGAGCGGCGGACGTCGTCGGTGAGGATACCGCCGGCGTTGCGGATGACGTAGGCCTCGCCCTCAGTCAGGCCCAGGACCGTCAACGGGTTGAGACGGTAGTCCATGCAGGCGACGACGGCGAGGCGGGGCTTGTGGGGTCCAGGAGCTGTCATGGTCCCAGTCTGCCCTCAACCCGCAGCTACCTTCCGATTGTGGGCGCTGAGGCCGGGTACGACCAGGAGCGGAGAGGGCCGGCGGCAGCAGGTAGCTGCTCAGGCGAAGACGACGGTGCGGTGGCCGTTGAGCAGGACCCGGTGCTCGGCGTGCCACTTGACGGCCTGGGCGAGCACGCGGCGCTCGACGTCCTGGCCCTTGCGCTGGAGCTGGAGGGCGGAGTCGGCGTGCGAGGCGCGGGTGACGTCCTGCTCGATGATGGGGCCCTCGTCCAGGTCCGGGGTGACGTAGTGAGCCGTGGCGCCGATGAGCTTGACGCCGCGGTCGTGGGCCTGCTGGTAGGGCTTGGCGCCCTTGAAGGAGGGCAGGAAGGAGTGGTGGATGTTGATGACGTTGCCGTGCAGGGTCTCGCACAGCGCGGGGGAGAGGATCTGCATGTAGCGGGCCAGCACCACCAGCTCGACCTCCAGGGAGTCCACGAGCGAGAGCAGCGCGGCCTCGGCCTCTGCCTTGGTGTCCTTGGTGACCGGGATGTGGTGGAAGGGGACGCCGTAGAACTCGGCGACGTCGCGCAGGGTCTCGTGGTTGCCGACCACGCCGACGACGTCGATGGGCAGGCCCTGGCTCTTGGCACGGAAGAGCAGGTCGGACAGGCAGTGGCCCTCCTTGGAGACCATAAGGAGGGTGCGGAGGGGACGGTCGGCCTCGTCCAGGGACCAGCGCATCTCGTAGGTGGCCGCGAGCTCGGCGACATCCGCCTCCAGCTCGGTGCGCGGGACGCGGGTCAGGACGGCCACGCGCATGAAGAACAGGCCGGACTCTGCGTCACCGAACTGCTGGGACTCAGTGATGTTGCCGCCGCGGCGGGCCAGGGCGCCGGTAACCGCGTGGACGATGCCGGGGCGGTCGGGGCAGGAGAGGGTGAGCACCAGGTGCTGGGCGTCGCCTGTGGTGGGGGAGGGGGTCGGGGTAGCCGCGGTCGCAGGCGCGGTGGTCGGGGCTGAGCTCATGGCCAGAGGGTAGCGGCGGTGATTGACAAGGATGTTTCGGGTCCGCGGGGCGGACTGGCGGCGGGCAGCCTTGGTGGTCTGTGACTATGGGTGGGGTCTGCGAGTATGACGGTCGACTCATCGTGGGAAGACGAGAACGCCGACGTCGAGGAGGCGAGGCTGAGGCTGCGCGGCCTGCCGGTCCAGGACTGGCTCGTCTCTCTGCCACGCGGGGTCGCCCCGCAATGGTCTGTGCGCCAGGCGATCGCCGCAGGATGTGCCGAGACGTCCACGGCGTCATCGTCGACGCCTTCTGATACCGGGCCCAGACGGCACACCGACCGTCTCGTCGGGCACTGCTACCCGGTCTGTGGGGACGGGGTGATCAGCAACGAACCTGACGGAACAACCACTGCCCAGCCCTACAAAACACTGACCGGCTCACCAATACAAATCCTCTATGACGCTGTACAACGAGGCTGGACACGCTATCGAGGAGGACTATGAGGCCCTCCTCGCTGACGTGTACCCCACCTTGGCTGGAGCACGGACCCTGTGCGCACAGTTGACTTCAACGGCGCCGATGAGACATGGGGCGTCGTGCACGCCCTCGACATGGCATGGCACCTCGGACACCGGGCCCCGGACCACGTCCTTGCTCCGATCGTCGAGGAGTTCACAGCCTTCACCCACTCCGACCAGAGCGCGTTCAAGCAGGTCGGAGACATGGCACTGATGTGCATCGACCGCATCCGCGCCCTCGACAACGCATAGAACCGCCAGCCAGCACATGACGGACCACTCACCGCGCTCGCGGACCGGGTGGTCCTATTGTATCAGTCACCCGTATGCCCCGCTGCCGCAACGGCCGCGGGGCGTAGGTGTGCCCGCCCATGGGCTGCCTGCCTGGAACGGGAAGGAAAGACCGCTCACGGTGTGGTGGGCTGCCAGCGGTCCAGGCCGTGCTGGGGGCGCTCGGTCTGCCCGAGCCAGGCTGGTGGACGGACCCTCACTGTGCGATGTTTTTCGACCACGCGGATGATCCGGAGATCTGGAACCACCCGTTGCAGTACAAGCTCGGCAGCACGCTGCTTGTTCATCCGGTCACGCAGCCGGGTGCCAAGGAGTGGCAGACCTACCTTCCTCAGGGCGACTGGGAGGACTTCTGGAGCGGTGAGGGGCTTCACGGCGGGCAAGATGGTCACCACGGCGGTCAACTTCTTCACGGTGCCTGTGTTCCGACGGCGCTGAGGGTTGTGGCCGCGCAGCAACGGGCTGGTCGCTGTACGACCACAGCCTGTCGAGAGCATTTCAGTGGCAGGCTGAGGCCAACGCGCGATATTCCCGAGGCATCGGGGAAGAAAAACGCGTTCTCGGCGCAGGCGCCTCCTCACTTCTTCGCATCCCCGCTCACGCGGGGTCGACTCACGGTCGCTCATGGCGAGGTTGAGCGGGGTGGGCTCATCCTCGCTCACGCGGGGTCGACGACGTTGGACTGGATGGTGGAGTCGACCTCCACCGGCTCATCCCCGCTCACGCGGGGTCGACGCTGAGAGGATCAGTCCGGAGGGGGCGATCTGGGGCTCATCCCCGCTCACGCGGGGTCGACGTCTCGTCTGTGATCGTCAGGGTGCCGGCGCTAGGCTCATCCCCGCTCACGCGGGGTCGACTTGTGCGGGGTGAGCGTGGTCCGCTCCGTGCCTGGGCTCATCCCCGCTCACGCGGGGTCGACAGCGTGCTCACCCTGCAGTGGGAGGGCGCAAAGGGCTCATCCCCGCTCACGCGGGGTCGACGTACCCTCCCACCCCCTGAGCGCCCTTGGCTTGGGCTCATCCCCGCTCACGCGGGGTCGACCCATGGAGGCGCATCCTCTGGCGGCGTTGGAGCGGCTCATCCCCGCTCACGCGGGGTCGACTCTGGCCTGCACTCGATCCCGATGCTCCAGGCGGGCTCATCCCCGCTCACGCGGGGTCGACTCAGCCTCCTTGCCCATCATGGCGGCCAGGTCGGGCTCATCCCCGCTCACGCGGGGTCGACATCATGACGGTCGTCCAGGCCGTGGTGGGCTGGGGCTCATCCCCGCTCACGCGGGGTCGACCTCACAGCATTCGCCCGCCACGGCGTCACAGGCGGCTCATCCCCGCTCACGCGGGGTCGACTGCCCGCGAGTGCGCTCGCGCCGCGTTAGGCGCGGCTCATCCCCGCTCACGCGGGGTCGACGCCGCTGCTCGTGCCACAGTCAACGTCTTCACCGGCTCATCCCCGCTCACGCGGGGTCGACTTGCTGGCGATGTGGAGGGCGTCGTGCAGGTACGGCTCATCCCCGCTCACGCGGGGTCGACGACGCTACGGCGGGTGCGGCGGTGCTTGCGGGTCGGCTCATCCCCGCTCACGCGGGGTCGACTCACCCGCCACCAGCACCAGGCCAGGAGGCGGGGGCTCATCCCCGCTCACGCGGGGTCGACAGGAGACCGACCATGCGCAAGCGACGCCCAATGGGCTCATCCCCGCTCACGCGGGGTCGACAGGTGCTGGCGTCAGCTGCCGATGACTCGGCCGGGCTCATCCCCGCTCACGCGGGGTCGACGTCCGCTACCAGGTCACCGACGACACCGACGCCGGCTCATCCCCGCTCACGCGGGGTCGACCATAGGCTTTCAATGCAATATGACCCGAAATGTGGGCTCATCCCCGCTCACGCGGGGTCGACAGGGGCCGGTGTGCTTCCCGGTGACCGGCCCCGGGCTCATCCCCGCTCACGCGGGGTCGACGCGGCCAGGCCCTCCGCCCGGGCCAGGAAGTCCGGCTCATCCCCGCTCACGCGGGGTCGACGCAGGGACCACGTCTGGCTCTGCCGGGACGTACGGCTCATCCCCGCTCACGCGGGGTCGACACGAGGAGGACGGACAGGAGGAGGACCCCCAGGGGCTCATCCCCGCTCACGCGGGGTCGACTCGCCGGCGTCCTCCCACTCGCCGGTCTGGGGGGGGGGCTCATCCCCGCTCACGCGGGGTCGACCTCGCGGTGGTCGGTGGGGTCGATGGTCATGGGGGGGGGCTCATCCCCGCTCACGCGGGGTCGACAGGCCCTGGCACAGGCCGATGAGGAGACCGGCCGGCTCATCCCCGCTCACGCGGGGTCGACAGGCCCTGGCACAGGCCGATGAGGAGACCGGCCGGCTCATCCCCGCTCACGCGGGGTCGACCACCGTGTCCCTGGCGTCTGAGACCCTGTTCGAGGGCTCATCCCCGCTCACGCGGGGTCGACGCGTCTGGCACCGCGCTCGTCCGGTGCGGCGCCGGCTCATCCCCGCTCACGCGGGGTCGACCGTGATCGCGATAGCGGTGCTGCTCATTGCGCCGGCTCATCCCCGCTCACGCGGGGTCGACGGCCACGACGCCCCCGGCGCGCCGTGGGACTGGGGCTCATCCCCGCTCACGCGGGGTCGACGGCTTCAGAGGCTCGGCCTACACCGCGGGGGTCGGCTCATCCCCGCTCACGCGGGGTCGACCTGTCCGCCGTCTGGGAGGGCATCAAGACAGGGGGCTCATCCCCGCTCACGCGGGGTCGACATGAACACCACGACGTTCAGGCCCTTGCGGACGGGCTCATCCCCGCTCACGCGGGGTCGACACATGCGCCTTATCACCCTGCCTGGCTCGCTCAGGCTCATCCCCGCTCACGCGGGGTCGACCTGATTCCAGGCATCGCGGTAGCGCTTGACGTCGGCTCATCCCCGCTCACGCGGGGTCGACGGTCTGGCCCTGGGCGGTCAGGGCGGTGAGGGCGGCTCATCCCCGCTCACGCGGGGTCGACTAGCCGGTGATCGTCAGGTGGTTCATGGGGAGGGGCTCATCCCCGCTCACGCGGGGTCGACGCCACATAAGAGCTGTAGTCGCCCTGGTTGGCCGGCTCATCCCCGCTCACGCGGGGTCGACGTCGCCCAGGCCCAGCCCGGTGACGTCGTGGTCGGCTCATCCCCGCTCACGCGGGGTCGACCCGATCACGTCCGCCCACGGCACAGGCCGTCCGGGCTCATCCCCGCTCACGCGGGGTCGACTGTTCACGGGGGTGCGCTCGCTCGCGCTGGAGGGGCTCATCCCCGCTCACGCGGGGTCGACTGGACGCGCTGCGCGACCCCGATACGGGGCGTGGGCTCATCCCCGCTCACGCGGGGTCGACTATGGGGGTGTGCCCGAGCAGCGCCCGGAAGCGGGCTCATCCCCGCTCACGCGGGGTCGACGCCTGTGGCGACCTCTTCGGTGTCTGAGGCTGGGGCTCATCCCCGCTCACGCGGGGTCGACCGTGGAGCCAGGTGGCGCGGCTCGTACTTGCCGGGCTCATCCCCGCTCACGCGGGGTCGACGGCCTGGCAGGCGCGCTTAGTAGCGACGCATTCGGCTCATCCCCGCTCACGCGGGGTCGACCCTGACTCCTGACGGCGCCAGCATCGCGGACCCGGCTCATCCCCGCTCCCGCGGGGTCGACCCCTGCCAGCACACGCTGGCAGGGGGCTTCTTCGGGCTCATCCCCGCTCACGCGGGGTCGACCGCATGCACGCCATCACCCCGGCAGGCGAGGACGGCTCATCCCCGCTCACGCGGGGTCGACTGGCCGCGTGCGATCGGTGTCTCTCGCTGCTGCGGCTCATCCCCGCTCACGCGGGGTCGACTGGTGGGTGTCCATTGGTTCTCCTTATATGTGGGGCTCATCCCCGCTCACGCGGGGTCGACTCACGGACACCGACTACGCGGCAGCCGAGGAGGGGCTCATCCCCGCTCACGCGGGGTCGACACTTAGAAATCCTTGGAATCTCAACGAGGTTCCTCGCGTTGAGGACGAGATCTCTTTATCGCTGACCTAGAGAACGTTCTGCGGAGTTCCGAAAACGCCGTCGCCGTGCTGCGATGGACCACGACTCCTTCGCCGGCTTGACTGCTCCGGGTATGGCCGTCCATCCCTGAGAGACACGATACGACGAACGCATGACTGTACATCCCTCGATATCGACAGGTTCACGCTCGTGTCCCAACGAGGCGACGGCGAAGCGCTGTTCTGAACGGACCGACCAGATTAGGAGAGCGCGTCCGTCCCCGATGTAGGTCTGGACTATCTCCCACAGGTGCTCGCGCACTCGAGCGGATAACCGCCCGACGAAGACTCCTGGAGAGACTTCCAGGAGCCACCTGGTCACAGCGCCGCGAAGAGAGGCCGGAGCGGCTGAGAGAATCAGGACGACCACGATGCCTCCATCCCGATCGCGTAGTTGGCCCCACCTGCGACGGACTGTCGTTGGTAGTCCCACAGTGAGACGACATTGATAGTCAGGTCCTCAGACTGTTCCTGGCCTAGAAGCCGATAGATATCCGAGACTGAACGCTCAATGACATGCTGTTCGAAGATCTGGTCTCGCACACGACGACGCGTTGTTGCCGGAAGATCTTCCATACCTTCAGCAACAACGTCGAAGGCTACGGGAATCGTCACCTCTGCCTTGTACAGGTCAGCAATGTCGTAGACGAACGATCGTTCGTGGCCCGTGTGAACAAAACCAAGACCGGGAGAACATCCGAGTGCCACGATGACCGCGTGCACGACTCCGTACAGAGCAGCGTGTGCCGCAGAAAGCGCCTGGTTGATGGGATCGGAGGCTTCGAAGTCATCCGGTCGGTAATCACGACGTGTCCACGGAACTCCGGTTCGACGGGAGTGACTCCGGTAGATCTCGCGAACGCGTGCGCCTTCCTTACCGCGGAGCTGTTGCATGGTCATGCGACTGACGTCTTCATTCTCGAACCGCATGCAATACATCTCGCGAGCCACACGAAGTCGTTTTTGCGGCGAGGAGACTCTTGCTGCTTGCTCGATCAGAAGACGGGCTGACGTGGCCAAAGAACGTCCGTGTGCGTAATAGCGCACACCTCGTTCGCCTACCCACACGGCAGTGGTGCCACATTCTCCGAGGAGCATCATGGCCTGGTGGCTGACTGATGTCCCTGGACCGAAGAGGATAGAGGTCAGCGAGGCGGCCGGGACCCGGATGATCCCCTTCTCGTCCCTTGCCGTCACCGCACCGTCCTCACGGTGGACGACGCAGTGCTCGAGATAGAGAAATGACAGTCGGTCCTGGACGCGGGGTAATGCGGAGACCGGAGCAGGCAGCACCCGTACCATGGCAGTTAACGCACTTTCGCGAGCGTCATGAGACCACAACCGTAGGCCTTGGAACGACCGATACCAGATATGAGCGTGGTACGGAGAAGATCTGGATCAGTGACCTGCAGGAGGCCTTCAAAGACCGTCCGGTTAATCGTCACGCGGTCCCGTCGTCCATGTTCTGGATTTGACCGGCCAAACACAGGCCGTGCCCGACGAACAACCGTCAGGGAGGACCCCACTGACTCCGGAGCCCCGTCAGCGGGCAGCACGTGGAAACCATGTGCTGCCGCTCGTGAGAGCAGCCACTCGCGTTGTTGCTCGACCGTCACGTGTCCTTGCCTCTTGCCACGAGCACCGATGCCCTGCGAGATGGCTCGAGAAGGGTTCGCCGCTAGGCGGAACGCCCACACCTGATGCTGAGCGAACTTGCTCAGGAAGGGCTCATAGTCAAGGGTTCGGGCCTGCGTCCCGATGAGAGCAGCCTCGTCGAGGATCTGCGAGCAGTCTGGCCTCGAGGGGGTCAGGAGGTACAGGGAGGTCGTCGAGGGTGTCTCATCGACGCGCCACAGTACGCGCCCTGCTCCACCTGGGGCTGTTGCTCCAGTGGCTTTGAGAACGACGGCGTGCATCACCTGGGGCGAGCCGAGGTACCTACGTGCCTGTCTTCTGCTCGGGTCAAGCTCGATTCTCGTCAGGAACACCTGCCTGCCTCCTCGATATCAGACATCGGGTCGTGGCTGTCGTGCCGGTGGCCGTCGCCAACAGGTACGAAGAGCCTCTCGACCTCCCGGACCCGGTAGTCACGTCGTCGTGGATCGAAAGAGACGGGGGAGTCGAGCGTTGTGTATCCCACGCCTCTCTCATCTGGAGCCAGGGAGGCAGCATCGATGACGATCTCGGCACGGAAGCTGTTGTCCTGTCGTGTGCGGAACCAATCGGCAGCCTGCCACGGCTCGTCTGTCAGCGCCTGCAGCAAAGGGACGTGCCGGATGCCAAGAGACAACGGTTGGCTTGGCGGGCAGGAGCGTCGCCCCAGATAGAGAGGAAACACCGGGTGCCGAAGCGCTGCGTCAAGACCCTCAAGCAGACTCTCCTCGCCCTCGATGGCCGCCAGGTAGACGGCGTCGGCGAGGTAGTAGCGCTCAGACAGCGGCATGCTCTGCTTGCCGTCCAGCGTGCGAGCGGTGTGGAAATCGCGTAGCACGGTGCCAGGCTGGTCCTTACGGACTCCGAAACGTAGCGACAGCAGGTCCTCAATCGGATCAGTCCGGCGCCGTCCGACGGCGGCAGCCAGCATTCCGATGACACCGCTCTTGGTGGGAGCGAGCTCAGTTCCACGAACAGTGAACCGGGACTTGACTCCCCACGACTGCAGAGGTCCAGCAAGTCGAAGGAGGAGTACAGACATCAGCTGTGCTCCGGGACGAGAGCGTGCGCGGCCGCATCGCACACCTTGCCGGGCAGGTCAGCAAAGGTGGTGCGCTCGCCGAGGCTTGCGAGCTCTGGGACGTCAGCGAGGGAGACCACGAACGAGGCCTGAGGCTTCAGCCCGAAGTTCGCCTCGACCGCGTGCTCGTACCTAGCGAGGGCCTCGACTGAGCGAGTCAGGAAGCCGTCAGACTCGGTGGTGCGGACCGGCTTCTCGAAGGCGCCGACGAGTGAGACCGGCTGGTCGTCCCGCACGGAGACGACCACCGAGTCCGGAAGAGTCCTGTTGGCAAAGGTGTTCTGCTTCCCAGTGGGCATCGACAGGCAGAAGCCCTCAAGAAACACGCCCAGGGCTCGCAGAGCAGCGTCCTGGTCCCCCAGGTTCTCAACGAGCATGTCCATGTTGACGGTCGCGTAGCGATACATCGTTGCTGAAGAGAACTCGACGGTTCCCATCATTCCAGCACCGGCGTCCTCTTCCGCGGCGCGCGACTTCTCGTCATCGACAGCGGTGAAGAAGTCGTACTCGTTTTCTGCGGCGTGAGTCGAGATGGCGTGCGCGACCTGGCATGCAGCATCGACGTTGAGATCGGCGTCGTCGGCAACCATGCGCCCGAACAAGGCGATGTCGATCGCGTGCTCTTCCTTGAAGATCTTCTTCGTCTCCTTCGGGTCGATCTTCTCGCCTGCGTGAGCAGCGCGGGTAGCCATCTCGGCTAGGCGATTGATCTGACTGGTGGAGAGGAAGAGAAGATAACCAGACTCTGCGGGTGCTTCCTTCTTACCGCGGGGCGGAGCGACCTTGATCTTGGCGGCGGAGAACACCTGCTCGGCCAGGGCAAGGGCGGAGTCAGCGAGGTCAGGAGCGATCTCGCCGATACGGTCTGCAAGGAGCTCAACGACTCGCTTGGTACGGATGCCGACCTCAGCGGCATCGAGGTGCTCGTTGAAGTAGAGCCGGGTGGCGCGCTTCCAGGACTGGCTCGAGACCCGGAGGCGTCGAACACCGCCGTAGAGAGCGGACTTGGGAGAGCCCGAGTCATCTCGGTTGACACATGAGGGCGGAAGGCTCTGAATCAGGTGGATGTCGACGAAGGTGCTCATATCAGTGCTCCAAGGTTGAGAGGGAATCAGTGGAATCGGTGGTGTCAGGGACAGGGGTGCGGCTGAGGTCGGCGTACTGTCTCGCCCAGGTGAGTCGCACGGCTTTGGCCCCGTCCGCCTGCTGGAAACGAACAAGCTCGTCAGCAAGGGCGGCGTAGTCGAGCGGGATACGGCGAGCGCGCAGCTGCGAGACGAATGCCTGAAGGTGATGCGTCAGCTCGCTCATCGTCGTTGAGGTCACGAGTGCGTTAAAACGTGCTCTGGCAGAGGACAGCTCGTCGTCAGGGGGGCCGATCAGGGCTCGGGCGGCCTGACCGAGCCCTCGACCAGGAACATGCATCGGTTCAGTGCGTGACTGTTGATGAATCGCGTAGAGCGTCATTGCCGTATGAACGGCAATCTCCTCTCTCGTCGGGGCGTCAGAGTGACCTGGGGGCACGGGAACCTCAGTCAGGTTCCACACCTCGGGCAGCGCGCCAGGGGACATGCGGGCTGCCCGGCGCAAGGCAGCAAGATCCGCTCTGCCGGAGGACTCCCCAGCGCTGTAACGATGCTGAAGGCCTCGTGGCCCGACCAAACGTCTTTCGACCAGGGAACCTTCCCGGCGCAGTGGCCGGTAGCGTCGTGCAGCGGAATCCGACGGGGCGCTGGCGCTCTCGGTGGGCTGGGCGGCTGAGATCGGTGTTGTCATTGATCTGCCCTTTCATCGTCATGGGCTGCGGGGAGCTGAGAGTCTGGTTTTGGAAGAACTACTGAGAGCTTCCTGTGGAAGAAGAACAGTGCTCGACCGACGTCCATGTGGGATGTCCCGTCCCCGCGCCCTGCGAATGCCGTGTTGGGGGCGTTCTCTGCAAGCTGGTCAGCTTGGTTGCAAGCCTCGGAGCGAAGGATCTCTCGCCACTGCTCGGCAACGGACTCAAGGTCTGCGTCTGTGATCTCAGCGAGCCATCGGGGAAAGCGCTCATCAATGACCTGGTAGAACTGCGCCCCGGCCCGTTGGCGGGCGGCGGAAGCAGTATCGGGACTCCCGCCGGCAGCACGGTCCAGGTTGGCAGCAAGGTTTCTCAGGGCACCCGCGGCCAGCTCAGTGACCTCGATAGCGTCGCTGACCAGGGTGAGAAGCCGTGTGTTGTCTGGGCCGAGCAGGGCCGAGGGTACATGAAGCGTGTCCTCGACGAGCTCGGTAATCACGGCTTCCTGGGCACCGTATTCCATGCCGACGGCGTGGATCGGCAGAAGTCGGCGAGGTGGAACGACGCGTTGATACATGAGCCGCTGATAGAACGTGATCACTGCCGGCGCGAGGAAACGACTGACCTGGCCCCCGGCCTTGGTCGACACCATCGGACTGAGCTGCGGGACGACCGTCGGGAGCCCACGCCACATCGCCCGGTCTGTGGGGAGCTTGCGAGGCATGTAGACCGTCGCCTTTGCCTTCTGGCTTTGGGGCTCGGAGTAGCGCCAGGCTGTTAAGGGCTCGACGTGCTGTCGGTTCTGCGGCGTCGCCTTGTCGCCGTTGCCGAGGAAGAGGGAGGTGACGTCCTCCTCGCCGTGAAGGAGAACACGCCGGGTCTGCCACGTGTAGCAGGAGACCGGCCCAGTGGGTTGCCTCGATAGAGATCCCTCCGGCCCGTCTGCGGGGAGCTCCCACGGAGGCAGGTCATGCGCCGGGTCGATGCCCTCTAACCCTTCGACACAGCTGCACACCACGGTGTTAAGCAAGAGCGTCTGCTCGAGGTTGTCACCAGACAGAGTGATTGTCCCGATCTGCCCTGTCCATCCCGGGCCAATGGGGTACCCCCTACCTCCTTTGACTCGCGGGTCGCCGACCGCACCGGAACGGATTCCTGAAGGATCGAAAGCATGGACGTGGACGAGCCAACGCGCCGCCTCGGCCCAGCTGATCCGGGACAGGCCCTCGCCCATCCGGGTGGTAAAGAACGGATGCCCGTTCGGGATGTCGGCGATCAGTGACTCTAAGCCGGACCTCTTCCCTGAAGCCGTGTGGATGCCTGCAACCTGGAAGAACGGCTGCTCGGGATCTCGTAGATCGAAGCGGCCGCGGAACCGCTCCAGGTAGGCCGAGGCGTCCGTGCCGAGACTTCCTGGCGACCTCCAGTAGTTCTTCCAGACCTGGAGCTCCTCCGGCCCGTCCATCGTCCTGTGGCAGATCGCGAGGAGCAGCCGGAGGATGGCGATGTTCTGGCTGGCGATCTCGCCGTGAATACCCTCGATCTGTGTGGCGTCGCGGAACAGCGTCAGGAGCGAGACCTCTTCTGACACACCGTTGAGCCAGGTCACGCGGATCCAGGGCTCGTCAAGAAGATTGAAGCTCGGTGTCATCGGGGTGAGACCTCCTTGAGACCCGTGGATGAGGAGTACTCGAGCGTGATGCCTGCCAGGGTGGCTCGGCCGTGCTCCAGAGGGAGGACTAGCTGACCAGCAAGCTCAGGAACACTCTGCCAGGCGGGTACGAGCCGTGTCTCGAGTTCGGAGATCACGGTGTCGATGACGTGAGGGTTGGAGAGCCGAGGAGGTAGGCGTACCGCGGACATCGCCATGGTTCGTGCGACTTTGGGCTCAGGAGCGTCATCGTCAGGAATCGGGAGAGCAGGTGCCCCTGCCGTCGGCAGTGTGTAGAGACCGACCTGCCCGCCTTGCCGACGAGCGTCGATGAGGATGACTTCGAGAGAGTCCTCGCCGTCGCGGACCTGAGCGCGACCCTTCTCATCATTGTCCGAGGCTGCGGAATGCAGCCATCCGATCAGGGACGATGCGGAGGACGTGCGTGGAGGTGGTGACAGGAGGAACGTCCGTGCGGCATCGATCTTGGTCCTCGTGAGCTCGTCAGCCTTGCTTGCGGCATCCTGGAGCGCCTTGTCCCATGCAGGAGGAGTATCTACCTGATCTCCGTAGACGCCCTCGATCAGGGTGTGCACATCCTGCGGGATACGTATCTGTCCTGGGCCTTCCATGACCTTGTGCAGCACGGCAGCACTGCGCAGCAGATCCAGGGAGCCGTAGATGGCCTGAGCACCGCCCTCCAGGGAAGGGGTCTCCGAGACGGGCGTCGGCAACCAGTCAACAAGGCAGGTAGCCTCCGCCAGTCTTGCGGGTCGAGGACGTTCATGGCGATGAAGGCGTCCCATGCGCTGGAGGATCAGGTCGATCGGGGCGAGATCGGTGATAAGCAAGTCGAAGTCGACGTCGAGAGACTGCTCGACGACCTGCGTGGCCACGACGACGGCGCGATAGGGACGGTCAGGGTCACTGCGGGGTGGGCCGAACTTCCTCAGCAGGTCTTCGTCCTTGGCGAGCCTGTCGCCGACCGTGAACCGCGCGTGGTGGACGCTCACGTCCTCTCCTAGCTCTGTACGCAGCAGCTCGGAGGTCTCCTGCGCGCGGCGCACCGTGTTCCTGACGACGAGTGCGCACCCGCCGTCGGACAGTGCCGTACGCAGGGTGGGGACGAGCTGGTCCCGCCCGAGGCGATCGACTCGCACACGCGCCGTCCGACCGGCTGAGGAGGAGCCGACGACGCAGGAGCCTGTCAGTCCGGTAGCGACCAGGCAGGGGAACGGCGTGCTGAGCGGTTCGGGAGCAGGGTGCCGTGGTACCCGCTGGCCGTCGGCCAGGGCAAGCCCGTGCCGGTAGGCGGTGGTGAGCTCGGAGCAGCGGGCCTGTGAGAGCGTCGCCGAGAGCAGGATGACAGGAACGCCGTAGGCTGCCAGCCACGTGAGAGCACGGTCGAGGTAGACGTTCATGTGGGTGGAGTAGGAGTGCACCTCATCGACGATGACCACTTTGCGGGAGAGGCCAAGGTGACGCAGCGCCAGGTGCGGGGACCGCATCGCGCCAAAGAGCAGGTGGTCAACGGTGGTGACGACGAAGTCGGCCAGCATGGCCTTCTTCCGTCCGTTGAACCAGGCGCCGATCGCGATATCCGTGCGTCTGCCATGGGAGCTGTCGAGCTCACGACCAGTACGTGCCTCGATCTCGTCCCAGCCGACCTGGCTGGGGTGGGGGAGCGCCGAGTCGTCCCCACCAAGGGAACCGAGAAGCTGGCTGCGCAGCTCATACCCGCGGCGGCGGAGCCGACCTGCCTGCTTGTTCAGACGCGCCCGGCCGTGAATGAGCTGGACTGAGAAGGTCGACGGAGCGCCGTCCAGAGCATATGCCTCCTCCAGGCTCTCCAACCAGGACAGCTCGCGGCTGAACATGGCGTCCGTGGTGGCTTGGGTGGGGAGGGCGAAGAGCACCCCTGCCCGTGCGCTCCGTGCAGCAAGCACCTCCGCCGCCATGAGCGCAGCCTCGGTCTTCCCGCCACCGGTGGAGTCCTCGATGATGAGCATGCCTGGTACGGGCATCGTGCGAGCCATCTCGACGGCACGCGTCTGAACCTCGGTAGCCGTGGCCCCTTCAGGTAGTGAGAACCGCTGTCTCAGGGAGCTGTTGACGTCGGCGCCGTCGTCCCTGGGGGCCCATGGGGCAGGAAGCTCGACTCGAGCCAGTCCTTGCGTGACGCGTTGGTGGTGCCGGTCAGGGGCGAGAAGCTCTCGGCCGTCGTCGTCGGCGGGGACAAGAGGGAAATAGTCTTCGGTGGAGGCCAGCCAGTCAGCGAGGATCACCGCTCCGGACAGGAGGACCAGGAAGGGTTGGGACCACGTGCGCCCAGACCAGTGGGGGAGTAGCGGGCGGACGTCGCAGCGCTCGGTGACCAGCTCGAGCAGCTCGTGCTGAGCCCTGGTCCACGTGCCAGTGCCGATGAGGGGCTCGCGTCCCGCGCTCTCCTGCAGACTGGCATACGTGGGTGGGATGCCGTGGTGGGCTCCGACGACGGAGGCCAGCGCCTCAGCAGACTCGAAGGACCATCCCTGGGTGTTCTCGAGCCACTGCTGGAAGATGAGATGTCCTGCTAGCCCGTGGGGGACCTTACGGCGCTCGAGCGGATCCACGGGGACGCGCTCGAGTCCGGACTCGCACATACGGTCATACAGCTCGGAAACCTTGCTGGCGAACGCAGGGGAGGCCTTGCCGATGTCGTGGACTCCCGAGATCCATGAGGCCAAGGCGGCGAACTCCTCAGCTGGGGTCAGGCCAGATGTGGACGTGGCGAACTCGCGCTCGATGATCGAGCGGATCGATGGGGAGAGCCAGCTCTTGGCGAGGTGACGGGCGACGGCAGCAGCATCAAGAAGATGGACCGGAAGCGGAAGCCATCTACGGCGTTCAGGGTTGTAGCCCGACTTCGCCCAGGCTGCTGCGGCGGTGGGCGGCAGGTTCATGGGGCCCCTTCATGTACGTGGGATCGTCACTTAATGAGTCTATGGCTCTTGGGCTTCCTCGTGGTTGGGTTGGATAGAGCGATACGTAGCGCGGGTAACCGGACGCTAAGCTTTGGAGGAAGGGTCAGAGAAAAGTAAGCAGGACGAGCACGATCGAGTGAATCAGGCGAAGAGACTCGGTGAGCAGTCGGATCGTGCCGGTTCTGCGTGCAGTGGTGGTATCGGTGCCGGTGTCCATGGTTGGCGCTCCTCTCTCGATTACTGAATACGTCATGCAAAATAAAGTAGTGCTACTGCAATCGGTGTGTCAAGCGGATCAGATATCCTGCACCAGGAGCGTCAACTCCCAACCCCGCGTGAGCGGGGATGAGCCAACGTCATGCAACAGATCAGTAGTTCACCCCGCGTCAGCGGGGATCTGCGCAGGCGAGGTGCTGAGACTTCTCGCCCTCGCCTGTGCTCTTGGACGTACCATGTCCTCGTCGTCGTGACTGGCGTTCGGGTGGACCACCACCGGGGAGCGGCGATCGTGCTCAGGGCCTGACCGTCCACCAGCCTTGCCGCTGGCCTGTCGCACCCGGCCGCGAGCACGCACCTGTTACCTGGTCGCCCGCCTGGGCCGGGGGCGACGCCCCGCGCGGCACGCCGCGCTCAGACAACGCACCGAGGAGAACCATGACTGGTCCCGCCGCCACCTCACTCAACGCCATGCCTCTGGCCGAGCTCGACCCCGAGATCGCTGCCGTCCTGGACGGCGAGCTCGTCCGCCAGCGCGAGACCCTGGAGATGATCGCCTCGGAGAACTTTGTTCCCCGCGCGGTCCTCCAGGCCCAGGGCTCGGTCCTGACCAACAAGTACGCCGAGGGCTACCCCGGCAAGCGCTACTACGGCGGCTGCGAGGTCGTCGACGTCGCCGAGTCCCTCGCCATCGAGCGTGCCCTCAAGGTCTTCGGCGGTGACTACGCCAACGTCCAGCCCCACTCCGGCGCCCAGGCCAACGCCGCTGTCCTCCACGCCCTGGCCCAGGCCGGTGACACGATCCTCGGCCTGGCCCTGCCCCACGGCGGCCACCTCACCCACGGCATGAGGATCAACTTCTCCGGTCGGCTCTACAACGCCACCGCCTACGGCGTGGACGAGCACACCCACCGCATCGAGATGGACCAGGTCCGCGAGGCCGCCCTGCGCGAGCGTCCCAAGGTCATCATCGCCGGATGGTCCGCCTACCCCCGCCACCTTGACTTCGAGGCCTTCCGCTCCATCGCGGACGAGGTCGGTGCCTACCTGTGGACGGACATGGCCCACTTCGCCGGTCTCGTCGCCGCCGGCCTGCACCCCAGCCCCGTCCCGCACTCCGACGTCGTGTCCACCACCGTCCACAAGACCCTCGGTGGCCCGCGCTCGGGCATGATCATCTCCTCGCGCGGTGAGGAGCTGGGCAAGAAGCTCAGCTCCGCCGTCTTCCCCGGCCAGCAGGGCGGGCCGCTCATGCACGTCGTGGCCGCCAAGGCCGTGGCCATGAAGGTCGCCGGCACCGAGGAGTTCAAGGACCGCCAGCGCCGCACCGTCGAGGGCGCCGCGATCCTGGCCGAGCGCCTTCTGCGTGAGGACGTCGCCAAGGCTGGTATCGCGCTGGTCACCGGTGGCA
Source organism: Actinomyces sp. (assembly GCF_029851875.1). GTDB lineage: Bacteria > Actinomycetota > Actinomycetes > Actinomycetales > Actinomycetaceae > Actinomyces. The sequence continues at coordinate 90,950 of NZ_JARKVC010000018.1, forward strand.
CGGACGTCCACCTGGTCCTGGTCGACCTGCGAGACTCCGCCCTGGACGGCCAGCAGGCCGAGGACCTCCTCCACGCCGCCGGCATCACCGTCAACCGCAACGCGGTCCCCTTCGACCCGCGTCCGGCCCGCGTCACCTCGGGCCTGCGCATCGGTACCCCGGCGCTGGCCACCCGCGGCTTCGGTGCCACTGAGTTCACCGAGGTCGCGGACGTCATCGCCACCGCCCTCGTGGCTGGCGCTGCCGGCAAGGCCGACGACGAGCTGCTCGCTGGCCTGCGTGCCCGCGTCCAGGCCCTGACCGAGGCCTTCCCGCTCTACCCGGGGCTGGACCAGTGAGGGCTCCCTGGGCCGGTGCCGCCCAGGTCCTGGACGGCAAGGCCACCGCGGCTGCGATCAAGGCCGAGCTCGGGGACCGTGTGGACGCCCTGCGCGCCCGCGGTATCACACCGGGCCTGGGCACGATCCTCGTCGGTGAGGATCCCGGCAGCGTCAGGTACGTGGCCGGCAAGCACACCGACTGCGCCGAGGTCGGTATCGCCTCCATCCGCGTGGACCTGCCGGCTACCGCCACACAGGCGCAGATCGAGGCAGCGGTCGACCGTCTCAACGCCGACCCCGCCTGCACCGGCTACATCGTCCAGCTGCCGCTGCCCAAGGGCGTGGACACCAACGCGATCCTGGAGCGCATCGACCCGGGCAAGGACGCTGACGGCCTTCACCCGACCAACCTCGGGCGCCTGGTCCTGCGCGGCTCGGAGCCCATCACCTCGCCGCTGCCGTGTACCCCGCGCGCCTGTATCTCTCTCATCACCCGGCACGGGATCACCCTGGACGGCAGGGACGTGTGCGTCGTCGGCCGCGGCGTGACCGTGGGCCGCTCCATCGGCCTGCTGCTCATGCGCAAGGACGTCAACGCCACCGTCGACGTCTGCCACACCGGCACCGCGGACCTGGCCGAGCACGTGCGCCGCGCTGACGTCGTCATCGCCGCCGCAGGCTCGGCCGGGATCATCAGCGCTGACATGGTCAAGCCCGGTGCCGTCGTGCTGGACGTGGGCGTGAGCCGCGTCGTGGATCCGGCCACCGGCAAGGGCCGCATCATGGGGGACGTGGCCGACGGCGTCGACCAGGTCGCCTCGTGGCTGTCCCCGAACCCCGGGGGAGTAGGGCCGATGACCCGCGCCCTGCTGCTGGCCAACGTCGTCGAGACGGCCGAGCGGCAGGCCTGAGCCCGGCCTGACAGCCAGGCGGCGCCCTCGTCCCGGGGGCGAGGGACGACGGCGCCGCCGCCCCGTCGGCGCGTTGCCGAGAGGTCGGACTCCCCCACGAGCGGGGCGTGGGCGCTCCAGCGCTCGGCGGAG